>CAVVXG010000018.1:0-76465 GCA_963752125.1 uncultured Pseudomonadota bacterium | reverse complement strand
GGGACTGCAGCGCGAAGGCCGGGGCAATGTAGGCGCCGGCCATAGCCAACACGGCAATTGATAGCGCCCGCCTCGTTATGGCAACCACGGTCGCGGTGGTGGCCACCAGGAAGAGCAAAGCCAAAGCCTGCAGATCCGCTACAAAGTGAAAGAATCCATACGCGCTGTAGGCCGTCAGATAAGCAACCCCGAGCGATGCACCGGCCAGAGCAAGGGAGATCGCTCGCCGATTCGAATACGCAGACAGTACAGCCGAGGCCGTGCCCAGAACGGCGACCAAGGCCACGCCACCCATGATTTTGGAATGAGCGGGAAAGTGGAGATTGAGCATCACATAGCGCAACAGCGCGCCAGCGCCGATGCTCACCAAGAGGCCTCCCAGCTTCGCGGTCCAGTTTCCGGCAATCAGCCAGCGGAACAAACCGACAGGCTGCAAGGCCCTCCTCCTCGATCCGGACTCGGCCTCCCAGAGCAACACCATCGCAAACAACACGACGACGCAACAGATAAACGCGACAGCCACGACCGCCCCCAATTTTTCAATCCGATGGAGGCGCAGAGTAGGCAGAGACGGTGCGGTTTACCCGTTTAACGGGCTCGGTATCTCCAGGCGATACCGGCAAGCTCGTTCGCGGCTACCGCGATAGCCCCCAAAGCCACACGGCCCACGGAGGCACACGAGCCTTTCACTTTGCGTGACCGACGCCGAACCTTAAACGCCGATGGCAAGCTGGAGGTCTCCAGTGACGTGCGGAGCGCAAGCCGAGGAACGGCTTTCCGCTTGAATGGTCAAGGATGCGGAGCTAGTTTTGAGGCTACGGGCCTGCTGGCAAAATACAATCACGTCGGCGATGGTCTCCGTATTGGAAACGAGGTCGCAGAAGTGCTCGGTCATCTGCGCCTGATTTATCAACAGCGGATCAAATCCACCAAGCCGCGCCAATATCTGCGCCACAGTGGCGCCGTCGCTCGAATATCGTGAACTTCGTCACGCCTCAGTTAGGGACGGCTCCGCCACACACAGAACCTTCGCTAGGCTTCAGGGGCCACGCATCACACTATTGGCAGGCTTGGGTCAGACCGCCGTCAAATCGGTCAATCGCGGGCAGCCGAGGACAGGATAGGAAGGCTCATCTTGAAGGCAGAATCGCTGGTAGACTCGATCAATCGTCGTACGATGCAACGCACGGTTGACGAGTATGCATACGACGGGCTGACTGCACCGGAGCTCGCGGCACTCGCCTCGGTCGCCGACTCCTCCAGGGGAAAACGTATCCTCGATCTGGGGGTTGGAGCCGGCAGGACCGTGCCGGCACTGCACGCGCTGAGTGAGCACTACGTCGGAGTGGACTATGTGCCCGAGATGGTCGCGCGTTGCCGCGACCGCTTTCCGAATGTTCGATTCGAGGTTGCCGACGCCCGCAGTCTCAGCGCCTTCGCCGATCGATCCTTCGATCTCATCGTCTTCGCTTGCAACGGTATCAGCATGGTGGCGCACGAGGGCCGGCTTGCGATACTGAAGGAAGTACGCCGGCTACTGGCGCCCGATGGCCATTTCATCTTCTCCACATACAACCGTAACAACACAGCCCACGAGCGATTTTTTGCACTGCCCGGCTTCAGCATGAGTTTCCACCCGCTGCGTTTTGGAGTGCGGGCGGTTCGATTTGCCGCACACGCCGTTTATGGCTTCTACAACCGTATCCGCTTCGCACGCCATGAAAGCCGCACGGATGAATATTCGATCATCAACGATCGCTGCCATCACTACAGCACCATGCTGTATTACATCAAGCCTGACCAACAGTTCGAGCAACTGCGATCCGTTGGCTTCCGCAAGGCGCCCACTTTGTTCGATCAACGCGGTGAATCGGCGCCGCCGACTTCCACGGACGACTCGCTTACTTACGTAGTCGCGGCGTGAGCCAGAGGCAATAGCGGAAAGATCGTACGGCTTGTGTCTCTCAGGCGGCGCCTGGGATAGCCCCTACCAAACTCGAAGCGGATCCCAATGAAGTCCTGGCAGGCGTAGAGCCGGCGGGCTTCAATCACTTGCGCTGGGTGGCTATGGAGAATTTGTCGAGGTCGTTTGATCGCCTCTGGCGCATAATAGCCGGGAATGTTGCAACAGCCGATTTCGCCTGATCCCTTCCACGAGCGCGAGTCTGCGCCAGAGCTGACCGAAGCCATCCTTCTTCCCTTCCCGGGGGAGCGTCGCCCCTTTACCAGGTCAGCAGCCCCGCCACGTAAGGGAACGTATTTGTTCGTAGCAATTTGTCTCGCCGTTCTCGCTGGCGCGGCATACCTCGAGACGCGCCTCTCCCTGCTGCAATCCCTATTCTTCGAGCGGTGGAACTCGAAGCTGACGTATGTGATGGCGCCGGGTCGGAGCGACGATATCGCATTCCCGACGGCTGGGCCTGTGGACAACCGGCGGGGTTACACCAAGCTCCAGCAGTTCAGCCTGCGTCTACGCGAGAACGGCTTCCGGATCACTGAGCAGGCACACCAGAGCCCTGAGCTCGCCGACCTGATCCAATCTCACATTGCGCCGCCTTTCTGGGAGCCTTCAGCAGCAGGGCTCGCGATCCGCGACACTGACCGCTCCCTCATCTACGACGCAAAGGTGGAAAGTCCTGGAGCACTGAAAAGCCTCGACGAAGTTCCGCCGCTGTTGATCCGCACTCTGTTGTTCATCGAAAACCGCAATATCGGCGAGGACGCCGGTCCGCGTGCCAATCCAGCTATCGACTGGGCACGCTCATCAAAGGCGCTCGTCCTTTACACCGGGCGCAGCGTGGGACTCAAGTGGCCTCTCGAAGGCGGCAGCACGCTTGCGACGCAACTGGTGAAGTTTCAGCATTCGCCGGGTGGGCGCACGGAGTCTGCCCTCGAGAAGTTGCATCAGGTGATCGGTGCCAGCCTGGTGGCTTATCACGAAAGTCCCGATACCAGCGCGGCACGGCACAAGATCATCCTCGCTTACCTGAACTCCATGCCTCTAGGTGCGGCCTCTGGCGTCGGTGAGGTAAACGGGCTTGCGGAAGGTCTGCGAGTTTGGTTTGGAGAAAATCCGAGCGAGGTGCTCGCCAGGTTGACAGACCCGCGCCTCACCGCCGAGACCGCTCATGCGTACAAGGAGGTGCTCGCACTGCTTTATTCCGTGCACGCTCCGACCTTTTATCTGGAAAAGGACCGTCAGGCACTGCAGTCCCGTATTGACGCGTATGCCGGGTTGTTACAATCGGCCGGGATAGTCGATGCGCCCATGCTGGATCTTGTGCGCAACACGGCACTGGAGTTCGCTCCCGTGCCTCTGGTCGAAGAGCCCACTCGCTTCATTGAGCGCAAAGCCCCAAACGCCGTACGAGCCGAGCTTGGGAGCCTGCTGGGTGTTACCAACCAGTATGCCCTTGATCGCCTCGCCCTCGAGGTCGACAGCACCATTGACAGCAGGCTCCAGGCGAAGGTCATTGGACTGCTTCGCGAGCTCGCCACGCCCGCGTTCGTTGCTGCCAATTCGCTGCGCGAGCCTCACGTGCTCGAGCGCGGCGATCCTGGTGGCGTTACCTATAGCTTTCTCCTCGTCGAATCCCGCCCTGAAGGCAACTTGGTGCGTGTGCACACCGATACTCTGAACGCGCCTTTCGACGTGAATGACGGTATGAAGCTGGAGCTTGGCAGCACAGCGAAGCTCCGCACGCTGGCTCACTATCTCGAGATTGTCGCGCAGCTTTACGATGAGTTATCGGCGCTCGACAGCCAGAGGCGCGAAGCGTGGGCCACCAACGGCGGCGATCCCATCACACGCTGGGCCGCAAGCACTTTGCTCGCACAGCCGCAGCTGGAGCTGGAAGCCTTTCTCGCGAAGTCGCTCGAGCGCAGCTATTCCGCCAACCCGGACGAGGAATTCTTTACCGGCGGCGGTCTGCACCACTTCAACAACTTCGAGCCGGAGGAAAACGGCCAGGTTCCGACCATCCGCGAGGCGCTCATCCACTCGATCAACCTCGTATTCGTCCGTCTCATGCGCGACATCGTGCGATACCACGAGATGCACCTGCCGTACGACGCCGAGGCAGTGATGGGAGATGTCAATTTCCCGGCCCGCAAACAACTTCTCGCCGAGATTGCCGCTCAGGAGCACGACACCTCCGCCGATTGGCTGTTGAGTACGCGCAATCGTGAGGCACAGGACCTCAGGCTGCGCATTCAGATCGAGCGCGACGCTTTCGCGCGCATGACGCCTTACTGGCGCCGCCTCGGCTTCCCGTTCGAGACTCTCGTCCCCTCGTATGCAACCGCCATAGGCAGCTCGGCCGACCGTCCTGTCGCATTGGCGGATCTCATGGGCATCATTGTCAACGACGGCCGCCGCCGGCCCCTCGTCGACATCCAACAGGCTCGTTTCGCACGCGGCACGCCGTACGAAACGGCCTTCGAGCGTCACGGCGGCGCGGACGACCAGGTGATGCGCGTACCGGTAGCACGTCTGTTGCGCAGCGTACTTGCTGGCGTTGTTGAGAGTGGCACCGCAGTGAGACTCAAACACGCCTTCGATGCAGGCGGCAGTCCGATCCTGGTCGGGGGAAAAACCGGCTCCGGCGACAACCGCTTCGATACATTTACACGCGGCGGCCACCTGCTCACCTCTCGGGCCGTGAGCCGCACTGCGGGATTCGTGTTTTATCTCGGTGACCGCTGGTTCGGAGTGATCACCGCCTCTGTTGCCGGCCCCCAGTCAGCAAACTACACGTTCACGAGCAGTCTGCCGCTCGCAGCGTTGAAGCTATTGGCTCCGACACTCACCGTCGCCGTATCCCAGTCCCGGAATGCACCGGGAGAACCCGGGGTGGGCAACGGCGGGTAACAACCCGGGCTGCGGAGGCTCGTCAACATGGGAGCTGAACCTAACGCCGCGGTGATCGACGAATGCGTGTCAGGCCGATCCATCACCGCTGCAATCGGAGCCGCGCGACCTCGCCGGTCGTGATGCGCGACGGCTTGGAACCGAAGCGCGCCGTGACATAGTTCGCAACCGCCGCGATTTCGGCGTCGGAGTAAGCAGCGGCAAAGCTCGGCATGTAGGGTTGACCGCTTTCGGAATCGCCAGCGCCACTGAGAATCATCTGGACTACATTCGCGGCCGAAGCGTCGTTGACGGCGCGTACACCGGTGAGTTGCGCTTCATTGATGATGGCCCCAGCCCCGGTCCAGGCATGACAGCTCACGCAGTTGCCCTCGAATACGCGCTTACCCTCGATGTTCTTGACAGAGGCTACTTTTGGCGACTCTGCGGCCGCCCCCGCTGGCTTTGGCAGAGCCTCGCTGCGAATGGGCTTCACAGAGCGCACGTAGGTGACGATGGCGGCAATATCCGAATGGGTTAGCTTCGAGAGACTCAAGTGCACCGCTTCACCCATGGGCCCCGACGCCGTGCCTCGCCCGTGGGCATGCCCACTCGACAAATATGAGGCGAATTGATCTGGCGACCAGTCGCCGACGCCACTGACCGGATCACTGGTGATGTTGTACGCGTTCCAACCCTCAGCCGCTCCACCGGCGAACTTCCGTCGCTGATTCATCGCCTGCATCAGGTTGCGCGGCGTGTGGCATTCACCGCAATGCGCTGCGGCTTCGACCAGGTAGGCACCGCGATTCCATTCTGGAGTTTGCTCTCGGATCGGATGGAAGCGCTCATCTGGGTTGAAAAAGGCAGACCAGAACGCCATCAGCCAACGTTGGTTGAATGGAAAGGAGAACGTATTGGGCTTGTTCGCCTGTCTCACGGGTTTGAGTGAAAAAAGGTAGGACTTGAGTGCCGCCACGTCGGCGTCGGTCAACATCGTGTAGGACGCGTAGGGGAAGGCAGGATAGAGGCGCGACCCGTCGGCGGAGATACCCTTGTGCACGGCTCTGAGAAACTGCGCGTCCGACCACTTGCCGATCCCGGTATCAGGGTCGGGGGTGATGTTGGGTGTATAGATCGTTCCAAAAGGCAGCACGAAAGGCCGACCGCCCGCGAACGGCTCGCCGCCTCTGGCAGTGTGGCAAGCCTCGCAATCCGCCATGCGCGTAATGTATTCGCCGCGCGTATGCGCGTCGGCCTGGGATAGCTCGGCCGGGACGCCCGTGGGCGGTGGTCCCCTGTAATCCGCGAGATCCATCGGCCGACCACCTGCGAAGGCATAGGGGCCTGGTTGAAAAACCATCCAACCGACGTATCCCGCCGCAAGTACCAGCGCCGCGGCGACGAGCCCCTGAATGAAGCGGCGGCCCATCAGCTCCTCTTCGCGATCAATTTGCGATCAATGGGCATTCGAGTGATTCGAACCCCCGTCGCCGCGAAGACACGGCGTTGGCGATCGCCGGTTGGACTACGACCGTGCCCGGCTCGCCGATACCGCCTGAATTTTCCGTACTGGCGACGATATGCGCTTCGATCACCGGCATCTCATCGATGCGCAGCATCCGGTAATTGTTGAAATTACTTTGCTCGACGCGCCCGCCGGCAAAGGTGATCTGGTTGTACAAGATAGCGGTAATGCCGAATACAACGCCGCCTTGAATCTGCGCCACCAGCGTGTCTGGATTCACAATGCGGCCGCAGTCGGCCGCGACAACGACGCGCGTCACCCGCACATCGCCCGCATCGCTCACTGCCACATCGGCAATGCATGCAAGATAGCTCCCGAAAGTGTCGAGCAGCGCAACACCGCGACCCACACGGGCGCCAAATGACGAGGGCGGCGCCGGCGTGCCCCAGTTGGCCTTTTGGGCGACCTGGTTGAGCGCGCCCAGCGCACGAGGGGAACGAGTGAGCATCCCGCGACGAAACTCCAGCGGGTCCACGTTGGTCCGATGAGCTATGTCATCGATAAAGCACTCTTTGGAACAGATGCTGCTGTTGGGACCCACTCCACGCCAGAAGGCGACCTCCACCGGCAGCTCGTGACGCACGTATTCAATCAGCATTGCCCCGAAGTCATAGGCAGGCTTGACCGCGCCATCAACGGCATCGACATCGATTCCGTCCCTGAAGGCCGGCGGCAGCCAGCGGGCCATGATCGATCCTCCTGTCACGCGCTGATGCCAGGCAACGATTTTACCGTTCTCGACGCGTGCCTTCAGTCGATCGTTGTACAGAGGACGGTAGCGTTGCTGAGTAATATCCTCTTCTCGTGTCCAGACAACCTTGACCGGCCCTTCCACGTGCTGTGCGATTCGCGTCGCCTTGATAACACCGTCGACCTCCAGCCTGCGCCCGAAGCCCCCGCCAATGATGTGGTTGTTGACCGTGACTTTGGACGGCTCGATGCCGAGCACTTTCGCGGCGCCCGCTTGCGCGAAGCCGGGTACCTGGGTTCCAACCCACACTTCGCACATGCCGTCATGCACATGAACAGTACAATTCATCGGCTCCATCGCCGCATGTGCCAGAAACGGGAATTCATAGGTGGCCTCGAACAGGGAGCCCTCCTTCAATTTCTCGAGCGCATCGCCCTCTCGTTGCGCTGCAACAGCCGCGCCGGCCGAGGCGCTTTCCAACTCCTGCCACAGCTGTGCCTGGTCGAGCGACGCGTGAGGACTCTGCGACCACTCGACGGGCAGCACGCGCATGCCTTGTAAGGCCGCCCACATGTGATCGCCCACCACCGCGACCAGATCATCGAGCACCACAACTTGCCGGACGCCGGGTACGGCGAGCGCGGCAGTCTGATCGACCTTCGCCACCTTGCCGCCCAAGACCGGGGAGGCTTTGAGCGCTGCGATCTTCATGCCGGGACGAATCACGTCGATCCCGTATACCGTCTTGCCGATCGCCTTATCCGGTGTATCGATGCGTCGGGCGGGAGTGCCGATCAGGCGAAATTGACTCGGGTCCTTGAGTTTGACCTCACTCGGAACCTTCACGCTCGCGGCGCGAGAGGCGATCTGTCCATAGCGCACCGTGCGCCCCGAGGGCTTATGGGTGATCACGCCTCGATCAGTAGCCAGGGCGAATGGGTCAACTCCCCAGGTTGATGCCGCCGCCTGAAGCAGCATCGCTCGCGCTGCGGCACCCGCGCGCCGTAAAGGCAATGACCACGCCATGATCGTGGTTGATCCACCGGTGGCCTGGACCACAAACACCGGATTACCGTAATTAGCCTGGTCGGGTGGCGCATGCGCCGCCACTACCTGATCGAGGCCGACGTCGAGCTCCTCGGCGAGACACATGGCCTGCGCGGTATAGACACCCTGCCCCATCTCAACCGCGGGCATGGTGAAAATCACCCGGTCATCCGGAGCAACCTGGATGAAGGCATTGATGCGTGCGCTACTCGGGGTCGTCCCGTTCGCGCGCGCGCGTGCAAAATCGATCCCTATCAACAGACCGCCGGTAATGGCGACGCTACTGCGGAGCACCTCGCGACGAGTGACGGTCACGCTCGACACCTTCCCACTACGATCGGGCGGCATGCTTGATCCCATCCCGTATGCGCACGTAGGTACCACAGCGGCAGATGTTTCCCGCCATTGCCGCATCGATGTCCTCATCATCCGGAGCAGGATTGCGGGCAAGCAACGCTGCGGCCGCCATGATCTGCCCTGGTTGGCAGTACCCGCACTGGATGACTTCGAGCTCGAGCCACGCCTTTTGGATCTTGGCACCCGCGGTTGTTTGCCCCACGCCCTCAATCGTCGTAATGGCTCGATTGCCGATCGCACCGACCGGAAGCTGACAGGATCGGACGGCGACTCCATCGAGGTGGACCGTACACGCACCGCATTGCGCGATTCCGCAACCAAACTTCGTGCCTGTCATCCCGAGAACATCGCGAAGCACCCACAGCAGCGGCATCTCGTCGGGCACAGCGACACTGTGAGGCACGCCGTTGATTGTCAGCTCTTTCATGGACGACGCCTTTGCGGAAATGGTGTCCAGGGGTTCCAGTCGCCTCCCCTCGCGGTCCCACGATCACCGTGGGTTGTCATTTGATGCGCCGCGCGGGCGCCTTTCCGGGATATTACGCTCTAAATCAGCTTATTGGGCGGCCGGCGAGCGGTCTGGTACCCGTCTAGGGCGTTTTGGACAAAAATGACGTGTCGCCTCCCGTCCTGAGACGTCTTGTCAAACGATTCCAATTGGCGCATTTTCGCGCCCGTTCGGCATGAGTCCGTTGGAAGAAATCTCCATGAACAACAAGTCAGCGTCATGCTCTCCTGACAGCTTACGATCGGGCAGTCATACCGGAGGCCTTGACCGGGCCGCTGCCTGCACCCCTGTCTCACGACGCGAGCTCATAGGCGGCGCCGCTTTCTTTGGGGCCGCTATGGCGCTTGTTCGCGAGCGTGCTGTAGCGCAAGCCGGACCAGCAGGAAGCCACGGCGAGCCGGCCATGACGCAACTACCACCCGCATCTGCCCCAGGCCTCGCCGAGGAGTTGGAGAAGGGCGTAAAAATCGCGCGAGCGATGCGTGCAGGACCAACTGAGATTACGCGGGACGCAACTATTGCCGAGATGGATCATCGTGGCAACCTGACGACGATCTTGCGGCAAGGCACCAATGGTTGGATCTGCGTCCCTGGAGACGAAAACAAGATCGGCGATCCACCCATGTGTGTCGACGAACTCGGCATGCAGTGGTTCAAGGACGCCTTCGCCGGGAAGCCCGCTCCGACCAACCGCGCGCCGGGCCTTTGCTACATGCTGTGCGGCGCGACCCAACACAGCAACGATACGCCCTTCGACCATACCAGCCCGGCGATTCCTATCGGCCCGCATTGGATGATCTTATGGCCGTTCGACGCCAAGCATTGCGGCCTACCCACCACCGTCCGCGACGCGGGTGCCTGGATCATGTTTGCCGAGACGCCCTACGCTTACCTGCATATTTGTGGCACACCGTGGGATGGCATCGAATATGCCGCCGGCGACGAAGCCAGCTGGATCATGCGTTACGTCAAGCCTCGTGCGCAGCGCCGCGAATGACCTTCGGGTAATCCACGGAGCGCCTGTCAGCTGTCCTCGATGACGCGCTCTCTTTGAGCTTCGGTCACGGGCCCATAACTTTCAGTTATACAACTGGCCCACCCGGTGCATGGACCGGCACTGAGACACGGCATAGCGTGTTTCCGGCCCGATAAAAAGGCTGCGGGGAGTCCAGGATGCGAGAATCCCACTATGTTCGGCGCGTCCACCTGTTAGTTCTTCTGCTCGCGGCTGTTCCGGTGGTCCACGCGGACAACGTTCCCGCCTCCGATGCCCCGGCGGCTTCTACCACCACGACCCTGATGGAAGAAATCACTGTCACCGCACGACGTCGGGCCGAAAACATACAGGACACACCCATCTCGATCGCAGCCTATTCAGGAGCGGCGCTCGAAGCGCGCGGTGTCGAGAGAGCGGACGACCTGGCGCGCATCGTTCCCAATCTAATCTTTCAGGAAAACCCAGGCGCAGGCGGTTCGGCGTCGAATGCCGCCGTATTCATCCGCGGCGTCGGGCAATCCGATTTCATCCCGACCGTCGACGCGGGCGTCGGGCTCTATGTCGACGGCGTTTATGTCGCACGGAGTGTCGGGTCGCTGCTCGATCTGGTGGACATCGACCATGTGGAGGTACTGCGTGGACCGCAGGGAACGCTATTCGGGCGCAATACGATCGGTGGCGCTGTCAGCGTCACGACCCAAAAGCCGACCTTCGGCTCTATTGAGGGTACGTCCAGCATTCTCTACGGCACCGATGATCGCGTTGAGGTCAAGACCCGGCTGAATGTTCCTCTGGGCCGCTCTTTGGCGGCCAGCCTATCCGGTGCGGTCATCAAGCAAGGCGGTTACGTCGATCAGATCGCGACCGGCGAATGGTTGGGCAACCACAACAATCTGGTGGGCAAGTTGGCCGTGCGTTGGCAAGGAGAACATCAGGAGCTGAATTTCTCGGCCGACGGGACGCGGACGCGCGAGAACGGAGCGGCGTTCGTTCTCAAGAGCGTGAGTTTCCAGTCGGGGATCTTCAACCCGCGCAACCTTCCCTTGGCTCCGCCCGGCTCGCCGCAGACACCGGGTTTCTACACGATCAATCCGCCGGCCGACATTCCGGTGGACAATTTCTCCCTGTTCAATAACTACCTGGCAACGCTCGTCACCAGAACAGGCAACTGCCTCGGCTTGGGATCGGCATCCTACAACCCGGCGGGGGACCAAAGGAATCCGGCCTGTTACGGGCCCCAGTACTACGGGGCGTCTCGGTTGGTGAGCTATGGCACGCTTGCGAGTTTCAGCAACGACAATCTTTGGGGGGCGCACGTTACGTATGACTGGAATATCACGGATACCCTGCGACTGAAGTCCATCACCGCGTATCGCCATCTGCAGAGCGCGTTCCAGCGCGATGGCGATGAGTCCCCGCTGACCATCTACCACCTGACCGACCGTCTCAGCCAACATCAATTCAGTGAGGAATTGCAACTCGAGGGCGAATCCTTCGATCGGGCGTTAAAATGGGTGGGCGGTGTCTACTCATTCGCGGAAGACTCGATCAATCCGAACGTCGTCGACTTCGCTCCAGTAGAGGCTCTTTCGGGCGGCGAGGCAACCACGAACAGCATCGCTGGCTTCGCTCAGGCAACTTATGACATCACAACCGCGTGGTCGTTCACCGCCGGTGGACGCTACACGCGCGACCGCAAGACCTTCACCCCGAATCAATATGTGTTGAATAGCAAAGGCGGACCTTTTCCCGTGGGCACGCCGTTGTTGCCACCATTCGAGGTCGGTGGCGCGTTCGCCAAGTTCACGCCCCTGGCAAACCTCGCGTACCATCTCAACAGCAATGTGATGGCCTATACGACCTACAGCCAGGGCTTCAAATCGGGTGGGTTTACCCAGCGCGTCTTTCCGCCGCTGCCTGCCACTCCAGCCTTCGGTCCGGAGAGCGTCACGTCCTACGAGATCGGGGTGAAATCCACCGAATGGGATGGCCGCCTGCGTATGAATCTGGCGGTCTACCGGGCCAACTACGACGATATTCAGGTGCAGATATTCCAGGCCATCGCGCCCATCACGGCCAATGGAGGGCAAGGCCGCATACAGGGATTTGAGTTCGAAACCCAGCTCTCGCCGGGGGACGGCTGGTACTTCGAAGCCAACACCGGCTTCACGGATGCCGGCTACACCCGGATCGATCCAACCGCCATCGGCCTGACACTCCAATCCCGGTTCGCCTTCGTATCACGCTGGACTGGAATGCTGGCCGCGCAAAAGGAAATCCAGCTCGGCTCTTTCGGCCAGTTCGGTCCGCGCGTGCAATGGACGTATCGCAGCAGCTATTTCAACGATGCACTCAATACCCCATTCGAGGAACAAGCCGGTTATGGTCTCGTCGACGCGTCCGTGCAGTGGCGGGACCGGGCTACGAAGTACCTCGTGACCTTCGGAATCAAGAATGCCCTCAATAAGGCCTATGATCTCGCGGCATACTTCACGCCTGGATCCGGCCCCGTCAGCGGAATTCCGGATCGCGGCCGACAGTGGTATGTCACGTTGAAAACGGACTACTAGTTTCCGCTTTGTCGCCGTGGGGCCAGCAGTTCACTCGCAGCGCGAAAAAGAGCCGAGGCCGGTGTGGCCAGAGCCTCGCATGCCGTGTAGTGATTGCATTCGGGGAGGTCGAGCAGCGCGGACCGGCACGCCAGCGGCCAATGCTCTGCGATGAGTTCCGATTGGCGATGAAAGGCGCCTGTCTCGAGCGCACCCACGGCACGAACGAGCGGCACGTCGTTACGCAACTTCAGATAGACAGGAGAGAGCTGATTCACCAGCACATCGTTCAAACACAGGTCGTCCCGTAAGAATGGAGCCCGGGTCAGCGGCTCGAGGTCGAATATTCCGCTGACCGATACCGCACCGGATAACAGCCGCCGCGGGAGCCCGCTCACACCATCGGACCAGTCGGTCGCGAGCATCATCGCGGTCAGGTGGCCGCCGGCCGAATGGCCCGAGCAGACGATGCGCTTGGCATCGATTCGTAATTCCGCGGCATTGACATAGATCCAGACACAGGCACGCCGTACCTGCGCCACAATCTCGGACAAAGGTGTAACGGGGAGCAGTCCGTAGTTCAGTACGGCTACCGAATACCCCTCGGCAACGTAGGCCGGCGCAACCCAGGAGAAGTCCTTCTTGTCCAGCGCGCGCCAATAACCGCCATGGACGAAGATCAACAAAGGGCTGTTGGGCTCATCCGCCGGGAAGAAGTCCAAGGTCTCCGCGGTAGAGAGGCCATAGCACACATCGAGCCGACACCGCAGTGCCGCGCGGACACGCGCCCCACTCTGCTGCCAGCGCGCGAACAGACCGGCAATGTCGGGAACGGCTACCCTGGGGTTGTAATCACGGTCCAGAGAATCGATGTTCACCGAGAAAACTCTCCACCGACTTCCCGCAGTATATCAATCAGCGCCTGGGCTGCCGGATTGACTCCCGCGCGGCTGCGCAGAGTCAGACCAACAATCCGCTGCCACGATGGAGCTGCGAGTTTCAATGCGGACAGCAGCCCTGACCGCTCCTCCCAATAGATCAATTCACGGGGCAGAAAGGTGAGGACGTCGCTCTGCATGACCATGGTCTTCATCAATACGGCCGATGTGGTCTCCAAGGAGACATGCGGAGGCTCCAAGCCGGCTTCCACGAAGACATCGTCCAACGCGCGCCTCTCCAGCTCGGGAGTACGCGCCAGAATCCAACGTTGATCGACGAGATGTTCCGCCGTGAGAGACCCGCGGCGCTCAAGGAGAGGATGTCCGGACCGAGCGATGACCGCAGCGCGGTCTTCATGCAGCCGCACTTGCCGCAGATCGGGGTCCTGAGACCTTGGCGGAATGGAGGACAGAGCGAAGTCGACCTCCCCATGCTTCACCATCGGCATCAACGCTTCATTGAGGCCGTAGAGAACCGTCACGTTGATTCCAGGGGCCTGCTGGCGGAGGCGGTTCAGGGCGATCGGCAGCAATCGAGTCGCCTCCGAGGGCCCGGAGCCTACGCAAACATGCCCGGTGCGTGCCACGCGAAGCCCGACGACCTCTTGCTCGGCGCTGCGTAGCTCAGCGTCGATCGCATCGGCGTGCCGCACCAACGCCAGACCGAATGTGGTGGGGATGGCGCCGAAACGGCCCCGTTCCAGCAATTGCACGCCCAAGGACCGCTCCAGGGCGCGAACATTTTTCGATAACGCCGGCTGGGAGATTCCGAGAGATTCCGCCGCCTTGGAAAAGGAACGCTCACGTACGATCAGGGCGAGCTGGCGCAACCGTCCGACATCGATTGGGGTAGCCAACCTGACACTCCGCTTCCATAACTTTGGGTAATATAATTGGTGTCAGTCGGGCATGGAAAGCAGACGAGCGGCGGCATAGATTCAGTGGCAAATCGAGGCCAGGTACCGAGCCTTGAGAGGAGCCGCGTGCAGCCGCTTGAACGATTGGTCGAACCAGACCGCGTACACAAATCCGTCTATACCGATCAGGCGATTTTTGACCGGGAGATGGACAATATCTGGCACAAGATCTGGGTTTACTGTGGCCACGAAACGCAGGTGCCGAGGAGCGGCGACTACGTCACAGCGCAGATCGGGCGGCAACCCATGATCATGGTCCGTGGCATGGATGGTCAGATTCGGGTGTTGTACAACCGATGCCCCCACCGCGGGGTGCAGCTGTGCGGCAATCGCCAGGGTCACACAGGACCGACTTTCGTCTGCTCCTACCACGCCTGGACGTTCCATCTCGACGGCAGGATAAAAGGTATTCCGCTCCATCACGGCTACGATGGGACGCGAATGTCGCCTGACGATCCCGACTGCTCCATGAAGGCCGCGGCACGCGTGGATAGCTACCGCGGTTTCGTATTCGCCAGTCTCGCCGTGCAAGGACCGAGTCTCTTGGAGTTTCTAGGCGAGGCAAGGATTGCCTTCGACGATATGTGCGACCGCTCGCCCGAAGGGGCGGTGGATATTGTGCCGGTGTGTCACCGCGTGATTCAGCATTCGAACTGGAAATTCTTCATGGAAAACCAGCTCGACGCCCTACACCCATCGATCACCCACCAGTCAACCGGGGTGGCCGCCAGCCGGGTGGAGCGTGCGCTCAAGGAGTCTGGTGAATCGCCGCCGCTCTACTATCACTACTTGTCGGCGTTCGCTTCGGCCTTCGAGCAATGGGATTCCGTGCAAACAGTCAACTTCCCACGCGGTCACGGCATTCTCAAGGGCTACATGGGGCTGCGGCCGGATGACCCCGATACGCGGGAATACGTCGAATCGATGCACAAGGCCTACGGCGAAACCCAAGCCGATGCCTTCCTGGGACGGAGCATTCACCATGTACTGATCTATCCCTATCTGTCGGTGCAGTCCCCGTTGCAACAATTGCGCGTGCTGCGGCCGCTGTCCCCAAACAAAACACTCTCCGAGATCTGGCATTTTCGCCTGCGCGGTGTGTCGCCGGCCATTTATCGGCGCGCCCTGTGGTACTTCAACCTGGTCAACTCTCCGGCAACGATGATCAATGCCGATGACCTGGAAAACTGGTCCAAGGGGCAATGGGGCCTGGAATCCGACGGTGGGGATTGGGTGAGCTTTCACCGCAATTTCGGCGGCGACACGCGCGAGGGCGATATCGTTTATTCCAACAAAGGCACCTCGGAGGCCGTGATGCGCGGCCAGTTCGACGCCTGGACCCGGTACATGCGTTGATGGAGCGCCTATGACTACTTCAAAGCTCCAGGGCCGTCTGCTCGAGGATGTCGTGATCTTCGAGAATCGCGAGGCTCACAAGACGGGTGCGCAATCGCTTGCGCCGGATCACTCTCCAAGCCGGCGCTCGCGACGTACGCCTCTTCCCGCGCGCGCGGCCGGCGTCGACGGCGAAGCCGCCTCGCTACAACGTCGTGTCGAACAGTTCCTGTACTACCAGTCGGAACTGCTCGATCAAAAGCAGTGGGCCGCGTACATCGACCTGTTCATAGCGGACGGGGTCTATTGGATGCCAGTGATGCCCGAGCAGACCGAATGGCTGGACTCACCCTCGATATTCGCCGAAGACCGGCGGCTGATGGAGATCCGGATGGGCCGGGTCCAACACCCGAACGCCTGGTCTCAAGCCCCCGAGTGGGGCACCAGTCATATCGTGAGCAACGTCGTGATCGAGTCGGCCGACGAGTCTAGCGTCGTGGTCCGTTCCCGCTTTCAGATGATGGAGCTACGGCGAGACCAAATCAGGCATTTTGCGGGCACGTACCGCCATACCCTGGCGCGCGTCGGCGAAGATCTCAAAATTACTTTGCAGCGGGTCGACCTCCTGAACGGGCAGGCACCGTTCGATTACGTTCTCCAGGTCTGGGTCTGAAGTTGCGCACATAGAAGGAAACGGCCATGGCGTTGAGTGCTGTAAAAGCGGTTCCTGTACCTGAGCCCGTTAAGACATACCAACTCTACATTGACGGCAAGTGGGCGCCGGCGGCCGATGGTGCCGTTGCGGATGACTTCAATCCGGCCACGGGTGCCCTCTACGCCCGTGTTGCTCAGGCACGCAGTGCGGATGCACTGCGTGCCGTAGAGGCTGCGTACAACGCGAGGGCAGCGTGGGCTCGCATGCTTGTTTCGGACCGTGTGGCTATCCTGCTACGCGTCGCGGACATCATTGCGGGCCGGACGGATGAGCTTCGTGAGGTCCTGATTGAAGAATCGGGCTCGACCTTCGGCAAGGCGATGTTCGAAGTGCACTACTGCATCGACCTGTTGCGCAGCGCAGCCGGCGACGCGCGCCATATTTTCGGGGAGACGCTGCCTCACAGCATGTCGGGACAGGTTGGGATGACCGTACGTCAGCCGCTGGGCGTGATCGGTGGCATCGCTCCTTTCAACGCACCTTTGCTGTTGGCGATGAAGAAGGTCGCGCTCGCACTGGCCGCAGGCAACTGTTTTGTGTTGAAACCCTCCGAGGAGACTCCGGTAATCGGGCTGAAGATCGCCGAGTTGTTCGAGGCGGCGGGACTGCCGCCGGGGGTGCTGAGCGTGGTCCCTGGGCCGGCACGGGAGGTCGGCAGCGTGTTGCTGGGCGACCCACGCGTACGGATGATCACGTTCACCGGGTCCACGCAAGTCGGCAAGCTGATCGCCGTCGAGGCCGCCAAGCATCTGAAGAAGCTCACGCTGGAGATGGGTGGCAAGAACCCGCTCATTGTTCTGAGCGATGCCGATGTCGACTACGCGGTCCGTGCCGGCTGTTTCGGGATCTTCTTCCATCAGGGCCAGGTGTGCATGGCCAACTCCCGCCTCATTGTCGAGGCGCCGATATTCGATGAGTTCTGCGAGAAGTTCGCGGCCCGGGCGCGTACCTACAAGGTAGGGGATCCGCACGACCCGCAGACGGTCATTGGACCGTTGATCCGACGCACACAGTGCGGACTCATCGATGAGCACATCAAGGATGCGGTGGCCAAAGGCGCGCGCCTGCTCACTGGCGGGAGTCACCAGGATAACTTCTACCAGCCTACCGTGGTTGCCGGCGTCACCCGCGAGATGCGGATTTTCTCCGAGGAGTCGTTCGGCCCGATCACGTCCATCATCAAGGTCGGCAGCTGCGAGGAAGCCCTCGCGATCGCGAATGACACTTCATACGGGCTCTCCGCGGGTGTCATTACCAACGACCTGCAGAAGGCCATGGACCTGGCGTTGCGCTTGGAGTCGGGAATGGTCCACATCAACGATACGACGGTATCCGATGAGCCGCATGTGCCATTTGGCGGCATCAAGAACAGCGGCGTGGGTCGCGAAGGAGGCCGTTATTCCATGGAGGAGATGACCGAGCTGAAATGGATCACGGTGCAGTTGGGGCAGCGGCAGTTTCCCTTCTGAGCCAGGCGCGACTTGGCGCGTCACGCCTTCGACGCTTCTGACCCTTTGATTCAACATAAATTTTTAGGGACATAATAGACGCCAGTCTATTGCATACGTATGCTCATACATATGCGAACCACCCTCATAATAGACGATGATCTCCTGCGGCAGGCGAAACTCCGCGCAGCCGAGTGGGATCTGAGCGTCAGCGATGTTGTGAACGATGCTCTTCGGGAGTGCCTGGGGCGACCGGTACGTTGGGCTCCGCCCTTCTCGCTGGTCAGCTATGGCCGCTCGAGCGAGCGCGTTCACCATGAACCGGCAGAATTCGACGCCTCCCTCGATCAGGAGGACCAGGATCGGTTGCGCCGCTGATGTTGATGCCCGATCCAACACCCCTGCCAGTTGCTCTCGCGTTTATCGAGCAGCTGACCTCACCCCCCGGTGTCGCACAGCGAGACCTTCCGAACCGCATTTGCGGGAAGTCATCCGCCTTTGCCGGGGCGCTACTGTTCGTCCCCAACGATTGCCGCAATCGGCATATTGGACGTCGGAACACCGAAAGGGCCCCAAAGGCCCGAATACGCCCCGCGCCTCCGGAAACACTATAGAGGTCAGTGATGTCATGAGCAGGCCGCCCTTCCGAGCCGATCACGTCGGCAGTCTCCTTCGTCCCAACCGTATTGCCGAGGCGCGTGCGGGGGGTATTCCCGCCACCGAATTGCGGACCATCGAGGACGCCGAAATTCCTAAGCTGATCAAACTGCAGGAGGATGTCGGCTTGAAGGTTGTCACAGATGGTGAAGCTCGCCGCGCCTACTGGCATTTCGACTTCATGAGAATGCTCGACGGCATGGACCTGGAAGTGCGCAATGAGGGTGTGCAGTTCCATGGCACGACGCTTCCACCGCTGCATCCGGTAATCAACGGCAAGCTCGGCTTCCCGAAGGATCATCCTATGCTGAGTCATTTCAGCTTCGTGAAGGAGCACACGAAGGTCTGCCCGAAGATTTCCATCCCCGGCCCGTCCTGTGTCCATTTCCGCACCGATCCCGCCGATATCCGGCCGGCCATATACAAGGATCTTGAGGCTCTCTTCGCCGATATCATCCAGACTTACAAGGACGCGGTGGCCGCCTATTACGCCATCGGTTGCCGCTACCTGCAGCTCGATGACATTTTCTTCGCCTATCTGTGCGACCCGAAACAACGCGAGGAGCGCAGAGCACTGGGACAGGACCCCGACTGGCTGATTGACCGCTACGCCTGGATGTTGAACGAGGCGATCAAGGATCGCCCTGACGACATGCTGATCGGCATGCACATGTGCCGCGGCAATTTTCGCTCCACCTTCGTTGCTTCCGGCGGTTACGACGCAGCGGCGGATGCAATCTTCAACAAGACCGACGTCGATCTCTATTTCATGGAATACGACACGGAGCGTGCCGGTGGCTTGGAGCCACTGAAGCTGCTACCCAAAGGGAAGAAGCGCGTCATGGTCGGTTTCATCACGACCAAGACGCCAGTACTGGAGCCGATGGACTGGCTGCGCAGAAAGTTCGAGGAAGCATCGAAATATGTCGACCTGGACCAGCTCGGCATCGCCCCCCAATGCGGCTTTGCCTCGACTGAGCACGGCAACGCGCTGACCAAAGACGACCAGCGCCGCAAACTCGAGCTCGTCGTGAACGTGGCGCACGACCTGTGGGGGGAAGCGTAGAGCGACCCGCGCTCCGTCGCCGATACGGCGCAGTGTGCGCCGTATCTGACTCGGCGCCGTGTCCCCCGACGCCGGGTGCCATCGCTTCAGGTGCCGAATGCGGCGAGGGTGGCACCAAGCTGGCACCAGAGAAGCCTCAAGCTGAGTAAAATCAGTGACTTAGTGGCAGAGCGGACGGGACTCCCCCCTCGGTAACCCTTCCTGTCCCCATATTTGTCGGTAGATTTGGCAGTAGCCGCGAGTGCTCACTACGGAGCTTCTGTTCGTGCTACGAATGGCCGCGACGCTGACACCGTTTCTCACCGCTCATCGCGCGCAGGGCACGTCTTCGGTTGAAATATAGAAACGCAACTTCTATATTTCACAAATGATCCCTCGTAACGCTGAACCTCGCCTCAAGAAACTGGCTACGCAGTTCCCTGCCGTGATCCTCCTCGGGCCGCGCCAATGCGGCAAGACAACTCTGGTCCGCCACTTTGTCGATGGGCGCTATTTCGACCTCGAGAAACCGTCCGATCTACAGAACCTTTGAGCCCCAGGCGAAGATCTCGGTCGTGCCTGCGACGCAGATTCTTGGAAGCGGACTCGACTGAGGCGGACGAACCAACAGTGCGCCGACGCGCAGCAACAGGTATTGCGTGCGCTCGGGTTGCGCGACGTTGACCACCGATCTCCACCAGGCACGTCTCGGGCGCCCGCTCCCGGGGTGCAGATTTGAGCAACGTAAGTTAGACTCGCAATCTGACATCCTGCGTATCGGCAAGTTGACACCCGTCGAACACGCCGCGCTCGCGGGGCTGCTTGGCCGCCCGCAGCGGTTTGCGAGCTCCATGAGCGTCGACTTGCGCGCGATTGACACAGCGCTGCAGAACGCCGGCATTGCCAACTCGCTGCGCGACGCGTTAGAGGAACTCGACGGGCCACTGACTCATCTCCCCACCGCCCGCGCAGATGCTCAAGCGCGATGGCAGGAGGTGGTAGATAGCTGCACGCATCCCAGACTAGTTGAGCGACTGCGCGATCGGCCACGCTGGGTTTGCTCAAGCGTCTCTCAGGCGGTAGCCCTGATAACGCATTGGACCTATGTCGATCGGTGGAGGCTGTTCTCCAACGTCTGCCCGCACATGGAATAACTCGGGCGCAACTCGCCGCGGAAGTTCTCGGGGACGCACACGCCTTGGACGGCGGACGGCCAGTTACCACTCTTGTTTTGACTGCTTGCAGACGCCATAGCCCGGATTCGCGAAGGGGCGCACCCGAAGATCGGAAATTGCGCACCGAACGTTCTCGTGAGGTGTGGGCGAACGCCGGTGTGCTGGTAAACGAGTTGGCCAACCCGGTACTTTTTCTGAACCTGCCGACACTCGAAACTGCGAGCTATGGACAGATACTTGGTGAGCCAGCGTACACTTATCCAGCAACTGACCAGCGCGGGCGCGAGGCTCCGGTACCACGGCGACTTCGATTGGCCCGGCATAACCATCGGCAACTATGTGATCCGAGAGTACGGCGCGACCGCTTGGCGATTTGGAAAGGTAGAGTACGAAGCCGCAGGCACGCAGAGCCGCTCGCCGGGGCACCAGTTGGCTGGGACAGAAGTCATGGCCTCGTGGGACTGCGAACTCGCACCTTGTATGCGGGCCAGACGAATTGCTATCGCGGAGGAAGCCGTGGCGGGAGTTCTGCTGGAGGATTTGGAAAACTAATCGCAGAACGCAGCACGCGGGATTCTCGCCTCGCGCCGCTGACGCGCTCTTTTTCCACAAACAACTGATCGAGCGCTACGGCGCCGCTCCCGGTGTGCGCGACGCCGGCGCGCTCAAGTCAGCTCTTCATCGGCCTCAAACCGCCCTTTTCACATATCCATCCCGCCCCCCGGCGTGCCGCCGTAGGCGTGCTCTTCGTCCTTCGGAGCCTCCGCAACCATCACCTCGGTCGTGAGCAACAGGCCCGCGACGGATGCGGCATTCTGCAGCGCAAGTCGTGTTACCTTCGTTGGATCGAGAATGCCCTCTTCGAGCATGTCGCCGAACTGACCGGTCGCCGCGTTGTAGCCGTAGGCACCCTTGCCGGCCTTCACCTGATTCAAGACAACCGCCGCATCCTCGCCAGCATTTTCGACAATGTTTCGCAAGGGCTCTTCAATCGAACGAGCGAGAATACGGATGCCGGCCGCCTGATCTTCATTGGCACCCTCTAACTTATCGAGCGCCTTGAGGGCACGGATCAGCGCCACGCCGCCTCCCGGCACGACACCTTCCTCGACGGCCGCACGGGTTGCATGCAGGGCATCTTCCACGCGAGCCTTCTTCTCCTTCATCTCCACTTCGGTGGCTGCACCGACTTTGATCACGGCAACACCGCCGGAAAGCTTTGCGACACGCTCCTGAAGCTTCTCCTTGTCGTAATCACTGGTTGCTTCCTCAACCTGCCGGCGGATCGATTCGACGCGGGCCTTGATGGCCGCGTCCTTGCCAGCCCCATCGATGATGGTCGTGTTCTCTTTCGAAACGACGACCTTTTGGGCCTCGCCCAGATCGCTCAGGGTCACCTTCTCAAGCGACAAGCCCACCTCATCGGAGATCACAGCGCCACCAGTCAAGGTTGCGATATCCTGCAGCATAGCCTTGCGACGGTCGCCGAAGCCCGGACTCTTCACCGCTGCGACCTTGATGATGCCGCGGATGCTGTTGACGACCAATGTAGCGAGTGCCTCACCCTCGAGGTCCTCAGCGATCACCAGCAGCGGACGAGCCGCCTTCGCAACCGCTTCCAGGATCGGCAGCATCTCGCGGATATTCGCAATCTTCTTGTCGCACAGGAGAATCAGCGGCTTCTCAAGCTCGGCGGTCAGACTTTGCTGCTGGTTGATGAAATACGGGGATAGGTAGCCGCGGTCGAATTGCATGCCATCGACCAGCTCGAGCTCGTTATCGAGCCCCTGCCCCTCTTCGACCGTGATGACACCTTCCTTGCCAACTTTCTCCATTGCATTGGCAATGATCTCGCCAATCGACTCATCGGAGTTCGCGGAGATCGTGCCGACCTGCGCGATGCCTTTGGAGTCTTTGCACGGCTTTGAAAGGCGCTTCAACTCGTCAGTCGTGACGAGCACGGCCTTGTCGATGCCCCGTTTGATGTCCATGGGGTTGCGACCGGAAGCGACGGCCTTCAGGCCCTCGCGGATGATCGCCTGCGCCAGCACCGTCGCCGTCGTCGTACCGTCGCCGGCCTCGTCCGATGTGTTGGACGCCACTTCCTTGAGCATCTGGGCGCCCATGTTCTCGAACTTGTCTTTGAGCTCGATCTCCTTTGCAACCGAGACACCATCCTTCGTGATGATCGGTGCACCGTAGCTCCTCTCGAGCACCGCGTTGCGGCCCTTCGGGCCGAGTGTCGCCTTCACGGCGTTCGCAAGGACGTTGACGCCCTTGAACATGCGTTGGCGCGCATCGTCGCTGAATCGTATTTCTTTCGCTGCCATGTTCGTATCCTTCCGATGATTTACTTCGACTCGATGACGGCCATGAGGTCTTCTTCACGCATGACAAGAAGCTCTTCGCCTTCGACCTTCACCTCCGTGCCGCTATACTTGCCGAAGAGAATCTTGTCACCGACTTTGACATCGCAGGGACGTACCTGCCCGTTCTCGAGAATCTTGCCATTGCCGACCGCGACAATCCTGCCTTGAACAGGTTTTTCGGCCGCTGTATCTGGAATTACGATGCCGCCAGGGGAGGTACGATCCTCTTCCAGAGCCTTCACGATGACACGGTCGTGGAGCGGACGAATCTTCATAGTTGGATGCTCTTCAAGAATGGTGTAGGTATTGTTTGTGAAGCGACTAACGACAGTAGCTGGCTGGCGCGGTCATCGTTTTCACATCCGGCGAGTCCTGCGGCTGGCGCGCTCTCTGTTGTGAGGTTGCGTAGGCAGACTGATCGATCTTCAAGGGGGGGCCATCTGCGTCTCGCGCCAGAGCTAGGGTCGCAATGCTACGCAGCAGACCAGACTACGTCTGTACGTCAGCGAACGCAGCAAAATCCCCGGGGAGGCCAATAGGCGCGCGCCATTTGTACGCATCCGCACATAGACGCCGAGAATGGTCTACAATGGCTGAGGCCATCATTTTATGTCAGGCTGGAATGCCAGGAATACCGCACCCACGGCAAAATCACATTCTGGATGCGTTACCGCAGGCAGAACGCGGACGACTATTCCCGCACCTGAAACTCGTTGCGTTGCCGCTCGGAAAGGCTTTGTACGAGTCGGGTGACATCCTGCGCCATATCTATTTTCCGACCGACGCGATCGTCTCGCTGCTGTACGTGCTCAAAGACGGCGCGTCGGCAGAAATCGCCGTCGTCGGGAACGATGGCGCCATTGGCGTCGCACTGTTCATGGGTGGCCAGACCACAACGAACCGAGCCATTGTGCAAAGCGCTGGCTCTGCCTACCAGATGACCGGCGCGCGCCTCAAGGGTGAGTTCCAGCGTCACGGCGAGTTGTTGCACGTCCTGCTGCGCTACACACAGGCGTTAATCACTCAAATGGCTCAAACCGCGGTCTGTAATCGGCATCACTCGGTCGACCAACAGTTGTGCCGCTGGTTGCTGCTGTCTCTCGACCGGCTGCCGTCAGATACATTGACCATGACGCAGGAACTGATCGCCAACATGCTGGGCGTCCGGCGCGAAGGCGTCACTGAGGCCGCCGGCAAACTGCAAAAGCTCGGCGTGATCAGGTATCGCCGTGGAAGTATTACGGTGCTGGACCGGGAGCGGTTGGAGCAACTTTGCTGCGAGTGCTACAGCGTCGTCAAGACGGAAACTGACCGACTGCTACCCCTGCGTCTACTACCCTCGACCGGTGCCCCCCTGTCAACCGGATCCACGCGCGACTGAGTGCGGCGTTAGCCGCCCCGTCTGTACGTCGGCACACGACTCCAACAGTAAGGGCCATGGTCAAGAAAGAATGCGGTCGCCTGCTGCAGCCTCGCGCGGGCGCGGCAGGCGCACGGTAAACTCACTGCCCCTTCCCAGCCCAGCACTTGCCGCTGTCACGCTCCCTCCGTGCGACTCGACGAGCTTGCGTACCAGTGCCAGACCGATGCCCAGCCCTGAGCGCGAGCGGGCAGTTGCTTCACGTGCCTGGCTGAAGAGATCGAATATGTACGGCAGGGCGTCCGGGGCGATCCCCATTCCGGAGTCCCGGATGCGAACCACGACCTGACCGTCCCGGGTGTGCATCCACGCTGCCAACTCGCCGCCTGTGTCCGTATATTTAGACGCATTAGCCAGTAGGTTCACGAACACCTGCTCGAGCCGCCAGGGGTCGGCCTGCAACCACACTGGCTCGTGCGGCAAAGCGACTGCCAGATGGTGATTGCGCTCTTTGATGTCTGAATGGAGCGTCTCAATCGCGCTGCTTACCACCGAGCGGAGATCTATCCGTTCGCACCGCAAGCGCAGCCGACCTTGGCTGATACGTGATACGTCCAGAAGGTCATCGACGAGCCGGGTCATTCTCCGCACCTGCCGCTCGATCAGGCCTTGCGTCCCCTGCAGCGCAGGTGTCTCCGCGACGTAGGCACTCAGCAAATGGACGGCATTTTGGATCGACGCAAGCGGGCTGCGGAGCTCATGGCTAAGCGTCGCCAGAAACTCATCCTTACGACGGCTGGCAGTGGCGAGCGCCTTCACCTGCTTGCGCGCTCGGCGTAACAGCCGCTTATGCACAGTGATGTCACAGACACTGCCGTAAACGACTTCCACCTGTCCTGAGGAGTTGGTGTTGTGGACAACATTGCCGTTGATCCGATCTCGATTCGCCCGCCCGGCAAGGGGAAGCGCCTCCAGGACTCTGCCCGAATCCGCATCGACAATGAAGACTCCATCCTCAGCGAGAGGCAAACGGGAGATGCCCTGCTTGGAAGCAAGCGTTAGCGCGCCGGCGCGAGGCTCGGTGGTGCTGCCCGCGAAGAGGGGCACCGCCCCCGGCTTATCTTCACAATCGCAAACCGGCCGTTCATCGCTGCCAATCAACCGCTGTCCGTCGTCAGTGACGACCAACGGGCGATAGTTGACGCGTACTGAAAGCTTGCTATGGCGCACCATCCGTGGAGCAACGCTCCCGGGCGACCGTTCCTCTGTTCCAGGCTTGCCCGCAAGCGTCCCGCGTGTCCAATCTGTCATTTCGCACATAGACGCTCCTCTTCGGAAGACCTGGGCTTTATCCAACGGGGGGCGAGACATTATCTCAGTTGCATCTCGTCCGCGACCGCCTTCGCACCACCCACGGCCATCGCCACTCTCACCGCGTCCTTGATATCGTCGCGCGAGCTCACGAAACCGCTCAATTGGACGACGCCCTTGAGGGTGTGGACTTTGACGGCGGAGACTTTCAGGCTAGGCTCGTTGAAGATGGCTGTTTCCACCTTCGTCGTGATGACGCTGTCATCGACGTACTCACCGCGCCCCTCATGCAGACCCGTGGATACGCAGCCGATAGCCGTTATCAGAAATACCATGCAAAATGGCATGACCATCGTTTTGACGGCAGGCATAGATACAACTCCACGTGGAATGCGCTATCACAAGCGTGTTAGGTCATTGCATGGGCAGGAACCGGCCCCAGCACGCTATCGGATGGCAAACCCGCCCTGAGGACCACGGAGTGTTGACAAGTGCTGCACGAATCGCTCGCGGCGCACTCTTTGCACAAAGACTCGCCACTCCAGGTAGGTGGCTTGTCCTCGCGCTGTGAAAAGTCGCTCAGCGGCCAAGTGGAACAGTTACGGCACCAGTGCCAGATAACACTGCGGCTGGCTTTGCGAAACGGCATGTTAACCTCCGTCGCATTTGCGCTCATGAGAGCATGCTACAGACACCGAACAGCGTCGGTGCGGTGGCGAACACTACGGCCGTTCCGACTGGAAAGCACCAACGACCTTCCGATAAGCGACATCGATTCCAACACGACACACCAGACACCAATCGGACGCCCGGGACGCTATTTGACCTGCATGTCATTGGTGACCGACTTCACTCCCCCAACGGCGCTCGCCACTCTCACCGCACCGTTGATATCGGCGCGCGAGCTCACGAAGCCGCTCAATTGAACGACGCCCTTGTAGGTCTCAACATTGATCTCTGACACCTTCAGACCGGGCTCACCGAGGATCGCCGCTTTGACCTTGGTCGTGATGACACTGTCATCCACGTACTGGCCGGTCCCCTCATGAGTGCGCGAGGAAGCGCAGCCGAGCGCCCCCGTCAGCAAAATAGCAGAGAAGACCGTGGCGAATGTTTTAACTCGATACATAAATTGCTCCAAATGGACGGGAGAGATCGCGCGAAAATATATGGGCGCAGGCGGATTTCATTCGCGCTAGCGCTGTGCGGCTCGCCGCGCCCAATTGACGATGACCAGCAGAAGAACGGCCCCAAGCAGAGAAACGAGCAAGCCCGCCGCGCTGAAGTTGCTCTGATTGATGGTCGACACGCCGACCAGGGGGCTCAAGAGCCATCCACCAAGGGCCGCTCCAACTATCCCGACCACGACGTTGAGCGCAATACCCTCCCGCGTTCGCATGAGCGAGCTTGCCGCCCAGCCAATCAGTCCACCGACCACCAGCCAGATGATGATGTTCATAAATATGTGTCCTTTCGAATAGCTACCGTCGGTAGACAGTACTCGCCCCGAGAGGATTGGTCTGTTCGTCGGCGTACGAACGAAAGGGGGACGTCGCGCGGCCCGATCACTCAGATGGCCTGGACCGCGGTGTGCAAGCTTGACCATGACCCACGAGCTCATCGCCAACGTGGGTTGTTTGACGCGCGGGATGTATTCGATGAGAGAGTGACAAACAAATACTACAGGACGTGATGACGGAGCTACACTGCAAGCCGACAGTCAACGTCACGCATCGGTGGCACTCGCCCCCCACTCGGAGAGCACATGACGACCAAAGCGGGTATCTGGATTGATCATCGCAAAGCAGTAATCGCGACGCTTTCCCCAGAAGGCGACCACACGACACTCATCGCTTCGAACGTCGAGAAGCATCTGCAACGTGGCGGGGACTCACCTTTGAAAGGCCCCTATGAGGCACGCCAGGTTCCGGCGGATGACAGTCGCCAGCGAACGCTCACGGGCGAGCTGAACATCTTCTATGACGCCGTCATCGCGGTCATTCGCGACTACGGGAGCCTCATCATTTTCGGGCCGGGCGAGGCCAAGGTAGAGCTGCATAAGCGGCTACTGAAGATGAAGCTTGGTGCAGGGGTTGCAGCCGTGGAGACCGAGGACAAAATGACTGATCGCCAAGTCATAGCGAAGGTGCGCGCGCATTTCGGGCTCGGCGCCCAGTGATCGACAGGTCAAGATAGAGGCGCGCTTCATGCCCTCAAGAACCGCCTGGCAGGGACAATTCCAACAAGCTGACGACACCTCGCGGATGGAAAGGGCAGGCTCCAACCACAGCAGGCAGGAGGAGCACCTCACCTTTACCGAAGGCATAAGCTCCACCGGCATGCTCCAGCTCACCGTGCCCGGCGAGGCACACCAGTACGCGAGGCATCTGCGCTGCACCGACTACAAATGACATTCGCCCGGTGATTCGCGTAACGCCGAATTGATCACATTGCACGAGCTTCTCCCGTAGTACGGGATTCGTCTGTTCAACCTGCGGGATCACAGCCTTGATGGCACCTTGCGCAAAATCGATGCAGGCCATCGCTTGATCCACTTGCAAAGGGCGCCGTCGACCTGTCCTCGGATCCAGATGGTCCCAGTCAAAGAGACGAAATGTGACGTCGCTGTTCTGTTGCACTTCGAAAACCACCACGTCGCTCAATGAGTGAACGGTCCCCGCCCGTATGAAGACACCATCGCCCAGCTTTGGGGTAAAGCTGGCCAACTGGTCGGCGATGGTACCGTGCGCGATTGCTTGCCGGAGAACGCTTGCGGAGGTACCAGATTTCAAGCCGGCATAGATCCGCGCGTCCGACCCGGCATCCAGGACAAACCATGCTTCGGTCTTGCCAGTGTCGCCGGCTGGAATGAGCTGCGGGTAGTCGTCAGATGGATGCACCTGAACTGAGAGCGTTTTGCTCACATCGAGGAACTTCAGGAGCAGAGGGAAGCGACGGAAATGTCCGGAGAGCTTGCCCAGCAACTGCTGCGGAGATCGCGCCAACAACTCACTGATGGTCTTCCCTTTGAGAGGCCCATCGGCGACCAGGCTGGCCTGGTCCTCGCGGTCGCTCAACAGCCACGCTTCGCCAATAGGGTCGTCGCCCGGGAGTGGTTCAGACAGTAGCCTGGCCAAGCGCCGGCCACCCCAAAGGCGATATTGGTAAATCGGCGCAAAACGTACTGGATATAGAGGTGTTTCTTTCATGGAGACAACCTGGGCTCGCCATGAGCAGACCACGTCCAACGCGTTGTGCACCGGGGAGCGATGTAATCGCTCCCAACCGGAGTCTCAGCCAACCTTCTTGATTTTGAGATCGTTGTACACCGCCGTTACGTGTTCTGTCTCACGCGCAATGGATGCCGCCTTGTCTATCGCTTGCTGGGTTCTAGCGTTGCCGGTCAGCCATACGACTCCCTCCTCATCGGTGCGGACATGAACGGGTCCCAGACCAATGATATGCGCAGCAGCGAGCTTCACCTCGACTGCCGTTGTGATGGCCGAACCCTTCACGAAGATCGCCGGGACGGGGAGGCCCGCATGGGAATCCGCGCCGGCCCACGCAACAGCGGAACCCATCAAAGTGCCAAAGGTCAGGCAGGTTGCTACAAGTCTTGTCCTCATGATCTTTCCTTGATTCGTAAACGGCTTGATTGTCCTGCGCACTGGCCCGATTCTCCGTTCGCCAGCGCACCCAGCAGACTGTGAGTCGTCTTCCCAGCACACGGTGAGCGAATGATGGTGGGGTATGGCAACAGTGCAACTGGCTCAACATAGGAATGCTCGCGAACGCCGTGAACTGGCTGCGGTCTAACGAAAGCTTCTCGGCCGCGGTGGCGAGGGGCACATAAGGAAACTTCAGAATGTTTCAAGTCATGATCGTTGCAAAAACATCCACCGGGACGCATCTGGCGGTCACTTCGCAGCTGGCGCAATGTGACACAAGAGAGCAGGCAGATGCTTTATGCGACAGCGTGGAAAAGCAGAATAAAGACTCCAGGGCGCTCCCCGGGTTTTCCGCCGCGACCATTAAGCTGTACACGACTTAGATAACCTCCGTGCGACCCACTCCCGCACTGCATCGCTGAGCGGGACGCATTCGCAGCGAACCTCCCGCGGCGTAGACTAGGTTGGTGCGGCCCGAGCGGCGCGCCGGCCTGATCGCTCGCGGAGCGCAACCTCAGGCGTTACGCAGTTGCCGGCGCTGTCCGTGTGAGGATCGGGTCCGGCCGAGTGATTTGTGTGGGCTTGAAGGCACCTCGCGCAGCCGTCTCTTTGTGTCGGCTGATGCGTGCGAGCTGCTGTGCGATCTCATTCGGCCGTAGCACGAAGTCCACACACCCGGTTTCGATTGCACTGATCGGTGTGTTGGGAAAGCGCGCGGATCCGGGGTACTGAGCAAACGTGATGCCGCCGGCGTGCTTGATCGCTTGTATGCCGAGGGCTCGCTCGGAACCTCCCCCTGAAAGGATCACGCCGACCGCATTATTGCCAAACTCTTGCGCAAGAGAGGTGAACAGCGCATCCGCGGAGCAATCGATCCCATTTGCGGCGGGTACCACACAGATGCGGGCACCAGTCATTGTCGAGATTACATTTGGGGGTATCACATAGAGACGGCCGTGCTCCACCATCAATCCCCCGTGCACGGGTATCACCGGAAGAGTCGTTCTCCTCGTCAAAGATGCGGCGAGCAGTGTCTGTGTCTCGCGGCCTGCAGAGACTTGTTGAACAAAGATAAAGGCCGCATCACAGTCGACCGGCAAGGCAGCCGCCAGCTCGGACGGAGCTGCGATATCGCCTCCAAAGCAGGCCACGGCGACGATGAGAGGCGCATTGACGGCCGGAGAAAGACGCGATCGGCTTTCCTCGATGTCCATGTTACGACAACGGCATCTGCAATAGCTCAGGCAGATCTGAGGTGGCGACGGGCTTCGGTGAGGTTGCCACCATGCCGCCATCATCCTCCCAGGCATCCAGCTGCCGCTCTTCCCGTGCATGCACAGGCAAGAGTTCAGCGCCGCGGGTGTTGCCGTAGTTGGCCCGATTCCGTAAGCCATCGGAAAAGCGCCTCCAGCTCGTCGTCACTGCGTCGTGCATGTCGCACTCCTCCTTTGCAGACCAGGCTATCCAGGGTAATACTCGGAAGTCCGTACGCTGGGACACAGATCCTCGGGCTACAAAGGCCTTTCCTCTCGGTGACGATTTTCTGAACGGCACGGGTTGCTGCCTCTGAGACGAATCACTGAGCCGTTGGCCACTACCACGTCATAGAGCCACTCGGCGGGCTCCAGATATGGAGTCGCCTTCCAGATGCTGTAGGTACCCCTGCCAGAGGACGCCGTCTGGAAATGTATGAGCTCTACCTGTGCTTGGTGCCGCGTTTCGTACAAGGGCGGGCGCGCGCGGTGATGCCGTTTGTCAATGGCGCCAGAAGAGGTCTGCACCACGTAGAAGGCCTCGAGCGGCAGGGAGGGATGATCGCCCGTGCTCACTGCGTGCGCCGGGCCATGACGGACGCGATTCCGAATTGATGGCGGACACCATTCCGGCGACATGACGGACACTGATCCGGGCCGATGACGGACGATTTTGCGGATCAGCGGAATGCTGTCCGCCATGAGCGGAACCGTGTCCGGCATGCTGCCGGAATTCCGACGATGGTCGGCTGGGGCGACTCGACGCAAGCCTTACTCACCGCCACCCTTCGCCCTTTTTTTCTAAGGGAGCGACGGGGTGGCGCAAGAGAGGCTGAGCATGAAGAAGATCAAGGATTTGTTGAGACTGCACCTCGTGGGCGGGGTGAGCAGCCGTCGCCAATTGGCCCGTGTGGTGGGCTGCGGTAAGACCGCGGTGACCGATTGCCTGCGTCGCGCCGCTGTGGCGGGCCTGAGCGCCTGGGAGGCGATTGCAGAGCTGGACGAAGAACAGTTAGAGAAGCGGCTGTACCCGAGCGCTCGTGACGGTGGCGCGCCACCCCGGACGGTCCAGCGGCCGCTACCGGATTGGGCGAAGGTTCGCGAGGAACTCGCCCGACGCGATCATCAGGTCACCCTGGCGCTGCTGTGGCAAGAGTACAAGAGCCGAGCATCCGGACGGCTACCAGTACTCGCAGTTTGCCGAGCTGTACCGACGCTTCGAGAAGAAGCTCTCGGTGGTGTTGCGTCAGTCGCATCGCGGCGGGGAGAAGGTGTTTGTCGACTTCTGCGACGGCATCTCGCTGATCGATGCGTACACCGGGGAGATTATTCCAACGCAGCTGTTTGTGGGGGCGCTGGGGGCGAGTTCCTATACCTTTGCGATCGCCACGCTCTCGCAGGAGTTACCGGTCTGGCTCGACTGTCACGTGCAGATGTACGAGTTCGTTGGCGGTGTGAGCGCTCTGACGGTTTGTGACAACCTTCGCTCCGGGGTCAAGCATCCTGACCGGTACGAGGCGGAGCTAAACGAGTCCTATCGTGAGCTGGCCACGCACTACGGCACCTGTATCATACCAACACGTGTCAGAAAGCCGCGCGACAAGGGAAAAGTCGAATCGGCGGTGTTGGTGGCACAGCGCTGGATCCTGGCCGTCTTGCGTCACCGCATATTTTATCATATCGACGAGCTCAATGCAGCTATTGCCGAGCTGCTCGCCAGACTCAACGACCGCGTAATGCGCCACGTCAGGCAGTCACGGCGGCAATTGTACGAGCGACTCGATCGGCCAGCGCTGAAGCCGCTTCCCGCCAGCGCCCTACGAGTTTGCCGAGTGGAAGCAGGTCGGCGTCAATATCGACTACCACGTGAGCTTTGACGACCATTACTACAGCGCCCCGTACACGCTGATCGGCGAGACGCTCTGGTGTCGCGCCACGCATCACACCGTGGAAATCATCCACAAAGGCAAGCGCATCGCCAGCCACGTGCGCAGCTTCGTCAAATACGATCACAGCACGCTGAATGAGCATCGCCCCGCCTCCCACCGCGCCCATCTGGAATGGACTCCTTCGCGACTGATCAACTGGGGTCGTAACATCGGGCCTCATACCGCGGCGGTGGTGGAGCACGTGATCCGTTCCAAACCTCATCCTGAGCAAGGCTACCGCTCGGCTCTTGGGTTGCTGCGCCTGAGCAACCGCTTCACCGCGGCACGGCTGGAGAAAGCCTGTGAACGAGCCATCACGATCCGCTCAGCCAGCTACCGGACCGTGAAAACCATGCTTCAGAAAGGCATGGAAGTGGCGCCACTGCCCGAGCAACTGGCACTGCAGGATCCCGCAGCCGACTTGGGCGCCGTGAACGTACGCGGACGTCGATACTACAACTGACAATGGAGCTCCTGCCGCATCCGCGGCAGGCCGCGCGCGGCTTCGCCGCCACGGCCAGAAGGACCGATAGGGGTATGACCTTAGATGATTACAGGAGGCACGCACCAGGCACCTCGGAATAACACGCTCGATATTAGAAACTCTCACAATCAACTGAACAAAGGATCAATGTTATGTTGTTAGAACAAACACTCGACAAACTCAACGCCATGAAACTCTTTGCCCTGGCAAAATCCCTCAGGAGCGCCTCGAGCGACAGGATCACCAGAGTCTGAGCAAGGCGGAGTTTATCGGGCTGCTCGTCGATGACGAGTGGCTACATCGGGAAAACCGCAAGCTGACCGGACGCCTCAGAGTCGCAAAGTTTAAAGACCGGTCGGCCTCCATCGAAGGCCTCAACTACAAGACCGCTCGCGGCTTGCGCAAGGACCAACTCCTGGAGCTCGCACAGAATCGCTGGATCACGGCCCATCAGTCGGTGCTCATCACCGGCCTCAGTGGTTCCGGAAAGAGCTTTGTCGCACAAGCCCTCGGTCAACACGCCTGCCGCAGCGGCTTCAGCGTCCAGTACCTGCGCGTGCCAGCACTTCGAACCTCTTCGTCCAGGCACGCGCTGAAGGCACCTACGATCGGCTCCTTAAACGCCTCGCCAAAATATCCGTCCTGATCCTCGACGACTTTGGTCTTGGCAGCCTCGAGCGATCGCGAGAAGCAGGATTTGCTCGAAGCCATCGAGGAACGCTACGGCAGCGGCGCAATCGTGGTGACCGCACAGCTGCCCGTGAGCGACTGGCATGAGTATCTCGGTGGCGGTCGGGTTGCCGATGCCATCCTCGATCGGCTCGTTCACAACGCCGCATCGGATCGAGCTGCACTCGCCCGGAATCCATGCGCAAAGAGTACTCCGCTTTGAACCATGACGGACAGTCGGTAGAGTAACCCACCTGCTTGCGTCGCTTCGCTCCGAGGGTGTCCGCCATCACCGGATCAGCTGTCCGTCATGGCCGGATTACGCACTCACTGAGCATCTTTGCGATTGCTTTGAAAGGGGAACAGCTTGCCTCATGACTTGGATAGGCTGCGCTTCCTGGGTGTTCGTGTCTGTGCGCTTGCCCACGAAGGTGGGATCGACTGTGCGGAGCCCGCCCAGCTCGTTTCGGCGGTATTTTCAGTGAAGCGTCGGCGTCTGATGCGGCAGGAGCCCCAGCTCCATGAGTACGAGATCTTGCAGCAGCGGGATTTTGAGCATCCGGCGCAACACCTGAATAGTGACCAATGCTGACTTGGAAAATTCAAAGTCGCAGCCTTGCGAGCGGTTGTCCGAGTATATCGGCAGCCGTTTTCCCCCAAAAAGAATCCGGCAATCAACTAGATAGCAACCGATGATCTCATCGTCGTCAAGGTCGAAGGTCAAACCTTCGAGCTTCTGATTTTCATAGCGCATAGGGCACGTCGCTGCCGAGCTTGCGGCGTGAGGGTAGACGCCGGCTCCACAACATTAAGCACGAGCGATACCCTGCTCGGTGCGCCAGCGCACAAACGAGTGTAAGCGAGCGTACGCTGACGAACAGATCTCCCGAATGGATCTTTCGTAGAGTGTGCCGACTGCATACCTACGCGCCGGGACGAGCATGTCAACTGTCGTCTTCGTTCTGATCGGCATAGCCACTTGCGGCTTCACCCGCGGGCCCTTCAGTAGCACCCTCAGCGGCTTTCTGTTTGATCTTCTTCCTGGTGTCATCGGTGCCGTCACTGCGGGCTCGCTGTTCAACCACTACGTAGGGGCGAGCATCGCACAACTCTATATCGCCAGCGGGCTGGTTGCGATCTCTGGCGCGGCCCTACTGCTCAGCGCATACCGCGGAGCGCTCTGGATGGCGGGACACCGCCAGCCCGATGGCCGGCGCGCCCGGATCGGCGGCATAGCTGCCTTGCCCTCAGTGCCGGGATCAGGACGACAGTGAACCCAAAGCAACGAGGCTGGCCGGTGTCGTGCTCGGTCACAGACCAATACAAACAGGTACTGCTCGGGTGCGGGTTGTTGTTGATCACTCGCTGCTCGCGGTCCAGGAGACATACATGAGCAAGGGCATGGACAGAAAGAGGGACATGAAGAAGAAGCCGGCAAAGACACTGATGGAAAAACGGGCGGCGAAGAAGCAAAAGAAGGCGAGCAAGCCATTTCAATTGTGAGGTCCGCGCTCGTCGTCACCTGCATCGGGAAGGTCCACGCTGCCCCGCTGTGTACGCCGGCGTACTGACAAACACCACGCCAAGGCCGTCTACTGTTGGAATGATCCCGTCGCCTTCCCGCGCCAAGACTGAACCTCAAGCGGCAGATCGACAACCGCTGCGACTGAATGGGCTCCTGGCGCGCCTGCCGACACGCGAATTGCGGCGATGGAGCTCCCATGGAGAAACCGTTCGGCTGATCTGTGGCCAAGTGTTGTACCAGCCGGGCGAATTGAAGCGCTTCGTATACTTCCCGCTCGACAGCTACATTTCTCAAATCTCATCGCTTGCTGGCGCGCCTTGCCTGGAAGTAGGACTGGTAGGCTCCGAAGGGATGGTGGGCGCCTCGTTGCTGTTTGGCATACGGGTAGCCCCGCTCTATACGGAAGTCCAGGGTGCAGGAACGGCTTTGCGTTTCAACGCGCTGCAGTTCGCTCGCGAGATGCAACGCCGCTCTGCGCTCGGGGAAGTCATGAACCGCTACTTGTACGTCAGGATGAGCCAGCTGGGACAGACGGCCGCGTGCGCCCGCTTCCATGTGGTGGAGGCACGGCTGGCACGGTGGCTTCTGATGACTCGAGATCGCGCCCGCTCGGACAATTTTCAAGTGACGCATACCCATTTGGCGTTCATGCTCGGCGTGCGCCGTGTAGGGATTACCCTTGCTGCCGGACTTCTCCAACGAAGCAACCTGATTCGCTACCACCGCGGCGATGTCACGATCCTGGACGCACAGGGGTTGGAATCCCTCAGTTGCGAATGCTACGCCAATGCCCGGCGGATCTACGCGCGTCACTTGACTAAGCTGCCGCAGTGGAGGCGACATACTTAGGCAACTCGCCATGCTGGTTGTGCTCGATCAGAACCCCAGGTTGTCGTGCTCGTGATAGTTGGGGTACGCCGGCCGCTGGAACTGTGGCACGGGATGCTCGCGCAGCTGTTGCATAACGACCTCGATCGCCTTATCGAGCTGCGTGTCATGGCCGCGAGCCGTAGCCGCGGGATCGAGGTCTACGTCGTAGTCCGGCGCTACGCCATGGTTCTCAACTTCCCACGCGCCCTCCAATCCGTAGACGGCAGCACGTGGCGCGGTAACCCTGCCGCCGTCGATCAGCTCCGGATATCCCCAAATTCCAACCAAGCCACCCCAGGTTCGCTTACCAATGAGAGGGCCGAGCCCGGCCTTGCGGAAGTACCAGGGCAGCGCATCACCCCCGGAGCCCGACATCTCGTTGATGAGCATGACTTTGGGTCCGTAGATTCCCTGTGAGGGACTCGTCCAGTCGTGCCCGTCGCGAGTCGCGACCTTGCTCATGATCGGCCGGCGAAGGTAATCGATGACATAGTCCGACAGTTGCCCGCCTTCGTTGAAGCGCTCGTCGATGATGACGGCTTCCTTACCCACCTGGGAAAAGAAATACCGATTGAAGCTCGTGAAACCGCCGCCGGCGGTATTCGGCATATAGACGTAGGCAACACGGCCGCCGGTGGCCCGGTCGACCTTGCGGCGATTTTCTTCGATCCACGCGCGATTACGCAGTCCCTCCTCGCTCCCCACCGGCACCACGGTAACCTCTCGCGCACCCTGGCCATCGGCGCGGGCGCCGACCTTGATAACGACCTGCTTGCCAGCGGTGTCTTCAAAGAAGCTGTAGATGTTGTCCGAGGATCGCAGCTCCCGCCCATTGACGGCGAGCAGATATTCACCGGCCTTCACGTTCACACCTGGTTGCGTCAGCGGTGCCTGCAGGGCCGGGTTCCAGTTCTCTCCGTCGAAGACCCGCGAGATGCGATAGCGCCCGTTCTCCAAGCTGTAGTCTGCCCCGAGCAGGCCTGCGTTCACGTCAGTCACATGAGGCCCATCGCCACCGCCCAGGAACAGATGTCCAACCGTGAGCTCACCGAGTGCCTCGGTAAACAGGTACGTCAACTCGTCACGTGAGGCGACGCCCGCCAGATAGGGTGCATATTTTCGCTTGGCCTTGGCGAGGTCGAGCCCGTGATAGTGCGGGTCGTAGAAGAAATCACGCTCAAGGCGCCAGGTTTCATCGTAGATCTGCTTCCACGCGGCGCGCGGATCAACGTACAGCTGCCAGCCATCGAGCTTGAGCGGACCGATTCCGGGCCTGGGCGGTGCGGCCGGATTGGGCGGCTCGTCGGTCGCGATCATCTGCCACTGCCCACCGCTGCGATACAGGAGCCGCTCGCCGTTGAAAGAGACGAGGTAGTCGTTGATCTCATCGACGAACTTGTCCAGCTTGCGCTTGCCCAGGTCAAACCTCTGCAGGACCTGCGGAGTGTCCCCCCCATCATCGCCGTCGACGGCACCCCCGATGACCATGGGGCCTTCCGCGATGAACAGCACACCCGTCTTGCCGCTCTGCAGCGCGGTGTAGTTTTTCGGCGCAATCGGCAATGCAAGAATGCGCTGGCCGATACCATCGAGATCCACCTTGACAACCGCAGGTTGCTCCTTCGCGTCCTTTGCGTCCGACTTGTGTCCCGCCTTACCGTCACCGGCGTGCTCATGTCCGCTCTTGTTAGCGTCCTGCTCCTTCTGTGCTGCCGTTGCCTTCTCTTCATCGCTCTGCGGCGCCAGGGGCGATGGATCGTCCTTGTTCAGTACAGCAACATACACGCTGCGAGAGATCGGGTGCGCATAGCTCGACATGTCGAGACCGGCAGCCGTCAACGCAACATCGGTCGACGCCGTGAAGTACAAGTACTTGCCATTGCGGTCGAATGCGGGAAAGAGCGTGTCGCTCATCCCGTCCGTAATCTGGAAGGATTTCCCCTGCGCCAGGGAGTAGAGAAACACCGCGTGCTGGCCGCTTACGAGCTGCCGCGTGTAGGCGATCCATTGACTGTCCGGTGACCAGGCCGTCCCGAAGGAAGCTGTTTGGAAGGTGCTGTAGTAATCCTGATCGACACGCTTACGGACTTTGGTATCCAGATCGACGAACCACAGGTTCAGACGCTGATCACTGTACAAAATCTTGCGACTGTCCGGTGACCACAAGGGCTGGTAATAAAATCCTGGCGGATCGCCGAGGTCGATCCGACGCGCCTCACCTAACCCGTTCTGATCGTGGATATACAACCCGTACTCTCCGGAAGCGTCGGAAAAGTATGCGACTGATTTCCCATCGGGCGACCAGGCCGGACTGCGCTCGGCTGCTCCCGGCGAGCGTGTCAGGTTGCGGATATCGCCCTTGTCGGTGGGCACCGTAAAAATCTCGCCCCTCACCTCAAACACGGCGCGCGTACCGCTAGGCGAAACGCCGAAGCTCACGATCTGCTTCGGCTCCACCTTTTTGAAATACGGGCGCACCTCCGGCAGATCGGCCGAGACGCGAATGTGTACCGTGCTCCCCTGGTGTGTCTTGAGATCGTAAAGAAGGATTGCGCCGAACTGCTCGATCACGATGGCGTCCGGCCCGGCGGTGGCGGTCTTGAAGTCAAAGCCGTCGCTGTGCAGTGCCTCACTCACCTGTTGTGTTTTCGTGTTGTAGACGAACAGACTCACGGGGCCTGAGCGATCGGAGAGAAAATAGATTTGATCACCCACCCACATGGGGTTGTAGTCGTTGCTGTTCTCGCGCGGCAGCTTACGGATGCTGGAATCTTTGAGATCGGCGATCCAGATCGGCCAGGTCTGGCCACCACGATAGCGTTTCCACGCCGTTTGCCACTGCGGATGCGGCACATAGGCAACGTGTTCGCCGTCTTGCGAGAACGATGCCTGCACACCGATGGGTAGCGGCAAGGTAGTCGGGAAACCGCCATCCACCGATATGGTGTAGAGCTGGTCCTCTATGTGATGGAAGCTGTTGCCATCCGAGGCGAACAGCACCCGTTTCCCATCGGGCGTCCAGCCGAGCGCCACCTCAGCGCTCGGGTGATAGGTCAATCTCTTGGGCACGCCTCCGGCGGCCGGGATCACGTAGATATCGCGGTTTCCGTCATATTCGCCGGTAAACGCAACCAGAGAGCCGTCGGGTGAGAAGTGTGGGAACGTCTCTACACCGACCCCTGAGGTCAGGCGCCTTGCATCACCGCCCTCTCGGCCGACGATCCACAGGTCGCCGCTATAATTGAAGACAATCTGCGTCTGGCTGACTGTCGGATATCTCAGCAACAGGTGCTCATTCTGAGCGACGGAAGCCTGTGCAATGAATCCGAGCAAACTGAGCCCCAATGTCCTTAGGAACTTGGTCATGTTGTTCACCGAGCATCAATCCCGACTGGCACTTGGATTTTTGCCTTCATAAGCTAAATCTCTCAATCCCGCAACAAAGGCGTCCATCTCGCGCGGCGCCTCTCATATGGAGAACTTTCGCGCGGAGCGGCGCTGCGCTGGAGAACTGCGAACGGTGCTCCCACAGCGCTGATGCGCTCGGTGCCGACATTGAGCTTTACGCACATCCCGCAAAGGGACCCGACGGGCACGTCACGGCCACGTGCGCTCCCCGCCCTGGGCGGGCTGGCGCATCGAAGAAGAAGGATCCGACCTCATACGAACGGCAAAAAAAGGGGCCGCCTCACGGCGGCCCCAGCTCTCAAGGGCGAAATCTCGCGTAGGTCTACCAGGGGCCGCGCGAGGACGGGAAGTTGAAGAGGTCCCACAGGTCATCGATCGCCGCCTTGCCGGGCACACCGTTCACGTACGGCACGTAGCCGGCGGTGTCCACGAAGCCCCAGACGTTGCGCGTGACGGGCAACTGACGCGGGTTCGGAAGGTTGTCGCGGCTGCGCGGCGTCACGGTCGGCAGCCGCCAGTTGCGCTCGATGAACTTCAGGATCGAGACATGGTCCGCGTATTGGTGCGAGATGTAGCCGGCGCCCTTCAGGTACTGCGTCGGCGCCACCACGATCAGGGGGATGCGGGTGCCGTCGCCGAAGAAGTCCAACGGCTGCACGTAGCCGGAATCGTAATAGCCGCCACCCTCATCGAAGGTGATGAAAATAGCGGTGTTGTTGGCATAGGCCGAGCTCTGCACTTCGCTCCACGATCTTCTTCACGAAGCCCTCGAACAGATCCAGCTTCGAGGAGGCCGGGTGGCCGTCCACCAGGCCGCTGGGCTTCACGAACGAAACCGCCGGCAGGTTCGTGCCGCCGGCGATGTCCGCGTAAAGGCTGGTGCTGTCCTGGATGTGCTTGTTCACATCCGCGCTTTCCATGATCGACTGGTCGTACTGGAACGGGTTGCAGATCGTGCAGTACTCGTCCGGCAACTGGCCTTTAGCCGGGCTGTTCGTGTCGTGCGGATCCGTGTGGTACACGTTCAGCTGGTCGCCATAGTACTTCCAGGAAATACCAGCGTTGTTCAGCGTGTCGCCGATGCTGTTGGTCTTGGACGGGTCCTTGCCGTTGCCATTGCGGTTCGGCGGAATGGTGAACGCGGTGGCCCGCCGCCCACGGCGTAATCCTGATAGTAGGCATCCTGCCAGGTGCCGTTGAAGGTGCTGGCGTCTTCGTTGCTCAGCTGGGGCTCGTAGCCGGGATTGTAGTTGTTCAGTAGGTAGTAGTGGCCCGGTTCGCAACGGGAGGCGACTCCCAGGCTGTGGATGAATCCCAGAACCGGTTCGACGCCGGGCTGACTGGAGTCAGAGCAGTCGCTGTAGGTCCCGCCGCCGAAGTAGTCACTTCCGGCCTTGTCGAAGCTGCCGTAGCCATCCTGCGTGTACCAGTTGTTGCTGCCCAGGCTGGCTGCAGCCGGATTGGGATTGGGGTTCTCGACCTCGCTGAGAGCACCCTGCGGATTGCTGACCGGATTGGGCGGCGCGACTGGGTTGCCGTTTTGATCCTGGAAGTAAAGCGCATCGCCGTGGCCCAACATGATGTGGTTAGCACCGGTGCCGCCCTGGAACGACTGATGGAAGTTGTCGCTCATGGCGTAAGTGTTCGCCAGCTGTGTGAAGTAGGGTGCGTCGCCCTGCTGGACGTTGTAGAAGCCCAGCGCGGTGGAGCCTTCACCGGTGGTGATCGGGGCCGGGGTTTCGCCGGTGGAGTAGTTAGTGGCGAAGGTACCGCTGCGAACATAGTCTGCCGCGCCGGGGGTGCCGGAGTAGCCCGGCAGTTCGCCGTTGTGGCCCGCTCCATAGGTGGTTTCGACCCACGCGAACAGCTTGCCATCACAACCGGAGGGGTTGAGCCAATTCCAATCGTGGGGCCGGCAGTTGAGCTGCTGCTGCATCTGGTAGAAGCGGTGCACGGGGCTCGCGGCGTAGGCCGTGTACGGAAGCGTCGCGCTGGTCAGCTGGAACGGACCGGGCAAAAGATTGTTGTTCTGCACGCTGCGGCTGTCCCACTGGATGCGCGTGTCGGGCGTGCCTGAAGCCAGGCCGGTGCCGCCCGAAGCGAGCGATGCGTAGTAGGAGGCATCGGGCAATCCGGTTTCCACCTCTTCGGCCAATCCGGTGCACTGCGCAAGGCTGGTACAGGAGCCGGTCAGGTTTGCGAACTCGCCCGATGGGCCGCCGGCGAGCGGATTGGGCAGGGTCTTGTAGTCCGTCGACGGTGGGCTCAGTGTGAACAGCGACTCTTGCGAGGACACTTGTTTCTGCACTGCGCGCTGCCAATTCGGGCCGGGCACCGCGGTGGTGCCTTTTAAGCTGACGATACCCTCACTCAGCAGGTTTAGGACCTCCTGCGGGCGACCTTTGATGGCCGTGGGCTGGTAGGTGGCGAACACGTGGTCGAAGCTGCGGTTCTCGCCGATGATCACGATGACGTGTTTGATCGGTGACTGGGGATTGCCCAAGTTGCCCGGGCTGGGCAAATCATTGGGAGCCTGTGCCGCGGCGGCCAGCGCGGGACCTATGGACATCTGGACCATGGCCAGCGACAGCGCCGTCCCGCGCAGGCCACGCAGTGTCCGCAAAACAATAGCACTCACTTTCATGGTATCTCCCCGTCAAAATAAAGAGTGCGCCTAACGGCGCGCCACGACGTTAGGCCGGCATGTGTTGCAGGCTAGTGATGCTTTATTGAAACTGCCGTTGCGCTTTAAGCGTGGCTATTTCTTGACAGACGGAGGGGGTACCCACTGTCGTTCGAATGGGAGGCCTAATCTTTCACAGACCTTTCATGAGCTACGGAGCGCAGCTCGCGAAGAGTAGCAGCGCTTCATAGTCGGCACGGTTTTTGCGCGCGACAACCGCTCGCCACTGACTCTAACTTTCCTCTTTCGAAATATGGCTCGCCCGTAGCCCAGAAGAAATCCTACTCTTCACTCAACCGCTTTATGACGACTTCGATGTTTGACGCCAATGTTGCTGCTGGCGCCGAAATCATTATTGCCAAGGCGGGCAAGCCCATGGCGCGACTTGCTCCCATAGCGGCGCCCGTTCGCAAAAAACGGCTTGGGTTGCTGAAAGGAAGGATCAATGTACCTGATGACTTCAATGCTCCGTTGGATGACGAGATCCTGGCCGCGTTTGAAGGCCGTTAGCGATGCGGGTCCTGCTGGATACGCGCCTGCTTCTTTGGGCTCTGTCGTCTCCGGAAAAACTCTCGAAGCGCGCGCGACAGCGCATTGACTCGAGTGAGGTGTATGCGAGCGCCGCTTCTATCTGGGAAATCAGTATCAAATCCGCCCTCGGCAAACTCGAAGCCGACCCTAACGAAGTGCTAGCAGGCGTGGAGACGGCGGGCCTCAATCACTTATCGATAGTTGGAGAACACGCAGCGAAAGTCGCGGAGCTTCCTCCGATTCACAAGGACCCGTTCGATCGCCTTCTAGTAGCACAAGCGCGATTCGAGCCAATGATTCTATTGACGGACGACGACGTGCTGGGCCGCTATGGAGACTTTGTCGAAGTTGTTTGACCGCCAAACTCTCAGTGAGTCCTCGTCAAACCAACAGTGGTGCTGATCCGAGTAGAACGATCTTTAGCGGAATCTGTGTTCGCGTGTCCTCATCCCACAGGCACTTGACCGTTTCGAACCAGCCTGGGATTTTCTGGATTTTATCGAGCACCAGCACCGTGCTGCTTGCCTTTTTCTGCGGCCTCCAGCCGTGCGGCTTCCCACTGCTGTTCAATCCAATCACGGCCACGCGGAGTCAGTTCGTCAGCGCTCGCAAAACGGGCGCGGATGTACGTCTCGCCGATCACCCGCTGCACGAGGGTTGTCTTGCCGACCTGCTGCGGACCGAAGACCGCTTGAATAAAGCGCCGTCTCTCACGTAGTCCCCGACTGAGAGTCGCGGTCTGTGAATGAGAAGAGCAGCCATGGCTCTTCCGATTTACTCAAGATCCTGAGTATTTCTACTCAAGTATTCCGTGGAAAGTCGGCATGGACCGCAGGGCGGGTGGCGAGGTTTTCTGGTCCAGATTCTCAGCTGACAATACCGTTGGCGCGAAAACCTTAGGCCTTTTCTAGGTTCACCCAGTGTTGAGTTACACCCCGACCTGGGTGGACGCGGGCTCGCGAGGCTTCTACGCTGCGGCAATGCGGGCACTCACCCATATGAAGCCGCTCTGCGACCTAAATCAAACAGCGCGATCGCATCCACGAACACTCGGACGAGCGGATGCTGCGGGAAATGAAGGGTCCGTACTGAAGTGGGCGCTGGCGGGCGGATCTGTATCGCCAAAGATCAAGGCAACCTTTTGGGCGGCCATCTTGTACCGGCTGAGAGAGACGCTGCGGCTCGATCGCGCGCGAGCAGCCGGTGCGGCGTTTCGTTGGCGTGAGACGGCGCCTGTGCCTTCCCCTGATGTTTTCGGCACTTTTGCATCAGTCATCCCATTCTGGTTTCGGGCCTATCGAGTTTTTCACCTGTATTTGCAGCAAAGTTATTCACCGGCATCCTGAAATGGTTTTTGCATCGCCCTACTTTATTTATCGGCGCTTCTTAAATGGCTAGGAGCGCCGCTTGGGAAAGATCCTACGTTCAAGCGGAGACATCGCACTGCGCGCCCTTCTCACCGAGGCGCGGGAAGCGGAAGGGCTGACCCAGGAGCAGCTCGCCCGCAGGTTGAATAAGCCACAGAGCTACGTATGGAAGCTCGAGAACGGCGAACGCGTCCTCGCGTACGCCGAGGCGCCGGCCTATGCGCGAGCTCTGGGACTGAAGTTCAGTGAGTTCTCCTTACGATATGCTGCGCTGCTGCGCATGCAGACCCTGCCGATGCGAAAGCCGCGAAAACCCAAACCGAACGACGATCTTTGAGTCGTGTTGAAACTGACACCATGCGACTTTCGATCACGCAAGACCAGGAAATCGCACTCTTGCCTGCGTGTCACACAAATAGCGCCTGGATCTCATACGCGTCAGCAGCCGAAGAAAGCAGGATTCTGGCCGCCGCTGAGCTATATGGGATCGGGGCCACAGGAGCACTCGTCAGTGGCTAGCCACCGGAGCACAGTAAACAGCTGCAGCTATCAACGAAGCCGCCGCAAGCTGGCTATTTATGATCGGAAGCGCCGGCCTCTCCAGAGTTGCGAAAGGACTTTCAGAAATGGCTCGACGAAGAATCGCGACACAGAGCGGCGTTCATCAAACTCGGGTTCGCCTGGTATACGAGCGAAAAACTCAGGCCCCTCCAGCCACTGTCGGGAGCGTGGATGAAGATACCATCACGAAGTTGTGATCTCACAGCCACGCAGCGCTGCTGTAGGCATCGTGCTGCTCGCCGATATCAACAATCAGGGATCTTGAGTAGCCGCAGCCTGAGCCCACGAAATGACTTGAAGCCACGATCGAATGTCGTGAACTGGTGGATTGTAACGTCTGAAAAGAGAGCATGATTGTACCTATGAGCACGATCAAACTGTCGAAGGAAGAACACGTGGAGCTCAGTCAGCGCGCCGCGAGTCAAGCCGGGCGGCCGGATGATGCGCGCCGTGCACGCTTGATTCTGCTGCTCGATGGGGGTGAAACGTGGGCGCAGATTCGCAGCAAACTGTCCTGCAGCGACGCGTTCATCGATCGCTGGAGCAAACGGTTTAGGCAAGAGCGTCTGGCGGGGCTTTTCAGTCGCCATTCTGGCCAGGAGCCCAGCACCCTAACTCCAGCGCTGGAGGCTATGACCTCGGATGACCCGGACTTCGAGAAGACGGCCGCCGACATCATTGGTCTGTACCTGCATCCGCTGCAGCATGCAGCTGTTTTCTGCGTGGATGAGAAGACCGCCAGCCAAGCTCTGGATCGCCTGGATCCGGTCTTGCCGCTCGCCCCAGGGAGAGCCGAGCGGCACGGCTTTGAGTACTACCGCCATGGGGCAGTCTCGCTGTATGCGGCCTTCAACACCAAAGCGGGTGAAGTGCTTGGCAAAACCGCCGCGCGTCACACATCTGCCGAGTTTGTCGCATTCCTGACCGACATCGTTGTCAACCAACCGCGCGGCAAAGAGATCCATGTAATTGCCGATAACCCTTCGGCCCACAAGACTTTGCAGGTCAAAGACTTTCTGACCGCGCACAACAACGTACACCTGCACTTCACGCCCACGTACTCATCCTGGCTCAGCCAGGTTGAGTTGGGGTTTTCCAGGATTGAGCGTGATCTCATCGCCGGCGGCGTATTCACCTCGGTCTCGGATCTGAAGAGGAAGCTCATGCGTTACATCCGTCACTACAACAAGGCACCCAAGGCCGTGAAGTGGAAGTACTTCGATCCAACGCGCCGAATTACTACCGACTCAGACGTTACGGTCCACTAGTAGCCCAGCGGTGTCCTGCATAGCCGCTTATCGCAATTGCGTCGAGCGCGCCTCAGGAGGACATGGCGCTGACTTCGGCTCAATTCTCGATGCTGACCATGATAGCCGCCTATCCCGGCTACTCGAGCGCCGACCTCGCCAGGATTGCGCTCCTGACCCCTCAGACCGTCAGTCTGATCAAGCTCGCGGCGAGCTGTCGAGCGATGAAGAGCTGCTCGTGCGGCGTTGGCTCGTTCATGTAGCAGCATCATTGCCGACAGAAGAGCGGCTCTGATCGTTTCCTGTCCTTGGACACGACCGTTGAACCTGATCGCCAGGCCCCGATCGTGGCAGACGTGTTTCTTTTTGAACCCTCCAGATCACTGCGCTGCAGTGACCGAGACATTTCCTTTTTTAGACTCGAGCATGATGGGTGCACCTGATCCCGCCGTTACAACTGCTGGCGCCTGCCCGGATTGTGCCTGCTGGCCGTCTATGGAAGCTATCCCTAAATCGCTTTTGGCTGTAAAGGCTGCCTGATACGCCGCAGGGCGCGAGACACTTATGTTACCGGATTGAGTCGTTGCATTCATACCGGCGCCAGTCCACCCCGACCCGGACAACGTGGCGTCAATATTGCCGGCGCCGACATTCACAGTCGCCTGTCCTTGTCCTTGTAAAGCTGTCAGAGATGCGTTCCCCATGCCGACACTCACAGTCGCCTGTCCTTGCAGGGTTGTCAGAGATGCGTTCCCGGTGCCGACACTCACAGTCGCCTGTCCTTGCACGGTTGTCAGAGATGCATTCCCGCTGCCGACATTCACAGTCTCCTGTCCTTGCACGGTTGTCAGAGATGCGTTCCCTTTCTTCGGCGTCAGGTTCAATATCGAGTTATAGTTGTCGACCGACATGTTTCCCGCATCGCTGGTCAGCGTCAGGTTGGTGTTCTTCGCCGTAAAGATCTCGAAATCGATCTGCAGAGACTGTGGGGAGTCGACCTGATCCGGCGAAGCAGAGATCATGCTGTTGGCTGTATTGACGACCACGCTCTGTGCAAGAGCTGTCGCACGATCTTGGTCGGCCGCCCCCGCGATGATCCGCGCATACACGACATACGCGTTTAAGATGTCGAAGCCGTGTCCAGTCACGTTACCGAAGTTCGTGGACACGCTGACGCCGGGCGTCACCTGCGCATACTCCTGGAGAATAAGACAGACCTGCGTCGTGCCGTTGATGGTTTGCGGGTAACCGTCGCACGAGAGGCTAGTTGCCGGAGTACTACCGCCGCCGCCGCCACCGCCACCGCCACCGCCAACAATACCGCCGCCATCGCCGCCGCCGCACGCGAACAGCATGGAGCATAGGGCCACGACATAAATCGAGCGAGCGGTAGCGCTTCTTCCACGCACGAACCCATCCAGAATAGTCATCGTCGATCCTCTAATCCTTGGCTCAAAAAGAAATCTTGCCGGGCTCGGTTTCCCGAGAAACCGCAAGACAATTCATTCACATGTCGGGCCTTAGAGCGAACGATCGATACAGGTCGCTCCGCCATGTACTGATAGACACGCGAGCGGCATGGAAACCTCAGTTGATTCTCAAGGAGTCTTCCGCTGGCGTCAGAACTTCAACGAGACATTGAAGCCCATCGTGCGGGGTTGAATTACGTCAAAAAAAGGGGAACCGTCCTGGACATCGAGATATCCGCGGCGGTCGGTCACATTCGTCACGAAAACCATTTCCTGCCACTGCTCACTGCGCATGCCGAATTGCATGTCGGTCTTCGCGTAGGCGGGAAGAGTTTGACGTAGTGGTAGCGTCGCAGCGAACTCGGCCTCGCGGCTACCTACATAACTTAAGGAAGCGGTAACGAACCCACGTACATCAGCCCATAGGGGAACCTCCTGGGTCGCAGAAACGTATCCGGAGAAGCGGCTGCTATACGGGAGCGGGTCACCGGCACGGCCGCCGGGTACCCCGCCCGGCAACGGCTCAGTGAGTTCCGCCTCGTTCCAGACAGCCCACCCCGACATCGTGAGTCCAGATAGTGGTTTCGCGGTGAGTGACAACTCGACGCCGTCGCTCTTTGCCCGGCTGCCGTTGAGAACATAGGAGGAGATTTGATTACCGGAAAAGAGTTGGATGTCGTGCCACAGAATGCGGAAAACCGATGCATCGAGGCTCAGCCGGCGGTCCAGAAACTCTCCCTTGGCGCCCACCTCGTAGTTTTGAGTTTTATCGGGAGCGTATATGACGGGTACCACGGCACTGGATCCAAAGTTAGAGCCTCCCGGCTGGTAGCCCGATGCAATCCGCGCATAGGTCATCAAGTTGGGTCCGAGGCGATACCGTGGCGTGAAAAGGTAGGTAAAGGAGTTATCATTGGAGTGCGTTTCAGGCGAGATCTGCACCGAGGTGTCTCCGGGGTATGGGTACGTCTCCATTTGGTCGAATGTTTGCCGATTGCGGCTTTCCCGCCCGCCTAGCTGAATATCGAAGGCGTCGCTCAATTTGAATGTCAGATCCGTAAAGGCCGCATACTCCTGGTACTTTATTCCTAACTGTTGAAATAGGACCCCCGCGCCACGCTCGAACGTGACAGGATCTTCCAGGACAAAGCCGCCGTCTGCCTGGGTCTTCTCATGAGTGTAAAAGGCGCCCAGCAGCCAGTCCACCCACTGCGTCAGGGGGACGGACAGGCGCAGCTCCTGAGACAACTTCTGGGTGATATTGTGTTCTAGCCAGCCTCCTCCCCCGACGTGATACAAGTATTCCGCCTCCGAGCCCAGGTAGTACGTACTATCGAGCGATCCGGACACATCGCTTTTGCTGTAACCCGTGAGGGAAGTTAACTCGGCCCTGCCGATCTTCCCTGATAGATTCGCGCTATATGCTTGGATTTTGCGGTCGTAACCACCGAACCCCTTCAGGAAGCTTTGCTGCAGGTCCGCAAACTGCGGCGCGATTTCGACCTGCGACGATCCATCTGACAGGCTGTCCTGAAACAAAGCGCTTACCTTGAGCGTGAAGGCAGCAGAAGGCTGCCAGAGTGTTGACAGCCGGCCGCCGTCGGTTCGGGATTTGTTGACTCCCTGCTGACCAGTCAACACGTTATCGATATAGCCAGGATCCTGGTGAGCGAAGCCACTCATGCGGATGGCCGCCGTATCCGTGAGTGGCATGTTAACTGCGCCACTCGCGGCATATCCTGCACCATCACCATTGTGCACGCTTTCGGTGCCAACCTGGAATAGACCACTGAATCCCGCCGTTGAAGGATCAATGGTTACGTATTTGACCAGTCCGCCGAGGCTGCTCGCGCCATATAAGGCACCTTGAGGTCCGCGCAGTACCTCAATACGAGCCAGATCGTTGGGGTCCACATCCGGCGTAGGATTAAAGGCGGGATGAACGCTGGAGGCACCGAAAGGGACATCGTCAATAGTAATTCCGGTCGTTGACGTCACGCCCACGCCGGTTGTCACCCCTCGAATTGAAATAAAAGGGGCGCCACGAGAATCCAGCGCCAAAGTCAATCCGGGGACACTCGCATAGTAGTCTTGCAGATGGAACTGGTTATTGCTGGTGAGCGACTGCGCATCGATGGCGGTCATCGGCACGGGAACATCCTGCAGGCGCTCTTCTTTTTTCTTTTGAGCGGTGACGAGCACTTCCTCCGGCGCAACGGCATCCGCAGAACTGGCTCGCCGATCCATCGCAGCAACGCCCACAGCGTGCCCTGCAGATACCTTGAGGCCGTTCATTGTCCCTGACCCGGCTCCCAGCGCCGACTGCGCAGCCAGTACAACAGTCGTCTCACTCAAGTAGTCGAACTCGATTCCGGTACCTGAAAGCAGACGTGACAACGCCTGCTGGAGAGTCATGTCCGCCTTGAGAGCCGGCGCCTCGCGGCCGGCGACCACCGATGGATCGAATAGAATGTTGGTATGAGTCTGACTTCCGATCGTCCGGAGCGAATCGGCCAGCGGCTGCCTCGGTAAATCGAAGTGAACGACGGCTGCCTGGGCCTGCGTGACCATCGCAGCGCATGCCAGTACGAGAAATGTACCCGGTTGGATCAGGCGATGGCCAATACCCCCCCAATTGGGCCCCCTTGAAGTGAAGCGCAACGCCGACCAACGCAAGACGCTGTGCACAAAAAGCAATGGCTGCGACACGCGTGCGCGCTGCTATTGTTGGGGCGTACCGTTGCGAGCTGTTTCGCCAACCATTAGAACGATCTCGTCCTGCTGATTGAGGACTTTGATGTGGTACATTCGAGCGACGGCTTGCGCAAAGTTCGCCAAGTCGCCCGCCTGGAAGATTCCGCTGACGCGGATTACCGCCAGCGCAGGGTCGTCCGCTACGATTCGCTGATGGCTGTAACGGTTCATCTCAGCCACCGCATCGGCCAGAGACGTGTTATCAAGCGCTACTTCCCCACGAAGCCATGCCGTAATACGCTCCGGTGCCGGCCGGTCGAGCGTTGGAGTAGCGCTGCCGACAAACGTCACCCGGTCACCCGGGATGAGTGTGAAAGTCTCTGCTTCCGGCGGTGAGCGATTCGACTGGCCTTCCGTTGCGTGTGTGGCACCGAGTGAGGAGGATTGTGTGGCTCCCCCTCGCAATTCAACGGTCACCTTTCCCTCCATCAGCATGACTGAAAGTCTTTTCCCGTCACGGCGAACGACAAATTCGGTGCCGAGTGCTTTGATCTCGCGCCCCCCGGCCGCAACGATGAAGGGCCAGTCGGGCAGCTTGGCGACCTCGAACAACGCCTCGCCCCGCTCGAGGCTAACGTGGCGCGTCTGCTTATCGTAGTAAACCCGAATCCGAGTATCCGTGTTCAGGTGAACTCGACTGCCATCGCCCAGCGTTAATGTCCGCAGCTCGCCAACGCCGGTCGTAACAGCATCAGTATGGAGGTAAAAAATGGTTGCGAGGACAGCCAGGACAACGGTGGCCGCGGCTGCAAGCGCAGCACGCGGAAAGCTGATCCGGAAGCCTGAGCGTTCCCAGCTCGCAACTTGCTCCAAGGGGCGCCGCCGCAGACGAGCAGACTTTTCCCAGGTGTCGGTAAGGAGCTCGAATGCCGCTGCATGCTCCGGATCGTCCGCAAGCCAGCGGCGAAGTCCCGCCTCCACATGCGGTGTGCGATTGGGGCCATGCAGTCGAGCAACCCAAGCGGCCGCTTCGGCCCGCACCGCAGCCGAAGCTTTTACACTCTTGAGGCCTTGCATACTCATTCTTGCTGATTCGCATCGGCCAAAATCGCGAGAGCGCTCGCGATGTGCTTCTCCACAGCGCTGATGCGTATTCCGGCGATTGTGACCGGCTGTTCCGGTCGAACGTGACCGCTCATTCCGGCGGATCAGCGCTGGGTGGGTTTCTTACTCCGATCGGTCACGTTGCGTCAACGTTTCTGCCTTTTCCGGGCTCTTCGATTGACCCGTATCACGGGGTAACCCGCAGGGCAGTCTGCCGCGATAGCGGCAGAAGCTCCTGGCGATCGATGACTGCGGATTTCGGACTGGCGTTGATGTGTGGCATGACCAGTGTCTTCAGTCCTGTGTGCCAGGCTTCGCGCCTTTGGCGGCATAGCGCTTGCGGATGGACTCCTTGGCCTGCAGCTCGATCCGATGGGAGCGTGAACCAAACGATCCATGATCGCGTCCGCCAAAGTAGGATCGTTCAAATACTCGTGCCAGTGGTCAACAGGAAGTTGACTTGCCAGGATCGTGGCACTGTTGCCGGCGCGGTCATCGAGTAATTCCAACAGATCGTTGCGCTCGCGCGGCCCGATGGGGCTGATCGCAAAGTCATCGATCACGAGCAGCTGTATTTTTGCGATGGCGGCGAGGCGCTTGCGGAAGCTGCCATCGGCATGACACAGATTGAGCTCCTCGAACAGCCGCGGTGCTCGTACGTACCAGGCACTCAAGCCTGCTCGGCAGGCCTGGTGCGCCAAGGCGCACGCCAGTAGGTCTTCCCGCTGCCGGTGGCGCCGTGGATCAAAAGACTCTGGCCCGGACGGATCCACTCACAGGATACCAGGCTCGCCAGCTGTGCACGATCCAGGCCGCTGCGCGATCGGTAGTCGATACCCTCCATCACCGCGCTGCGGTATTTGAGCTGGCGCGTTGCAACAGTCGTCCCATGCGGCGAGTCTCGCGATGCAGAGACTTCGCGCTCGAGCATGAGCGCGACGCGCTCCTCGAAGGCGATTTGCTGGGCGCGCTGTTGGTCATCTGCTCACTCAAGGCGAGCGCCATGCCGTGCAGCTTCAGGCGATTCAGTGCATCGAGGGTGGGTTGGATGAGCATGTTTCATCATCTCCTTCGGTAGTCGACGGCTCAGCCGTCGGGGTGGTGGAACGAAAGTAGTCCGCCCCGCGCACATTGCTATGCGAGAGAGAGGCGGTGGGAGCGGCCGTATTGGCCGCGGGGAAAAGATCCGGGTGTTGGTCGAGTTTGGCCTTCAGGATCGCCATGATCCGTTTGCGGGTCGGTGAGCCGATGGACAGCGCCCGCCGGCAGGCCGCCTCCAAGCGCTCCTCGCCGTAGATCTTGACGAGGTTCAAAAGCCCCAGGCAAGCCCGATAACCCTGCTCCGGATGGGGCCGGTTCTCCAGCTGCCACTGCACGACCGCGCGCGTGCCCGTACCGATCTTCTGTCCCCAGTTCAGCAGCCGTCCCGGCGTCCATTCCAGGTGCCTGCGGTGCGACTCGGGCATGTGCTCAGGCAGCGTGGTGTGTTTTCCGCGCAGATAGGAGCGCACGTGAGCGGCGATGCGTCGGCCCTTGAAGAAGCACTCGATGCTCGTCGCGGTCATGCGCACGAGGAGCCTCTGGCCCACCAGCGCGTGTGGGACGCTGTAGTAGTGCTCGTCTGCCTCGATGTGATAGTCGATGCCGGGCTTTGCTTTGATCCACTCGGCATACTCGTAGCGTGTGGGCGGCAGGGGCTTCATCGCCGGACGGTCGATCGCTTCGAACGCGCTGGCGCGGCTGCCGGGCAGTTTCTTGAACGGACGGTGATTGAGCTTGACGAGCAGCTCTGCGATGGCCATGTTCAATTCCGTGAGACAGAAGAACTGACGGTTGCGCAGCCGCGCCAAGATCCATCTCTGACATACCAACACGCTCATCTCCACGGCCGCTTTATCCTTGGCGATCGAGGCCTTGCAGGTAAAATTGCCGTGCTATAATGACGCGCCATATCCTCGTAAGTCGAGGTTGATTCCGGCTCGTAACGACACGCATTTTTGATGGCGCTCTTCAGGTTGTCTGGCACCAACAATTCAGGACTTCCTTGAGGTACTCAGGATGCGTATGTTGGAGGCGATCCAGTCCGGCAGGGTCTGCGTCCAGGTCGCTTCCGCATAGGTGTATTTGGAAGCCCCCATCGCGGCGACGAACACCTGCGCCTGACGGATCTCGCCGGTAGCCGCATCAATCACGGCAACGGTGTCGCCGCTGTAGTCGATGAATAGCTTCTCTCCAGCTCGGTGAATTTGGCGCATCGAGCGCGCCAGGCTGTCGCGGAAGCGCTGGTAATGGAAGCAGAACTGGCTGTACCGATAGGCACGTTCACCGTGCGTGGCGTGGTACTCCTCCCACAGCAGCTGCAAGGTCACCGATTTGCGTTTGAGTTCCTGGTGTACGTAGGGGAAGTCCGGCTGCGCGTACTCCTCGCGTGGCGCGGCTTGTCGGAACAGCAGCCCCTCCAGGGCCGCCTCGTCCAGATCGGCCGGCAGCGGCCAGCTCAGGCCCTGCTGGATCGCGCGCTGAACGTAGTTGCTGACCGCTCCCTTGGAGGCACCGGTCGCGGCGGCGATCCGCTCGTGACTGAGTTTCGCCTCAAACTTGAGGCGCAGAATTTCTTTGATCTTGCGCATGGCACTCCGCTTGGCGGGCATCGGCACTCCGAAACAAATCGAAGAGCTTAGCCAGCGAATTGAGGTCCAGCGCAGATCCTCCGCGGTTCATTCCGGACGAAGCTGACCGGTCGTTCCGGATCGTGACCGACGATTCCGGACACGGCCGGAAATCGGTCACCTTCACGCGGAATGAGCGGTCACATTCGACCGGAACCGTCGGTCACGTTCGCCCGGAATCAGTGGTCACGCGCGCGCGGAATACGCAGCTGATGCTCACACCTAGACGCTGCGCGATCTGGGCGTAGCTGAGGCCATCCAAACGCTGCATAAAAAACACATCGCGCGTGCGACGACTGACAGCATCTAACGCATCCCTCATTCTTTCTAGACACTGATCCCCAGCCAAAACCTCATCTGGCGTCGGTGTCGTATCGACAATGAGGGTGAGATTCTCGACAGGCTCCTCGTGATAGAGATTTCGGTGCGCGTCCCGCCGCGCATTGGCAGCTAAGCGCAATACCGTACGCACAAGGAAGCCCTCGGGCTGGCGCACCTGTCCCCCGCGCTCGCAGTATTCCTGCATTTTGAGGAAAGCATCCTGGATCAGGTCTTCCGCCTCCTCACGCGTGCGGCCCCTGCGCAGCAACAGCATCCGCAACCGGCGAAAATACATTGGTAGTCGACCCATGCCGTTACGATGTCACAGGCAGTTGCGCAGTCAATGTCTCAGGCGGCGCATTTTTACAACGCGGAACGCGACTTTGGCAGGCTCGATAATTTGCGGTTCGCGCCTGCTTGCAACTGAGGTTTTCCCAGAGCCGGCGTGTCTACATCTTTAATGTCCCAAAGATATCAGCGGAATTGATAGGCAGCGCAGAACCCAACGCCACCGACTGGCTCGACGCAGTGTTGAAGAAGCACCCCGAAGTCAAGGCTCGAACAGCGATCCGCTTCGTACCCGGCATGAACAGCTTTTACGAAGGTGAGGACCCTTTGGATCGAGCGATGTCCTTGCCCGAACTGCTGACCCTCGACTTGACGCCAAACAAGCCGTGGGGGCCGCTCGATACCGTTTGATCCCTTCAAAAGCAACCTTACCCTGACCGCGCTCAGCGCCGCCCCAGTCACTGAGCTGCAGGCGCATTTACAAGGACATATCGGTAGTAAGTGAATGGACCTAGAGTCCATGTCCGCCCGTCTGTTGGCTACGCGCGTTCTTAACTGAAAACGACGTCTTGTCTCGAGATCGCGTGGCTACCTTCTGAAGGAGTCCATGTGTCGGGACACCTTTGCAGCACAAGGCACGCAGTGGTGTAACGGGAAGGCAGACACCGAATACCCCAAAGGCGTAAAAAGCCACTGCGCAACACAAGGATGCGCCTTAGTGTAACGGGAGGAGAAAAATGACTTTCAATTTGGGGGTTACGTTTACACGTAAGCCATTGAAAATATTGGCGGAGCGGACGGGACTCGAACCCGCGACCCCCGGCGTGACAGGCCGGTATTCTAACCAGCTGAACTACCGCTCCGACTTAGGGTGACCGCTCGAGGAACGAAGGCCTAGCGGCCTTAAGCGCCTACGGTAAGTGTCACGACCGCAGGCCACCCCTCGAAACGGGGCGCGAATCGTAACTGATTGACGCAGAAGCTCCAAGAGATTTGTGTGCGGCGGAGCTATGGCGCCGCCACGGCGGCATTTGCGGCAAGGGTGACCTGCTCGAGCACCACGCAGCATTGGGTCGCCACGAGGGCTCTGCGCTAGATTACTAATAAATTCAATCCGCTACGTCAACTCCTCGACGCGAGACGATTCCTACCGGAGACACTTTCCGCCGGCAAAGCATTGCCTGTGACCGTACCCCGGGGGCTGGAGAGGCCGCCATTTTGAGCCGGTCGAGACATCTGGCGTCGCAGCAGTCGCCAGCGCCCGAACGACCTGTTTCCCGCTGCAACACCCGCGGCCAGGCGCCCAGATGCATCCAGGCGGCAACGCGCTCGCTGCCTCATAGCCGTGGGGCGCCAGCCCGGCGAAGCGCATGCGGCGGCGCGCAATGCCGCGGCACCAGCAACGTATCCGGCACCACTTCCTCCCGGCATGCGCACAGCCTTGAACAGTCCCGAACAACCACTATGTACCGACAATGAGCACACGCACCCTCGAGCAGATCATCCAATCGGTCCACGCCTCAGACGGCGCGGGCGTAAAGCTGCTCCGCAGCCTTGGTGGACCGCGCGCGCAGCGGGTGGATCCATTCCTGATGCTCGACGAATTCTCGTCCGAGAATCCCGGCGACTACATCGCGGGGTTCCCCTCACACCCCCATCGCGGCTTTGAGACAGTGACCTACCTCCTGGATGGGCACATGCTGCACGAAGACCATCTCGGGCACCGGGGTGAGCTCAAAACCGGCGGCGTGCAGTGGATGACGGCTGGTCGCGGCATCATTCATTCGGAGATGCCGCAGCAGGAGGAGGGTCGCATGCGCGGCTTCCAGCTGTGGATCAATCTTCCCGCCCGCGAAAAAATGAAGCCGGCGTCGTATCGAGATCTGCAGGCAGAGGAGATTCCCGTGGTGGCGCTTCCGGGCGGTGGCACGGTCAAGGTGATCGCCGGTTCAGTGGAGGTCGAGGGTAAAGCGACGGCTGGGCCGATTAGCGGCGTGACTACCGATCCGACTTACCTCGATGTCGTGTTGCCCGCGGGCGCGCGGTTTTCACATCGGATCAACAGCGAATACCGCGCGTTCGTCTATCCCTATGAGGGTCGGGTCGAAGTGGGCCCTGCCGGGTCCGCACGTCCCCTCAACGCGCACAACGCTGGAGTTCTAACAGCCGGCGACACCATCGAGGCCGCCGCCGGAGCGGAAGGCGCACGCTTGCTCGTGCTGGCCGGCAGACCACTGGACGAGCCTGTCGTGCAATACGGCCCGTTTGTTATGAACACGCGCGAGGAAATCGAGCAGGCTGTACGGGACTACCAAAGCGGGGCGCTGACGCGCTCCTGAGTGTTGGTATTCGCCAGCGGCGCCCCCGACCTCGAACACTGTCGCCGCCAGCACCAACTTTCTCGTCGACCGCATCCGCAGCAGCTGTCGCGCCACCCGTCGACAGCTCTAAATAACAGTCACACCGCGACACATCCTCCGCTCTGACACGCCCTGCTCCGCGACACGCCACGCTGCAACACAGTCCAGGCGCGATACAGGCAGCCCGTGATACAGATCGCTACATTTCCCTTACAATTCTCCGTGTCCACCACAAGCGCGCCCCGTTTCAAATCGGCGCCACCGGCGTTCCAGACCTTGCGCGCACCGCAAGATCCACGCGCATCAAAAAAAACCTCCTGACTTCACGCGACAGAAACTCAAACCCACGCCGCAGGTCAAACCATGTCAGACTGCATATCGAGCAAGGCGCACCGAGAAACACGCATGCAACACCATGAAAAGCTTTGTAAGCGAATGCATTTGTAGTCAACGGCAAACTGTCTCTGGCGCTATGATTCCCATGACGGGGCCCGATAGGTAAGCCCAAGCCGGCCACCGCAAAGATTGGTAACAATTACTTCACTCTGATCGAGGAATTGCAGTCATGAAGTTGAATAGGAATGTCGGATTGTTGATCGCGGCAATTGCCAGCATCAGCGCCGCCGCGAGCATCGCCAACGCCCAAACGACTACGCCGAGCACGACCACCACGACGACCAGCGCGCCCAAGGGTGGCCACAAGTGGCATCGCCATCACGGCGGCCTGTTGGGCTTGACGCTGCGCGCCACGAAGCAGCTGAACCTCACGGCCGAACAGCAGGCGAGCATCAAGTCCATTCTGAGTACTGCGCGCGCGCAGGCGAAGGCCGCTCACGCGGCAGCCGCTCCGGTGGACCCGTCCGTCCTGGGGAACCCGGGCGATGCCAACTACGCGACCGCGCTGCAGAGCGCAAAGACGCACGCGTCGAACCGAATCCAAGCCGAGAGCGAGCTGCAGGGACAGATCTACAATGTGCTCACCGCGCAACAGAAAGCGCAGCTGCCCACGGTACTCGCCTCCATCAAGGCGCAGGCCGCGCAGCGCCGCGCCGACTGGGAGCAGAAGCACGCCTCTGGCCCGAGCAGCACGGGCTAGAATTGGGAATTCGTTTCGAGTCTCGACCCAGGGCCCGGTGTATAACCGGGCCCTCGCTTTTTGAGGGAATGCCATGAACCACTCCAGTCGCATCGCCGCGACGCTCGGCACCGCCATCGGTGCGGTCTTTCTGGCCGGATTCGTGTCGCTGCCCGCCCATGCCGCTTTAGGAGGCGATGCAGCATCCGTAGACACAGACGTGGCCAAGATGAAAGGGCAAAAGCGGGCTACCGCAGCCGCGGGCTATACGGTAAGTGAGATCACGCTCCCCTCCGGAACGCTACTCCGGGAGTATGTTTCGCCCGGAGGGAAAGTGTTCGCCGTGACGTGGAGCGGCATGATGCCACCGGACCTTCAGCAGACGCTCGGGACGTACTACGAATCGGCCAAGGCAGCTGCCGCGACTACGCCGCACGCCGGACACAACCATTTGAGCATCCGGCAAGACGACCTCGTATTGGTCTCCGGCGGTCACATGCGCGCATGGAGAGGAAAAGCCTACGTGCCGTCACTGTTACCGCCTAATTTCCAGCTCGACGAGATCAAATAAGTGGGGGCTCCCGTGCGCAGAATTGCTCTTCTCGCTCTCATCCAGCTCGTCTTCCTGGCTGCCTGTGGCGGCAGCTCAAGTGATCTAAGTTCTGGAGCCGGCTCTGCGTCTGGCTCCGGTTCGAGCACAGGCTCCGGAGGCGGCCAGACCATCGCCTCGGCCGCCGCCAATGTGACAACGCTGACAGTGGACGCTGGCCCCGACGGGGGTATCAACGCCTTCAACATCCCCTATATCACCGTCAAGATCTGCGCCCCCGGCAGCACTACCAACTGTCAGACCATCGATCATGTCGAGGTCGACACCGCGTCCTATGGCCTGAGAATCATCTCGTCCGTACTCAATTCAACACTGCTGGCGGCCCTCCCTCAGGAAACGAGCGCCGGCATCCCGATTGCCGAGTGCGCCGTGTTTGGCGATGGCTACAGTTGGGGCACGATGCGCACTGCCGATCTGCAGGTCTCGAGCGAAACGGCCGCCGGCATCCCGATGGCGGTCTTGGGCGACCCCAGCCTCCCTGCCGCCCCGCAGGCGTGCCAGACAGCGGGTATGCAGGTAGAAGAGGACACGGTGAACACATTCGGTGCCAATGGCATCATTGGCGTCGGACCCTTCGCGCAGGACTGCGGCACGGCCTGCGTACAAAACGCTTCAGCCGGCTACTACTACACCTGCCCGACAGGCGGCGGAACCTCCTCCTGCGCCCTCACAACAGTCGCTCTCAACCAGCAAGCCGTCAACCCGGTCGCGGCATTCGCCACCGACAACAATGGGGTCATCGTCGAGTTACCCTCAGTCCCGGATGCGGGAGCTGCGACTGTCACCGGAGCCTTGGTATTCGGCATAGGCACCCAAGGTAACAATTCGTTGGGCAACGCGGTGGTGCTCACCACCGACGCCACTTACGGAGACATCAGCATCAGTTTCAGTGGCAGCACTTACACGGATAGTTTTCTCGACAGCGGCTCGAATCTGATCTTCTTCGACTTCCCCAGCAATTCGACCGCGGCCATCGCCCAATGCTCCATCAGCAACCAGAGCTTCTATTGCCCAAGCTCGGAGCAAACCTTGACTGCCGTCAACACCGGCCTGAACGGCGTGCAATCCACCGTGACGTTCCAGGTCGCGAACGCGCAGACAATATTCAACAATGAACCTACCTTCGCAGCGTTCGATAACGTCGCCGCGCCAAGCAACATGAGCTCGCAGTTCGACTTCGGACTGCCGTTCTTTTACGGCCGCAATGTATTCACCGCCATCCAGGGCATGAACACCTCCGGCGGCATGGGACCCTACTTCGCTTACTGATCCACGCTTTCACATCACGGGGCCGCGGCGGTAAATCTCACTGCCGCGGACCCGGCTCAGCGCCCGCCGGACCGTCGAATTCAGCCCCAACGAAACCACTGCCGTGTTGCCGGGAAGCGTGCACCCGCGGCTGATTCTTGCGACCAGCTCCCGCTCCGACGCCGGCAAAACCGGCTTCCACCAAGGAACGTCCGACATCACCCCCAACACAAACAGGGGGCGCTCGGGTTGATACTTGACGGCCTTGCGCACCAGCAGCGCGCGCTTCAGGCCAGGCACGTGCGCCAAGCTTTGGGCACAACTGGCAATGGCGGAAGCATGCAGGCCGTGCGCAAACATGCGGTCGTTTGAGCGTATGACGGCGCGCTCACGGCGGGCGAGCACCCCCTGCTCACTGAGCTCCCAGTAGCGGCGCTCATACTCCTTCGCTTCGACTTCGCGTCCGTGACGGCGATGAAACCCGACCACGGCGGCACACGCCTGCTGCTCCAACTTCGGATCGATGCGGGCGGCAGCCGACAGTTGCTCGATTCCCTGGGGATCGTCGCGAGCCAGCAGCACCTGCCCCCGCCGCCACAACGCGCCCACATGTTGAGGATTGTGGCCGAGGATCTTCTCATACAACAACATCGCCACATCGCTCGATCCGAACTCCTCCGTGAGACGCGCGCGATCCCATTGCTCGTCTTCCACCAACGGCTCCGACTCCGCTTTGCGCTCCAGTGCAGCCAGCCGCACACGTGACTCGCTGGCGTACTGATGTCGCTTGCCCCACCACTGCTTCACACTCGAGCGCCAGCGTTCGTCCAATTCCTGACGCAAGCTCTCGACCGTAGCGCCGAGTAGCACCTCCGCAGCGCTCAATACGATGGTTTCAGGTACGTGCGGCTCGACACCGATCGCCTTCAGACGGTCCGCAAGGCACGGATGTGTGTCGCCGTAGTCGGTTTTCTGCGCCAGTGCCTTCGCGAGCGACCGATCGGGGGCGAGCAGGGGATCGCGCAGTTTCATGGACGGGCCGAGAATCGCAAATGGCGACATGGTCGGCGCCGGATCAGCATCGGCGCGCTTGAAGATAGCCGGCCAGAACGCCTCTGCCAGAAACTCACCCTGAGTGTTGACACGCAGTAACGCGGAAGCGGTGGCCTCACGCCCTACCGCCGCGACGGACATACGATCCGCTTCGTATTCCTGCTGCCGTGCCTGCACGAAGGAATAAGCGCTGAACAGCGGGGCATACCAGTTGAAGAACCGTGTAAAGAGCGCAGCGCCCCAGTGATTATGTGTCTGTAGCGCATCCAGCAGACGCGCCCAGCCCGTGCGTAGTCGATAGATCCACGCACCAAAACGACCATGCGCGCCGCAGAGGTGGCCGAACTCATGCGCCACAACCGCTTGAAACTCTTGCGGGGAGAGCGACTGCAGCAACGGCAGCCCGATCATCAGATAGTTACGCGCGCCGCCAAAGATGCCGAAGCGGGGGTGCTGCACGATGGCCGCATTGAAGTCGCCGGTGAGCAGCACGTGGTCCACCGCTGGCGCCCGACCTGTCACGCGCAGGACCTCAATGTGACGGAACAACTCAGGGCACTCTTTACTCGTCAAAGGCCGGCCTTGGGGCGGCTCGAGCCGCACCCACATCGCACGCAGCACCACGTAAATGAGAGCGAGGAATGCCCAGCCGACTTTTCCGAGCAGAACCAGGGCGTGACTGACCGCCGTCGCCAACCAAACGATCGCGGCGGCGCCACCGATGAGCAGGAGCAACGCGGCGGCGATGTAGCCATAACCCAGAAAGGCCAGCGCTCCGAGTTTTCTGCGATAGCGCGCCGGGTCTGCTGCCGCTTCCTGCTCGAGACGCCTCACGAGCGCGCGTAACGACGCCCGCTCGAAGTAGTCCTGACTCATGCGTTCCTAATCCATTGGACCGGGAAGGATGGATTATAAAAGCGCCGTGCCGCCCCCCCGCCAACCGGGAAGCGCAAAGTGAGACGGCGGTCTTGCCCGCAGTGCCCAGCTTCCGCGGCGCGCTCGGCCACTGACCGCTTTAAGCGCCTTCCACGGGCGGAACGCGCCGGGAAAAAGTAGAATGCGCTCCTTATGCCAGGACAGCAAAATGCCAAACATCGTTGAGCGCGGGCGCACAGCCGTCTTACTCGTCGCCACGGCGCTCGCGGGAATTACGTCTGCCACAGCGGATACGTCGACGCCGTGCGCGAAATGCGCGGAGTGGAATGTGTCGCAACAGCCGTTCCGGATTTACGGCAACACCTATTACGTCGGTGTACACGGCCTGAGCTCGATTCTCATCACCTCACCCCAGGGGCATGTCCTGATCGATGGCGACGTGGCCGAGTCGGCACCCAAGATTGCCGCCAGCGTCCGTGAGCTGGGATTCCGGATCGAGGACGTCAAACTCATCCTCAATTCACATGTGCATTACGATCACGCCGGCGGCATCGCGGAGCTGCAACATCTAAGTGGCGCCCAAGTGGCGGCAAGCCGGCCCACGGCGCTCGCGCTCGAATCAGGGCATTCGGGACCGGACGACCCGCAATACGGCATCCTGCCCGACATCCAACGGGTCGCCGGCGTGAAGGTCATCCGGGACGGGGAAACACTCCACGTAGGCTCCCTCTCTGTTACCCCGCATTTCACTCCGGGCCACACACCGGGCGGCACGACATGGACCTGGCAGTCCTGCGAGCAGCAGCGCTGCCTGAACATGGTCTACGCAGACAGTTTGTCCGCCGTGTCGGCGGATAGCTTTCGCTTTACCGACAGCCGGACTTACCCGGGCGTGCGGGAAGATTTCGCCAAGGCCTTTGCGACGTTGAGCGCCCTGCCTTGCGACATCCTTCTCACGCCGCATCCGGACGCGTCGGACATCTGGGAGCGCTTGAAAAAACGCACCCACGCAGATGCCAACGCGTTCGTGGATACGACGGCCTGCAAACACTACGCCGACAACGGCCGAGCGGGCCTGCGGAAGCGCTTGGCGCAAGAAGCCGGCACGAGCGCCCGACTTCCGGCGGCACAGCACACTAAGGCGCCATAGCGCTCCAACGAGTCGCGCCGCGCTGACACCTCACGGCGCGTAAGGCACATCGCGCCTACCTCCGGGTTACGCATGGGGTTATGCATGGGGTAACCCGGCGGCGGCCTGTCGGATCAGCATGACTGCGAGCGCCAACATCGTCAGACCGACCACAGTATCCAACACCTGCCAAGCGCGTGGCCGGGCAAAAACCGGCGCAAGTAGCCGGGCTCCAAAACCCAGCGTCGTAAACCAAACTCCACTGGCGCAAGCGGCGCCACCCACGAACCAGACTCTCATGTCAGGTGGCTGGCGGGTACCGATCGAGCCCATCAGCAGGACAGTGTCGAGGTACACGTGGGGATTGAGCAACGTGAAGCCGACCGCCTGCGCCATGGCATTCCCGAGCGACAGCGGCTCGGTACCGGTGGCCGCATGAAGGGATTGCGGCAGAAGTGAGCGGCGCAGAGCGCGTACTCCATACCAGACGAGAAAGGCAGAGCCGGCAACTGTAAGGAGCGCGACCAGCGTCGGCGCCTCGCCCAGCACACTGGCAAGACCTGCGACTCCGGCGCCAATCAATAGGAAGTCCGCCACGGCGCAGAAGGCCACGATGGGCAACACATGCTCCTTGCGAATTCCCTGGCGCAACACAAAGGCATTCTGCGCACCTATCGCGACAATGAGCGTGGCGCCGAGCGCAAATCCGGTGGTGAAGGCAGATCCGAACATGGAGCCGCAGTCTGCTGCTCCTGATCACCTGATTCCATTTAAACTTTCTGCGTCTGGTTAAGCTGTGCTAATTTCAGGCCATGTTGGACTATTCATCCCTGGCGGCCATCGCCGCGGTCGTTCGCGAGGGCAGCTTCGAACGTGCAGCACGCGCGCTGAACGTTACGCCGTCTGCCGTGTCGCAGCGAGTGAAGCAACTGGAAGAGCGCCTGGGCAGCGTGCTGATCATTCGTGGCCAACCCTGCACGGCGACCGACACGGGCCGGCGGCTCTGCAGTCACGTCGAACAGGTCGGCTTACTCGAGCAGGAGCTGCGAGGCGCATTGCCAAGGCTGACACCACGTGGCCCAGACGATGACCGGATTACGGTGCGTGTGGCGGTCAATGCCGACAGTCTCGATACTTGGTTCATCGACGCAGCGTCGCAGTTCACGGCGCATGGAGATGCACTAATCGATGTCTCTCTGGACGATCAGGAGAATACCGTCGACTGGCTGCGCTCAGGTGAAGTGCTCGCCGCGGTAACCGCTCACGCGCAACCGGTTCATGGTTGCAACAGCATCACGCTCGGGCGGCTGAGCTACCTGGCGGTAGCGAGCCCGGAGTTCGTCACGAGGTACTTTCCCGAAGGGGTCACCGCGGCAGCGCTCGGCAAGGCGCCCTGCCTGAGATTCAACCGCAAGGACCAACTGCAGTTGCAGTGGGTGCGCCGGGTGTGCCGGCGCGAGGTCGAAACCCCGACACACTGGCTTCCGGCGACCCAAGCCTTCACCAACGCCAGCCTGGCGGGCATTGGTTGGGGCATGATTCCTGAATCGCTGGCCCGTGAGCACCTCAAGTCCGGAACGCTCGTGGAGCTCGTGCCGGCACGCACACTGTCCATCCCGCTGTACTGGCAACACACACGCTTGCAGGTTCCTGTTTTGGGACGCCTGACTCGTGCGGTCGTGCGGGCCGCCCGAAGCGGGATGCGCTAGGATCACGACGATGCGCGCTTTACAAAAAACAGCTGCCACCGTCCTGCTGGGCTCACTGGTAGCCGCCGCCTACGGTCTTTGGGCAACGTACCAACCGCCACCACCCGAGCTTGCAAGGCAGGAGCCCGCTGTACAGCCCACCGCGACCGATGCGGCACAGTCGATCGACGAGCGGACCTACCGGCGCGCGCAACGATTGAGCGCCCTGGCGAGCGCTCCCGAGGAGCTGCCGCACGCACAAGCCGCGGTACAGGTAGCGGACCATGAGCTGGATGTCGCTTTCGCAGCCGCCCTGCGCCAGATCGAAGCCCATCCGCCCGTCCTCACCCCCGAGGCCCAGAAAATCTCCGATCGGCTGCTGAAGGCACAGAAGCAGCTCGACAGCGATCAGGCGCAGGTCAATCAGCTCACCACGGCCCTCTCTCAACCCGCCGCCGCGCAGAACAGTACCCTCCAGGACCGTCTCGACCTGGCGCAATCGCAGTTGGAGCTCGACAAGGACGAGGTTGCCACCGCCAACCAGGATCTGCTCCAGGCCGGCGGAAACGTCCATCAACGCATCCAGAAGATGATGCAGGACCACAAGGCCGGCGAGAACAGCCATCCCGCATCGCAAGCAGCCGCGGACCCGTTGTCGAAACTGCACGGGCTGGTGGAGAACATCCGCGAGTGGTTGCGACTGCGCAAGAAGCAACGCTACCTGAAGTACGCCGCGGGGCAGGCAAGCAACAGTGCGGCGGCGCTGCTCGAGCAGCGCCAGAAGTTCGAAACGCAACTCGAAGCGAGCAAAAGCGGCGGGCCCGGCTTGACCCACCGCGAGCCGCAAGCAAGCAACGCAACTCCCGCAGCCGGCGCGGCCGGGCCGGCTGCCAGCAACTCCGCCTCCTCACTGCTGAGCAGCACCCGCCAGTTGGTGGCGGACCAGAAGCTCCTCGCTTCTCTTGACCAACGGATCGCCGACCGCCGGCAGCTGGGAGAGATCTACGGAAAGTGGAACGACGTGGTCGGCGCACAGGCCACCACGGTGCTGCACGAGTGCCTGCTGAGCGTGACGACCGTGATCGCCATCCTGCTGCTGTTGCTGTTCGTCGACCAATGGCTCGAGCGCCTGCTCGGTCGCACGAAACTCGATCGGCGCCAGGTCGAGACCCTGCGCAGCGTGGCGCGCGTGGCGCTGCAGATCCTCGGAATCGTCGTGATTCTGGTGGTGCTCATCGGCATGCCGACCCAGATCGGCACCATGTTAGGTATCGTGGGTGCCGGCCTCACGGTGGCCCTGAAGGACTTCATCGTCGCCTTCATCGGCTGGCTGGTGCTGATGGGCAAGAACGGCATGCGCCTGGGTGACTGGGTCGAAATCAACGGCGTCAGCGGCGAGGTCATCGAGCTCAACATGTTCCACACGGTGTTGCTCGAGACGGGCAACTGGACCGACGCCGGCCACCCGACCGGCCGGCGCGTGACCTTCACCAACAGTTTCGCCATCAGCGGTCACTACTTCAACTTCTCGACATCGGGACAATGGCTCTGGGACGAGGTGCTGGTGGTGGTGCCCTACGAGCGCGACCCGAGCCCGATCGCCGACACCTTGTACCAGGAGGTGCTCAGCGCGACCACCGACAGCTCCCAGCAGGCGGAGAAGGAATGGAAGAGCACCGCCACAACGCGGCGCGGCCTGCAAGTTTCGGCTACACCGGGCTTGAGCATACGGCCCGCCGTAGGCGGCGTTGAGGTCGCCGTCCGTTATGTCACTCGTGCGAGCGAGCGATTCAACTTACGCGCCCGTCTATATAAGACCGCCGTCAGCATTCTCGGGCAGGGCGCGCAGGCCCGCATGGCATCCGGTAGGTAAGCGCGCGCACAGGAGACCGGCTTATGACACGAGTGACCCGCCGACAATTCGTGGCGACCGCGGCAGCACTGGGTGCTGCGGCGGCCTGGGCACGTAAAGAAAGCAAGTCCTCTCTCGCCTCCTCTCACGAGCGCCGCGACCTGTACCCCGAAGGGGTAGCCTCCGGAGACCCACAACCCGACAGCGTCCTGCTGTGGACGCGGCGACCGTTCGAAAACGCCACCGAGGGTCGTTTGCTCGTGGAGGTAGCCGAAGACGAGACTTTCAAACACGTGGTCGTATCGACGCACGCGCTCGTATCGGCGGCTTCCGACTGGACCTGCCGGGTACTGGCCGGAAACCTCAAACCCGCGATGATCTATTGGTATCGCTTTACAGACGAGGACGGGCAAGCCAGCCGGGTGGGCCGCACGCTCACCGCGCCGGCGGCAAGCGACCCGCGGCCGGTGAAGTTTGCCTTCGTCAGCTGCCAGAACGCCAACGACGGCTCGCAGCACGCCTACAGGCGAATGATCTTCGAGGACGAGCGTGCGCCCGAACCGGAACGCCTCGGATTCGTGCTGCATCTCGGGGATTTCATCTACGAGATCGTCTGGTATCCGCAGGACCGCCCGCAGGGCATGTATGACCGGCGCATTCGCGACATCGTCCGCTATGAGCACGGCGAGAAAATCGAGGACTTTCACGTTCCAACCACGGTAGACGACTACCGCGCCGTCTATCGCGCCTACCTGCATGACCCGGACCTGCAGGATGCGCGTGCCCGTTGGCCATTCGTGCCGATGTGGGACAATCACGAGTTCTCCTGGCTCGGCTGGCAATCGCTGCAGGTCTTCGATGGCACTACCCGCCCGGCCCAGACGCGCAAGGTAGCGGCCATGCAGGCATGGTTCGAGTACCAACCCGCGCGCATCCGCAAAGCGAGCGGACCGGGACTGGAGCGGTTCGATGGGCCCAAGGTCGTGAACGCGCCCATCCTACACTTCGATGCGCACGGCCTCGGCCAGGAACCCAACAATCTCGCGGCGCTGGGTAGCCTCACCGGTTACCGGGCATTGCGTTGGGGCCGACATGTCGAGCTCATCATCACAGATCAACGCAGCTACCGCTCGGAGGAGCCCACGGGCAGGCCGGAGGCCCAGGACTTCTCGAGCAAGGACTTCCCGGAGCTCATTCCGCAGGAAATCCTCGAGATCCTGGACGCAGGCCGCATCTATGCGGGCGGCAAACCGCCGGACACCATTGCCTTCGGCGACCAACACATCGCCAACTTCCGCAAGACCGAGCCGCCGCAGACGATCCTCGGCGCCGAACAGAAGGCCTGGTTCCTGAATCGCCTCAAAACGTCCACGGCGACCTGGAAGGTTTGGGGGAACACAACAGCGACTCTCGACTTCCGCATCGACCCGCAGCGCCTACCGGCAGGCCTCACAAAACCCTGGCCCGGCGCCGGCTACGCAGGCTTCGGTGGCGGCGACCACAGCACGGCGTACGTAGAGCGGGCCGACATCTACTCCTTCGTTCGCGGCGAAGGCATCACCGGCTTCGCCACCATCGCGGGCGACCGCCACAGCTTTTGGGCCGGACTGGCCGCGGAGAGTTTGCCGCCCAAGGCGTTCGAACCGGTGGGGGTGGCCTATGTGGTTGGATCGATCTCCGCGCCCGGCCTGGTGGAAGCGCTGGAACACAAACTGCCGCAAGAGCACCCATTGCGCGCGCTTTATGTCCTGCAAAAGCCTGGCATGAAGCATGCGCAACCAACAGTTAACATGCTGCTGCGCCATGGAGTGCGCTCGTGCCTGGAGTATCAAAAGAGCGGCGACGCCGACCGCGCGCGTAGCCTGTCGAATCCCGAGCTTTCGCCGCACCTGTCGTTCGTGGACATGGCCGGCCACGGCTATGCAACTGTGCGTGCCTCGGCGGATACCTGGGAGTGCGAGTTTGTCTGCATCCCCCGCCCCATCGAGCACGTTGCGCGCCGTGATGGCGGACCGTTACTCTACCGCGTCGTCCACCGGACGCCGCTCTGGAACAAAGGGGAACGGCCGCAGCTGGAACAGCAGGTCGTGGAAGGAAATCCCGCCCTATCGCTATGAAAAAAACTTTAGGCCACGCAGCGATCGCTGCCCTTGGACTTGCGTTTGCCTGCGCACTGCCTGCGAATGCAGATGAAGTCGCGCAAGCCGCCGACCCTGCGATCGCGGCGGCAGTACAAGACATCTCGGCGGCACACATCCGAGCGGACATCGAGAAGCTCGTAAGCTTTGGCACGCGTTCCACCATCTCCGCGCAGGATCCTGCGGCGATCAAGGCGGGCCGCGGAATCGGCGCCGCCCGCGAGTGGTTGAAATCGCAGTTCGGGCTCTACTCCAAGGAGTGCGGCGGTTGTCTCGAGGTAAAAACCGACGCATTCGTGCAGGAGGCCGGTGGTCGCATTCCGCAGCCTACACCGCTCACCAATGTGTACGCGGTCCTGAAGGGATCATCCCCTGAGGACGCCAAGCGCATCGTGCTGGTCACCGGACACTACGACTCGCGCAATACGGATACCGCGAACACGACCGGCGATGCTCCCGGCGCCAACGATGACGCCAGCGGCACGGCGGTGAGCCTCGAGAGCGCGCGGGCATTGAGCAAGTTAAAACTGCGCGCCACGGTCATCTTCCTCGCGGTCGCCGGTGAGGAACAAGGCCTCGACGGCGCCAAACACTTCGCGCAGCTGGCCAAGCAGGCGGGCTGGGATGTCGAAGCGGTCCTGGATGATGACATCGTCGGCGGCGACAAGAGCCAAGGGCAGGACGCCAGCCTGGTGCGCGTGTTCTCGGAAGGCAACCCGGCCGCGGCCGACGAGAAGCAACTGCAACTGATCCGCTCCGTAGGGGCAGAAAGCGACTCCGCCTCCCGGCAACTGGCGCGGTACATCCTGGAGGTTGATGGAGCCTACTCTCCCGGCGTGAAGCCGCTGCTGATCTCCCGTCCCGACCGTTATCTGCGCGGCGGCGATCATATGGCCTTCAACAGCGAAGGGTTCGCGGCCGTGCGCTTCACGGAGTATCGCGAGAACTTCGCTCACCAGCACCAGAATGTGCGCACCGAGAACGGGATCGAATACGGCGACCTGCTGAAGTTCGTGGATTTTGACTATGTCGCGCGGGTCGCGCGCTTGAATGCGCTGACGCTGGCCGCGCTGGCCGCGGCACCGGCACCCCCGGGTGAGGTGAAGTTGGTTACAACCAACCTGGACAACGACTCCACCTTGAAGTGGCGGCCTTCGAGCGGCGCCAGCGGCTATGAGGTGCTCTGGCGTACGCCCGGCGCGCCCACGTGGGAGCACGTGCAAAGTGTCGCAGATGCGACCACGACGACACTCAAGATCTCCAAGGACAACGTGGTGTTCGCGGTCCGAGCGGTAGACCAGGCAGGACACCGGAGCCTGCCGGTCGTGCCGACGCCCGAGCGCTGAAATCGCTGACAGACTACCTATACAGTAGCCTACCCGCCGCTACCCTGGATGGACGCGACGCCGTCCGGTCTCCTACGCTTGCTCCCCCTCGTCGATGAGCACCGAACGCAGTCGTGAACGCGCACCCGCGCCCGTACTACTACCTCGAAAATTTCACGGCGGCGCTGGACTGGCTTCGCGGCCGCTACGGCGACCTGCTCAGCGACGAAGAGCGCCGCTTCATCGAAGACTTCAATGCCCTGCCCACCGAATCCGCCGCGCTGGCGGTGCGGATGGTGATGCGCCAAGGAGATCTGTTCCGCACCAGCAAGCTGCGCTACAGCGAAATCGGCTGCCCCAGGCGCGCCGCCGCGGCGCTCATCGAGTTGGACTGGGTCGATCCCCGACCCTGCCTGAGTTTCGCGAACCTCTACCGCCTGCTGCGCAAGGCCGAACTCTGTGATGCATTCGGACTGCAAGAAATCGCCAAAACCGTACACAAAGCGGAGCTGGTCGCGCTCGTGGGTGCGATTACCGCCGAAAGCCGGCCTCTGCAGGAGTGGTGGCCGGAGGCTCCTGATGAGATCTTCCGTGTACGGGTGGCCGCGCTCTGCGAGCGCTTGCGACTGATGTTTTTCGGCAACTTCCATCAGAACTGGTCTGAGTTCGTGTTGGCCGATCTCGGCATCTTCCGCTACGAGAGCGTTCATATCGACGAGGCCGCACGCGCCTTCCAGACACGGCCGCAGATCGAGGAGTTCCACGCGATCTATCGTTGCCGTGAGCTCCTGCACGCCGAGGCGCCGCTGGAGGAAGTCCTGTGTGCGGTACCTGCCGCGCCGACCTCATCCGACGCTGGCTGGATCGAGGCGAAACGCGCCAAGCTGTTATTCGCGATCGGCACGGTCCATGAGAAGGCCGGCGAGCTGGATCGCGCGCTCGAGATCTATCACCGCTGCCGCCACCCCCAGGCACGCATCCGCGGCATCCGGGTTCTGGAGCGACTCGAACGCCACGAGGAAGCCGCCGCCCTGCTCGCAACCCTACAACAACAACCGGCCAGCGAGGTGGAGACCCAATTGGCCACCCGCATTGGACGGCGACTGAGGCGTAAATTGAAACCTGCGGCAAGCGCGCCCCCTTCCCCAGAACCAGCCATGAGATACGGGTGGGACAACCTGGAGTTGGAATTGCCACACCCGCCGACAGCTGAGGTTGCGCAGCGCGTGGAACTGGCGGTAACCGCGCATCTGGGCACGCCGCAAGCACCAGTGCTCTATGTCGAGAACACGCTGCTCAATGCCATATTCGGATTGCTGTGCTGGGAGGCCATCTTCACCCCATTGCCGGGCGCATTCTTTCATGCTTTCCATGCGGCGCCCGCCGACCTGCTCGAGCCTGACTTTCACACACGGCGCTCACGACAGTTTGCGGCGTGCTTCGCACAACTCGCCGACGGCCGCTACCGCCAGACGATCCTGGACACCTTCGAGCGCAAGGCCGGTATTCAAACTCCGTTCGTCGCCTGGAACTGGCTCACCCGAGAGCAGCTGGAGCTGGCGCTCGATTGCATCCCTGCCGCGCATTTGCGCGAGCTCCTGCAACGACTTCTCGCCGACGTACGCACCAATCGCAGCGGCCTGCCGGACCTGATCCAACTCTGGCCCGCCGAGCGCCGCTACCGGCTCATTGAAGTGAAAGGACCCGGCGACCGGCTGCAGGACAACCAGATCCGCTGGCTGAGCTTCTGTGTGGCCCGGGCGATCCCGGTCTGTGTCTGCAAGGTCAGGTGGACGGACCCATCTTGAGTTACACCATATCCGTGCGTGCGCTGTGCGAGTTCACGGCAAAACAGGGCGACCTCGACCGCCGCTTCACACCCTCGCCTTCCGCCCAAGAGGGAGTGGCGGGGCACGCGACCATCGCGGGCCGTCGCCGGCCCGGCTATGAAAAAGAAATCACTCTCACAGGTGAATATGGCGAGTTGCTGGTACGCGGCCGCGCGGACGGCTACGATTCCGCGACGAATCAACTCGAAGAGTTCAAGACGTACCGCGGCAATCTGGAGCGGATGCCGCAAAACCATCGCGCCTTGCATTGGGCGCAGCTGCGCGTCTACGGCGCGTTGTTGTGCCGCGCACGCGGCCTGACTGAAATCCAACTCGCGCTCGTCTATTTCGACATTGCGACCGAACGGGAAACGCCGCTCATCGAACACCACAGCGCGCAATCACTCGAGAGCGAATTCACGGCGCAGTGTGAGCGTTTCAGCGGATGGGCGGCTCAGGAAACCGCGCACCGGCGCGCGCGTGATGCCGCGCTGGAAACACTGCAATTTCCGTTTCCCAACTTTCACGCCGGACAACGCGACCTGGCCGAGGCCGCCTATAAGACCATCCGCCGCGGCGGGGCGCTCCTGTCACAGGCACCCACGGGCATCGGCAAGACACTCGGTACGATCTTCCCCGCTTTGAAGGCGATGCCCGCAGGGGGACTCGACCGGCTGTTCTATCTCTCGGCCAAGACGCCAGGTCGGCGGCTCGCGTTGGATGCGTTGGAACGTATCGAGCGTAGCTCGCCAGGGAGCCCGTTGCGTATCCTGGAACTGGTGGCGCGCGATAAGGCTTGCGAGTATCCGGACAAGGAGTGCGCGGGCGACTCATGCCCGTTGGCGCGCGGATTTTATGAGCGCCTGCCGGCCGCGCGTGCCGCGGCCGTGCAGCGCGGACTGCTCGACCAGGCAGCGTTGCGAGACATCGCGCGAGCCCACCAGATTTGTCCCTACTATCTGGGACAGGAGCTGATGCGCTGGTCGGACGTGATCGTCGGCGATTATAACTACTTTCTCGACTCCACCGCGCCGCTCTACACGCTCACGAACAGCAACCAGTGGAAAGTGTGCCTTCTCATCGACGAGGCACACAACCTGATCGAGCGAGCACGCAAGATGTACACCGCCTCGCTCTCGCGAACAACACTCGAGGGCGTACGCTTCGGGGCCCCTATCATGTTGAAAAGCTCCTTGGACCGGGTAGCGCGCGCCTGGGATGAGATGTTACAGCGACAGACACAGGCGGGCGCGGCAGTGTCCTATCAAGCGTACGACGAGGTGCCGGAAGGGTTCCTGACGGTTCTGGAACGCGCGTTGGCGGCCATGACCGAGCTCATAGCGGAGCAACCCGGGTTGCTCGCGAGCGAGCTGGAGGAGTTTTACTTCGAAGCCATGCACTTCTGCACACTCGCCTCCCAGGTGGACAACGACACGCTGTTCGACATCACGCGCGCTTCCCTGTCACCCGCGTCCTCGAACCCTGACAGCACGCTGTGCCTGCGCAACGTCATTCCCCGACGGTTTCTCACGCCTCGCTGGGCGGCCACACATGCCGTAGTTCTGTTTTCCGCGACACTGAGCCCGCCGGAGTTTTATCTTCGACATGTTGGGACTGCCGGCCGATAGCCGCAGAATTGACGTGCAATCGCCTTTCAAGGCCGAGCAGCTCGTGGTGCGCATAGTCCGCTCCATCTCGACGCGCTGGCGTGATCGGGCCGCTTCGGTACAGCCCATCGTCCGACTGATGTCGGAACAGTTCGCGGCCCAGCCAGGAAACTATCTCGCTTTCTTCAGTAGCTTCGACTACCTACAACAGGTCGCCGGCGATTTCGGGCGGCGCAGCTCACAGATTCCGATGTGGTGCCAGGAACGCGGCATGTCGGAAAGCGCCCGCGACAGTTTCCTGCAGCGATTCACCCCAGAGGGTCAGGGCATCGGTTTCGCGGTGTTGGGAGGGGCATTCGGTGAAGGTATCGATCTGCCCGGCTCGCGCTTGATTGGAGCATTCATTGCAACTCTAGGCTTGCCGCAGGTCAGCGCCGTCAATGACGAAATGCAACGAAGGATGGAGCAGAGGTTCGGTACGGGATACGCCTACACCTACCTGTACCCGGGCCTGCAGAAGGTGGTGCAGGCCGCCGGCCGTGTGATCCGTACGACGGAGGATCGCGGCGCGGTGTACCTGATGGATGAGCGCTTCGGACAACAGCAGGTGCGGCGACTGCTTCCTAAATGGTGGCAGATCCAGTCCGCCCTTACGAGCGGCCCGCGTGCGGGGAATGGGTCGAGCCGCGGACAATGAGCTCAAAATCCAACAGAACGTGCGGGATGGGGTCGGGCCAGCCGCGGCGACGCGGGGAATGCTCAATGATGAGATCCGCGGCTGCGCGAGCAAGGGCGGCCACCGGCTGACGGATCGTAGTGAGGTCGGGCCAGATCCGGATGGCAACGGAGGCGTCGTCGAACCCGGCGACGGATAAATCGTCCGGCACAGCGAGGCCCAGCCGGTGGGCGACCGATATCACCGCCGCCGCCGTATCATCGTTACTGGCAAAAATGGCCGTCGGTGGCGCGGGGTTGCGCAAAATCTGCTCGGCGACGACCAGTCCGTCCGCAAACGCGAAATTGCCCACTTTGACGAGGGGCTCCTCTACCCGAGCACCCCCAGCGAGCATCTCCTCCCGGAAGCCCCGGTAGCGCTCGTCGGTGGCGCCGTGTCCGGGATGTCCCCGGATGAACCCTATCCGCCGGTGCCCGAGGTCGAGCAGGTGACGGGTCATGCGGCGCGCCGCGGCGTAGTCGTCGATGCCCACTGTGGGCGAGTTACCAGGCCCCGCCCGCGGCGCCACGCGCACGATCGGAATGGACTTTTCCGCGAGCTTTTCCAGAACGACCGGGTGATCGCTGAGCGGCGGCAGCAGAATGACCCCTTCGAGGCGTAGCTGCCGCAGCACCGCGCTCACCTGCCGCCCGATATCGGCGCTATCGCCATCCCATGGCTCCACCATCAGATGGAAATCGGACTCGCGGCAGCGCTGCACGGCACCTGCCTGGAAATCGCTTAAGTAGTCCCCCAGCCGGTCGCAGAACAGCCCGATCAGGAACGAGCGGTCGCCGGCGAGTCCACGCGCGTTGGCGTTAGGCTGATAGTCGAGCTGTTCGATCGCCCGGAGGATGCGCTTGCGGGTCTCCAGGTGCACGCCGGGCTCGTTGTTGATCACACGCGAGACGGTTTTGGCCGACACCTCGGCGAGATCGGCAACCTCCTGGATGGTGACGGACCGGGGCGGCGGGGTCATGAGCTTGAACAACCCTGGCGGACGCACTTACGCTATTTTGACATGTAGCAGCGCGCCCGGCCCGAACGTCCTAGGAACGGCCCCCTTGAAGGCCGCGGCGGCCCCGACCCGCCCGCAGGAGGACGCTCATGTGCCCGCTTTGTATCGCGACCGGTACCCTCGTACTCTCCAGCGCCGGCTCCGTCGGCGGCCTGACCGCCGTCCTGGCGAAGGCTCTGTGCCGGCGGCGCAAGACGCGCCTGGCATCACATGGGCCCCAAAAAGCCAATGCCGGATCGGTCGCCCGGTCCGGCATTGTCCCCGCAAAGGCGGCGTGATCCTCGCGTATGCCAACATCAGTGCCAGGAAACAATTACGCCGCGGCCCGACCATAACGCCGTATGTTATGGTCAGTCATCTAGCGCTGCAGCGAAGTCGTGTCGTATCGCGTCGCCGGTCGAAACGCTAGCGACCTAAGCGACCTTCCTGGAGTTCAAAGAACCATGAGAATCGGAGCTCTCCTCGCATTGCTCGTCCCCCTGGCGGTCACCCAGCCCGCCGCGGCCCAGAAGGCCGCAACAGAACAGAACAAACCCCCGACAATCCTGCTGGTAGGGGCCAGCGGCATGATCGGCTCCCGCATTCTTCAAGAGGCCGCTTCACGCGGTCACACCGTCATTGCCGCCTCGCGGCATCCGGAAAAGATCGCCGCTGGAGCGAACATCCATCCTGTGAAGCTGGATGCGACAGATGAAAAGGCGTTCATTGCCGAAGCGCGGCACGCGGACGTGATTGTTGTGGCCACCAGCCCCAGGGGCGGCGGGGATCCGATGGCGGAAGCCAAAGCGGTCAGCGACTCAGCGATCGACACCGCGCGCGCCACCCACAAGCGCCTGGTTGTTGTCGGAGGCGCGGGAAGTTTGAATTTCCCCGACGGTCGCAAGGTGGTGGACACTTTGCCGGGACCCTACCAGGGCGAGGCCCGCGCCATGCGCGCCGTGCTCGACAAATTGAAGACCACCCATCTCAACTGGACCTTCTTCAGCCCGGCCATGTCGATTGCGCCCGGCACACACACGGGCAAGTATCGACTCGGCAGCACCGTAGTGTTGACTGACGCCAAGGGCGACAGCCGCATCAGCGCGGAGGACTATGCGGACGCGCTCGTGAACGAGCTGGAAAAACCACAACATGAACGCGCGCAGATGACCATCGCCTACTAAAGCGGAACGGCCGTACGGGGAGTCCGCACTGGAAACCGCCTCGTAAAAGCGACACTGGTTGTGCGGACAGCCCCGCCTTGAGTCCTTGACTCGAGCTGCGGCACCGGTAGTGAACTGAGCCCTTGGCTAATCAGCCGGCCAATGGGCTCAGATTTGATAAAAAACGCATGTGAGCCCCTAAATTGTGGTGAAGACGGGCCGCGGCGCCTTTATCCTCCCCGCTATGTCGCTGATTGACGCACTG
>CAVVXG010000017.1:0-56244 GCA_963752125.1 uncultured Pseudomonadota bacterium | reverse complement strand
CAAGTGGTAGCGCTCACCCACAACTCGAAGGCATCGATCGCCACGATTCTGAACTACGGCGTGGCGCGGGTCGCGAGCGCCCGCCGCCGCGATGACATCGAAAAGGCCATGGACGAGAGCCTGCTCGAAGTCATCCCGCGGATCGAAAAGCGCACTCACTATCTGTCGTCGCTGGCGAATGTTGGCTTGTTGATCGGCTTGCTCGGCACCATCACCGGTCTGATCGGCGCCTTCAGCGCCGTCGCCACCGCGAACCCCGCCGAGAAAGCCAGCTTGCTGGCCGCGGCGATCTCGGTGGCGATGAACAACACCGCCTCGGGCTTGGCCGTTGCCATCACGCTGCTGCTGGCGCACATGTTTCTCGAGTCCAAGACCACGTCGCTGATCGACAGCCTGGAGATCGCTTCGGTGAAGTTCTTGAATTCCATCACCGAGCGCCAGACGGACAAGCACGAGCCGGCCGCGCCCTCGGCCCCCCGGTACGGGCACCGCCGGCCGCCCGCGGCAGCATCTAAGCCAGACGCTTCATAGGTGTGCTCCTCTCATGAAGTCAAAGTCAGCGCGCCTCGTCCGACGAAATCACGCCCGCTACCATCAGGGGCGCGATGACCTCAACATCGTGCCGATGATCGACATGATGGTGATCTTGGTGTTCTTCCTGATTTTCACCGCGGTGTTTTCCAAGACGAATATTCTGCAGCTGAATCTGCCGGCCAGCAACACCGCTCCGGTTGAATTGCCGAAAGGTCTGAAACTCGAAGTGATCATCCGTCCCGACGATCTGGTGGTGAACGACCGCAATTCGGGCCCGCTGAAGATCATCGCCAATACGCCAACGGCTACGATTTGGATGAGCCTGTCGGAATTCATGCGGCAGGTGAAGTCCCAATTTCCGCAAATGACCGATGCCACGATATTGCCCGGACCCGCGGTGCAGTACGACACCCTGGTGCAGGTGATGGACACCGTTCGCGTGTATCAAATTCCCGTGTCGCCCACAGGTCGATGTCGTACTCGTAGACCTTGCCCGCCTCGAGCAGTGCAGCAGGCTGCTCTTTGCCACGCCGGTAACGCGCGCGGATGATGCCGTCCTGTAGGTTTTGGGCATAGCCGTCCGGGTAGACGTCCACCAGCTTCGCAGTCCAGTCGGTGTCGGGGCCGGAGGTGGCGGCGAACAACTTCACGGTGATCGGCCCCGTCACCTCGACCGCCTCCTTCAGTGCCGGTGTCGTGTAGACCAGCACATCGGAGCGTGCCTCGACGGTCCGCTGATCGTGTGGGCCGTTCAGCACTGAGCTGCAACATACATTGCCGCCCATTGTCGCAACGGGTGCGGCGGGGTCGTATGTGAACGTGTCAGTTGCCGAGCCGCCCGGTTTGCCGGGGCCAAGGATGCCGTCGCCAGCGGCGCTGTTGGCGTGTCCCGAGCTTTGCAGGTAGTAGTTGGTATAACGGGTGCGCGCGAGCGGCCATTCATGCTCGCCGCGCCAGCGATTCTCGCCCATCACAAAGATGCTGATGGGCGGCTCGCGGTCGATCCCGTTGTCGATACCCTTCAGCCAGTGATCCTGCCAGCGCAGATACACCATCCGCATGTCGATCTGCGCTTCGGGTCCGAAGTCGACACCGTGATCGGCGGCGTCCGGGGCACTGTTGATCCGCGGCGCGTGGTTCTTGAAGTGAATCCAGGGACCGATCACCAGGTGCTTGTTGTCACGCGCCTGGGCTGTGACCCCATCCTTGGTGATGCGCTCGTGGTCTCGCAAGGCGCCACGCAGGAAGATGTCATACCAGCCTTCGGCGACCAATAGCGGCACGCCGATCTTCTGTGCGTCTTTCTCGAAGCTGATGCCTTCCCAATAGGGGTCATCGCGACGCGGGTGTTGTACCCAAGCGCGATAGGGACGGTTCACGTGTCCGGCCGCCGCATCGGCGGTTGCGATCGGAAGGTGCTGGAAGATCGAGGGCCAATCGTACACACCCGACTGGTTGGTGTGGCCATCGATGATGCCCGCGCCCCACGGGAGCGCGAATCCCAGCACCAGAGCGCCATCCACGTAAGCCCAACCGTCGTAGATGTCGGTACTGGTGACCTCGGTAGCCATGGAGACCAGATGGCTGCTACCGCGGATGCCCTGTGTGAGCTGGGTGTAGCCGAGGTAGGAGCCGCCGAGCGTGCCGATCTTTCCGTTGCTCCACGGTTGCTGCGCTACCCATTCATCAGTGTCGTAGCCGTCCTGGGGCTCGTTACGGTAGGTGTAGAACTGTCCATCGGAGTCGTATCTGCCGCGGACATCCTCGTTGACGACCACGTAGCCGCGTGAGGCGTACCACGCGGAATCCTGCACCTCATCCGGCGAGTTGTTGCTATAGGGCGTTCTGAGCAGGAGGGCTGGGAAGCGCTCGCCGCCGTCCGGCCGGTAGATGTCCGCCGAGAGCGTTACACCGTCTCCCATCGGCACCCTGACATTGTGCTCGACAATGACCTTATAAGTGGGTTGTGAGAGTTTCGCAGGATCCGCGTCGGCGTACAGGCCGCCGGAGGAGGCGGAAGGGGCCGCATGCACGGCGATCGCCGTGACCAGTGTTGCAAGACCGACCATCGTTCGCCAAGCCATTTCTTCATCCTTATGCCGCGGAAGCTCAATGGGCGAGCTGCCGGAGGATAACATGTTCATGACTTTTCGCCAGCCGCGCCCGCTGCAGACGCGGGCGCGGCGGCGCGAGCCTTCCTTAAGGCTCGTGGACGATCAGGCGGCTTCAGTAGCGGTAGGAGGCCGTTATCCCGATCGTACGCGGACGCACGGTGCCAGCCAGATAGAGCGGGTCACTCGACGTCGCGTGCTGCACGCCCAGGAGCGGGTGTTGGTTCGCAAGATTGTTGACGTAGAGCGCGGCGTTCACCGGCCCCAGATAGGCGCCGAGCTTGGCCGACAGATCGTTCAACACCGGCAATCCCGGCAGGGTCGGGTCGTAGCCGCCAACCTTGATGTCCTGGGTCTGGAGGTCGTGGTTGAGGCCGTCGGCGTAGTTGTAGTTCACGCGGAAGTAGCCCTCATGCTCGAACGCCGAGAACGTCCACTGCGCATCCAGGGCGACTGTGAGCGGCGCCACCAGAATGCGGTCGCCGGGCCCGGACAGGGCAAGCACGCCCGGGCTCGGGGTGCCCGCGTACGCATAGCCGTCGTAACTCGCTTTCACGTATCCGACCGCGAATCCGAGCTCGAGCGGCGGCAGCGGCCGTCCCTGAACCGATAGTTCAAAGCCCTTGCTGGTTGCGTTGCCGGCGTTGGTGGTGAAGGAGAAGCCGCACATCGGCAGATTGTCGGCGAACTGAATGTCCTTCCACTTGATGAGATAGACGCTGGCATCCACGGCGAGCTTGCCATCGAATGCGCGTGATTTGCTGCCCAATTCGTACGACCACAGGGAGTCGCTCTTGAAGGTCTTGGGTCGATCGGTCAAGCCGATGTTGCCCAGGTCCGTGCCCTGGATCGGGGTGCTTCCCGTGGTGGCTCCGCAGTTGGTGGGCAGCGGGTTGTTATAGCCACCGGCGCGATAGCCTTTGGCAACCGTGGTGTAGAGCATCGTGCCGTTGTCGATCTGATAGGACAGGCCGAACTTCGGCGTCACCGGCTTTTCGGAGGAGCTGCCGCTGTCGAAGCGCGGCGCGGGACCCACGACCGGGCCGGCATAGAAGGCGGAAGCGCTGAAGTCCGTTTTGGAATAACGCAACCCCACAGTGCCTTTGAGCTTGTCGGTGAACTTGAAGTCGATCTGGCCGAAGCCGGCAAGCTGGCGGTCGGTGGTATTGAACGGATCGATCAGTACCGTATAGCGGTTGTCGTACAGGCCGCTGCCCAAGTACTGCTCGATCGTCTGGCCGTAGGCCTGCTCGATCAGCTGCGGCAAAAATGTGTCCTGCACGCGCTGATGCACGTGCTGGCGGGCGTGTTGGAAGAAGATGCCCCCGACCCAGGTGAGGCGCGCGTCCGAGTCTTGCGATTGCACGCGCAGCTCTTGCGTGAAGGTACGCTGGTGAATGTCGTCGTACGAAGGCGCGTACATGCCGGCCGGGTAGTATGGGGTGCTCGCCCAGACATCCGCCTCGAAGAACGCCAGATTCTGCACGCTGGGCTGGTCACGGTCGAAATAGGATGTGTTGGATACGATCGTCGCGCCAGGCAATACCAACTCGCCCTTGATCGCAGGGAGAATGAAGCGGTCGTGGCTCGTGTTGGGAATGGTCGAGCTCTGGTTGTAATCGCTTTTCGACGGATTCGAGAGCGGCTCCCAGAAGACGCTGGCGTCGTTCACGTACTGGTCCTGCCAGTAGAACGAGGGGCTGATCGTCAGGTTGTCCGTCGGCTTGTAAGCGAGCGCGATGCGCAACGTCGAGGTGTCGAAATAGTTGGAGTCGCTCTGCTCCACGTTGCCGGTGAGGTAGTCGACGCGATTGACGTAGCCTCCATCATGCCGTTGCGAGGCGCTGACCCGCAGGCCCAGTGTGCCCTCGATGAGGGGTAGGTTGACAGCGGCACCGAGCTCGGTGCTCGGCGAGCCGCCTTCGGTGAAGGCGAGATCGGCGCGGGCATAGGCATCGAACGCCGTTGTGCTCGGTTGTGGGGTGATCAGGCGTACCGTACCGCCTTCGGAGCCTGCGCCGAACAGCGTGCCTTGCGGGCCGCGCAGAACCTCCACACGCTCGAGGTCGAAGACCTGGGGCCAGACGCTGCTGCCGAGCCCGCTGACGGAGGAGCGCGACTGGATCGGGGTGTCGTCAACATAGATACCCGTCGCTCCCGAGCCGGCGTCGGATTTGATGCCGCGGATGGAGATGTTGGCGACCGAGCCGGAGGAGTCGCTGTTGCGGTCGAATTGCACGCCGGGAGTGAGCTTGGCGATGTCATCGACGGTGCGGACCGTATTCTGGTCCAGCGTCTTTTGGGTGAACGCCGTGATGCTGATCGGGACCTTGCTCTGGCTTTCCTCGCGTCGCGAGGCCGTGACCGTGATTTCTTCCAGCCCGTCGTTGGCCTGGGTGTTCGCGGTAGTTGCATCTGCCGCGCGCGCGGCTCCGCTCGCAAACATTGTCTGTAACAGCAACGTCCCTGGCAGCAGTACTCCCATGGTCTTCAACCGAGATCGACTCATCTTATTGTCCCCCTGCGGAAAAAAGCAGATGCTAGGGTGGGGTGCGGAACGGGCACCCCACTGCGCGGGAACAAAACTTCCACTATCGGGACGGGGTCGATTCGTCAGCTACCAACCCGCGAGACTGCGCCACTGCACGCGAACAAAACATCCACTATTGCGACACCGCGCGCCGGCGCGCGGCTGCTCAGGCTAGCTTTCCGTAACGGCGCAGGACGGCACAGAGCCGCGCGTGGTCGATCGCTTTCAACAAGGTTCCGGCTGGGCGGATGACCGGTACGGTTTCCGCGGCGATCATGGCGTTCAGCACCGACTCCTCGACGGCGGCCACCGTGGACGCGTACACCGAGTCCAGATGTGCATCATTCAGCCACTCACTGCCGAAGACGCGAGGCTGCGCTTCACCGATCGCGGGCAGGTAAGTCTCATTGGCCACGGAGAAGGCCAACATGAGGTCGCCCGAATAGTGGCCTCCGCTGGTACCGGTGCGGCCGATTCCGAGCGCGCCGCGCTTTGCCAACCTTTGCAGTTGCAGCGAGTTGAGCGGGGCATCGGTTGCGATCAGCACGATGATGGAGCCTTGCTCGTGACCCCCGGCCGCGCTGAGCAGTGCGTCTTCGGGCATAGCCAGGCCGACTGGGGCTCCCTGAATGTTGAGCTCGCGGCGCATTCCGAAGTTCGATTGCACCAACACCCCGACGGTGTACGCGTGCCCTTCGATGGCGAAGCGGCGCGAGCTGGTGCCCGTGCCGCCTTTGAATTCGTACGTCATATTGCCGGCGCCGCCGCCGACGTTGCCTTCGGCGACCGCACCACTGCTGGTGCTGCTGAGGGCCTGCAGAGCGTGCTCCTCGGTCACATGCCGGCCGTTGATATCGTTGACCAGTCCGTCGTAGGTCTCAGCGACAACGGGGAGGGCCCATGCGTAGTGGTCGCGAAAGTACTCGGGATATTGCTGAATCATCCAACCGACGGCGGCGTGATGCACGATGCCGACCGAATGGGTGTTGGTCAGGCAGATCGGGCCCATGAAGTAGCCCGCATCATCGATCCAGTGGCTGCCGGTCATCTCGCCATTGCCGTTCAAGTCATACTGGCCCGCCCAAACCGCTGTCGGCCGCCGGCTGTGGCCGCGCGGCAGCACTGCGGTTACGCCAGTGTAAATTTGCGGCTCACCGGGCTTGTCGGCGAGGAACTTGAGTGTCGAGTACCCCACCTCGACTCCGGGCACGTCGGTGATGGCGTTGTGGCGGCCAGGGGTTCCGGGCAGCGCCAGCCCCAGATCGCGGGCGCGCGGCTTCGCATTCGACATCATAAGCTCCATAGGTCAGATCGCCAGCGTATCGCGCTGGCGCTTGTGCAGAATCAAACCATAGATCAACCCGGCCGCCAGCCACAGGATCCCCAGGGCGCTCGCGAGGGTGCTCATTCCCGACATCACCGCCAGGACCACGATGATGCCGGCCACCGGGACCGCCAGGTGGACCAGCCAGCGTCCCGAGCGTTGTTTGAACCAGAACAACACGATGACCGAGACATGCAACAGCAGAAAGCCGGTCAAGGCGCCGAAATTCACCAGTGACACCAACTCGTCCATGCTGTTGCGCATGGCTAGCGCTACGGTCATGGAGAGCACGGTCGTCAATATCATGCCCACATACGGCGTGCCGTACTTCGGGTGGATCCGGGCGAGCGCCGCCGGCAGCTGCCGGTCGCGTCCCATAGCGTACAGGACCCGGGCGACACCCACCTGCATGGGGAGCGCGTTGGTGAGCCCGACGATCAATGTGGTCGCCCATGCAAGCGTGAGCGAGGCCCACGGTCCGATCGACCACGCGGCGAGTTCGTAGCTCGCCGCCGCCGTGTCCTTGACGGTCAGGCCCGGCATCAAGTTACCCAGGACCCACGCCATGAACGCGAACAGGGCGCCCGCCAGAATCAACACACTGACAATGGCGCGCCCGACCACGCGGCGGTCGTTGCCCTTGACCTCCTCCGACAAAGTGGAGATCGCGTCGAACCCCAGGAAGGACATCACGCAGATGGAAGTGCCGGCGAACAGGCTCGCGACATGAAAGCGCTCGGGGGTGAACAACGGCTTCAAGGTCAGCGCGCCATTGCCTTTGCCGGCGTGCAAGGCAAGCACCGAGAAGTACAGCAGTACCGCGATGAACAGCAGTTGCAGGGTAACGGAGAACATGTTCACGCGTGAGGTTACCGTGACTCCGAACCAGTTGACGCCGAGAGTCACCGCACACAGCAGCACGATCCAGACGGATCGATCGACGTGCGGTATGAGGGCGTCAAATGCGACAGCGATCAGGACGTACACGTAGGCGGGAATCATCAGGTAGTCGAGCAGAATCATCCAGCCAGCGATGAATCCGCTGAACGGTCCGAGAGCGTGGCGCGCAAAGCCGTAAACCGAACCGGCCGTCGGCACCGTCTCGGTCATCATGGCGTAGCTCTTGGCGGTGAAGTACATGCACACCGCGCCCAAAAGGTAAGCCAAGACGATCAGGCCGTTTGAGGCGTCCCAAACAAACCCGATCGTCTGCAGCGGTGCGAACGGTGACACATACGCCAACCCGTAGAGCAGCAGGTCGTAGTATGTCAGCGTTCGCCGCAGCTGCCGCGTGTCGAGCACGCTTGCTTCCATCGTTGCAGTCCCGCCGCCTTTAGTAGCGGTAAGTCGCTGTGAGGCCAATTGTACGCGGCCGCGTGGAGTGCCCGAAGTACAGGTTCTCGGTGGGCACATCTCGCGATGCGAACAGGAGTGGATGCTCGTTTGTCAGGTTCTGTCCATAGAGAGACAAATCCACTCCGCTCCAACGCATTCCGGCACGCATCGCCAGCGAGCGGATTGTCGGCAACCCTGGAATGGTGGGATCGCCGACGCCGTTGGCCGGATCGTTGGTGGGCAGCAGGGCGGTTTGCGCTGTGGCGTAGTGGTAATCCCAGTGAATGTAGGGCTGCTTGTCGCGGATGAGCGGCAAGGTGTATTCGCCCGAGAACGTGAGAGTCCAAGGAGCCCCGGGCAGGCGGTCGCCCTCGCTCACCAGCGGTTTTCCGGCGGCGTTCGCGCCCGTGCAGATAATCGGACCGCCGCACACGGTGTTGGTGTAGCGGGCTTCGGTATAGGCCGCGGTGAAGTCGAGGAACAGCTCATCCAGTGGGCGCATCTGGATGTCGATGTCGCCGCCTTCGCTGCGCGCCTGGCCGAGATTCGCCACGAACTGCAGCCCGCAGTCGAGCAGCACCACGTTCTGCTGGATGTTCTTCCAGTTGATGAGGAACACGCTGGAGTTGATCTGCAGGCGCCGGTCGAGCAGGGAGTTCTTGGCTCCCAGCTCGTAACTCCACAGGCTGTCGGAGTTGTAGCTGCCGGGGCCTTTGGTGAGACCCAGGTTGGCCAGGTCTTGGGCGCAGAAGGAGGTGAGACCCTGGTTGATGCCACCGACGCGGTAGCCTTTGGCGGCGCTCGCGTAGAACAGGTCATCGCGGTCAGGTTGATAATTGAGGACAAAGCGCGGTGTCACAGGTGTCGAGGAGCCAGCGCCGTGGGCGGTCAGTGGATTCGTAGGTCCGCTCGTGGGACCGACGAAGGGGCCATATTGAATGCTATCGCCCGTGAACTCGGCACGCTCGACGCGCACTCCGGTCGTCACGCTCCATTGCTGCGTGAACTTGAAGTTGGTCTCGCCGTAGAACGCGTACTGGCGGTCGACAATTCGGAACAACGGCTGGGTCGCGATCTGGCCACCGGGGCAGGGCGCCAGGTCCGTACACAAGGTTTGTCCGTCGTGCGCAGCCGTGAATTCGGCGTTGATCGTCGGGTCGATAATGTTCTGCTGCTCGTTCTCATCGAGGTGCGAGGCGTACAGTCCCGCGGTCCAGGTGAGGCGCGCCTCCGGGTCGCTCGACTGCAGGCGAACCTCCGCCACCGTGTTGTCCTGGTTGTCCTTGAACGGTGATTCGCCGGCGTCACCCACCGCGTAGCGTGGATTGGGTAGGTATATCGCGCGATCGAATTGCGTGTAGTCCGGCAGCGCGTGCTGGCGGCGGGAGAAGTACGACGCGTCCGCGGTCAAATGGGCCCAGTCGAGGTCCCAATCCAGCTTCAATGCGGTCAGATAGAACGGGTCGGTGCTCGAGTTCGTCTGCGCGTTACCATTGCGGAACACACCGGCCGGGACATTCGACAACTCCTGCCAGAACGCGCCCGTGTCATTGAGGTACAGGCGCTGGTAGTAGAAGGAGGGTGAGATGGTGAGCTTGTCGTTCACCGCCCACTTCAGGGCGAGCCGCAGGTTGGCAGTGTTCTGCCAGTTGGAGTTTTGCTGGGTGATCTGCCCGGTCATGTAGTCTTCGCGATCGACATAGCCGCCATCGCGCCGGTAGTAGGCACTGGCCCGAAAACCCAGCACGCCGTCGACAATCGGACCGCCGGAGGCCACACCAGCCTCATAGCTCGTATCGCCCGTATGCGTGGATGCGAGCTCCGAGCGCATGTAACCGCTATAGGTGCTCAGACTCGGGTCCGGCGTTACGAAGCGCACGGTGCCGCCTTCGGAGCCGGCCCCGAAGAGAGTCCCCTGAGGTCCGCGCAGCAGCTCGACTCGTTGGACGTCGAAAAGGACCGGGAAGGGGGTGACACTGCCGAAGCCGATGTGGCGTGTCTGGATGGGGGTGTCATCGAGGTAGATCCCGGTCGTGGACGTGCCGGCGCTCGACTGGATACCGCGGATCGAGATGTCGGAATTCTCGTCATTGTAGTTCGAGGCGGCCGACAGTCCGTTGCGCTCGAAATTCACTCCCGGGGTGAGGAGCGTCACATCATCGATGTTCCGCATGCCCTGACTGTCGAGCTTTTCCTGGCTGAAGGCGCTGATGCTGATCGGCACGTCCTGCAGCCGCTCCGCGCGGCGTTGCGATGTCACCACAACTTCCTGCAGCTCGCCAGGGGAGGCCTCAGGGGCCGCCGCTTGGGGCGCGTTTTGCGCGTGCAGCGCACTCGAGCAAAGCGTCGTCGTCAAAATGGCGGCAAGCCGCCACCGCTGTCCGTGAAGATCGCGGATCATCTCCTGGCCCCCTGTCATTGATGGACTTATCGGGTCTGACTATATTCGGCGCTGGCAACCGCGTATCGACACCCGCGACCGGAAAAGTAGCGCTACATGTCAACCCAACGGGCACCGCGAGAGTGCACGCCGACCATTCATGTGAGCTACGTTGCGGCGGTGGGCCGATGTTTAGGACGCCTAGGGCACGATCCGCGGCCGCTCTATGAGCGCTTCGGCTGGAGCGCGCAGAGTGTCGAGCAAGGTCAGATTCGTGTGCCTCTGGAAGACTTCTTCGCGTTGCTCGATGCGGCGGCGCAACACGCGGGGGACCCGCATCTGGGCCTGCACATCTATGAGAAGTTCGACTTTGCCGACTTAGGGCTGCTGGGATTCGCGGTGCTCTCGGCGGAGGATGTCGGTTCGGCGCTGCGGATTCTCATGCGCTACGGGGCCATCTTCCAGGACTGCGACGACGGACAGCTCCTGGTCGACGGCGAGCTCGCCTACATGTCCTATCGCGTGAGCTCACGCACGCTGCCGGCATCGCGCCACGACAGCGACATGTCGATAGCCTTCACCGTGTTTTTCCTGCGCAAGGTGGTCGAGCCCGACTGGGCGCCACTGGCGGTGCAACTCCAACATCCAACTCCATCCGCGCGCTTGTTGCAGGAGTACGAGCGCGTCTTTCGGTGTCCGATCCGATTCGGCGCGGCGGCCAACCAGCTGACCATGCCGAGCAGCATCCTCACCGCCGCGATCCGCTCGAGCGACAAGCGCTTGTTCGACATCATCGAGCGCAATCTGCTGCTCCTGCAGGAGCATTCGCTGCAAGGCGGGTCGTTCGCGCAGAAAGTCGAGGCCGCCATTACCCAAAAGCTCTCTGTCGGTCCTCCGAACGTCGAGACCGTCGCGCGTTTGCTCGGTGTCACCCCGCGCGGGCTGCGGCGGGAGCTGGCGGCGCACTCGCTGAAGTTCAATGAGCTGGTGGATAAGGCGCGCTGCGGGATGGCGCGGCGGCTGCTGGCGACCTCCGAGCGCTCGCTCGCCGAGATCACCTATCTGCTGGGCTATTCCGAGGAGAGCGCCTTCATTCGGGCCTTCCGGCGCTGGATGAGCTGCACCCCGTTGGATTACCGGCGCTCGCTGGCAGCGCCGGTAACCTCTTAGGTGAGATTGCGATTACTTCGATTTGGCAGCACCCGAGCCCGCTTCCTTGCGTGGCGGACAGGCCGGCCAGGTGGTTTGGGCCGTGGCCGCCGCATTGAGCGCGCTCACGTCCACCGGCTTGCCGGTCACCGGATTCGGATAGTGATACGGCGGGAAGTAAACATCAGGGTAGACCCCGGCGCGGTCGGTTGAGGGCTTGTCGGCGCCGGGGCTCATGCCCGAACCGTCACCGTTGATGCACGCGACCTGCTGGCCAGTCCAGCCTTCGTGGAAGGGTGTGTAATAGGTCGGCCAGAATTTCAGCTTCTGGAATTTCCACACACCGTTGTCTTTCACGAACTCGTTCTCGTACACGCCGTCCGACCAGAATCCGTCGTTGCCACCGAAACCCGCCACCTGGATGATGACGTGGTAGCGAGCCTTCGCCGTGTGGCCGCCAGCATCGACGTCGACGACTCCCTCGACCTGGATGTGGTTAAACAGCGTGCCTTTCTTGAGCCCCACCTGGCCGTGGCCGAGTGTCTCGAGAAACAAGCGCCGCACTCCGGCCTTGCCGACGAAGATGCCGCGCTGGTCGAGCTCCACCGTGCCGTCATCCGCGAACAGGTCGACGACCTGGTCCCAGAGGTTCTTATCGACATAGTGCCCGTAGGCGCGCTCCAGCCGTTCGATGGCCTGGACGTCCTCGAGGTTCTGCACACGGCGTTGCAGCTCGGCGATGGTCTGCGCGTCCTTGCTCTCGGAGCCGCCGCCATAGGTGCACGCTGTGCCGCCAAACACGACGCCGGCCGCAACGCCAGGCCAGCACTGAGGCGGACAATCGTGCGGCTCGTGTTACTTCGGTCGGGTATCGGGTGGAAATCTGGGGCGGCCCATGTTATTTCTTGTCCGGCAGCGGGTTGAAGTCACCCAGACGGTTCATGGCGGCATCCGTCGCAGGCTCCTTCAGCTGCGCCTCGGAGAACTTGTTCTTGATGTCGACGGAGTCCTCGTAGCCGCCCGCCTGGTAGAGGAACAAGGTGTGCAACGGCTTGTCGCCCACCACGTGAACCTTGTGCGGTGTGTTGACAGGGATGTAGACGAGATCGCCGGCCGACATCACGTGGGTCTCCCCGCCCACGGTCCACTCCACCTGGCCGGAGAGGATGTAGAAAGTTTCCGCGTGACGTTTGTGAAGGTGCAGCGGCACATCCATGTGGGGATTCCAGACTTCGTCCTGCAGCGTGTAGCGGCCTTCCGTGTCATCTCCGGAGAGCATGATCTTGGAGTCCACGCCCGTGCTCGAAGGGTTATGGACAGTGCGTCCAGCGCCATTCACCGCGAAATGGTGTTGTCCGCGGGGCAGCGTGTCGGGTTTCACGAGCGTCCCGTCCGGCAACGGGTTGAAATCACGGATACGTGAGAAGACCGCGTCAACGACGGGATCCTTCAGCTGCTGTGGAGTGAACTGATATTGCAACTCCAACTCGTCCTCATAACCGCCCGGGGCGAAAATGAACAGATCGTGCATCGGCTTGCCGCCGACCACGTGGACCTTGTGCGGCGTGTTGGGTGGGATGTAAACCACATCGCCGCCATGCATCAGGTGTGTTTCGCCGCCGACCGTCCATTCCACTTCGCCCGAGACGATGTAAAACACTTCGGCGTGGCGCTTGTGGTAGTGCAGCGGCACCGTGACGCCGGGATTCCAGATCTCGTCCTGCACCGTATAACGGCCTTCGGTGTCGTTCGCGGACAGATCGACCTTCGAGGTGATCGTCGTGTCGATCGGCGTGGTTATTTTTGGGTTGTAGTAGGACGGGGCGCTGTTGTTGAGTACGAAATGACGGACGCCGCGCTCGGGCAGGTCGGCGGCGGTGGCTGACATGGCGCACACCGCGGTAAGAGTCACGGCGACAGCAGCGGCAACGGCGTTGCGGGAACCGGTAAACATAGGCTCGCGTCTCCCCCTTTTAAGCAAGTGATCGATGTCTCGATTCTGTTGGGGCGAGCCTAGGGAGTTAGGTCAGCGGGTGAGCCACCGACAGGGAACAATGTTCCCACTCTTGCTGAACCGCGCCGCCCGCGGGATGTGGGCGGCGCGCTTAAGGTCACCAACCAACCGGATATCGCCCACGGCGAGTCCGGTTGGCGGTGAGTCATCTTAGGACTTTGCCCCGAGGCGCGTGATGGCGTGAGTGCCGTACGCCAGGGAGATGTTCTTCGTCTCCATGTAGAACTCGAACGAGTAGTCGCCGCCGTCACGGCCGATACCGCTCGCCTTCACTCCACCGAACGGCGCCGGCAGGTGACGCACGTTCTCGGAGTTGACCCAGATCATGCCGGCTTCCAGGCGCTCGGAAAACCGCAGCGCGCGCGACAGGTCCGACGTCCAGATGTAGCCGGCGAGGCCGTAGGGCACATCGTTGGCTATCGCGAGCGCTTCGGCTTCGTCCTTGAAGGTGATGGCGGTCAACACCGGCCCGAAGATCTCCTCCTGGGCGATCCGCATCTTGTTGTTGGCCTTGGTGAACAGCGTCGGCGGTAACGTAGTTGCCCCCGCCCGGGCCTTCGTATGCGGTGCCGCCGACCGCGATGTGCGCGCCGTCGCTCTTGGCGATCTCGAAGTAGGACAGCACCTTCTGGCGGTGACGCGGGTGAATGAGCGGGCCGATCTCGGTGGCCGGATCGAGCGGATGGCCGACCTTCAGCTTCTTGACGCGCTCGGCGAGGGCGGACAGGAACTTGTCCGCCACGCTCTCTTGGATCAACAGGCGGCTGGAGGAGGTGCAGCGCTCGCCGTTCAAGCTGTAGATCATGAAGATGGCCGCATCGAGCGCGCGCTCCAGATCGGCATCGTCGAACACGATGACCGGATTCTTGCCGCCCAGCTCGAAGTGCACCCGCTTCAGGGTGGCCGAACCCTGACGCATGATGGCCGAGCCGGTGCTCGACTCACCCACGAACGCGATGGCCTTGATGGCAGGGTGCTCGGTGAGAGCCTTGCCGGCTTCCTCGCCCAAGCCGTGGACGACGTTCAGCACGCCCGGCGGCAAGCCGGCTTCGAGGGCGATCTGCGCCAAAACTTGCGCGTTAACCGGGCTCCATTCGGCCGGCTTGTGGACCACCGTGCAGCCGGAGGCGAGCGCGGGAGCGATTTTCCACGTGGATAGCATGAAGGGCGTATTCCACGGGGTGATCACGCCCACCGGTCCGATCGGTTGGCGGATGGTGTAGTTCAGGTGGGACGGCGTCGGCAGCGACTGACCGTCGCGCGCGCTTTCAGCCAAGTCGGCGAAGAAGCGGAAGTTCTCCGCGCCACGCAGGGCGGACTTGCCCATGAACTTCAGCGCCTGGCCCGCGTCCCATGCCTCCAACAGGGCGATTTCCTCGGCATGCGCCTCGATGCCATCGGCAATGGCATGCAGGATCTCGCGGCGCCGCGTACCTGACAGGTCGCGCCATGGGCCGAACGCCTCGCTTGCGGCTTTGGCGGCACGGTCGATGTCCGCGGCCTTGCCCCGCGGCACGTTCGCGATCAGTGAGCCGTCGACAGGCGATTCGGTCGTGAAGGTCTGGCCGTCAGCGGAGGGCTCCAGCTTTCCGGCGATCAGATGGGAGAGTCCGCCCGGGCGGTAACGCTCCAGCAGAGCGTTCACCTTGGCGACATTGCGGGCGAGCACATCGCCCCCGGCATTGGTTGTGGCTGACATGATCGGATACTCCTAACGTGTCGTGCGGCGACGCCCGCGACAAAATATGTCTAACATATTAACTACTTTTCGGCAGAAGCGCATTCTGCCGCAAAATTAGTTAACATGTATATAAATTCGGTGAGGGCTTCATGATGCTGGAATCGATGGCCCGGCGGCTAGCCTGTGGTGCCAAGGTAGCGATGGCGTGGTGCGCTGCAGCGGTCGCGGCCGCCGCGCCGGCCGATGGCCGAATCGTGAACGTCACCGTGCATGAGGGCACGCAGATGGCGGCGGCGCTTTCGCCCGACAAGCACACCCTGGTCGTTGATCTGCAGGGCGTACTTTTCGCTTTGCCCGTGACCGGTGGCAAGGCGCGTGCATTGACCGATGCCCTGTACGATGCTCATCAGCCGTGCTGGTACGCCGGCGGCAGCCGCATCGCATTCCAGTCGGACCGCGATGGACACTGGCGCATCTGGGGCGTCAAGGCGGATGGCACCGACCCCAAGGTGCTCACCCCTGGCCCCTTCGAAGCGCGCGAGCCAGCCTGTTCGCCAGACGGCAAGCACGTCGCGTTCACCTCCGACCGCAGCGGCAACTTCGACATCTGGGAGCTCGACCTGTCCAGCGGGTCGGTCCGGCAGGTGACCCATGAGCCCAGCGGCGAGTCGCGTTCGAGCTATTCGCCGGACGGGCGTGAGATCGCGTTTGTCTCCGATCGTGACAAAGCTGATGGGATCTACGCCGTCGCGGCGGACGGCAAGGAGCGGTTGCTTGCTCTGACCCCTGTTCAAGGCGGCGGCATGACGGTTCCGGTGGGTACTCCCACCTGGACGAGCGACGGTAAGCAGGTCCTCTATGTGCTGATCAAGGATGGCTTCGCCAAGCTCATGCGCGCTGAGCAGGTCATATCGGCCGACGAGGACATGCACCCATTCCGGGGCAACTGGCTGAGTGCGGATGACTTTCTGTACACGGCGGACGGCAAGATCAAGCACCGTTCGAGCTCCGGCGGCAAGGTGACGACTGTTGAGTTCACCGCGGAGCTGCCCTTGCGGCGCGCGGCCTTTGCACGCAAGCCTCCAAATCTGTCATCCACCACAACCGAACCTGTTCTGGGGTTGTTGAAACCGGTGATCTCACCTGACGGCTCGCGCATCGCGTTCGCGGCGTTGGGAAATCTTTGGCTCATGGATGTGGGCGGTAAGCCGCATGCCGTGACGTCCGGGGGACCCTTTGTCGTGACCGACCCTGCCTGGTCGGCCGATGGGTCGAAGCTTGTGTATTGCAGCGATCGGGAGGGGAGTCTCGATCTTTGGGTCTACGAGGTGCGATCTGGCGAGCATCGCAGGCTGACGACCGCACCCGGCGCGGAGATGCGTCCCGCGTGGTCTCCCGACGGGACCCGCATAGCGTTCGTGAATGCTTTCGGCGCCTACGCCACCCAGGTGCAGGTGCTCGAGGTGGCAACGGGCAAGAGCGTTACCGTGCTGCCTTTCAGCTTCGGCTCCGGGTATCCAAGCTGGTCGGCGGACGGTCATTCCCTCATGGTCTCGCGTCTGGCTGAGTATTCGACTTCTCAGTCGTACTACGTCGGTGCGACTAATCAGATTGAAGTCCTCAGCGCCGACGGCAAGGGCAAGCCGCGTGACTACACAGTCGCGCCTAATCACTCCGTGGGTACTCGCTCCGCGGCTGACGGTCCGGTTTGGTCGCCGGACGGGCGTTCCATCGCGTTCGAGATGGATCAGGCGCTGTGGGTGATGTCCGTCTCGCCGGACGGCGCGCCGCAGGGCAAACCGCGCAAGCTGGCGGACGACATCGCCAGCTACATCAGTTGGACCGCTGATTCCTCGCGGTTGTTGTATCTGGATATCGATCAACTCAAGCTGATCCAGGTGGCCGACGGCAAGACGCAGAAGATTCCGTTGGATCTGACCTGGCAACGCCACGCGCCGCAGGGAAGGTTGGTGGTTCGATGCCGGAAAGCTCGTCGACGGCGTTCACCCGCAGGCCCGTTCCGATGTGGACATCATTGTCGAGCGCAATCGCATTGTGGCCATCGAGCCGCATCAGGCCGGCCGCAAGGCCGATAGGACGGTGGACGCATCGCACCTCACCGTGATGCCCGGGCTCATGGACATGCATGAGCACCTCATCAAGGAGTACGGCAGCTCGTTCGGACGCCTGTTGCTCGCATATGGCATTACCACCGTCCGAAGCCCGGGAAACGTGCCCTCGGACGTGATCGAAGAGCGCGAGGCCTCAGCGGCGGGTCTGCGGCCTTCGCCGCGTGTCTTCGCAACCGGATATATCCTGGACGGTGAGCGCACCTACTGGGATATGTCCACCACGGTGGCCAACGTGGCTCAGGCCGATCGCGAGATCGAGCGGGCTCGCCGGCTCAAATACGACATGGTCAAGACGTATGTTCACACCAGCGAGCCGGTGCGTGAGCGTCTGGTGGAAGGCGCCCACCGCATCGGTATCCCCGTAAGCTCCCACGAAATCTATCCGGCGGCCTTGTTCGGCAGCGATAGCGTCGAGCACTTGGACGGCAACGGATCCAGTCGCGGGTACTCGACCAAGACGAGTGAGCTCAACAAGGTATACGACGATGTGATCCAGATTCTGGCGCAGAGCCAGATGACCGTGACCCCCACCATCTCGCTCTTCACGCCCACCGAGGAGTTTGCCGGTCCGGACTCCCAGAACGATGCGCGCTGGCAGGCGCAGCCGCTATGGGTCCGCACTCCCGGCGGTGGGTTCGCCATGCCGCCGCCGCCAGCACAGCTGTTGACCAACGTCCGCGAATCCATCCTGCGCTTGCACCGGGCCGGCGTGCGCATCGTGACCGGAACGGACTCGCCGCTGACACTCATCGGGTTGAGCACTCACAACGAGCTCGAGCAGGCCGTCAAAGCCGGTCTCACGCCGTTTGAGGCATTGCAGACGGCAACCACCGTCCCGGCGGAATTGCTGGACGAGCGGGCTGATCTGGGCTCGATCGAGGTGGGTAAGCTCGCCGATCTCGTCGTTGTCGACGGCGACCCGCTCGTGGACATTCACAACGCCCGCAACGTGAAGCAGGTGATCGTGAATGGTGTGGTGTTCGGACCTAAGGTGCTGCCCCTAAGCCCGAAAGGCTCCTAGGCCCGATCGGCAACAGAGCGGCGTCCCGAAGCCTTCTGGCGCGCGCCAGCCTTACGAGCCGCCGGCACCACCTCTTTTGAGGGCTGGCCCGGCTGCTTTTTGAGCTTTCGTTCGAGCTCATAGAGGAGGTCGAACAGCTGGTCGAGGCGTTCCTCGCCGAACAGGTGGGCAATCTCGGCGAAGCTGGCTTCCGATAGCGGTGCGATTTTACTTAGCATTTCCAGGCCGACAGGACTGACGGAAATGACACTGCGGCGCAAATCGGTATGCACCACGCGCCGTTTCACCATTTTCGCGGCCTCCAGGTCGCGAAGAATCCGTGACAGGCTGGGCGGCATCAGCACAGACTGGCGCGCAAGCTCGGCGATCTCGAGGTCACCGGACTTGTAGAGGACGCGCAACACACGCCACTGCTGTTCCGTGATGCCGTGGGCGCGGTGATGGGGGCGGAAGTATTGCATAACCGCCTCCCGGGCCCGCATGAGCGCCATGGGCAGCGAGCGCGACAGATCCCGTAAGTGGATCTTCGGCACGCTGCTGCCTGGCTCAGTGCTACGCGCTTCGGGGGTACCGGAGCCGGGTTTCCGGGATGTTTTCATTGCTCTCGCTTGTTGCCGAAAATAGCGGTTACTGAGCTCTTAGCGCGCCGCGGGCGCAGTCGCTGCAGGAAATTTTGCCATTCGTGGCGGGGGGTGTCTATTTTGCACTGGCGCGTCCGCCACAGCGGCTTGCGAGAGGCCGCCGCGCCGCGGTCGCGCCCGGGGTTTTGAATTGACATCCCGCGGGCATGTACTTAACCTGTGAAGTAGTTCCTGAGCGGTAGGACGGAAGCGTAAGAGCATGATTGATGTGTTGATACAACTACGCGGCCTCCGGCAGCCGCTGCTGGCCCAAGTGGAGCCGGCGCACGACTTCGTGCACCTGGGTGGCCGGCGCGTGGCGCTGGCGGATTTGGCCTGCGATGTGCCCACCAGCGGGACCGTCTTCGGGGTCCTCTTCAACTTTCCCGGCGAGCTGGCAGCGCTCGGCGATGCGGTCAATGCCACCCCTTACGTGGCCCCACCGCGCGCCCCGGTGTTGTATATCAAGCCGCTCAATACATGGATTGGTGCCGGGATGCCCGTCGCGCTGCCGGCGGACGTGCCGGCCGTACGCGTCGGCGTGTCATTGGGGTTGGTGATCGGTCGTACCGCAACGCGGGTTTCCGAAGCGCACGCGCTCGACTACATCGCCGGCTACACGGTCGTCAACGATATTACCGAGCCGCACGAGTCTTACTACCGGCCGCCGTTACGGGAGAACTGTCGTGACGGTTTCTGCCCGATCGGACCGTGGATTGTCGGGCGTGAGGCGGTACGCGATCCGGCCAAACTCACCCTGCGCACCTACGTGAACGGCGAGTTGCGGCAGGAAAATTCCACTGCGGTGCTGGCACGGCCGATCCCGCGTCTGCTGGCCGATATCACTGAGTTCATGACATTGAATGAGGGCGATGTGTTGATGGTCGGAGTGCCCGAGAATCGGCCGCTCGCGCGGGTTGGCGATCGCGTGGCTGTCGAAGTCGAAGGCGTTGGTCGGCTGGAGAATCCCCTTGTCGCCGAGGAGGTCTCGCGATGAAGCACGCTCGAGTTGCCTACGCGGGAGCAATCCATTCCGCGACCGAGGCTCAAGGCGGCGGGGTGAAGCTTGCGGACGGGCGTGTTCTGCCCGCCGAGGCTGTGGTCTGGTTGCCCCCTGTACAGCCGCGTACGGTTTTCGCGGTGGGCTTGAACTACGCCGACCACGCGAAAGAGCTGGCGTTCAAGACGCCCCCGACAGTACCGCTCGCCTTCATCAAAGGCCCCAACACCATCGCGGGTCATCGTGCGCAGACGCGTCGTCCGGCTGATGCGAAGTTCATGCATTACGAGTGCGAGCTGGTGGTGGTGATCGGCAAGCCCGCGCGGCGCGTCCCGCGGGCGCGGGCGTACGACTACGTGGCGGGCTATACGGTCGCCAACGACTACGCGATTCGCGACTATCTGGAGAACTACTATCGCCCGAATCTGCGCGTGAAGAGCCGCGATGGCGCCACGCTGTTGGGTCCCTGGTTCGTCGACGCCGCCGACGTGCCCACGCCCATGAATCTGGCGTTGCAGACTACGGTGAACGGTCGCGTTACTCAGAAAGGCAACACGCGCGACATGATCTTCGATATTCCCTTTCTGATCGAGTATCTCAGCTCGACCATGACACTGGCTCCCGGTGACGTCATTCTGACCGGTACGCCGGAGGGCGCCGTCAACGTCGTGGCCGGTGATGAGGTTGTCACGGAAGTGCAGGGTATCGGTCGCCTCACCAACTATCTCATCGACGACAGCGCGTTCGCGCCGTCGGCGTAGGAGGTTAAGCGATGGGTAAGATTGCCCTGGCGGCCAAGGTAACCCACGTCCCTTCGATGTATCTGTCGGAGTTGCCCGGCAAGCATCACGGCTGCCGCGAGGCGGCCATCAAAGGGCACCGGATCATTGCGGAGCGCGCACGCGCCGCCGGCGTGGACACGGTCGTTGTGTTTGACGTGCACTGGTTGGTCAACTCCGGTTACCACATCAACTGCAACAGTCATTTCAAGGGCATCTACACGAGCCACGAGCTGCCGCACTTCATCAAGGACATGGAGTTCGACTACCAGGGCGATCCGGCGCTCGGGCAAGCGATCGCCGCTTGTGCCAATCGTCGCGGTATCCGCACGCGCGCTCATGAGATCAACAGTCTGTCGCTGGAATACGGCACCCTGGTGCCCATGCGTTATATGAATGGCGACCGGCGCTTCAAGATCGTCTCCGTCGCGGCCTGGTGCCCCTGGCATGACCTTGACGACAGCCGCGCTTTCGGCGAGGCGGTCCGCGAAGCCATCGAGCAGAGCTCCAACACCGTCATGGTGCTCGCTTCCGGCTCGTTGTCGCACCGGTTTCATGACAACCGCGACAGCGAGGAGGGCATCTTCACCATCAGCCGCCCGTACTACGAGCAGGTCGACCGGCACGTGGTCGAGCTGTGGCGCACGGGACGCTTCAACGAGTTCGTCGCGATGCTGCCGGAGTACGCCGAGAACTGTCACGGGGAGGGCAAGATGCACGATACGGCCATGCTGTTGGGTACGCTCGGGTGGGATCGTTACGACCGGCCGGTGGAGATCGTGACCGACTATTTCGCGAGCACCGGTACCGGCCAGATCAACGCCATCTTCCCGGTGCCTTAGGTCCATGGCCGAGCGCATGATCCATCTGGTCGTCGAGTACACACACAACATCGAAGCGCAGGCGGACATTCCCACGTTGCTCGACAACGCCAACCGGATTCTGGCCGGCGTGTTGCAAACCCCGGGTGCGGTGCTCTCGCGAGCCTACGAGCTGCAGGACTACCACATGGCGGACGGCAAGGCCGACTATGCATTCGTGCACGCGACGTTGCGTGTCGGCGCAGGCCTCGCCGATGAGGTGAAGCGGCAGGCATCCGAAGCCGTATTCAACATGTTCAAGCAGCACTTCGCGCCGTTGTACGCCTCACGCTACCTGGCGCTGTCGATGGAGTTGGTCGAAACAACTGGCGAGCGCAGCGAGCGAATTACAGCGTAGCGTTTCGCAAAAGGGGGAACGATGTCCGGGACGTTTCGGGCGGCAATGTTGGCCGCCAGCATCATGATGGGCGGGGCCGCCTTAGGCCTGGTCGGTGTGTCTGCTCACGCCGCAGGTAAGGAAAAGAGCGCTGCGGCCGATTGCGACCGCGCCTGCTTGCAGGGGCATCTGGACCAATTCATCACCGCCGTGTTGAAACACGATTCGGCCTCCTTGCCGCTCGCGCCTGGGGCCAAAGTGATTCACAACGGCAAGCCCGACGCGCTCTCTGCTGAGACTTTATGGAAGGATCTCGAAAGCATCACGTACCGGCAGTCGGTGGTGGACCCGGTCGCGGGGCAGGCGACCTTGTTTGCTGTCGCCGCCGAGAACCACAAGCGTGGCACGCTGTTCGTGCGACTGAAAGTGGAACACGGCAAGCTGGCCGTCGTTGAGACGATTACCGGGGAGCGGGTTCTCGACGGAGTTCCGGGACTGATCTCTCCCAACCCATTCTTCAATTACGTCCTACCGCCGAAGCAGCGGCGCAGCCGCGAACAACTGGTGGCGATTGCCGATAGCTATTTCGAGGGCCTGGAGCGGCACGACGGCAGCAAAGTGCCGATAAGCGATGACTGCCGCAGATTCGAGGACGGCGTGCAGACGACCCTCAATCCCGTGTTTCTGCCGCTCAGCTGCAACGATTTCGCGCCGTTCAAGTACATGGACAAGACAGCGAACCGGTTGTATCCGATCGTGGATGTCGAGCGCGGCTTGGTATTGGGCCAGATGGTGATTCAGGTTTCGCAGGCTGCCGGACCGCCGTCAGCGCCGCCGCCGGGAGCCACTGGCGGGGCGGCAGCGCCCTATCAGGTGAACCCCGCCACCGGCATGGTGATGCCGGCGAATGAATTCCGCCGCAAGCCGCACGACACCATCATTCACGAGTTGTTCAAAGTGGTGGATGGCCGGATTGTCGAGATCCAGACCATTCGCCTCGATCGGCAGTACGGCTGGGGCGGAGGATGGTGAGCGCGCCGTAAGGGCGCGCACGAGGGCACAAACAAAAAGGGGGTAGGGCATGATCGTTCGGGCTTGCTGCGCTTGCTGGGGTCTGTTGGTGTTGTCGCTCTCCTATACGGCGATGGCGGCACCGCTGCCGGCGAAGCCAGTCTCGTTCTACGAAGAGGCGACCCTCTCTCAGCCCCGTTACAAGGTGATCTTCGAGTCCAACGTGCGCGTTCCGATGAGGGACGGTGTCACGTTGGCTACCGACATCTACCGCCCGGATGCCCCCGGTAAGTTCCCCGCGATCCTTGTCAGAACACCGTACAGCAGAGCGGGGTTAGGCACCTCCGAGCAGGCCCATTGGTTCGCCGCTCGCGGTTACGTCGTTGTCGAACAGGATGTGCGCGGGCGCTACGACTCCGATGGCCATTTCTACGCTTTCAAGAACGAAGCCGATGACGGGTACGACACCGATGAATGGTTCGGCTCACAGCCCTGGTTCGACGGCAACCTCGGCACCATGGGGGGCTCCTATGTCGGCTACGTGCAGTGGGCACAGGCGATTCGCGGCAGCCGCTATCTGAAGGCCATGGTGGGTGCCGTCACCACCCCGGACACCTACGGCAACTGGATCTACACCAACGGTGCGCTCCACTACGGCTTCGACTTACCCTGGGGTGGTGTCGACGTCGACGGGCATGTGGATCAGTTTGCGGCGGATTTCGACTGGGACACCATTTACAAACATCTCCCGTTCGCTAGCGCCGATGAGGCGGCCCATCACCGGACGCCGCATTATCGCGATTGGCTGGCCCATCCGACGCGCGATCACTACTGGGATGGGATCAGCCTGGAGACCGATTACAACAAGGTTGGTGTCCCGATCCTGTCAGTTGACGGCTGGTACGACATCTTCCTGCGTGGCGCTTTGCAGGATGACGCGGCTGTGCGCAAGGTCGGCAAGACCGAGGTGGCCCGTACCGGTAAGCGCCTCATGCTCGGCCCTTGGGCTCACAGTACCGGCACACGCAACGCGCTTACCAACGGCCGCTCCGGCGGCGCACCCGCCAATCCGCTCGACTTCGGCGATGACGCCGTGGTGGATATGGCGAAGGTCGAGCTGCGTTGGTTCGATCACTGGCTGAAAGGCATCGACAATGGAGTCGATCGTGAGTCGCCGGTGCGGATCTTTGTCATGGGCGTGAACCACTGGCGCGAAGAGAACGAGTGGCCGCTTGCGCGCACTCGGTACACCAACTACTACATCCACAGCCACGGGCGCGCCAACTCGAGCGACGGCCAGGGTGAGTTGTCCGTGACGCCTCCAGGAAAGGAGCCGAGCGACGGATTCAGCTACGACCCGGCCGATCCGGTGCCGTCCATGGGTGGCAATGTCTGCTGCAGCACCGTGCCAAGCGGTCCGTGGGACCAGCGTAGCGTTGAGCGCCGCGACGACGTGCTCGTCTACACGACTGCGCAAATGACGGCACCCATGGAAATCACCGGGCCGATCTCCATGACGCTGTACGCCAGCACCTCAGCCAAGGACACCGATTGGACCGCGAAGTTGGTGGATGTGCATCCGGACGGCTATGCGCAGAATATTCAGTCCGGCATCGTGCGCGCGCGTTACCGCGAGGCGGCGGGCCAGCAGGCCAAGCCCATCGACCCGAACCGGATTTACTCCTACACCATCGATCTTTGGGCGACGAGCGTGGTGCTGTTGCCCGGGCATCGGCTGCGGCTGGAAGTCTCCAGCAGCGACTTCCCGAGATTCGATCGGAACCTGAATACAGGAGAAGATCCGGCCACGGGTACCCGGATGGTGGTCGCCAAGCAGACTATCTATCACGATGCCGCCCACCCGACCCATGTGGTTTTGCCGCTGATTCCCGCCCAGTGATGTGCCATGGCCGGCGGCCGGATCTGATACCGCCGCCGGCCATGGGATTAGCGTAGCTGGGGCCGAACGGCTACGCGTGCATTGCTGTCGAGTCGAAGGACTCACGCCGGCGGCGCAAGACGATCATGCCGATCGCCAGGGCGCCGCTGCCCAGAAGCACGAACGATGGCGGCAACGGCACCGTCGAGATCTCCGTAACATGATCGGTGGCGCTGAAGGAGCCTGCGAGGATCGAGCCGATCGGTGTGGAGGAATTGAAGGTTGCCGTCTGGCTGAAGCCCAGACAATTACCCGCAAAACCCGGCCGCGGTATACAGGCTTGAGCGGACTGGCTCTGGCCGATCAGGTTGCCATGTGTATCGAAGGCGAACAGGTTCAAGAAGTCCCCGCTGTCGCTGAAACTGTTGACCGTTACGCTCGTGACAGGTGTCGCAAACACGGCTTCGACGTCGTTCCACAGAGAAGTTGTCGCGAACGGATTCGAGTAGTCGTTGCCGTTCTCGCCCGGGCCGAACGTGTTGAACGTCAGGGGAGGTGTTCCTATCTCGCTCGTGGCGCTGCCAATCACGAGTGGTGCCGTACTGAACGTGGCGCTTTGTCCGAGTGCGTGCGAGGCGTACGCGAGCGTAACCCCTGGAACTGCGTTCGAGACGTCTGTCCCGACCGCGAAACTGTTTGCGTCGATGATCGCCGCGCTGGCAGCTTGTCCACCGGCGAGCATGCCGAGTAAAGCGAAAGTGTGAAGCAGGGGGCGAGAGTTGAACTGCATGGCCGTCTCCTAGAACATCCGTGGCATTTGTTGTTGTTCGAGCGGCTCAATTTTTCGAGCTGCCCGGCGCACGAAGTTACCAGCAATCACAAGAAGGTGAAATTACAGGAAGGTGAAATGGCGCCCCCGGCCGGAGTTGAACCGACGACCTACCGCTTAGGAGGCGGTGTTGCGAACGTTCGCAAGATGCTGAAATCTCATCATTTTCGAGACAGGACTGTCTAATATTCAGCTGTTTCTGACCGTCTGTAAGTTCCTGTTTGGGAACAAGTAGATCAAGTGCTACCCTTGTCGGGCCGTTTGAGTTCCGGCCCAAATAGACTACAACATGGCGATGGATCATGATCCGGGACGGTCCAGGCGCCAGCGTGGTACGCGCTCGACCGCCCGGATGGATCTGCGTCAGCAAGACGGGGATGCGATTGCTGGTTGCAGTGATTTGACTCAGATCATTGTCGAAGCCGCACAGCATCGTGAGTTCCGCGACTTGGTTGTCGGCTAACTTCAGCGAGTGCAGGGTGTGCGCCAGGCTATGGGCAGGAAGCGCGTGACGGTCTCGACCACCTCGAGCTGACGGACGGCATCGGTCCGCAGGCTGCGCATGAGTTCGGCGTCGGTCGCGTCCGGGGCGGCAGTGACCACGAGATAGCTCGCGCGCAGCGGAGCAGGCGTGTTGGTCGATCCTGAGGGACGATCCCCTTATATAAGAGTCAGCACCCTAGAATATTAGACACGTATTAGACAGAGGCCTGTTCGGGCCTCTATCGTCGCGCGCAAGTGTTTGATTAGATGGCGCCCCCGGCCGGAGTTGAACCGACGACCTACCGCTTAGGAGGCGGTCGCTCTATCCACTGAGCTACGGGGGCGTGCCGTGGGTCTTAACGGGTGCGTGATGAGTGGTGGAGCGGAAGGGGATCGAACCCTCGACCTTCGCATTGCGAACGCGACGCTCTCCCAACTGAGCTACCGCCCCAACGACAAGGCCGGCGATTCTAGCCATCGCAACCCGGCGAGTCCAATGGATATTTTGGGACCCGGATCCCAGGCCCGGCTATGATGGCTACGGGCCAAGTGCCCACTCTTTTGGGGGGTCGCGGCATGCTGGAAATCGGCGGTCGAGCACCGGAATTCACCTTGCCGGACCACACCGGCCAGATGGCGTCCCTGAGCACTCTGCTGCGCTCTGGTCCTCTGATTCTTTATTTCTACCCGGCCGATTTCACTCCAGGCTGCACTCGCGAGGCCTGCTTCATCCGGGATCTGCACACCGCGATCCAGAGCGCCGGGCTGGACGTGGCGGGCGTGAGTCCGCAGGCCCCCGACTCGCACAGCCGATTCCGCGAGAAATACCAGCTGCCCTTCACACTGTTGTCGGACCCCGAAAAAGTCGTGATCAAAATGTACGACGTCGCCGGCCCGCTGGGCTTCGGCGTGCGGCGGGCGACCTATCTCATTGACCAGGCGCGGCGCATCCGTTCGGCGGTGCTGGCGGACTTCCGCATCGGGCTGCACGAGGAGTTCGTGCGTAAGGCGGTCGCGCTGAGTGCCGCGACGTAGAGCGCTACCGAATTCGTTGCGTGTGGCGAATCAGGCGGTTACAGACATATTCTCGAAGTTGAGGTATTGTTCGGTGGTGCGCCGCATCTGTAGGCGGCGATTCTTCGGGAGCACTGTATGAGTAAAGGTATGGACCGGAAGAAAGAGGGCAAGAAAAAGCCGAGCAAGACCCTCGAGGAAAAGCGCGCCGCGAAGCGTGAGAAGAAGGAAAACCGCAGCTGAGGAGCCGTCTCGCTACGGGACGAAGGCCAGGAACAGGAACGCCGCGAACATCACGAGGTGCACCGCGCCGAGCAGCGCGTGAGTGCGGCCCGACACGAGGGTGATCGAGGCGACCAGAAAGGTCAGAACCAATAGCACCAGCTCCTTCGAGCCCAGTCCCAGCGCCAGCGGCATGCCGATCACCGTGGAGGTGAGCGCCACGGCGGGGATTGTCAGGCCGATGCTCGACAAGGCGGAGCCGAGCGCGAGGTTCAAGCTCGTCTGCAGGCGATTGGCGTGGGCCGCGCGCACGGCGGCCCCCGTCTCGGGTAGTAATACCAACATCGCGATCGCGATGCCGAGCACCGCTGGCGGTGCGCCGGCGGCCTGAAGTGCGGCCTCGACGCCGTGTGCGACCACTTTCGTCAGTCCCACTACCGCCGCCAGCGTGACGAACAACAGGCCGAAGCTCGCCCACGCGAGGGCGGCCGAGGGTGGGGGCGCATGGCTGTCTTCGTCGGCGACATTTTTCACGGGCAGAAAATAGTCGCGATGACGGACCGTTTGGACGAATACGAAGATGCCCCATAACGTGAGCGAGGCGATGGCCGCGAAGGTGAGCTGACTAAGCGTGTAGGTAGGGCCGGCGGAGCTCGTGGTGAATGCGGGAAATACCAACGTCAACGTGCTGAGCGCGATCAGTACGGCCAGCGCACTGTTGGCACCCAACACGTGGAAGGTCTGTTCCCCGTGGCGCAGACCTCCGACCAACAGGCACAGGCCCACGACCGCGTTGCAGGTGATCATGATTGCAGAAAAGATAGTGTCGCGTGGCAGGACCGCCTTGTCCGCGCCACCTCCCAACATCATCATCACAATGAGCGCCACTTCGATGATGGTGATGGAAGCGGTCAGAACCAGCGTGCCGAATGGTTCCCCCAACTTGTGGGCGACCACTTCGGCGTGATGCACAGCCGCGATGATGGCAGCGATCAACGCTGCCGCGCACAATAGCGCCAGCAGCGCTCCCACAGGAACGAGGAGCCCGATCCCGAGTAACACGACGGCCGCAATGGGAGCCAACCACGACCACACCGGCATTCCCATTAGCAACCCTTCTTTGCTATCGCGCCCCCGTGCGGGGCGCGAGATGGTACGCTGGAATGTGTAATAAACCCACCGTGCGGCGCTCCGAAAGGAATGTGATCGCGGTCACGTTTTGGCTGGCGCAGTGAGCGCGCCAGGGTCGCTAGAATGAGCGCGAAGGGTGTGTCCCCAATACACTGGAACAAAGTCAAATCGTGCCTATAGAGACATCAGGCCAGGGAACGGTCGCACCTGAGGACGGTGCGCTGGAGCGCCGCCTCGGGAGAGATCGCCGTACCCAGCCGATCAAGGCGCTGATCTACGGAAGCTTCAATCCGCGTCGCCGCGGCTCACGGCGGGAGGGCGAGCTGCGGATAGCCGGCGTCGATTGGCACGATCCTCAGTGGCTCGCGGTGGCCATGCTGATTGTGCTGTTTTCCTGCGTGGACGCATTCCTGACGCTGACGCTGATGGACCGCGGCGCCTACGAGGTCAATCCTTTTATGGCCCCGTTGGTGGGCGGGTCGGCGCTGGCGTTCGCGCTGGTGAAGATCGGCCTCACCGGCGGCGGTGTCGTGCTGCTCACATTGCTCGCCCGCATGAAGGCGTTCGGCCGGGTTCCCGTGAGCCTGCTGCTCTATGCGGTGCTGCTGGGCTACGGCGCGTTACTGGCGTATGAGTTCCGTTTGTTGCAGGAGGCGATGCCTTCCTGAATGTGCATTCGTTGCTTCAATCCCGCCTGATCCATCGAATTTTCTGAAATGACGATCACGGCAAAGCTTCGGCCTGGAAGTCACTCTGGCCGATCTTGAAGCGTTGCCCGCATGAGCCCTTCATGGCGCGCCTGGATTCCGTTAAACTAGCCGTTCGCAGTTTGTCTCCTCAGCATGCTTGAACCGACACCCCTCTACGGCGGCAACGCCGATTTTCTCGACACCCTCTACGAGCAGTATCTTCGCGATCCGGCGAGCGTAGAGGAACGTTGGCGCACTTACTTCGAGCGTCTCGCACCGCCCACGGCGGGTGAGCAAGCGCATGGACCGGTGCAGGCCGGTATTGTTGCGCGTGCCCACCAGCCGCGCTCCGGTGTGGCGCAAGCGCCGCCAGATCCCGGCGCCGCCAGCTCCAAGCAGGCCGCGGTCTCGCGCCTCGTCCAGATCTGGACCAATCGGGGACACCTGATTGCGCGCCTGGACCCGCTTGGCTTGATGCAACGGCCACGTCCCCGCGTGCTCGACCTGGGGTACTTCGGTCTGTCGCCAGCTGACCTCGATAACGAGTTCTTCACCGGGAGCCGCACTGAGGCAGTGCCGAAGCGCATGAAGTTGCGCGACATCCTGGCGCAGCTCGAATTCATTTATGCGGGGCCGATCGGGGCGGAGTTCGCGCACGTATCGGATTCCGAGGAGCGCCTGTGGCTCCAGGATCTGTTTCAGGCGGGCCGCCTGCAGTACCGCTTTAGCCCGGAGGAGCGCCGTAACATTCTCTGGCAGCTCACCGCTGCCGAGGGTCTGGAGCGCTATCTCCATACCAAGTACGTAGGACAAAAGCGCTTCTCGCTCGAGGGCGGCGATTCGCTCGTGGCGCTGCTCGATGACTTCATACAGCAGGCCGGCTCGGCCGGCATCGAGGAAGTGGTCATTGGCATGGCGCACCGCGGCCGCCTGAACGTCCTCGTCAATCTGCTGGGCAAGTCGCCCTCAGTATTGTTCTCCGAGTTTGAAGGCAAATATGACCTGAGCCATCTGCATGGCTCCGGCGACGTGAAGTACCACAAGGGTTTCTCCGCTGACCTGCGTACCGCCAGCGGCAATGTCCACACGGTGTTGGCATTCAATCCGTCGCACCTCGAGGTGGTGGATCCGGTAGTGGAAGGTTCGGTCCGTGCACGCCAGGAGCGTCGCGGTGACGACCGCGGCGACCGCGTGTTGCCGTTGCTGGTGCATGGCGATGCTTCGTTCGCCGGACAAGGTGTGGTGATGGAGACCCTGCAGCTGTCGCAGGCGAGGGGTTACTACACTGGCGGAACGGTGCACTTGATCGTCAACAACCAGGTTGGCTTTACGACTTCGGAGCCGCAGGACGCCCGGTCGACGATCTATTGCAGCGACGTGGCGAAGATGCTTGAAGCGCCGATTTTCCACGTCAATGCGGACGACCCCGAGGCCGTCGTATTCGTAACGCGCCTCGCACTCAAATACCGGATGCGGTTCCACAAAGACGTGGTGATCGATCTCGTGTGCTACCGGCGTCATGGCCATAACGAGGCCGACGAGCCTGCGGCCACGCAACCGGGCATGTACAAGGTGATCCGGCAGCATCCGACGGCGCGAAAAATCTACGCGGATCAGCTCGCCGCCGAAGGCGTGTTGTCGGAAAGCGATGCCGTCGCGATGGTGGAGCAATACCGCAACGGCCTGGACGAGGGGCGTCCACAAGCGCGCGCTTCGCTGGGCATGATTGGAAACAACTACACGGTCGACTGGAGCACGTACTCGCAGACCGACTGGACCGAGCGGATCCAGACGGGCGTCGAGATGCGGCGCTTGCGTGCCCTCGGTGAGCGCATCGTCAGCTTTCCCGAAGGCTTCGTGCTGCATCCACGCGTGGCGCAGATCATCGCCAATCGCAAGAAGATGTTGGCCGGTGAGCTGCCGCTCGACTGGGGCTGCGCCGAGACACTGGCGTATGCCGCGCTCATTGAGAACGGTTTTTCGGTCCGTATCTCCGGCCAGGACAGCGGCCGCGGCACGTTCTTCCACCGCCACGCGGTGTTGCACGACCAGAGCACAGATACCACGTATATCCCGCTGCAGCACATCGCTGACCATCAGCCGCGCGTGCAGGTGATCGATTCGGTACTGTCCGAAGAGGCCGTCATGGGCTTCGAGTACGGCTACTCCACCACCGAGCCGAATTGCCTGGTGATCTGGGAAGGCCAGTACGGCGACTTCGCCAACGGCGCCCAGGTCATCATCGACCAGTTCATCTGCTCGGGCGAGGCCAAGTGGGAGCGGTTCTGCGGCCTGGCTCTGTTCCTGCCGCACGGCTATGAAGGTGCCGGTCCCGAGCACTCCTCCGCCCGCCTCGAGCGCTTCCTGCAGCTGTGCGCTGAATACAACATGCAGGTTTGCGTTCCGTCCACTCCGGCGCAGATGTTCCACATGCTCCGGCGTCAGATGTTGCAGCCGTTCCGCAAGCCGCTCGTGGTGATGATGCCGAAGAGCTTGCTGCGCAACGACATGTCGGTGTCCTCTCTGGAGGATCTGACGCAGGGCAGCTTTGCGCGAGTCATCGACGAAGTCGACGACCTGCCCACCGCACAAGTGCGCCGCGTCGTGTTCTGCAGCGGCAAGGTGTACTTCGATCTGTTGAAGACTCGCCGCAAGGACGGGCAGCGCGATGTGGCGCTCGTGCGCATCGAGCAGCTTTATCCCTTCCCGAGCGAAGAGTACGAGGCCGCGCTCAACCGCTATCCGAATGCGCGCGAGGTTGTGTGGTGTCAGGAGGAACCGCAGAATCAGGGCGCCTGGTATCAGATCCGGCATCGCCTCCAGGAGGCGTTGGGCGGACGGCGTCAGGTGTTGTATGCCGGCCGCGCGCCGGCTGCCGCGCCGGCCACTGGGATCAGCAAGATCCATGAAACCGAGCAGACCGGGCTGATTCATGCCGCCCTGCATGCCACCGTTACCGAAGAGTCCGCGCGGGAGACCACGCGGCTGACGGGATCGGGCTCTGCCGCCGCTGCCGCGGCTCCCAGTACCGCTTCCGCCGACTCCATTGAGAAAGAGTTCATGACGACTGAAATCCGGGTTCCTCAACTGCCCGAGTCCGTGGCGGATGCCACGCTCGTTGCCTGGCACAAACAGCCGGGCGACACCATCAAGCGCGACGAGAATCTCGCGGACCTGGAGACCGACAAAGTGGTTCTGGAGGTTCCGGCGCCGGCCAATGGCGTGGTGCGGGAGATCAGGATTGCGAGCGGGACCGTCGTGACCAGCGGGCAGGTGCTCGCCATCATTGAAGAAGGCGCTGCGGCGGCGGCTGGCGCAGCCGCACCAGCCAGCGTTGCCAAGAGTTCTAACACGCCGAGCGTTTCGCAAGCGGCTGGTGGCAATGGTCAGGCCAACACAGCGGCCGGCTCCGACAAGCTGAGCCCCTCGGTGCGGCGCCTCGTCGAGGAAAACAAACTCGATCCGGGTGCCATTCCGGCCTCCGGCAAAGACGGTCGACTGACGAAGTCCGACGTCAGTTGATTTCCTCGGCAAGAACAGGCGGGCGCGGAATCACCGGCCTCGGCCGCGAGTGCTTCGGCGGCTGTCAGTGCGGTACCCGCTGCGCGTGCGCCCACGCCGGCACCGCCGCCTTCTTCGCGACCTGCCGGTGCTCGCGCCGATCAACGCGTGCCGATGACGCGCTTGCGCCAGCGTATTGCGCAGCGTCTCGTGGAGGCGCAGTCCACGCAAGCGCTGCTCACCTCGTTCAACGAGGTGGATCTGGGCGCCGTGAGGAACTGCGCACCCGCTATAAGGATCGTTTCGAGAAAAAGCAGGGCGTGAAGCTCGGCTTCATGTCCTTCTTCGTGAAGGCCTCGATCGAGGCCCTGAAGAAATTTCCCGCGGTCAACGCCTCCGTCGATGGCAGCGACATCATCTATCACGAGTACTATGACATCGGCGTCGCCGTCTCCACCGATCGTGGCCTGATGGTGCCGATCGTGCGCGATGCGGATGCGAAGAGCTTCGCGACCATCGAGAAGGAAATCGGCGGTTACGCCAAGCGGGCTCGCGATGGCGCGATCGCCATCGAGGACCTCACCGGCGGCACCTTCACCATCACCAACGGCGGAGTGTTCGGCTCGCTGCATGTCGACGCCGATCGTGAATGCTCCGCAAAGCGCGATTCTGGGCATGCACAAGACCCAGGAGCGGCCGATGGTGGTCAACGGCCAGATCGTGATCCGTCCGATGATGTATCTCGCCATCACCTACGACCACCGGATCATTGACGGTCGTGAAGCGGTGCAGTTCCTCGTGACCGTCAAGGAGTGTCTCGAGGATCCCGGCCGCATGTTGTTGGGACTTTAATATGGGAAAAAGTCGCCTACGGCGCTTTTTCGGACAAAGCCTCCGTTGCCGCCTGCAAAAGGCGCGGCTTTTGCCGGCTGCGCCCTAGTCCCAACGCCGACTCGTCCCTATATCAAGAAAAGCATCCTCAGCTGGAGCCTCCATGTCCGACTCTTTCGATGTCATTGTCATCGGCGGCGGTCCTGCCGGTTATCCGGCCGCCATCCGCGCCGCGCAAAATAAGTTGAGCGTCGCCTGCATCGACGAGTGGATCAATCACGATGGCAGCCGTGCCTTCGGCGGCACGTGCCTCAATGCCGGCTGTATTCCTTCCAAGGCGCTGCTGGAGTCGACGGAGCTTTATCACCGCGCCCACGAGGAATTCGCCGCTCACGGTATCAAGGCGCCGGACGTCACCATGGACGTCGGCCAGATGCAGAAGCGCAAGGCGGGCATCGTCAAGACCATGACCCAGGGCATTCTGGCGCTCTTCAAGGGCGCCGGTGTCACTCCGCTGCAAGGTCACGGGAAGCTGCTGTCCGGCCATCGGGTCGAGTTCACCGCTGCCGACGGCACGCGCCGCGAGCTCACCGCCAAAAATATAGTGCTTGCCTCGGGCTCCGCCCCGATCGAGCTGCGTTCGGCCCCGTTCAAAGCGCCGCACATCGTGGATTCCTGGGGTGCCCTGGAGTTTGCGTCGGTGCCGAAGCGTCTTGGTGTCATCGGCGCGGGCGTGATCGGCCTCGAGCTCGGCAGCGTTTGGCGCCGCCTCGGCAGCGAGGTCGTCGTGCTCGAGGCGCTGCCTGACTTTCTTTCCGTGGCGGACCAACAGTTGGCGAAGGAAGCCCTGAAGCACTTCAGGAAGCTGGGAATGGATGTCCGGCTGGGCGCCAAGGTAACCGCTGCAGCGGTGTCGGGTGATGCGGTGGACGTGACCTACACCGACGCGAAGGGCGAGCAGAAGCTCACCGTCGACCGCCTGGTCGTTGCCATTGGCCGGCGTCCCTACACGAAGGACCTGCTAGGCCCCGGGACTGGCGTCGAGCTTGATGAGCGCGGCTTCATCAAGGTCGATCATGAATGCCGGACAGGTGCCGAGGGTATCTGGGCGGTGGGCGACTGTGTGCGCGGGCCGATGCTCGCCCACAAGGGTAAGGAAGAGGGTGTGATGGTGGCCGATCTGATCGCCGGTCGCTTTGGCGAGGTGAACTACAAGACGGTCCCGTCAGTGGTGTATACCGCACCGGAAATCGCTTGGGTCGGTCTCACCGAGGAGCAAGTGAAAGCCCAGGGTAAGGCCTACAAAGTGGGTGTCTTCCCCTTCATGGCGAGCGGCCGCGCACGCGCCATGGAGCAGGCGCAGGGCTTCGCAAAAATCATCGCAGCGAAGGACGATGACGAGATCCTCGGCGTGCACGTCATTGGACCGATGGCGGGCGAGCTGATTGCCGAAGCGGTGCTGGCGATGGAGTATTCGGCGAGCACCGAAGACCTGCAGCGCACGATCCATGCGCACCCGACGCTGTCGGAAGCGCTCCACGAGGCCGCGCTGGCTGCCGACAAGCGCGCGATCGATTCGCTCAATCGCTAGTCGCTAATCCTGCGGTCAATCCAGACGTGCACCACGTGCGTGGTGCGCGGATCGACATCGCGCAGGATGCCGACCAGGTCACCGGCTTGAGGCAGGGCTTCGCCGCTGGGCGAGACGCGTGCCTCGAGCTGGATGTTTGTCGAGCCGGAAAGATTGCGCCCCGGAATCATTGCGTCGGCGTCGTCGAGAATGAACGACATCGGCCAGCGGTCCACCCGTAGTCGCAGCACTGCCAGAGGCGGTCCAGGAGCCTTCGTGTCGTTCGCATAGACGAGCAGCGTCGTACCGGGCGCGGCCGCGGCGGCCAGCTCGTCGGCGATCTGTACGGTTCCGAAGATCCGGCAGGGTTCCGAACTGCTGGCGACTGGCCGATCCTGATCCGATGTTGGTTTGCTTGCGGTCCCCGCGTCAGCGCGCGCCGCTTGCACGTCGTTAGCTCGTCCCATGCAACAGAAGGTTACTTTGTGGACGCGCGGCGTGTGACTGTCGCGTGCAAATCTGCGAACGGCGTCAACTGCAAGCGCGTCGGCGCCGCGCGACACTACTTATTCACGCTCGGGTCGCGCTTGAACGTCAGGCGCAACTGCATGCGCGCGTCGGTGGGGACGCCGTTCACGGTCTTGGGTTGGTACTTCCACTGGCGCACGGCTGCGATGGCGGCCCGATTGAAGATATTCGCCGGCTCGGAGTGAACGACAGTGATGTCACGCACGTCGCCTTGCGCGGAAACCCGGAAAGCCAGATCGACGGCTCCCTCGATTCCATTCTTTGCCGCGGATAGCGGATATTCAGCCTCAACGCGCTCGATGACACGCGGCTGTTGCGTGCCGGCTGAGCTGAAATCCTCCACAGTTCTACCGACAAAGCTCGCCACCGCCGCAGGTGCGGTCACAGAGGGAGCGCTCGCGGTTGCCTTGGGCGTGGACGAATGTCGAGAGAGTCGGTGCCATAACGAAGCCGTCACTCCGGCTTTCGCCGCCTTCTGTTGCAACAGTTTCTCGAGGAACGGCAATCGCGGATGGGTTGGCGCAATCTGCTGCAACGCTGCGATGTCCGTGCGCGCAGTCTTGAAGTCATTGTGTTCCAAGGCCGTTTCGGTGTCTGCAACGAGTTTCAGGACTTCAGGCGGATAGGTTTGGGTCTGCGGCGCCAGCCTCGCCGTACTGAACGTGGCGTTGTCGCTGGGATAGAAAACTCGCAGCGCAACGGCCAGTGCGCTCAAGACGAGCAGCACGCCGGCACCGACGACGAACGCACTTCGCTTGGCGCTCGATTCCAGCAGTGGCGGTGCAAAGGCTTTCGCTTTGGAAGCGGCCGCAAGTCGGGAGCCGACCGCCAGGGCTTGCGGTGTCGGCTGGCGCGATGGGCGGCGGCGCGGGCTCGCGAATACGGCGGCGGTGTTGGTATCAGTGCTCGCGGCGTCGCGCACGGATCTGACAGTCGGCCGTTCCGGCAGCGGGACGACAGCAGATGTCGCGGCGGGCGCTGGCGCCTCGGGCACCTCCACGACATCTTCTTCCACGCCGGCCGCCGCCGACAGCGCAGCCAGCAGTTGGCGCGGCTCGATGGGGTACCCGAGGGTGCGGAACAGGCCGAAGGGTCCCAGGCGCCCTCTGAGCAGCTTCAGCCGCTCGCGCTCGATCGCGAAGATACGCAGCATGTCAGGACGGATGCGCTGCAGTTGGCCCAGCAACTCGAGCCCCGAACCGTCCTGAAGCCGCTCGCCGGCGACGATGACGTCGAATTCATTGACCCGCACCAAGTCCAGGCAGTCCGCCTTGTTGGTGACTGCGTCGATGGTGAAGTACTCCCCCAGCAGCTGAGCGATTGCTGTGAGGAGATTTGAATCGTGATCGACAACGAGGACGCGCATAAACCCATGAGCCCCGTCCCGGGGCTTCCGTCGAACTCCATGTCTTAATACAGCGACAGGGCCGTGCGAACGCCGTTCCAAGTCACATTATGCGCCTCTAGCGTACGCGCCGTGCATGGATCACATTCGGGACGCTCGTGAGGCGTTTCAGCACACGGTTAAGTTGCTCGAGATCACCAACGGAAACGCTGACCCGGGCATGCGCGGTGCCCGTCGACCGGTCCGTGGTTGTGGTCATGGCCTCGATGCTGAGACGTTCGTAGGCCAAAACGTCGGTGATGTCTCGTACCAGCCCGGGCCGGTCGTAAGCGCTGACGGACAGTTCGACGGCCGGATTCCCGGATTCCGTGTTCGACCACGCGACATTCAACACGCGGTCGGGTTTCGTGGCGCGCATCCGGATCAGGCTTGGGCAGTCGCTGCGATGAATGGTTACTCCGCGGCCGACGGTGACATACCCGGCAATCGGCTGCGGCCGCAGTGGGGCGCAACAGCGGGCGAGGGTGACGGGAAGATCTCCAACACCTTCAATGTCAACAGGGGAGCCGCCGCGCCGATTGCCGGCGCGCACACGACGGGTACTTGCATGTGCGGGACGGGCGATCGGAGCATGTCGCCGCGTCTCTACCGCGGCTCCAGGCAGCCTGGCTGCTGCCTGGAGCAGTTGAGTAACTGTGATCTCGCCTTCACCGAGAAGTTGGTACAGATGATCGGCATCGCGCGCACCGAGCTCCTGTAGCAGCGCGGAGAAGTGCTCTGGCTTGAAGCCGATCCGAGGTAACTCGCGCTCAGCGATGGCGCGACCGGCGGTGCGGTTGTCACCCACGTCTTGTTTACGGAACCAGGCGCGGACTTTCGCGCGGTTACGCGCCGAGGAGAGATAGCCCTGCTCGGGGGCCATCCAGTCACGACTGGGCGTCTCCTGTTTGCCGGTGATGATTTCCACGATCTCGCCGTTGGCGAGGGTGTACGTGAGCGGCACGATGCGTCCGTTCACCTTGGCTCCGCGGCAGCGGTGTCCGAGGGAGCTGTGTACCGTATAGGCGAAGTCCAGAGGTGTGGCGCCACGCGGCAGGTCGATGACCTCGCCTTTGGGTGTCAGTGCGTAGACGCGATCCTCGAACAGTTCCGAACGAACACGCTCGAGGAAGTCACGCTCCGAGTCTGCGTCCGCCGCTGGCGTCTCATGCGGCTCGAGCAGGTGCCGCACCCATTCAATTTTGCGCTGGTACTGCGCATCCCGCGCACCGCCTTCCTTGTAGGTCCAGTGCGCGGCCACGCCCAGCTCGGCATGCTCGTGCATCTCACGAGTGCGGATCTGAACCTCCACGCTCCGGCCCTGCGGGCCCATGACGGCCGTGTGAATGGAGCGATAGAAGTTGCCTTTGGGGGTGGCGATGTAGTCGTCGAATTCGCCTTGGATGTAAGGCCACAGACCATGAACTACCCCGAGCGCGGCATAACAGTCGGGGATCGAGGTGACGATCACCCGGACCGCGCGCACGTCGAACAGCTGCTCGAAGGCCAGATGCTTACGAGCCATCTTCCTGTAGATGCTGTACATGTGTTTGGGCCGGCCGTAGACGTCAGCCTGGATGCCGGCCTTCTCGAGCTCCGCTCGCAACATCGCGCAGAGCGCTTCGATATAGCGCTCGCGATCGGCCCTACGCTCGTTCAGCTCCGCCGCGATGCGCCGGTACTGCTCGGGCTCGAGGTAGCGAAACGCCAAATCCTCCAGCTCCCACTTGAGCTGCCAGACTCCGAGTCGGCTGGCCAGAGGCGCGAGGATCGCGCGCGCTTCCACCGCGCGGCGCTCCCGTTCCTCAGGGGAGTTCTCGCGGGCATGCCGTAGGGCTACGAGCTGCTGCGCCAGTCGCGCGAGTACCAAGCGCGGGTCGCTGACGACAGCAAGGAGCATCTTGCGCAAGGTTTCCGCTTGGCGCGCATCGAGGCCTCGGGCCGCAGACCAGTCGCGCGGGAGTCCGAGTTCGCCCAGTCGCAGCAGTCCGAGCGCGATATCCGTAGCCGCTCGGCCGACAAGCTCGCTGAGCACCTCAGTTCCCAGGCCCTCATGACCCATTACGGGTCGGATCAGGACCGCCGTCGCAAGCTCGATATCCTCCGTGAGCCCCCCCATCACTTCGGCCGCTTCCGCGCCCAGTGCCAAGTCGGCGTGCGCCTCGGGCCTTGCCTGCTCGATGGCGCGGCGTGTCTTGGTGATCGCCGCACGGATTGCGGGCGGGGAAAGTTGAATGGTCTCCACGGGCTACGGCTCTTTATGCACCTGACGCAGGCTTGGCGGCATGTCGCGGGCGCGGGTTTACGGCTATCATACCTGCCTGTTTTCCCAAGCGGCGCCGAAGCTTAGCTTCGTCCCGACCCGTCCCCTGTGGAGCCAGGGCCCTACACTCATGGCAGGTCACACCAAGTGGGCTCGCATCCAGCGCCGCAGGGCGACACGGGTGAGAGGAAGAGAAAAGGGGCCGGTGCACGCGGTGGGCGGGTTATTCCAAGCTGTGCGCTATGAGGGGTATGGTCCCGGGGGCACGGCGGTCCTGGTGGATTCCGTGACCGACAACCGTGGCCGTACCGGATCCGAGGTGCGTGACACGTTTACGAAGTATGGCGGCAACCTCGGTGCGCAAGGGTCGGTGAGCTACCTGTTCCATGAGGTCGGGCTCATGACGTTTCCACCCGGTACGGACGAAAGTCGGCTGATGCAGGTAGCCCTGGAGGCTGGGGCGGAGGATGTCGTTGCGAACGCGGACACCTCCGTCGAAGTACTTGCCGACCCGGTTGAGTTCGAAACGGTGCGAGCGATCCTGTCGGAGAGCGGTTTCGTGCCGGACACAGCGGCAGTGACCGAGCGCGCCTCCATCGCCACACCCTTGTCCGGGGGAGCCGGAGAGTTGATGGTGCATTTACTGGAAGCCTTGGAAGACCTGGACGACGTGACGGACGTTTATTCGAATGTCGAGATATCGGACGAAGTCCTGGCGCGCATTTGATCCGGCCGCTTTCGCCGTGAGAGTGGCCAACTCGACCCGGGGCGCTGGGGTAGTCCCCGCTGTCGCCAAGCCGGCAGCGAAGGTCCGCATTCTCGGAGTCGACCCCGGATCCCGCCGTACGGGTTTTGGCGTTATCGAGTGCTGCGGAGCGGACTACGTATACATCGCACACGGGTGCTTGAACGTCGGTGGCGCGCTCATGACGGAGCGCCTGCGCCTGATCTTCGACGGATTGCAGGCGCTCATCGACGAACACCGGCCCGCGGAAGTGGCTGTAGAGCGTGTTTTCGTCAACCGCAACGTCGAAAGCGCATTGAAGCTCGGGCAGGCGCGGGGGGCTGCCCTGTGCGCGGTGCCCAAGGGTTTGCCGGTGTTTGAATATGCGCCGCGCGCGATCAAACTGGCAGTGGTGGGATCGGGCGCGGCCGAAAAATCACAGGTGGCCCATATGATCGCGACATTGCTGCGGCTCCAGGAGCGAGTCGGCCCCGATGCATCGGACGCGCTCGCCGTGGCGGTGTGCCACGCTCACTCCCGGCGGTTGCACACACTGACGCAAGCTCATGCAACGCGGCCGATTGCCTGAGGGCTCTTGACGAATGATTGGATCGGTCCGTGGGCGCATCACCTCCAAGACGCCGCCGCAACTCATGGTCGATGTGGGAGGTCTCGGCTACGAGCTCGAGGCGCCGATGTCGACGTTCTTCCATCTCCCCGCCGTCGGGGAAGAAGTGAGTCTGTTGACACACCTCGTGGTCCGCGAGGACGCGCACGTGCTCTATGCTTTCGGGAGTGAGGCCGAGCGGCGCCTGTTTCGAAGTTTGATCAAAGTGTCCGGCGTGGGACCGAAGATTGCGCTGGCGTTGCTGTCGGGTATCAGTGTGGAGGCCTTCGCACGCTGTGTGACGAACGAGGACATCGCCGCGCTCACGAAAGTACCCGGTATCGGACGTAAGACCGCCGAGCGGCTCGTCGTCGAGATGCGTGATCGTCTGAAGGACCCCGAGGTACCTTCGGGTATGGGCTTCGCGCCGGTGGCGGCGGGCGCCAGCCCGGAGTCCGAGGCTCACGGTGCACTGGTCGCCCTCGGGTACCGGCCGGCGGAGGCGACTCGCTTGCTGAAGGCGGCGGGTCCCGGTACACACTCGACGGAAGAGCTCATCCGGCGCGCGCTACAGAGCGCAGGTCGGGACTGACGGTCCCCCACCCCATAGGATCTTTTTTTGGAAGCGCAACGAATCATCAGCGGTGCCGCGGGCGGTGAGGACGAGGCAGTCGAGCGGGCCATCCGCCCAGGCCGCCTCGCCGAGTACATCGGCCAGGCCGCCGTCAAGGCACAGCTCGAGATTTTCGTCACCGCCGCCCGTCAGCGCGGTGAGGCCCTGGATCATGTGCTGGTCTTTGGGCCGCCGGGCCTGGGCAAGACCACCCTCGCCAACATCCTGGCCGCGGAGCTGGGCGCCAGCTTGCGACAGACCTCCGGTCCGGTGCTGGAGCGCCCGGCGGATCTGGCCGCGCTACTGACCAACCTGCAGCCGCGCGACGTGTTGTTCATTGACGAGATTCACCGGCTCTCGCCCGTGGTGGAGGAAGTTCTCTATCCCGCCATGGAGGACTACCAGTTGGACATCATGATCGGGGAGGGTCCGGCGGCACGCTCTATCAAGATCGATCTGCCACCCTTTACCCTCATCGGCGCCACCACGCGCGCCGGGCTTCTGACCTCGCCGCTGCGCGACCGGTTCGGCATCGTGCAGCGGCTCGAGTTTTATAACGTGAGCGACCTCGAGCTCATTGTGAAGCGCTCGGCGCGGATCCTGAATGTTCCCATTGACGACGGCGGCGCCCGCCGGATCGCGCAGCGCTCGCGCGGCACACCCCGAATCACCAATCGCCTGTTGCGTCGCGTCCGCGACTTCGCGCAGGTGAAAGCTGATGGAAAGATCGACGAGCGCATCGCGGATGCGGCGCTCGATCTTCTCGAGGTCGACCCGTTGGGCTTCGATACGCTCGACCGGAAGTTCCTCACCACGATCATCGAGCGCTTCGACGGCGGTCCGGTTGGAATCGACAGTATTGCCGCGGCGGTAGGGGAGGAGCGCGGCACACTGGAGGACGTCGTCGAGCCGTTCCTCATCCAGCAGGGCTTTCTCGTCCGCACGGCCCGCGGGCGCATGGTGACCCGCACAACCTACCTGCACTTCGGTGTCCAACCCCCCGAGCGCGTGTCCGCGACGCTGCAGCTGTTCGAGGACGAACCGCGGTGAGTGTGTTCACCTGGGCCGCCCGCGTCTACTGGGAGGACACGGACGGCGGTGGCATCGTTTACTATGCGAACTACTTACGCTTTCTGGAACGGGCGCGCACGGAATGGCTGCGATCGCTGGGGCATTCGCAGCAGGAGTTGGCGCGGACGCCAGGCATACTGTTCGCTGTGGCGGGGCTTGCCATCGAATACCTGCGCCCGGCGCGGTTGGATGACGAGTTGACCATCACGTGCGAGCCGGGCCTCGAGCGCGCGACAATGTTGCGCTTTGCGCAGCGGATCTTGCGTCGCGACGCTGAGGTGGGTGCCGCCGCTGACACCAACCTGCTAGTGGAGGCGGATGTGCGCGTCGTTTGTGTTGACGCGCGCACGTTGAAGCCGAAAAAATTACCGGACTTTCTTCTAACCGGCCTGTCGTTGGAGCGATCCTAAGCATGGGTGAGCCACTTAATATTTTAACTCTGGTCGCGCAGGCGAGCCTGCCGGTGCAGATCGTCATCGCCTTGCTGCTGCTGGCGTCGCTGTACTCCTGGATGATCATTTTCCGCAAGCGCTTCGTGATCGGGCGCTCGCGGCGCGAGGCGGAGCAGTTCGAGACCCAGTTCTGGTCCGGGGGCGATCTGGCGCAGTTGTATCGCGCCATTGAGTCGCGCGGCGGAGCGCAGGGCATGGCGAGCATTTTCGAGTTCGGTTTCCGCGAGTTCGCCCGGTTGCGCCAACAGGCCTCCAACTCGGCCGACCAGATGTTGGAAGGCGCGCGGCGCGCCATGCGGGTCGCGCAACTGAAGGAAATCGACCGTCTCGAGCAGAGCCTCGCCACCTTGGCCACGGTCGGCTCGACCAGTCCGTACGTGGGTCTGTTCGGAACGGTGTGGGGCATCATGAGCGCCTTCTACTCGCTCGGTAACGTACAACAGGCGACCTTGGCGCAGGTGGCGCCCGGTATTTCCGAGGCATTGGTGACCACCGCATTCGGCTTGTTCGCGGCGATCCCCGCGGTCATCGCCTACAACCGCTTTGCCGATCAGGTGGCGCGGCTCGAGATCCGTTTCGATGCCTTCACCGAGGAGTTTTCCACCATCCTGCAGCGGCACGCCTCGCGACCCGGCCATGCGGGCGTGGTGTCCGCCGGCAGCGCCTCCTAGGAGCAACTCATGGCAAGTGTGCAGAAAGGCCGGCGGCTCATGGGCGAGATCAACGTCGTACCCTATATCGATGTGATGCTCGTGCTGTTGATCATTTTCATGATCACAGCTCCGCTGCTCACCCAGGGGATCAAGGTCGATCTGCCCAAGGCCGGAGCGGAACCCCTCGACCCGAAAATGCTCAAAAACGCCATTCCGATCGTGTTGTCGGTCGATAAGGAGGGTCGGTTGTATTTGAACAAGGGCGGTGACCCGCGGGCGCCGCTCGATCCGGACGTGGTCGGCGATCGCACTGCCCGTGAATTGCGCGGCAATCCCGACCTGCCGGTGCTGGTGAAGGCGGATAACGCCGTGTCGTATGGGCAGGTGGTCCGGGCCATGGTGATTCTGCAGAAGGCGGGCGCCAAGAAGGTCGGCTTCATTACCGACCCCCTGCCGCGGCAGCCCCCGCATCGCGGTAACTGATGGCACCGTCCTGATGGCAAAGTCCGGGCCGGTGGAACGGCGCAGTGATCGGTGGGCATCGATTGTATTATCCGTCCTGCTGCACGGAGCCCTGGTTGTGGCCGTGGGGTACGCCTGGTGGAACTATAAGCGCGACCGGCCCGCGCCCACGTTGGCGATTGACGCCACTGTGGTGGATGCTAAGTCGGTGCCGGGCCTCGGTAATCTGCCGCCACAGCCGCAACCGCCACCTACACCGCCACCACAGCCGCAACAACCGCCGCCCGAGATTCAGCCACAGGTAGAGCCGGAGGGGCCGCCCCAGCCGACACCCGAGGAGCTGGCGAAACGGGAGCAGGAACAAAAAGAGACACAGGAGCGCGCCGACCAGGCCGCGAAGGCGAAGCAGCAGGAAGAGGATCAAAAGCGCCTGGAGCAGGAGCGCCAGCAGGAAGCGGCACTGGCGGAAGAGAAGGCTGCCGAGGAGAAACGCGCGGCAGAAAAGCGTCAGGCGGATGAGCGGCAGCAGAAGCAGGCTCAGGAAAAGGCCGACGCTGAGCGCAAGACCCGGGACGCTGCCGAGGCGAAGAAGAAGCAAGCCGAGCAGCAGGAAGCGGCCCAGCGCGAAGCGGATTTACGAGCCAGCTTGGATCAGGAGTTGCGGCAGGATCAGGCTCGCTCGAGCGGTGCTCTGGCGAGCTGGCAGTCCCAGATCACCGCACGCATCCAACGCGCGTGGTTGAAGCCGCCATCGGCGCGAACGGGTATCGAATGTGTGTTGAACGTTACGCAGGTCCCGGGGGGTGAGGTGACCAATGTCCGTATCGGGACCTGCAATGGAGATCAGGCAGTGCGTGAATCGATAGAGGCGGCCGTGTATCGTGCCTCCCCGTTGCCGCCGCCGCCGGATCCGGCGTTGTTTGAGCGCAACTTGGTGATCACGTTCAGGCCTGATTAAGTGAGGGGGAGCAAAAGTCACGCCTTTTGCCCCCCGGCCAAAAGGGCTGGCCCATTCCGGGCCGCAGGCTGCTTTTGGCAATCGGACAAGCGCCCTGTTTGAGTTATAGATCAAGAGAGTGACGATGACAGCTTTTTGCGCCTTACGACGCCTCCTGCTCGCCGCCATCGTCGCGACAGCGGCCACGATGCCCGTGCACGCGCAACTGAAGATTGAGATCACCTCCGGGGTCACTGACCCGGTGCCGATCGCCGTAGTTCCTTTTGCGCGCGCGGCCCCAGCGGATGGTGGTCTCGACGTTGCCGGTGTCGTCCAACACGACCTGGCGGGTAGCGGGCGGTTCCGCACCTTGACGGGAGCGCGATTGCCAACGGCGACGCCCACCAAGGCCGACGATGTTGTCGCTGCCGACTGGAAGAGCGCCGGGGCTGACTACGTGGTTGTTGGTCGGCTCAGTGCGGTCGAGAACGGCCAGGTGGCCGTGGATTTCGACCTCGTCAACTCACTGACGGGGCAGCGCGTGGTGACCCAGCGCTTCATCGGCACGCCGAGCGCTTTGCGTAATGCAGCGCACCGGGTGAGCGATGTCGTCTATGAGAAGATCCTGGGTATCCGGGGTGCGTTTGCCACACGCATCGCCTATGTGGCCGTCGATGGCCAGCCGCCTGCGCAGAGCTACCAGCTCGTCGTGGCGGATGCGGATGGTGAGAATCAGCGCTTGATTTTGCAGTCACGCTTTCCGCTCATGTCGCCCTCGTGGTCACCGGACGGGCAGTGGCTCACCTACGTGTCATTCGAGAACAAACGATCGGCTGTGTATGTGCAACTGGTTCGCACTGGCGAGCGCCGGCAGGTCTCGGCGCGGGCCGGCATCAATGGGGCACCCGCCTGGTCGCCCGATGGCAAGAAGCTCGCGCTCACCCTCGGCGGCAGCAACGGCAACCCGGACATTTATGTGCTCGATCTGGGCACTCAGACCCTGACTCGCATCACTGATGACCCGGCGGTTGATACGGAGCCGGCCTGGACTCCCGACGGACGTTCTCTTTACTTCACGTCCGATCGCGCGGGCGGCCCGCAGATCTACCGCATTGGCGTGAACCCGGGCGACCGCCCGAAGCGCATTACATTCAGCGGGAACTACAATGCCCGACCCCGTTTGTCTCCCGACGGCACGCAGCTCGCCATGGTGACTTTGGACAGCGGCAACTATCGGATCGCAGTGCAGGATCTCGCCAGCGGCGCTGTCCGGGTGCTCTCGCACGGCCACCTGGACGAGTCTCCGAGCTTCGCTCCCAACGGCGTGATGCTCATATACGCCGAGCGTGAGGGTAGTCTTGGCGCGCTCGCCACCGTATCCGTGGATGGCCTGACTGGTTTGCGTCTCAAGGCGCAGCAGGGCGAGGTTCGCGAACCGGCCTGGGGGCCGTTCAGTCAGTAAAGAAAAATGTGGCCGCACGCGGCCGGAATGCTGGAGAAGGGTGTATGCGCAGAATTCTTATTGTCATGTTGATGGCTTGCCTAGGTGTGGTTGCGTGCTCGAGCAAGCCTGCGAAGACAGCACCGCCCTCACAGGGCTCTGAAGTGGGTGCCGGGTCGGAAGCCTCCGGCGCCGGTGGCGCCAACGCCGCCAATGCCGGTCAAAACGGCGAGGACGAGGCAGCGGGACCTCAGGCTGGCCTGCTGGCCAAGCGCGTGATCTATTTCGACTTCGATAGCAGTGAGATCAAGGGTGAGGGCACTGACATCGTGGGTGCTCACGCCAAATACCTTGCCAACAATCCGACCGCACGTCTGCGACTCGAAGGTCACACGGACGACCGGGGCTCGCGTGAGTACAACATCGGCCTGGGTGAGCGACGCGCGCAGTCGGTGCGACGCGCTTTGCTGTTGCAGGGAGCGACCGAAACGCAGATCTCCACTGTCAGCTATGGCGCGGAGCGTCCGGCTGTCGCCGGCCACGACGAAGCAGCTTGGGCCAAGAATCGCCGTGTAGAGATCGTTTATTTGACTCCGACGCGGTAGCGCGAGAAACATGAGGTTACCGATGCGCCCTCTCTACACTGTCACGCTGGTCGCCGCACTGGCCACGGGGTGCGCCAGCACGCCCAGTCCGGATGATCCGACACAGGTGAAGCTGAACGACCTCGAGGCGCGAGTGACGCGGATCGAGCGGGTCATTTCCAACCAGAGCCTGGTTGAGTTGGCGCAGCACCTCGATGCCGTGCAGGCCGATGTTCGGCAGCTGCGCGGCCGCATTGAGGAGCTTGAATATAACCAGGAGGCGATGAAGAAGCAGCAGAGGGACCTCTACAGCGATCTCGACAAGCGCATCACGGCGCTCGGTGGCGGTTCCTCGCGAGCCGGGGCTGTTGGGTCCAGCGGTGGCGCCGATCCTGGTGCTGTTGGGGGCGCTGCAGCCGCGGGTTCCGTGGCGACCGCAGCGAACGGTGCGGCGGGGGCGACAAGTGGGGACGGCGCAGCCGGCGCGGCCGCCGCAGGGAATACAGCGGGGGCAGGTACCGATGCGGGAAGTGGTGCCTCGTCGGAGGAGCAGAGGGTGTATGGCCAGTCGTTCGATGCCTTGAAAGCAGGGAGCTATTCGATCGCCATCACAGGTTTCAAGGACTTCCTGACGAGCTATCCCAACAGCCCTCTGGCCGAGAACGCGCAGTACTGGCTCGGTGAGTCGTACTACGTCACTCATGACCTGGATTCCGCCTCAACGGCATTCCGCAACGTCCTGCAGAAGTGGCCTAACTCTCGCAAGACGCCAGACGCGATGCTGAAGCTCGGCTATGCGCAGCTCGACCAGAAAAAAGTGAGCGAGGGACGCAACACCTTGTCTCAAGTGGTGCAGAAGTACCCGGGGACTGACGCGGCAAGGCACGCCACCGACAGACTGCAACGCACGCCCGCTCCGAAGTGAAAGGGCTTGGCGGAGGCGGACGTGGCGCGGCTCAAGATCACTGAGATTTTCCACTCCCTGCAGGGAGAGGCCGACACCGTAGGCATTCCCACTGTGTTCGTACGGCTCACAGGGTGTCCGCTACGTTGTCAGTATTGCGATACCGCTTACGCTTTTCACGGTGGTGAGTGGTGGGAGCTCGACGCCATCCTGGCGCGCGTAGCCGAGCTCGGTGCCAGGTACGTCTGCGTCACCGGCGGCGAGCCGCTGGCGCAGAAGAGTTGTTTGCTGCTGCTTGAGCAACTTTGCGATGCGGGCTACCGCGTCTCGTTGGAGACCAGCGGTGCCATGTCCTTGGAGGGTGTCGACCCTCGGGTCATTCGCGTGGTCGACATCAAAACACCCGCCTCGGGCGAGGAAGCCCGCAATCGTTACGACGAGCTGCCGCGCTTGCAATCCCATGACTTGGTGAAGTTCGTCATCTGCGGCCGCGAGGACTACGAGTGGAGCCGCGGCAAGCTGCGCGAGCTCGCCCTGGAGAACCGCTGCACCGTGCTGTTCTCACCTAGCCATGAGCAGCTGCCGGCGCGCGAGCTCGCCGATTGGATTCTTGAGGATCGGCTGCCGGTACGGTTTCAGATTCAGCTCCACAAGTACTTGTGGGGCAATGTGGCGGGAAAATAATGGGCGGCGCACCGGCGGTCGTACTGCTTTCCGGCGGACTGGATTCGGCCACCGTTCTGGCGCTCGCGCGCTCGCGGGGCTTTGAGTGTTATGCCTTGTCCGTCGAGTACGGCCAGCGACATTGCGCCGAGCTGGATGCGGCGCGGCGGGTTGCCAAAGCCGGCGGCATTTGCGATCACCGCATCATGCATGTGGATCTCGCTGGCATTGGCGGCTCAGCTCTCACCGACGAGACGATCGCGGTGCCGGAAACGCCGACGGGCGGCATTCCCGTTACCTATGTGCCGGCGCGCAATACCATGATGTTGTCGCTGGCGCTTGGCTGGGCCGAGGTGCTCGACGCGCGCGACATTTTCGTCGGCGTAAATAGTGTCGATTACTCGGGGTATCCCGATTGCCGCCCTGAGTTTATCGCGGCGTTCGAAAAGCTCGCTGCCCTCGCGACCAAGGCTGGCGTCGAGGGTCATCCGTGCCGCATCCACGCGCCGCTCATCGATTTGTCGAAGGCGCAAATCATTCGCGAAGGCACCCGGCTGGGGGTGGACTATGCCCTGACCGTTTCGTGCTACCAGGCCGACTGGGCAGGGCGCGCCTGCGGCCGCTGCGATTCATGCCGCCTGCGCCGGGCCGGTTTCGAGGCGGCGGGCATCGCCGACCCTACTCCGTACCAGGCTCTGTAGTATCATGCCGCCCCCGCGAAGCGGCGGGTGTCCGGACGGACGCTCGTAGGTATAATGGCGCGCGCTTCGCGCCGCGCGGGTCGGTAGCTCAGTCGGTAGAGCAGCGCCCTTTTAAGGCGTTGGTCGTGGGTTCGAGCCCCACCCGACCCACCATATAACATGAAGATATTCATGTGGATTCTGGCGCGGCGCGTTTCGAACTGGATTGGGCTATGTGCGCCATTCGTACCACGCGCTCGACCGGAACGAGCGCCTACTTCGCCGCCGGTGGAGCAGGGAGCTTGCGTAAGGACTCCGGGGTGAGGTCCTTGAACAGCTGTTCACCGCCACCTGTTGGGGGCGGCTTGCAGGTTGGCGTTAGAAGATGGAACTCGCCGGCCATCCGCATCGGTGGCGGTCCGCGCGGAATCTCGAAATAACAATTGTCCGTCACCCAGAATACGGTGCCGCCTCCTTCAACTCGGCCCGCCCTGTGATTTTCCTGCTCTGACCCGAAGATCCCGGGCTTCTCAGGTGTCGCTGGCGCTGCGAACTCGTGGACAAACGAACGGCGTCCGGCTGCTTCTTGGGCACGCTTGAGGGTTGCATCGGTGGCATCGTGGGCCTGCGCGTCCCAATCGATGCTTGCGTTTCGGGGCTGATCGTCCGCTTGCGGCGCCGAGCTTGAGGGTGGCGGTAGGGAGAGGGCAGGGCGCTCAGAGCGCGGCTGGTGCGCAAGGGCCGGGTACTTCCTTTTCGGGTCCGGCGGTTTTGCAGAGACTTCCGGGGGCTTGGGCATCTCTATGGAAACAACCTCCATCGACCAGTCGGCGGACGTTGATTCTCGGAAGTGCAGGCCGTGGCTCAGCACCAGCAGTACACCCAGGTGACCCAGGGCGGCCAATGCGCACACCATCCATCGCTGGGCCGACGGCCCCCCACGCCCTGACATCGGTCTCATTTCTTGTTGATGCTCTGATCATGACCGCGATGCCCGACTGGAGTTCCATGCGGCATTGGATGGTAAGCACACGCCATCGCTGCCGGTGAGCTGTTCGTTCTTCACCAACTTTTTGTGGGCGTGTTCGTGCGTGCTACCTTCTACGGGTGATCGCGCGTGCTTGCTTCTTGTTCGGTCTGTCACTCCTGCCACGGCTCGCGGCGGGCGATGTCGCGCAGGCAGTGGGCTCCCTGCCGGCCGGCCTGCAAAGTGATGTTGTCTTTGCCGATTACACGCCGCTCGCGGGCGCCGCGGAAGTCACGCGCCGGCTGATGAGCCCCTTGAATTCGCTACGCGTGAACCGGGTGTTGCAGCGCTCAGGCAAGACACTCCGAGCCCAGGCCATTGACCTGGCGCATGAGAAGTTCGCCATCTACGTGCCACCAAACCAACCACCCGAGGGCTACTCGTTGCTGGTGTTCGTGCCGCCGTGGCCGCAGGCGGAGGTGCCGCGAAAATGGATCCCGGTGCTCGATCGGCACGGCGTGATTTTCGTTACCGCCGCCAACTCTGGTAACGAGGCGGACGTGCTCGACCGCCGTGAGCCGCTCGCATTGCTCGCGGCCGTGAATGCCGAGCGGCGCTACACCATCAATCCACAGCGCGTCTACGTTGGGGGATTCTCTGGAGGCGCGCGCATCGCGCTGCGTATTGCACTTGCCTATCCGGATGTCTTCCAGGGGGTGTTGCTGGATGCCGGCAGCGATCCCATCGGCAGCGCGGAAATCCCGCTACCGCCGGCTGACTTGTTGCATCGTTTCCAGGAGTCGACACGGCTGGTGTATGTCTCGGGTGGTCGCGACGATTTTCACCTGCAACTGGATGTGAGCAGCCGCAAGTCGCTGCTGGACTGGTGCGTGTTCGATCTGGTGACGCTGGACATGCCCTGGGTCGCGCACGAGCTCGCCGATCCCGGAACATTCAACAGCGCCCTGCATGCCTTGCAGGAGGAGCACAAGGCGCGCGCGTCAAACAAACTCGACGCCTGCCGCGCCCGCCTCGACAAGGAGTTGAATGCGCAGTTGAGTCAGGTCGATGAGTTGGTGGCGCGCGGCAGGATGCCCGAGGCGCGCATTCTGCTGCAGAAAATCGATGCGCGTTACGGCGGGCTGGCGGCGCCGCGCAGCGGCGAATTGGCGGCAAAAACCGCGACCGAGTGAGCGCGGAGCACGGGAAATAACACCACACGCCGCCATTTAACAATATCCCACAATGTGCCATGGCCGTGACACATACCAAAGGAAGGGGGTGTTTGCCGTTGACGTTGGCACAGCGCGTGCATCGTCTGTTGGCGTCGGATCGGATGCGGGGACGCCACAGATTCTTCCCTTGAATTCCGCGCCGGCGAGGCCATTAATGTGGTGTTGGACTGCAGGGGAATGCATCATGAAATTGCTGGATTCGGGGATACGAGTCTTGACTCTCAGGCAGGGAACGGGCGTTCGCTGGCTGAAGGAGGAGCTGAGCTCGCTTAATGTCAAAACCCCGTTGTCGGAGGGCTGCCTGGAGGAGCTGGTGCGCGCCGCTGATAGCGACGCGTGGCAGGCTATTGCCGGGGCGGCGGACCGTTCCAAGTCCTATCTGGGCGAGCTGCGCCAACAGCTGCGGGAGCAGGCGGGCTTCGTGCGACGGTGGACCGCCACGGATGACAAAGTTCCGAGCGCTGATGACAGGGCCCAGGCATTTGTAAGAATTGCTCGTAAATATGCGCTGCCGCGTCCCTGGAAGCTGTCCGAGCCGGTTGCTGTCGAGTCGCATCGCCTGCGGCCGTCGAACTGGAAGTGGGCTGGCGCGATCGAAGCGTTCGAAGCGGCGCGCTCTGTTGCATAAATCCAACGTCAAATAACCGACGGCGGTGCGGACGATTGGGCGTCCGCACCGGCCAAATTGCCTTCGCTGGCGGGATCAAGGCCGATGTCCGCCGCTGCCGTGAGCGGCAGTCCGACCGCACCGCGATCTGCGCGCCGCCGAGCGCGAAACACCGCTTCATTGCCTCAAAACTAACATCCAGGCGCCGCGGTTGCGCCCGTTGCACCCCGAGCGTGTCATGCTGTACTGATTTATTATATTATTGCGCCGACATTATAAAAGATCAGTCGGAATGCCATGATGCGACAGGTGAAAACGCTCGGACTGCTGGGCACCGGAGTCATCGGCGGCGGCTGGGCGGCACGCGCGCTGCATTTCGGTATCGACGTGCTGGCCGCGGACGTGAAGCCTGAGATGGAGGCCTGGATCCGCGGTGCTGTCGAGAATGCTGAAGGGGCACTCTCGCGGTTGACGTTCGCGCCGCTGCCACGCAAGGGGACGCTGTCGTTCACGACCGATCCGCGCTCGATGGCCGCCCAGGCGGACTTCATTCAGGAGAACATCCCCGAGCAGTTGGAGTTGAAACAGCGGGTCCTTGCTGACGTGAGTCGCCACTGCGGTCCCGACGTCGTGATCGCCTCCAGTACCTCTGGCCTGATGCCATCCGACCTGCAACACGATATGCAGGCACCCGAGCGCTTTCTGGTCGCACATCCTTTCAACCCGGTCTACCTGCTTCCGCTGGTAGAGCTTGTCGGCGGTTCGCAGACCTCCTTGGCGGCGATCGATGCCGCAGCGGGGTTCTATACCGCCATCGGCATGCATCCTCTACGGGTCCGCAAGGAGATTCCGGGGCATCTCACCGATCGGCTGCAGGAAGCCCTGTGGCGCGAGATTCTGCACTTGGTTAACGACGGCGTTGCCACCACGGGTGAGCTCGATGAGTCGATCATCTACGGTCCTGGTTTACGCTGGGCGGCTATGGGGACGAATCTCATCTACCACCTCGCTGGTGGCGAGAGCGGCATGCGGCATATGCTGCGGCAGTTCGGCCCTTGCCTGAAATGGCCCTGGACCAAACTCGAGGCGCCGGAGCTGACAGAGAAGCTGATCGACCGCATGGTCGAGGGGACCCAGGCACAGGCGTCCGGGCGCTCGATCCGGGAGATCGAGCGGCTGAGGGATGATTACTTGGTGGCCATTCAGCAGGTGCTGCGGCAGTTCAATATCGGTGCCGGCGCCACGTTGCGTGCGCTGGAGGATCGGTTGTATGAGCAGAATTCTGGCAACACGCGACACGATGGTCGGGCGGCAGCACTGGGCGTTCAACGCATGGAGACGCAGGTGCGTCCGGAGTGGGTTGACTACAACGGGCATATGACCGACTCGCGTTATCTACAAGTATTTGGCGATGCCACCGACGCCGTGTTCCGTTCTGTCGGTGTTGACGATGGCTATCGTCGCTCAGGGCGCGCGATGTACACGGTCGAGTCTCATATGACGCACGGCGCCGAAGCGAAAGCGCTGGAGCCTGTTTATGTCCTGACGCGGCTGCTGGCGGTGGACGATAAGCGTGTTCATCTGTTTCATGAGTTGCATCGAACGCGGGATGAGGTGCTGGTCGCGACGGGCGAGCAGATCTATCTGCATGTGGATTCCAAGGCCGGCAAGGCGACACCCATGGATTGCGCGCTGCGCGCGAGGTTCGAGAAAATTCACGCGGGGCAGGCGGGTTTGCCGCGCCCGACGCAGCAGGGGCGGCACGTTGGCATGCCCCGAAGCAGTTGAGTAGACGCGCCCGGACACCGCCCGGGGCAGCTGAGATGTACGAGGTTAGAGAGCACAATGCCCAAGATTGTTGATCACGAGAAGCGCCGCGACGAGATTGCACTCGTGGCGTGCAGGGTCGTAGCCGAGCACGGCTTTGACCAAGCCACGATCGTTCGTATTGCACGGGAGGCCGGCTATACGACGGGCATGGTGGCGCATTACTACGATACGAAACAGGAGATCGTGATCGCGGCGTTGCGACTGATCTTGCGTCGTATCGAGGAGCGTCTGACGCGGCCGGCGGGAGAAGCTGCGCCGGATCTTCTCAACGTTCTGACTGAGGCGCTACCCGTTGACGAGCATCGCTTTATCGAGTGCGCGTTCTGGACCGCCTTCTGGGGACAGGTTTCGGCCGACAAGAAGCTGAAGCGCATCAATGCCTGGGTGCACCGCGAATACATGCGGTTGTTCGAGCGTTGCCTGGCGCAAGGCTGGCCGGCGTGGTCGCGATGGTCGACGGCCGTGCGCGAGCAGGTGTTGTGCTCTGTGGTCACTTTCATCAATGGGCTGACGGCCAGCGCGGTCGCCAGCCAGAGCGACTGGCCTGCCGCGAAGCAGATCGAGCAGCTGCGGCTGCATCTGCAATTGCTCCACGGCTGGGCGGTCGAGTCTACCGGCGTCGGTGCCGAGAAGATCAGCCGCAAGAGTGCCAAGACGGGCTATTGAATGGGGGGAGGCGACGATGGATTTCACGCTCACAGAAGAACAGCAGATGATCGTGAAGGCCACGCACGCTTTCGTGCAAGAGGAGCTCATGCCTCATGAGCGGGAGGTCGAGGAAACTGGCGTTCTGCGCGAGCAGTTACGTCACGAGTTGCGCGCCCGGGCCATTGAAGCGGGTCTGTTTGCCGCCAATATGCCGGCCGAGGTGGGTGGGGTCGGTCTCGACTCGGTGACGTGGGTTTTGTACGAGAAGGAGCTAGGACGTACCAGCTACGTTCTGCACTACGCCTGTGTGGCGCGACCTTCCAATATTTTACTGGCTTGCGAGGGCGAGCAGCGCGAGCGTTACCTGTTCCCGGCGGTGCGTGGCGAGAAAACCGAATGTCTAGCGATGACCGACCGCAACCGCCTGGTTCCAGGCATCGATCGTGGGCTGCGCGTCTTCCGGATGCACCGCTTTAGCCCATCCATAGCCTTGATACTCGTCGTAAGACTGGCCGGTGAACCCTCCCCATCCCGGCTGATCGCCTTCCATCTCGCCTCTGGCATTGTTGGTCCAGATCAAATCGCTCACCGCGCGTACCGCGGTGAGAAAGCGCTCCCGGCTCTGCCGAAGCTCTTCCTGCGCCTGCTCGCGGGCCGTTATATCGATCCCGATCCCGATGGCCCGCAGGATCTCTCCGGCTTCATTACGGTCGACCAGCGCATGATCCTCTACCCATTTCCAGTCGCCGTTACGATGGCGAATACGGTAGGTCAGGACCCGCATCGTCTGGCCGGGGGACACCTGTTCATTCCAGCCCGCGAGTCGCACCCGATCTTCCGGATGAATCTGCTCCCGCCACCATTGGGAAGTCGCAGGCACCTCATCCAGTTTCCAGCCCGTAAGATCTTCGAGGCCAGGCTCGCGAGTAACGCGCCCCGTCTTGAGATCCACCTCATAGACCAGCCCTCTCGTAGCCGCCAACGCCAGAGTCAGGCGCTGATTGGTTTCCTCGATCCGCCTTCGCGCCATAACCAGATCGGTAACGACTACGGCGTGGACAAAAATGCCGTCAATCCGTCCTGTCTCGTCCCTGGTCCCGTTGCAAACAAAGTTGACGCAAATGTCCTGAAGGGCGCCGTCACCGTGAACGTCCATTTGAACCAGCGACTCTTTTGCGGCATAAGGCGTTCCTGTGCGATACACGCCATCGAGCATTTGTATATAGCCCTGGAGCTCGAGTTCCGGGAACGCCTCACGCACCGGCTTACCGAGCAATTGCGCGCTTGACCGGCCCGCGACCCGTTGGAATTCGTCGTTGACGTGCTCAAATATGTGATCCGGTCCCCGCAGGATGGCGACCGCCGCCGGAACCTGGAAGAAGAGTTCGCGCCACCGCCGGCGGTCGGCTTCGCGCAGGGCGTCCTGCTCGCGAAGCGCCTCCTGCGCCTGCTTCCGCGCGGTTATATCCCGGATGTAGTTGGAGAGCCCGCCGTCCTGTGTGGGAAAGGCCCTGATCGCGAACCAGCGATTCGAGGGAGCGTGGAAATATTCGAACTCCACGGAAACCTGGTCGCGGAGCGCTCGGCGATACTCCCGCTCGGCCGCCGTTCCGATCATGCCGGGGAAGAGGTCCCAATGGCTCTTGCCCGGCAAGTCGTGACGGCTCACGCCCATCACGCGTTCGGCTTCCCCGTTGACGTAGTTGAGGCGCCATTCACGATCGAAGCTTACAAAGGCGTCTGTAATGCTCTCGAGAATGTTCAGGGCCTGGTCGCGCGCCGCCTCAGCCTCGGCCCGGAGTTCCGCTTCCCGCGCGGCCGTTTGCTTCCGGAGCCGTGCCATCTCGATGTGCGCGCCCACCCGCGCCAGTAGCTCGCGCGCCGTGAAAGGCTTGACAAGATAGTCGCTGGCGCCCCCTTGCAAGCCCTCGACTCGTGCCTCTTCCCGGCCCGCGCCGATAGCAGAATCACGGGCAGAACGCTTGTCTCCGGCCTGGCGCGCAAGCTTTGGACCAGCCCGAACC
>CAVVXG010000016.1:0-105746 GCA_963752125.1 uncultured Pseudomonadota bacterium | reverse complement strand
TCGTCCACACTTCATCGGCGACGATCACCTTCGCCATACGCATCGTGTACGGAGTTGTTGCCTCCCCCGAAACTGCAGGGCAGGCACTATGGAACACACTCCTGGCGAATGCCTCCGTACTCACCTCAACCCGTTCCGCTACTGTTAGCTTCACCGGTGTTGTAGGTGAGGATGATGTAGCAGCCATGCTGACCTCGTTCGGAACACCTACTCTCACAGACTCCGCGACCGGCTTCCGTTACACCGGCGTCAGCTTGGGTACTGCCACCATCACGGAGAACGGAACTTCGCAAGCCGTCACCTTCTGGAAGTTCGGGAACTCTGGCTCGTCGTTCACGAATGGAGTGATTAGCTGATGCCTGGAATTCCGATCGCGTCGCCATTCTCCCCCTCGAACCCTACGGGTCAGGCAATTTGTGCGGGCGTAGCTGCGCCGTCACTTGTCTGGCAGCCAGGCGGTACTTCCGGAGCTCTGGCAAACACGTTCACCACCGAAGCGTTGCTCCAGCAGGCCTGCACCACAACTGCGGGCATGGCTGGGTCGTTCCCCGTGTACGTAGACTTCTCCCATCACTCGGATGCCTACACGGCTGCCGGTGCCCTTTCTCTCGGATCGGCCACTCGGCTAATCGGGATGGTGAATCAGTCATCGGGAAACATCCCGGCTCTGACAACATCGTTCACGTTGTCTCCCCTCCTGCAGATTCACGACATAGCGCTTCAGTGCCGCGTATCCAGTACGGCGTTCACATCCAACCCGTACCTGTGCACGATCTCCGGGCAATCCATTGTCACCTGTGAGTCCGGGTCCAATCTGTACGAGGCCCCGGACTTTGGTGGATTCAACAACTACCAGTTGTTCTTGCAGGATGAAGCGGTTCTAGGCGATGGGACGAATCCTGTCATCACGGTCGGCTCGTCTGGCTACATGAACGTGTACGTGAAGGACTTCGCCCAGCTCAAGGCAGGCGCTATCGCTGTCGAGTCGGGAGGGGTGCTGATCATCAACGCTCAGCCGTCGACGTTGATCGATCCAAGCTACGGGTCGATCGATGGTGTAACGATCAACATCGCCTCTACGCTGTCTTCTGTCGTCCAGTACCCAGGAAGTTTCACGGATTGGGCCGACCTCGTCACATTCGTACAAACAAACCCGCAGCCCACCGTCATCGTGCTGCCGCCGGGTACCGTCGTAAACGTCCCCCCAGGATCCTGGAATCTTGGGGTTCAGTGGTCTGTCACCACGTTCGTTGAGAACGACGGTGGGTACAGCCAGTCGACAATCGAACTCACCTCTGGGGCAAGCCTAGTTACTCTTCCTCTCTCGGCCGTGGGCATCAACTTCTTGAATGCCAACTCATCTGCCGTATGGGCGCTTACAGGATCAAGTGCGAACATCGCCGTGTTCCACAACTGCGCGTTCTCGCTGGCTGGCGGGGGTGCGGGGATGTTCGACTTCTCCGGTACTTCCTCGGGCAAGGTAACTGACCTGATCTTGTACGGATGCACGCTCAACAGCGGTCGAATGATCGTGTCGGGGCCTGTTGGTACGACTACGGCTCTGTACCTCGCGCGCGGGACCTTGATCGGGAATGACGTTCTTGCCGGCACATCTTCTACCCTTGTCTACTTCTCGGATTCGACGGCGACTGTATCCTTTGCCCAGACGACCGCTTTTACCAATAAGGGGTACAACGTAAACAACGCTGTTGTAATCGATGTCACCCTGACCGGGTCCAGCCCGTTCACCCTGCCGCCCTGTGACATTGTCCGTGTGTCTTCCTCGGCGTTGTCTGGCGCTGTTGTCTTCAACCTGTCCGCACCTAAGCAGATCGTGGACTTGGAGGGGGTGTCGCTGACCGGCGTGTCGTCTCTCAAGTTCCAGTACGGCTCGGACACGGTTACGGTGTCAACGCCAACAGCTTCCTCGGTCTACCTCGTTTGGTACGATGGTGGGTCTTACGTAAACGCAGTCAATCTCAATCCGCCTCTAATCGTTAGTAACGTAGTTACGAGCGCCCCTACTACGACTTCTGGCGTAGGACAGATAACGAATAGCGTTTACGATTGGCCGGTAGATACTAGCGGTGGTAGCTCCGCCCTTATTGAGTTCCCTGCCTCCCCCGTTGTGGGGCAGCAGCATTGTATCCATGATGTTGGCGGAGGTATCGTCGCGATGACGAGTGGCTCCCAGAGCCTCATCAGTGGGTCTGCCCAATTCGTTAGTCCCACAACACCACGTACGCTAGTAAATAGTTGGACTGCCACAACCGATTATTGGTCTTACGTCTTCACGTTCACCGCGAAGGGCATCTGGTCTCTAAACGGATGACTTCTTCTCGATCTGAGGTTCTGGTACGCTCTTCGCATGCCCTTCCATCTCGCTGACGGAAAAGTTGTATCCCCCGACGAGGGACTTCCAACCCCGTCGGTTGGACCAATTCCGCCCGTCTTTACCCCCTACCCGGTGACGGGAAATCCGGGGGTGAGCGCGTACACGAGGGTGCAGGCCGCCTTCACGATGCCGGCGGCTAATTCCACCGTCGATGTGTCGGTCATGGACTCTTCGTGGATGGGGGTCGATCAGCCTCTCTTCATTGAGACCGCAGGCTCCTTTCTCGTCAGCGGTATCAACGGGAAGACCTCGATCACGATCGAGAACACCGGGGCATCGGAGAATGCGTCGTCGGGGACCTCCATCTCGGCTGGTGTGAAGGTCTCCCCCAGCGGGCGTGATGGGACTGGCGGCGGCGGTGGGGGTGGAGATACCGGCGTCTTCGTTGTCACTCTGAACCCAAATACCCCCATGGTCGTACCGGCGGGGCAAGCCACCATCGTCTTCCAGGGAACGTTGCTCAACAGCGACACGTACACCATTGTCCTGGAAGAGACTGAAGCCTTCGCGCCAAAGCTTCTAGACTTCAGCAACTGCACTATCCAAGAAGCGACCATCCTCATCGAGATCTCTGGGATGAGTGATACCCAGAACTCCGTAAGTATCGTCGGAGATACCAACCCGGGGATCTTCTACAACCTGGTGTACTGGGACGGAAACGGCGCCGACGAAATTCAGACTGTCCCAGTCATCTCCGGAGCGCCTGATCTCGGCGGCATCCCTTCTCCCCCCGCGTACGGCGTAGCTATTAGCTACACCTCCGGGGCGATGAACTATGGCGATTCAATCAGCAACGCCAGCGCCGTACAGTTCACCGGTTCTTTCCAGGGCGGTGAGACGTACACCATTACGTTCAACCCAAGCTTCGACCGTTTCTACGAGCTCCCCATGGTGCTCGACTTCTCCAATTGTACCGGTAGCGACTCCGCTACAGTCACTGTTGGGTGCCCTGGTACATCCGTCGTAGACATCACCCCCGGAGGTGGCTCGGGCTTCATTCCGTATTACCTCCTGTACTGGGATGGAAACAGCGGTCATCCACCTGTCTTGATCCCGGTGGGGTCCTCCTCTGTGGATGCCGCGAATGTTACCTACACTCCTTCGGACGCCGGTGACTGGACCTCGCCACCCCCTACCAGGGTAGGGCCAGCACTCGACCTACTTGCTACAGCCGTCAATGCTGGTTCGCTCACCTCGAACAAGTACGACGTTGCTGCGAACCGGGGATCAGCATCAGGGAGTGGGAAGCTCTTCATCTGCAGAGATGCTCCGGTCATGTACTTCGATGACCCGAACACGTCTGCGTGGATCACGATCCCCTTGGAGTCCTCCTACGCCGCGATCGATCCATCTTCCTACGTCACTGCACCCACCGGGGGCATTACCCTGGCTCCCTACGGGGAAGCGCTCCGCGCGCTCGTCACCTCGTTCACGAGCGTTAGCCTCGCCCTGGTTCAACCCTCCGCCGGTCTTCTATCTCCCACAGCCTGCTGGTGCGTGACGCTGGTCGCAACGTATAGCCCCATGCCGTTTCAGGACTACCCCGACTTCGGGGTGTGCGTAACGGATGGGATTGCGGACAATAGCAACGTCTACGCCATTAGCTCCAGTACCAATGGCTCAACGATCTACTTCCACCAGCAGAACCTGCTGGTAAATAGTGTCACCCGTAACCAGAACAACGGAGAAGTTAGCGGAACCCCACCATGGTTCATGTGGGGTAACGGTCGGGTCCACTTCCGGATCTTGAACGATGGAACGTCTACGCACTTCCAGATCTCCTCCGATCGGGTTCAGTGGCAGAACTGGAACACCCCGACCCCTTACTCGAACACGGCGTATTACGGGTTCTACTTCGCCTCCCGGCGCTGGGGTCACTTCATACGCGGGGGCAATGATTTGCGAGAACTCCCTGACCTTCCCCACTCAGTACAACATCAGTAACGTGTCCTTTGGACAGCCGTGCACGATTACTATCGGGCCGCATGACATGCTCCCAGGAGATGCCGTTTCGGTTCATGGATGTGCGGGAGGGAACGGAGATCAACACCTCAGGTTATGGCGTCAATGCCAGTAACATCTGGACGATGGTCCTCTCGGTGACCTCGACAACGGTTACGGTCACCGGAAACGGTTCCGGTGGCTATACTCCGAACACCGGGGTGTTGACGCGCGTGAACCGTCGCTAACATACCCTCAGCACTAGGAGACGACGATGACTCAGCCTACGACGACACAGACTCAGGTTCCTGTGGAAGTCTTGGTTCAGAACCTTGCAGGAGCCAAGAGGGGCTTGGACGCAGCCCGTGCCTCTCGCAAGGCGGCGCGAGCAGCTTGGGAGAGTCTCCTGGCGAAGGTTGGAATCACCAACGTCCCAGGGGCTACACCGGCAACGCCTCCTTCTCCCTTCCCTGACATGACGGCGCCGGCAGCGGTGTACGCACAGGCTATCCAGCAGGAGTCGGCGGCTGTCCAGGTCTACGAGACCGCCAGGTCGGCGCACAATGCCTACCTCTCGTCTAAGGGCGCGATCTGAGGGCTAAGAAAAAGGGCCGCTGAAGCGGCCCTTGTTTTCAGTTCGGCTGCGTTTGCGCTGTCGACGTTGGCGCCTGGGGGGCTACTTTTGGAAGATCGGGTAGCTGGGGTTCCCCTCGATCACCGCGGTGATGTCTGGCCGGTTTTGAATTCCGGGATGAAACCAAAAATTGAAAGTTCGGACACCGTAACCATCGATTGTAATGAATCAGCAAAGACCGAGAGCACTGGATCAACAAAATCCTCGATGGGATTTTCTAGCGGTAATCGCTTGGGAACCGCTCCGCAATGCACTTATTTTCAAAAGCGCGACACCTCGGGGGCCAACACGGCGCAGCAAGGCGGCGATCGTATCCCCGTGGCGGTCAATGAGGCTTACCGCCTCGCCAATCTCTGGTGGCGCCCCGGCCACGCGGGAGCCACCATGAGTACATCGGCGGCCAGGTGGTCGATGGGCGCACCCTCGACCAACTTCGCATCACCCCGCATGGCGGCAAGCCGTTCGGCGCATCGTTCGATTCCAACACCCACCTGTTGGCGCAGATCACCGAGGATCGGCAGTTCTTTCACACACGGACCGGGCTCGACGAATACCGCGCGGAGCACGGGGTGCAGGTGGCGCACCGGGTGACCATCGACAACGGCTCCGGAAAAGAGAACATCGAGTATCTGCGACTGACGGCCTGCAGCTTTGAAACAGCGCGTCCGCGGGCGTCTTACTCGCGCCCCACGCAGCCGCCCGCGGGAGCTGCGATCAGCGCTGGCGCGAGCAGTGTCACGTTGCCGTTTCGGTTACTCAACAACCACATTTATGTCAATGCCATGGTCAATGGCAAAGGCCCCTACACATTCATTGTCGATACCGGCGGCCATAACCTCCTGTCGCCGCCCTTGATCGCGGAGCTCGGCCTGAAGACCATCGGCGCCCAAGCCATGTCCGGCGCCGGGGAGAAAACCGCAGCGGGTGGGTTCGTCCACGTGGACGAGATTGCCTTGGGCGCGGTGCAACTACACAATCAACTCGGTTTCGCGACCCAGATCTACGACCCTTCCATCGAGGGGATCCGCGTCGACGGAATGGTCGGATTCGAGCTCTTCCGCCGCTTCGCTGTGCGCATCGACTACGGTCATAACACGCTCACCCTTACCGATCCGACCCGATTCGATCCGGCGGATGCCGGTACCGCAATACCCTTTGTGTTTTACGACCACCTGCCGATGGTCGAGGGCCTGGTCGGCGATCTTCCAGCGCGCTTTGACATCGACACCGGCTCGCGCTCCGAGGTCGACCTCACCGGCCCCTTTGTCAGCGCGCACGACTTGCACAAAAAGTTTTCTAAAGGCATTAGTACCGTGAAAGGTTGGGGGGTAGGTGGGCCATCGCGATCGTACGTCGTACGTCTTCCCTCCCTGACGCTCGGGAGCGTCGCCGTGAACGCCCCGGTAGCCGGTCTTTCCGAGGACAAGGGCGGCTCCCTGAGCGACCCGAGTTACGACGGCAATATCGGCAGCGGCTTTCTGAAGCGCTTTGTAGTGACGTTTGACTACGCCCACCAGGTCATGTACTTGAAGCCGGCCACGCCGCAACCGGTCGACGCCGGTCGCTTCGATCGGTCCGGCATGTGGATCAACTCCGGTCCAGGAGGTTATGTCGTGACCGAGGTTGCCTCCGGCGGTCCGGCGGCCAAAGCCGGAATTCAGGTCGGAGATGTTATCGTCCGGGTGGACGGTGCGGTGGTGCGCTTCGACGGCCTTGCCGATACGCGTGCGCTACTGCGTTCCCGACCGCCTGGAACTCAGGTCGTCTTGGAACTGAAGCGTGCGAGTACAGCAAGACAGGTCACGCTCGTCCTCGAAGATCTGATTTGATACACCGGGTGCTGCAGGGGTTGCATTTATGCTGGGACGCTACTTACTCGCCATGCTGATGGCATCCGCCCTGTCGAGCGTCGCGCTCGCCGCGGACAAGAACTGCAAGCTCGAAAAGCTCGCCGAGCTGCCCGTGACCATGGCAAACAGCAGCCCGCTGGTGTCCGCCAAGATCAATGGAGCCGACGCACTGTTTCTGGCTGACAGCGGTGCCTTTTACAGCGTCATCTCACCCGGCAGCGCCGCTCAATTCAAACTCAAGCAGGGCCCGGCCCCGGGGGGGCTGATCGTGAGAGGGATCGGAGGCGCGCAGGCGATAGGGGTTACGACCGTCAATCAGTTCACGCTGGCCGGCATCCCATTCCACCGCGTGGAATTCATCGTCGGCGGCAACGAAACGGGTAACGGTGCCGCCGGCATTCTCGGCCAGAATGTGCTGCGCATCGCCGATGCGGAATATGACCTCGCGAACGGCGCGATCAGGCTGATGCGTCCCACCTGTCATTCCGCCAACCCGGTGTACTGGGCCACCCAGAGCCAGCTCTATTCCGTCATGGAAATCGACCGCACCACGCCCCAGGAGCCGCACATCGTCGGCATCGGGTATCTGAACGGCAAGAAGCTCCGCGTGATGTTCGACTCAGGCGCACAGGCGTCGATGCTGACACTGGCCGCGGCGAAGCGTGCCGGAATCAAACCGGACAGCCCCGGGGTAGTGCCCGGCGGCAGATTTGGCGGCTTCGGCCGGGCGTACGTCAACACCTGGCTGGCCCCCTTCGAGAGCTTCAAGATCGGTGACGAGGAGATCCGCAACACGCGGCTGCGCCTGGGGGATGTACCTCTCGAGACTGTCGACATGTTGCTGGGCGCCGACTTTTTCCTCTCGCACCGGATCTACATCGCCAACAGTCAACAGAAACTTTATTTCACATACAATGGCGGCCCGGTTTTCAACCTGAAAACCGCTTCCGCCCAACAGACAGCGGCGGCCGCACCCGCGGCATCCGCCGGGCAGCCGGAGTCCGACCAGCCACTTGATGCCGATGGTTTCGCAAGGCGTGGCGCTGCGTACGTCTCGCGCCACGAATACGCACCCGCCATAGCCGACCTGACACGCGCTTGTGAAATGGCTCCGCAGGAGCCGCGATTTTTTTTCGAACGGGCGCGCGCGTATATCGCAGACAGGCAATTGACAGCGGCGCTGGCCGATCTGGAACAGGTGATCAAACTCAAGGCCGACGATGTGTCGGCGCTGGTCCTGCGGGCACAACTGCGCCTGGCCTCTCATGATGAGACTGGCGCGGTCGCGGACCTCGATGCCGCCGACCATGCGGCCGCCCCACAGGATGACACCCGACTTACGCTAGGCGCGCTGTACGCACGGACCAACCGCCTGCCGCAGGCGATCGCCCAATACGATCAATGGATCGACGCCCATCCGGAGGAAATACGCGCGGCCGACGCATACAACGCACGCTGCCTGGCCAGGGCGACCTCAGGCTACGAGCTCGAACGCGCGCTGGCCGATTGCAATAAGGCCAACCGCCTGAGCGCCAACAACTCGCGATTTCTGGAAGTTCGCGGTTTGCTGCGATTACGGATGGGAGACTATGACCACGCCCGCTCCGATTTCGATGCTTCCCTCAAGGTGAATCCCAAGAATGCGTGGAGCCTGTATGGCCGCGGGCAGGCCGAGCAGCACCTGCAGAAGAATAGCGCCGCGCAGCAGGACTCGGCTGCCGCGGTGGCCTTGCGACCTCATATTGCGGAGGAGTTCCAGACACGCGGGTTCGCTGTGCCGGAGTGATTCGCCGGCGCCCCTTGAGCCCGACAGGCTCCTAGAGTGCGGCCGCCGTGAGGCCACCGAAGCGCCGATCCCGGCGTGAGTATTCCTGGAGAGCCGCCTCGAAGGCACGTGGGTCGAAGTCCGGCCACAAACAATCCACGAAGTGCAGCTCGGCGTAGGCGCACTCCCACAGCAGAAAGTCGCTCAGCCGCTTCTCCCCGCCCGTGCGGATCAGAAGGTCGACGCCCGGGACCCCGTCCACGGCGTGGTCCACCAACGCCAGCGTCTCCATGAATCGCGCACGGTCGATGTTGGGTTCGGACTGCAGCCGCCGGCAGGTCTCCACGAGACTGTATTGCGCGGAATAATCGAAGGCAATACGCAACTGCATCCCCGAGCATTGCGCCGTGGCTCGCTCGCTATGCTCGATCAACTTGCGCAGATCGGCGTTCAGGCGATCGCGGCGGCCGATAACGTTGATGCGGACCGATTGCTCGAGGCAGCGTTGCGTCTGTGTCAGCAGGTAGTGGCGCAAGAGTTGGAAGAGGGAACTCACCTCCGGAGTGGGCCGGTTCCAGTTGGCTGACGAGAAGGCGTACAACGTCAGCGTGCCGATCTGCTGGCGCACGGCGGCCGTCACGATGGCGTCAACCGCCTTGGCGCCGGCACGATGGCCTACACTGCGGGGAAGGTGTCGGCGGGCGGCCCAGCGTCCATTCCCGTCCATGATGATTGCAACGTGCATTTTAGAGTACTCTGTAATTCAGAGCTAAATGATAAAAAAGGGGTCAGGTTCCGCGCGTGGCCTTGATAACGGCTTCCACGTGGTCGAGATAACGGTTCAATGCGGCGCGGCCGCGCGCAGTGAGGCGGTAAACCGACTTGGGACGGCGCTCCGCGAAGGACTTCGTGCACGTCAGGTATCGGGCTTCCTCCAGCTTGCGGGCGTGCGCGCTCAAGTTACCGTCACTCACGTCGAACAGCGCTTTTAGCTCGCTGAAGGTGAGCTCTTCGCGCACGGCCAAGGCGCTCATGATCCCCAAGCGCACTCGCTCATAGACGAGACGGTCGAACGTGGCGTCGTCTTCCCGCGGCGCCGGGGATACCGAAGCCAGCTTCGGTCGCTTGCGCGGCGCGACTTCATCGGGGGACGCGGCGGCCTTAGATTTGGCGCTCATGGCGATTTCGTCCGATCAGAATGCCGAACAGAAAATGCAGGCCGCCAAAGCCGGCGCCGAGCATGGGAATCTGCGCACGATCCGGGAGGAGCAACGCGAGCAACCCCAGCGCCACGAACGCCCCACCCATGATCGCGATAATGCGCGTCGCCGCCACGCTCGCCGAAATCAACGCACACCCGTAAAGCAGCAGCCACGTTCCGGGAATGGCGTGCAGATTGCCGCTGCTCCAGTGGAGGACAGTCATGACGGCACCGCCGAACAACGCCGGGAACAGGCACATGGCGAACTTGCGCAGTGGGGTTCCGTACAGCAGCAGGCCGCGCATCGAGGCTGGCCGCGTCATGAGAGCAAACCCCACGCCCCCACCCAGTGCGGCCGATACGAGCCAAGTCACGAGCCAATATTCGCGCATGCCGGAAGTGGACGAGATCACCATCGCCAGCAGACCGATGCTTCCCATGGCAATGCCGGCCGATCCGGGCACCGCAACAGAGGCGGCTGCATCCATTGATGCGCGGATGTACCGCAGGGTGGCTACCGCATGAGAATCGATCCGAACCGCGTTGGCGGACTGCATCCCCGTCCCTCCCGAATCCGACTTGGAGCACCCATTGCGGGTGCCTATGCACGCTACGGTCGCTCGCCAGACACTGTCAAGTACTCTGCGTTATAGAGTCTATACCCGCCAAGCAGCCATCCAATACTGCTTTGACATTGGTTTGTACCCGCCGGCACGGGCTGGCAGACTCAAGCACTGGGAGCGCGCGCGGACAATCCTGCGTGCCGAGGAATTCGGGGCCCCATTCACGACACGGTGTAATGTCAAGCTCGCGTCGCACACACGTTCTTGCGCTGCTAGCGCTGCTTTGCCTGGTGCCTGGTTTCGCCGCCGCCCTCCAATGTAGCGAGGTCGTGTTTCGAGACACTCGCGCGACGGCGTGTCGCGTCGACCTGCGCACCGATCGCCTCCAGCTCTTTCTCTACGATGCCGCCGGGACGCCTTTCAAATCCCTACGGCATCTCGCCGACTCGTTCCAGGGCCGCCCCGAGCAACTGGCATTCGCCATGAACGCTGGCATGTTCCGCGAGGACTACAGTCCTCTGGGGCTGCTCGTCATGGACGGCCGCCAGATCCATCGCATCAACCTCGCCACCGGCTTCGGCAACTTTTACATGAAGCCCAACGGCATTTTCGTGCTGACCACGGTCGGCGCACAGATCATCGAAAGCTCGCGCTACGCCGCGGTACAGGACCCAATCATTCTCGCCACCCAATCCGGTCCGCTGATGGTGAGCGCCGGGGTGATCCACCCCGGGCTCAATCCACAGGGCACCTCGTTGTACATTCGCAACGGCATCGGCGTGATGAACGCGAACGAGGTGGTGTTTGCCATCAGCGATGCGCCGATCAACTTCTACGACTTCGCACTGTTGTTTCGCGATAAGTTGCAATGCCCCGATGCGCTCTACCTGGACGGCAGTGTCTCGAGTCTCTATATTCGTAACATGGGCCGCGGCATGGGGCGGGACGACGAGCGCGCAGCTCTCGGACCCATCATTGGTGTCACCACGCCAGCGCCGAAATAGCCCTCGACCGCGCGGCTGTCGCGCGCACCGCCGTCACTTCTTGAGGACGATCGCGCGCGCGGACCGGGATACCTCACTGAGTCCGAAGTAGCGCTGCAGGGCTATGGATTCCGTATCAACATCACCGATGCGGAAAACGCCGCTGATGCGCCGGTTCTGCAACGAGGCCCCTTCCACGACAATCTGCGTCGGCGAGTAGCGATTCATGGCAGCCAGCGCCTCCGGCAACGGCGCGTCGTCGATCACGATGGTGCCCCGCTCCCAGGCCGTAACGTTCTCGATCTTCACCACCTTCTTGTTCAACAACTCCCCGCGGCCGGTCACTCCTAACTGCTCACCGGGTCGCAATGCTTCCATATGTGGCGCCGCCAGCGCGGCGCCCGAAATCGTGCGCACATTCACGCGACCCTCGATCAGGGTCACGGTCGTACGCTCGGGCAACGCGACCACATCGAACGCCGTGCCGACAGCCAAGACTTCCGCAAACTTCGTGTGCACCCGGAATGGGCGGCGCACGTCCTTCGCGACTTCGAAGTGCGCCTGGCCACCGAGCAGCTCGACATCGCGGGCGACGGATGTGTACGCGACATGCAGCCGCGAGCTCGTATCGAGAACGACCCTGGAGCCGTCATCCAGAGCAACGGCCCGAGTTTCGCCGATATGGGTCTCGACCCGTTTTTCAACAGCCGGGTAGAGGATCGCGGGCCACACGGCCACAGCCGCGTAAGCGGCTATGCAGGCTGCGGCAATAGCTCCCGCGGATGCAAACACAACGCCACGCACGGACAGCGCTTGGGCGCGTCCCTGTTCCCAGCGGCGCGCGTAGTCGCGACTCTCGGTGACGATGGGACGATCTCGCAGCGCTTCCAGCGCAACCGACAACTCATCGCTTTCGGGCTTCATCGGGCACAACCTCCACTGTTGGCCACATCCACATGCAATTCCCTCAGGCGCTTCCCGCAATGACTCACGGCCTGCTTGACGTATTTCTCCACCATGGACACGGAAATCCGCAAACGAGCGGCAATCTCCCGTTGCGACACCTCATCAAAATGAAACAACACGAACACCGCGCGACACTTCGGGCTCAACTCGCGCAGTGCCGCCTCCAACGCCTTTAGCCGCTGCTCGCCGTCGAGCACCCGCTCCGCCTGTGGCGCGGGGCAGATCAGTTGCGCCTCATCCGCCGGTACCGAGAGCGCCGCATGCCGCGCCTGTGCGGATCGTGCCCTGTCGCGCACCAGATTCAAAGCGGTCGTGAACAGGAACGAGGCGGGCTGGCGGATGGTGCGCAGGTCGGTCGCGGAGAGCCTCGCAAAAGTGTCTTGCGCAAGATCGGCCGCATCCTCCGTGGAATGCCTACGCCGCCTGAAGAAGCGCACCAGACTTTCGTAGTGGGAGGCGGCGATCTGCTCCAGCTCGCTTCCGCGACGATGGACGCAGCCCTCGTCCGGATCGCATGCACAGGTCACCGTCGCCCACTGATCAGCACTCGACACGTCGTTGCCCTTCTGACTCGCCATTCGAGCCACGGCTGTCGTTATCGGTCCCTTCGATGAACCTTTAGTGACAACACTGCGGATCACCGGGTCACGCTTCGTCCTAAAGGGGCTCGAGCGAAACGATTGTCGCCGTGTGATCGACCGACACATGGCGCCAACCCAACAAAGGAACGAGTGTGATGATGGTACAAATAGGTCGCCGCAAACGGCGTGTAGCACTGGCGAGCTCGGTATTGGTAGGCCTGGGATGCCTCACTGTGCAGGCCGCGGAGGCCCAACCCGCACCGGCCGCAAGTGACCAAACGCGCGCTTACCATGTCGGCGCACAATCCCTGGACACGGCCTTGCAGGAATTCGCGACCCAGTCCGGCCTGCAACTGCTGTTTTCCAAATCCGATGTCGCAGGGCTGAAGACCGACGGACTGGAAGGCAACTTCTCCGCGGAGCAGGCGTTGCAACGACTGCTGCAGGGCAGCGGCCTCAATTTCGAATTTCCCAAACCGGATGCAGTCGTCATCCGCCGCGCCAACGACAATCTGACCCCCGCGGGCAACAGCTCGCAGAGCGCGACCGATTTCGAGGAAGCCGTCACGACGCGCTTCAACACGATGGCAACGCTATCGGCATCCCGACAACGGTGATCTACGCCGAAGAGTTGTCGCAAGAAGGGCTTCTTGCAGGCATTCGACGGGGCCGCGTCTTCATTGATGTCGCGGGCGCACGCGACCGGACCCTCGACCTCTCGGCAACCGCAAACGGGCAAGTGGCACACATGGGTGACGTCTTGGAGGTAAGTAGAGGAACCCGCGTGCGCTTCTACGGGACTGTGACTGGTCTAGCGGGCGGGGTGGCCGAAATAATCCTGGACGGAAAGCGCGTTTCGCTGCTTGGTGATCCACATCTCGGTTCGACTGCGCAGCAGCTGGAGTTCAGCTGGCGCGCCGACGGCAAGCAACACTGGATCCGCCTCGATGCACGCGACGCTGCCGCGCACCTGGCTTTTGCTCGGCAACCCGATCTACCTGAGACCCCCTGGGGTGGCCTTTCCGCTGCGCTGAGACCGGGTTCAATATTTTTGAGCGTGCGCCGCGATAGAGTGCGCATAGTCAGTATTGGGAGTGCCCGATGGAACTTAGCACCCTGCTTAATGCATTGGTTCAGGGGGCCGAGACGGGCGTTCTCACTCAGGTCGCATCCGGAAACTCCAGCTCGCCCGCGGCCAACCTCGCCGGCCAGCCCGGCTTCAGCCTTCCCGGACAACCGGGCTCGGGCTCAGCAGGGCAACCGGTCTCCGGACAGCCAGGTGTGGTGGTGGCGGTGCCGCCCGGGCTGAACGTCACGGGTCAAACGGGTGCACCTGTCACAGGGCCGCTCGGGTCGAACTTCCCCGGACAGCCAGGCGCGAGCTTTCCCGGCCAGGTGGGCGGCAATCCACTCGCCCAACAAGGCGGACTCTCTGTCCAACAGGCTGTCGCGCAAACCACGGCTGGCCTTGCTCTCGCACGCACCAACGCCCCTGCCATGCCGCAGCGCACTAACCTTCCGGTCGTCAGTGACCTCACGGACGTTTACCACGGTTCGGAAGCACCGGCTTCTCCTAGCCTGCTTTCCCAGAGCGGGGTCGGCGCCTACATCCACCTGTTGAATGCGTTCGGCTCTCAGCAGGCCGACGGCCAATCCGCGCTAGCCAACAATCTGGGCAATGCTTCCGCGACCCTGAAGTCGACTTATAACCAAGCTGTATCGATGCTGCCCACGCCGCTGCAGCAGAAGGACTGGTCGTTCTCCGTCATCGACGGTGAGCTCGTCTTCACCGCCGGCAAAGAAGCGTTGTCCACGCAAGACCTCGCGGATCTGCAGAAAGCCTTTGCAGCGGCAAACGTCGCGCTGTCAGCGCGTGAAGTCGCTACCACAATCACCTCCATGGCGGCGCAGCGGCAGGAGGGCACAGACCCCAACACGCTCGCCTGGACCAATATTCAGGCAGACGACTCCAACTTCGGCGACGTCGTCAATCTGCGCTCTTATGTGACAACGACCGTGCCGGGTGGCAACTACCATCCGAACACCCCAGCGGAAGCGATGCCGCCGCAGATACCGTTGTGGCTCGGCGGCATGGACCTGCGCGAGCTGGCCAGCACCCGCCCCAACTTCTTTCGACCCGACGGCTCGGTGATCACCGAGACACCAGACGCTGAAGACGAAGCTGTTGGGACAACGGAAGAAATCACGACGCTGCAAGGACAGTGCTCATGCGCAGAGGTGCGCTTCAGCGTTGAAAATACTTTCGATTACGCCTTCTACTGTCACTGCTCTCGTTGCCGCCTTCGCACTGGATCCACGTTTGCCGCCATCGCGGGCATCGAGGTCGACAAGGTTCAGGTCACCGCAGGAAACGATCACCTGTTGATCGAAGGTGAATGCTCGGATGGCTACCGCGCTCGCTGCAGCCGCTGCTATGCCTTCTTGTTCGCCGTAGTCCGCGAGAGAAAGTACATGCACGTCAGTCTCGGAACGCTCGATGGCACGCCGAGCCACCTGCCGGACCATCATGTTTACGTCGCGTCCAAGGCGCCGTGGTTCCAGATTACCGACGGATTGCCTCAGTACGATGAGCTGCCGCCACCGCCAGAAAAAGCGTCCTAATCCAACGACCGACGCCGCGCATCGCGTCCACGGGCGCCACGCGGCGCCCGGGCCATCGGCCCCACCAAGCCGCGGGCTGCGACTGCCTAGGCAGCTAATAAAGCGATTCGACCGGTCGTTTGGAGTTTATGAAATGGGTGATATACTTTTGAAACTCATGGAAATCACCTGGTCCGATTATGGCGACCTCCGACACCGTCACTTTGACCATCGCGGCTCAAGACCTCCCGAGCGAATTCAAGCCTGAGATCGAGAATGTGCTGCGGAGCCTGGTGCCTGTGGTCACCTCTCACGTCAAGGCACGCCGTCGCGAACGTTTGGAGCAGCTCGTGGACGTGCTGACCCAGAATGTGAAAATCCGTGAGCTCGACGTGCGTCATGCCCAGATGCAGGCCCGGGCGGTGCAGTCCGTACTCGAGCGCGGCGAATGGCTCACGGCAGAGCAGATTGGGGAACTCGGAGGCTTCAGCAAAAGCAACCTGGCGGCTCCCGCTAATCGGTGGAAGCAGGAAAGGAAGGTCTTTGCGCTGCCTCATCAAGGACAAGACCGCTTCCCGCGATACGCTCTCGACGAGGCCTATCGTCCGTTGCCCGTCATTGAAGCGGTCCTGGAAGCGCTAGGTGCAATCAGTCCCTGGAGAGTCGCCGCGTGGTTCGAATCCACCAACGCATGGCTGACGAGTCGACGTCCCAGAGAGAGTGTGGCGCTCGAGCCTGACGCAGTGCTCCAAGCGGCACAGCACTACCGCAGCAGTGGTATGCATGGTTGAGGGCAAAAAGGCGCCCTCCCCCAAGATCATCACATTCCGGCCGCAAGCGATTTGGCGCATCCACCCTGCACGCTACAGGCCTGCGGAATTTCGGTTTGGGAAGGATGGAGACGCCCGCTTCAGTCCAATCCAGGATGCTAAGGGTGCGGTGATCCCGTCATTGTACGGCGCACGTACTGTCGCTTGCGCAATGATGGAGACGATCTTGCACGATGTGCCGGCACCGCCGACAGATTACATCCTCGATCTTGAAAGGCTTCGTGACGCCGATCTGCGCATTTCCCGCTTGCGCTGTAAGCGCGCTCTATCTCTCGTAGATCTTTCTTCGAAAGGACTCAAGCGCATCGGCCTACAGCGAAGGGATATCATCGATACACCAGTAGAAGAATATGTGCGGTCCCGGGAGTGGGCGGCCCGACTCCACACGCAGACTTCAGCGCACGGCTTGTCATGGACATCCCGCCAGGATGATGAGGCTAAAGCGCTGATCGTGTTTGGAGACCGGGTCGCCGAGTCCTCGTTCAGAGTGGAGATCGATCGAGCCCCGGTTTATGAAGGCGAATACGTCGATGCCCTTTTGGGGCTTGCCGAGCATGTGGGCATCAATCAGGTGATAGGTTTGTGAGGCGCGACGGCACCGCTGGGCAGCTCGTTGGAGTTAACTTGGATCAACGGTAAATTGGCGCGCAGAAGACGGCGCTGGCGTGCTGATCGCCGATGACAATGCTGATATGCGCAGCTACGTTCGAGAACTCCTCAGTTCGCTGCATGAGGTTGAATCGGTGCGGAGGCACTTGCTGACCTCAAATCGCGTAGCTCTGGTATCAACGGAATCTATGAGAATGTCGGACTCTTCCGGTACGACAACGAGGCGACTAGCACAAACGTTGCCAGGTTGGGTTGGTTGTCGCCCCTACCGAAGGCGCGATACTGGGGTCGTCGTCTTTCCGGTGCCGGGCGGGGCAATGACGGCTGCCTCATCAAATGTGTCCAGGACTGCCGCGAGCCCAACAACGCTGAACGGCAGTACCTTTCCGCCGCTCACGAGAAGAGGTAACCAGCGCAGAGGGAACCCCGCCGCCTGTTACCTCACGGAGGGCGCGTCTACTTTCTTCCTTTTAGTTTCGTATTGCCTTAATTAAGTATTACCTACATAATGTTCCAATGCAGTGCCTGACCGCCCTCGCCGACCCCACCCGCCAGCGCATCGTCGAGATGCTGGCCACGGGAGCCATGTCGTCCGGCGAGATCGCACGTCACTTTGCGATGACGCCGCCAGCGGTCTCACAGCATTTGAAAACCCTGCGGGACGCGAAACTGGTTCGCGTGCGGGCCGAAGCGCAGCGACGGATTTACGAACTCGACCCGGCAGGCGTGGGTGCGCTCGCCGACTGGATCACGCACATTCGCTCGTTCTGGTCCGTGAAACTCGATGCACTGGAGCGGGAGCTGCGCAAATGACACTGGACGGTACGGTTAAGCGTCCAGGCAACGACGAACAGGCCACATTCCTGAAGGTGTCAGGCGTGAGTTTCGAGCGGATCCTGCCCGGCCCGATCACGCGCGTATGGGATCACCTGGTCAAACCGGAGTTGCTGCCAAACTGGTTCGGTGAAAAAAGCACCATCGAGCCGCGCCTCGGCGGCGCCGTGCGGCTGATGGACGGTCACATCCGTGGCACCGTCACACAATGGTCACCGCCTAACAAGTTGGTCTATACCTGGAACGTCTTCGCACCCGGCGATGGCCCTGACGCTCTCTGTGCCTATCCCGAGTCCTATCTGACACTGACGCTCGAGCCCTATGGCGACCAAGTCATCCTCCGGCTCGAACATCTGCCGGTGTTGGAGCGTTTCGAGAAACAGAACGCTATGGGATGGCATACGTTCCTGGACATTCTCGCCGCCACCCTGACACAACAGCCAGTTCTTCCGCGACGTGACTACATGGTCCGCAACGCGGAGCGATACGGCGTGGATCTGAATAGCCTGCAGCGGTGACGCCGTCACACCGCGCAGGTTGACTCCGGCGTCGTCGCATCAGCCAGAATACCGGTTCCCGGAGCCCGCTCCTTCAGTCGCTGCTCTGAGGCGCACCCTGCGACAACCAGTCGCATTGTATGTCGCGTCCGAAACGCTAAGGTTCAGACATGACGTCTGGATCCGACACTCACCCTTCGAGGGATCAGTCGGCGATGGTCCGTGCCTGGCCGGACCATCGCACCGTGTGGCGCTGGCATTTCTATGCCGGTCTGCTGTGCATTCCATTCGTATTGTGGCTGGCAGCAACGGGCTCCATCTACCTGTTCAAACCGCAGATCGACGCCTGGCTCGACCGACCGTACGACAATCTTGCGACCAACGGCGCACCGGCTAGTCCGTCGACGCAAGTGGCGGCGGCGTTAGCCACACAGCCGGGAGCCGTGCTGAATGCCTACGAGCTGCCGCGCAATGCGCGAGCCGCGGTTCGCGTGCTCATCGGCCGAGGCGAGCAACTGACACGGGTATACGTTCACCCGACGACGCTGCGGATTCTGCACTCTGTCGACGAAGATCAGCGCTTCACCAGTCAGATATTCCGCCTCCACGGCGAGCTCATGCAGGGCGATCGTGGCTCGATGCTCGTCGAAACCGCCGCGTCGTGGACCATCGTCATGCTCATCACAGGTCTGTACCTGTGGTGGCCCACTGGCACCAGAAGTGCTGCGGGTATCCTTTACCCGAGACTGGACAAGCGCGGCCGCCTCTTGTGGCGCGACCTGCATGCCGTGACGGGGTTCTGGGTCACCTTCTTTGCCTTGTTCCTGCTGATCTCCGGGCTACCCTGGGCGAAGTCCTGGGGCAACCTGCTGCAGAATGTCAGAAGTTTGGGCTCGGCAGCCCTGGTCAAGCAGGACTGGACGACCGGCCGCTCCTCTGAGCTGGCGCAACGGCGTCTTGCGTCATCTCCGGAGCAGGCCAGCACGCCAGAACAGTCCGGAGTGCCTGCGGACGAGCATGCGGAACACCATCATGGCGGCACGCCTGAGACCGGCCAACATGCACCTCTGAGCGACTACCGCCCCTTGGACCGCCTCGTGCCCGTGGTAGAGGCGCAAGACCTCGAGCCCCCGGTGCTGATCGCGCCTCCTTCCAAGGCGGCGCCGGGGTGGACAGCAAAATCCGACACACAAAACAGACCGCATCGCGCGGAGCTGACGTTGGACGCCGCTCGCGCCGCTGTGATTTCACGACGCGGCTTCTCGCAACAGCCACTGTTCGACCGCGTCATCGCCGTCGGTATTGCCGCCCACGAAGGCCAGCTGTTCGCCCCCCTGAACCAAGCGCTGGGATTGTTCACCGCAGCCAGTCTCTGGCTGGTCTGTATCGGTGCAATCGTCATGTGGTGGCGCCGGCGCCAAACGGGATTGCTTGGAGCACCAGCACCCGCGCCGCGCAGACCGCTGGCGACGGGAGTGTTCGTCGTCATCGCAGCGCTGGGGATGCTCCTACCGCTGCTGGGAATAACTCTCTTGATCGTCTGGCTGTTGGAAAAGACCTTGCTGCGGCGCTGGCCGAGGGCGCGTGACTTTCTCGGACTGCCGGCACTCGCGGAACCAACCCGCGGCGCATAACCCTCTCGCAGCAGGTAGAACGACATGAAATTCAATCCGATTGTGTCGGGCGCCGCGATCTCGTCTTTGTGTATCGCATCCGGCGCCTTTGGCGAGGCTGACGGGAGTCTCAACGAGGTCGTGGTCGCGGCTACCCGCAGCGAGCGCTCACTCACCGAGATTCCAGTAAGCGCCAGTGTGATCGATTCGACGACTGTTGAAAGCACACCGGCGCAGTCGCTCGATGACGTCCTGCGCCATGTGCCCGGAGTCAATTTACCCGTACAAACCGGCATCGAGGCTCATCCCACCGCCGATAACGTGTCGATGCGGGGCTTGGGTGGCATCCACGCCCTGGTGTTGGTGGACGGCGTTCCCCTCAACGATCCGTTCTTCGGATACGTTCAATGGGGGAGCGTTCCGCTCGAATGGATCGAGCGGGTGGAGATCGTTCGCGGCGGCGGCAGCCCGTTGTGGGGCAACCTGGCGATGGGAGGTGTCATCAATGTGGTCACGCGCACCCCTGAGGAAGATCAGGCCATCGTCTCCGCGGGCGGCGGCAGCTTCGGCACCTACCGATCCAGTTTGTTCGGCACTTACGGCCTGACGGGTAACAACCGACTGGGCGTGATGGCCGAAGTGAATGGCACGGATGGTTTCATGGCGGTGCCGTACTACGCTCGCCGCCCGTTCGACACCACAACGAGCTTCACGGCACGCAACTTCGAGCTGCGCGATCGCTGGCACGCGGCTGACGACCTCTTGATCGATCTGCGCTTCAACTACCACAAGAACGACCAAGAACTCGGTACCTTACTGAATTCCAACCGGCAGGCTATTTCAAGTTATGTTGCGAGCATCGACAAGAACTTCGACCACGCCGCAAGCCTCGCCGGCACAGTCTTCTATTCGCGCAGCACCTTTGTCACCAACAATGCCACGATAGACGATCCTACGCTGCCGTTGTCGGCCCAATCCGAGCACATTGACAACATTCACACTACACCGTTTCGCAATCTCGGCGCATCGCTGGTGTGGTCGCAGAACTGGCAAGGCTTGGCGCGAAGCCTGACTGCCGGGGTCGACTTCAATGACGTCAAGGGATCGGACCGGGCGGCTATCTTCGACGCCACAGGCACCACACAGGTCCGCACCGACATCGGACGCGGCCGGCAGCTGTTTGCCGGCGCGTTCGCGCAGTTATCCGTTGTGCCACTCGAGCGCCTGGAGCTTCTGGCGAGCGGCCGTATCCAATACTTCGAGGTCCTCGATGGCTACGACGGCAATCCCGGTGGTGGCGGCAACGTGCCCAACCAGAACATCACCAAATTCGATCCGCGTATCAGCGCGCGCTATGCCCTTTCGGATGTCGTCGCGCTGCGCGGCGCCTACTATCAAGCCTTCCGTGCGCCCACACTTGATAACCTCTACCGCGGCTTTGCCTCCAATGGAGGCATCTACTATCCCAACTCAGCGCTGAAGCCTGAGACCCTCAATGGAGGTGAAGTTGGCGTTGATCTGACGTCGCAGCGAATGCGAGCGCAGGTAACCTACTACCGGACCACGGTCCGCAACCTCATTACAACAGCCACGCTGCAATCCTCTCAGCTGCCGCCGGGCTTCTTTTACGGTGGCCGACTTGTCAACGCCGCCGCGGCTCTAGTGGAAGGCGTTGAGGGCGAAGTGAGCTGGCGACTCCATGGCGGTCTCTCGACCACGCTGGGTTATACCTGGGCGCAATCCGTTTACACCTCAAATCCCACTGACCCCTTGAGCGTGGGACAACAGTTGACGGATGTGCCACGCAACAGTGCCTCGGCTGCGTTGTCCTATGAAGACACTCGCGGCTGGCGCATCGCAACGGACACCCGCTATGTCTCAGCCACCTCCTGGGCCAATGCCGAGCACAGCAATCCCGGATTCCCCTACCAAGCTGCCGCGGATCCACACTTTGTCGTGGATGTAGCCGCCAGCTATCCGATAAACCGCCACTTCACGATCTACCTCCAGGTCGAAAACCTGCTCGACCGGCACTTCATCGTCAATCCGGGCCCATACAACCCACCGGAGTACGGCACACCGTTTCAGGCATTCTTCGGAGCACGGATCACACTTTAGCCCGGTCTGGAAGCGGGGCATCGATCTCGAGCAGGCGGGGTCCTACGCCAGCGTACGGTATGTCGCACGACTATCCCAACCAAAAGTAACGCGGACGTCGCGCACGACGCCTCCGGACCTCCGGTCACCTGCTTTTCCGGGGAGGCCAGACAGCAGTACAAGCTAGCTGGCAAAACGCAGTCTGGAGCCAGATCGGTGTGCGGAAATAGACCCCAAAATTCGCACACCGAGTGCCGTTTTAGGGGTCTATATCGGGAGTACTGTCACCGTAGGCATCGGCTCCATGAGGCGGACCGGGAAGCCCGCCCCGATAGTGGTGCCAACTCTAGTGTCGGTCGCCAACTGCAACGGCTCGCTCGGCGTGAGGTGTACCCTCAGGTACCCAGTTGTAAGGCACCGGCTGCGCACGATAAACCCAGTTGCTGAGCACATCACCGCCGCCCTTCGAGCCGACCGGGGACTTGTCGAAGTACGGGCTCACGTACTCCCAGACGATCTCGCCGCCCGGTGTCACCTGCAAGAAGCGACCATTCATGCCTTCGTCGATCAAGGTGTTGCCGTTCGGTAATCTGCGGGCGCTGGAGATGAACGAGCTATAGAAAGTCCAGCCGGCGCGGCCGGAAGACTCCGCGGAGTACTGCCAGACAATCTGCTTGTTGATCGGATCGATCTCCAGAACACGTGAGCCGGAGTTGACTCCGAGCGCCACGGGCGGATAGCCCGCCTCACCCTGGTTGTCAAAAACCAGGAGATTGCCCGCGCCGGGAAGCCCCACGGGAATCAGATGCGCATCGTGCTGCCCGCTGATCTGATCCACGGGGCGCGGCAATGCGGCTGCCTTGGCATTGGCGGCCTCAGGATAGTTCGGTCCCAGCGACCATACGATCTTGCCTGTTTGGCGATCGATGATCGCGATGAAATTGGCATTACGCGAATCCACGATGATGTTGTCCGGGGCAAAGCGCTTGTCACCGGCATCGAACCAGTGATTCGGGCCAAGTGACATCATATCGTTGAAGTGCAGGTAGTCCGGTGACTTTGTGGCGTGGACCAGAGCGAGCTGCGCGGGTGTCCAGCCGACCTCCCGCAGGTGATCCGACGCCGCCCACTGCCATACGATGCGCCCATCGGGCGACACCTCGTAAATGACATCGTCCAGGATCCGCGGCAGCTTGAAACCGCCGATCGGATGCAGGGAGTTAGCGAGTACCAGGGTGTTACCGTTCTCGAGCCGTTGCCAGTCGTGGTGCTGCCGGGCCGCGCCGCAGGGCGCCTGCTCACCCCACTGCCACACGACGTGACCGGCCCAATCGAGCTCGCCGATGGTCTTGTTGCGGAATTCCGCGGGCATGTTGGGCACCACGCCGGCCCCTGCCCGCTCATCGGTCGTGAGCTGCACGAGCACGTGGCCGCGACGATCACCGATCACCCGCGGATCGATGAGCTCACTGGGAAATCCCGAGTAATTCCAGGTGTGTACCTCATTGCCATCCATGTCGATCAAATGGGTCTTGTGATCGGGAGCGCCGAAGATGACATAAGTGCCGTAAGCGCGCGCCGGATCGTAATAGGTGACTCCAGTTGGATAGACGCTGGGAGCCGCGAGAGCATGGCTCGAGCCAAGCGCGAGGGCCTGGACCGCCGTCAACGCAAGCAGCGATTGGACTGAGTGTTTCATGAAACTATCTTGTTGGAAAACCGGCGCGCGAGGCTAACACCGCATTTTCCGTGCCGGCAATATCACGTTGGTTACAAAAGCGGCGCCGCCACGTGACATCTGGGTAACATAGCGATTTGGAAGAAACTCATCCCAACAAAGTCATTCTGCAAAGCGCAGCGCTCCGGCTAGGATTCTCGCCGTGAGCAAACATAAGACCATTTCACGCCTCGATCGGTGGCTGACTCGGCGCTGCGGCAAGCGTCCTTCGGCACTGACAATGTCGTCGGCTCGATCGGCGACGCGCGCACGTACACAGTCACACTCAATGTCAGATTCTAAGACTGGCCGGATCGTGGATTTGACGCAGCGCCTCAGAACCTGATGCGCACGCCGCCAAACACGGAGCGGGGAGCGGCGGGATTCTGGAACCGGTTGTCGACGCCCGGGGAATTCGAGCCCGCGCCCGGCGGGATCCCTGGCGCGCCGACACCAGTGGGATCGGAGTAGATGCCAAAGGTGGTATAACGCCGGTCGAACACATTGTTCACGGTCAGGAAGAGCTCCGACTGTTTCCAGAACTGGTAAGTGGTGCGCAGATTGACTACCTGATAGCCGGGGAGCGGGCTGTTCTGGTTTGATTCGTCACCCTTATAAAACTGGGTGCTCGTGTATAGGAGCGTGCCACCGACGCTCCAATGCGGCAGCACCGTGTAGTCGCCTCCCAACTTGATGCGATGCTGGGGAATGCCCGGCAGGTGATCTCCCGGCACGACCTGGATATTGCCGTTGGCGTCGGCGAAGGGGTTGGACGGGGAACTGATGGTGAAGGCCGACTCGAAGGTGGCATTCACGTAGCTATAGTTTAAATAGGCGTCCCACCGGCTCGAGCTGTAGGCCAGTCCAGCCTGTGCGCCCTGCCGGCGCGTGGAACCGATATTCTGGAAGAAGCCCGTGCTCAAGGTCGTTGAAATCGCATAGATGTCATCGCTGAGGTTGGTGCGAAAGCCGCCTATATTCCAGGTCAGTGTGCCCGGCTCTTCGCCCAACGACGTAACGCGGCCCCTCAGGCCCAGCTCGTAGGTGTGTGCAATAACTTGACGCAACGTCGGCGGATCACCGGCCAGGTTCGCGGGCAACAGGCAAGGCAGCAGCGGATCGGAGCACTCGATCTCACTCGCCGTGGGCGCGCGGTTGGTCGTGGCATAGCCGCCGTAGACTGTAACACCGGGAAGCAACTTATAGGTCGCGCCGATTGCAGGGTTGAAGTGGGTGTAGCGATTCAGGCCGTTCAAATCGGTGCCGCGCTGATCGTAGAGGTCGATCTGCGCTATGTTATAACGGCCGCTGGCCGTGACGGCCAGCGCCGGAGTGACATCTAACGTGTCGGTAATGAACAGACCGTAGTATTTGTTGGTCGTCTTGAGAATGACCGGAGTGGCGGAGAGGGGGTTCCCATTGACGTCGGTGGTACCCTCGGGAGTGTCGACGACGAGATCCGACGGCTCGACGAGCAAATTGGCGTCAATGAGGCCGATCTGGGCACCCGAGGAGAAGTCGGTATGAGCGGTATCCACGCTCGCGCCGGCCGCGAACTGATTGCCGTACCCGGCAAGCTTCTGGTGGCCGGTAATCTGCACAGACCCACCCAGACCCCGGCTATGGATGTTCTCGAAGTCGTTCTCGCCTATAGGTACGGCGCCGCCATTGGAAATGTCCGGCAATGCCTGCCCTGCCGCGTTGACGAGTGGTGTCGCGCCGTCCGCCTGACACAGCTCTCCGGCCGCCTCGCCGGTAGTGCACGCCGTGTCGTTGGTGGTGTTGCCGTTGGAGACGGACTGTCTGTAGTTGCGATAGTAGAGCACACCTTGGACTGAAAGGTCCTTCGCGATGGTGTAGGTGCCGTCGAGGGTCACGAAGTCGAGCCGGTTGAGATTCGCCTGCGGGCCGGTAAATACGTTGCGCGGGTCGAGAGCCAGGCTCTGCACCGGCGCTGCCCCAGGCCCGAAAAGCCCGTTGTCCGCATGGGTATAGGTCAAGTCCAGAGTTGCTGTATCGGTGTGCTCGCTGGCGGAAGCGTAGAATTGCCGTATCCGGTCGTGCGCGAAGAAGCGCCAGCCGTCCTCGTCGAGAATCCTGCCTCCGGCATAGACACCAAATTGACCGTTGTTAGCACCGAACTGCGCGGTACCGCTGTGCTGTTTGAACGAGCCACCGGAAAGCTCCACCTCGGCGCCCTGGTAATTGAAGCCATCCTTCATGGTGAGGGTGGCAGCCCCGCCGAGGGCGTTCAGGCCGTACACCGGATTGGCGCTCAGCAGATCCAACCGGTCGATGGCGATATCGGGAATCAGGTCCCAATTAACCGCATCCCCGAAGGCTTCATTGATGCGCACGCCGTTTTGATAGACGGCCAAACCCTGGGGTGTACCCAACACCGGAGAGGCATCGAACCCCCGGTAGAAAATATCCGGTTGAAAAGGATCGGCCAGCGTGTCGTTGATGTTGATGCTGCCCAACTCGTCATTCAGCGTCCGCGTCAGGCTCGCGGTGCCTCCACGAGTCAGGTCGGAGGCGCGGACGCTTTCGACATTGGATGGAATTTTCTCAATGTCGATGCTGGCACCGGGCACCGGCGTCGTACCGATGATAACGACGGTCGAAAGATCAGCCGGCGCAGCGTCGGCATCGGCGGCTCGGGCCGTACCCGCAGGTAGTGCGGCCAACAGCGCTGCGGGAATAACCAGGACAGGGACTTTGGGCTTGACGACCATGAGGCTAACGGGTGTTTGAGTATGAACTCCCGGAGGTTCGGGCAAGGAAAGGGAAAAAGACCAGGGAGTTTTTCCCGAAATAGCGGCAAGACCTCAACAACGTCTGCGCCAGACGACCAGCCCCTACGACCTTTGTGCCAGACGTCGCGCAAACTGTCGCAAAATCAATGCATGAAGGACGCTCCCGAGGAACGTCCGACTCGCGATTCCATGCAGTGTCCTGAGCTTTCGTCACGCGGGTTTCGGCGTTGCGAATCGGGAGAAAGTCCCTATGCGGAAATGACGTTCCCCATGGAAGCGTCTGCTCCATGGGTCAGAGCTTTCTCCTTGCGATGCTCGTGGGCGGTTCCGTTTTGACTGGCTGCCTACCGCTGACGGGATCGGCGAGTCAGTCAGGGGTGCTCGGTCTGCTCCTACAACAACGGGCACCTATAGCAGCGCTGTCACCTTCAACACGCCCGAGATCGGCTCCAGGGGATGAAACTGGTATCCCGTCACGCCTTCGGGCGGCTCGCCGGGCAGGCGTGAAGTGTAATAGTAGGCGGACGAGTTGGCCTTGGTGTTGAACAGGTTGTAGACGCTCAACTGCACCTTGAGATGGGCGTTGATCTTGTAGCCGGCGTCGAGGTTGAACTCGCTGTAGCCGGGGTCTTCCGGAAATCGGTTGCCGTCGTTGATCGGGTAAGGGCCCAACTTGCGCCATTGCAGGCCGCCGAACCAGGGCCCAAGGTTGTCGACCAATACGCCGAAAGATCCTATGAACTTCGGCGCGTTGGCGATGTAGGGGTCGCTGAAGCCGAACGCCGCCAGGTCGCCGCGATAGCGCGCCTTCGACCAGGCGAGATCCGTGTTGAGCTCGATCCAACGCAAGGGCCGGTACTCGGCGGACAGCTCGACGCCCTGCCGCCGGCTCGGAGCGCTCGCCGAGTCCTGGCCCGCATCAGCGTCGTAGGCCAGCTCGGAGTTGAAGTCCTGTTGGAATATGGCCAGCTGCGTCGCCAGCTTGGGGACGATATTGCTGCGAACGCCGAACTCGAGGCCGTTGCTCGGCGCCAGCAGCGGGGTTTTGCCGGCCGTGCCCGGCACGCCCTCCAGCGGCACGGTGCCGAACACACCGCGAACGTCGTCCGAGTGAAAGCCGCGGCCGGCGCTGAAGTAAAGCTCCGTCTCGGCAAACGGCCCCAGGATCAAGCTGCCCTTCGGTTGGAACAGCGTCTCATGGTCGGCTCCCGAGAAGCCGGTGGTCAAACTATGGTCGCTGGCGCGGTAGTACTCCTCGCGCAAGCCCAACACGGTTCGTAACCAACCGGTCCAGTGCGTGGTGTCCTCGACATACGGACCTAGATCGAGCAAGTGCACCTGGTCCGCGTTGCAGATACCACCTTCGGCCGGAACTTGTATCGCCGCACCCGTCGCTTGTTCGATAGAACAGTACGTCAGCGGAACACGCTGCAAGGTGTGTTTGCGATTGACGTACGCGTCGTCATAGCGAAGCTGAACGCCGACGACCAGATCGTTCTGTACCGCACCGATTGACTGGGTGAACGTGAATGAAGACTGTCCACCCGCGGTGGTGCGGCTCTCGTATTGCTCTTCCTGGTCCCCATTGATCGGATCGTCGAGGTAGTGCGTGAAGTCGTTCCACAGGATCATCTTGGCGTGGATGAAGTAGGCGCTGGAGCTTGATTTCCAACTATCGCCGGTCGCACCGTAGTGACCGGACAAACTGAAGCGCTCCGACAGGCTACCGTCGGTGGGATCGAGCGAGCCCCAACGACTGATCAAACCCTCCTGCACTGCGCGCAGCGGCTGATCCGTCGTCATGTTCCCTTCGCCGTGGTAGTACATGCCCGTCGCGCTGTAGCCGTCGGCATCCGTTCCGTGACTGAAGCGCGCAATGGCAGCCACCTTGCGGAACTCATCGGGATGCGTGAATGGGCCGTCGACGTGTCCGTAATAGACTCCGCCGACCACCCGGTCTTGATCGCTCAGATGGGCGGTCCCGCCGGCGAATGCGTTGTAGATCCCGAGCGTGCCACCCGCAAGAGATACCTGGTCGGGGATCTCGTTGGCGAGATGCATGTGGGTCGAGGCAACTGACCCGAAGTCGCCGACCGAGGCGTAGTACGGCCCTTTGGTGTAGTCCAGGCCGTTGGCCAGCTCCGGCATCAGGAAATTGAGGTCCGAATAGCCTTGACCATGGGTATTGGTCGGGCGGTTGATCGGCATATCGTCCACGAAATTGGCGATATCGGTGCCGTGGTCGAGGTTGAAGCCGCGGGCGAGATATTGATTGGCCTTCCCCTCCCCTGAGTGGACAGTCACGACCAGTCCGGGGACGCTCTCGAGAAGCTGCCCGACGCGGTATGCAGGACGCAGATTGAGCTCCTCCTCCGTCACGGACCCTTGGCTGGCGGTGGCAGCTGTTCCCAGCAGATTCAGGCGCGACGTCGTAACGACGACCTCTGAGATGCCGGCGGGTGTGGAGCTCGCCGCATCGGCGGCATCGGCCGTCGAGGCATCCGAATCAGAGCTCGCGTACGCGGTTGCGGCAGCACCAATCCAAAGGAGTAGCGCCACTGCAGAGATTCTCATGCAGAGATTTTGGGGATCCATTTGTCAGCGGGGGGGTAAGGATTGATCGCCGGCCATGCTACGGAAGCTGATCCGGCTGGACAGCGAATTACGGTTAATCAACGTTAACCAGCGCGTTAATTAACTTATGAAACAGTAATTTACTGGCTACCTGACCCGCGCATCGCCAGCTTCGTTCCTCCTTCAAAACGTACACGGGGAGAGGCGATGGGTCTGGACAATCGATCGGCAGGTCGTGCATGGCGCTGGTACGCGATGCTTTCACTGAGCGCAGGGACCTGCGGATTGGCCGTGGCCGCGCCGTCCGACGAGACAGCGGCCAGCCCAGCGGATAGCACACTCGAGCAGGTGGTGATCACAGGACGACTCGAAGAGGACATCCCCATCGACGTCGAGAAGACCGGGACGCGCATTGACACAGTGTCGGCCGACCAGATTCGCAACGGCGGCTACCTGGACGTCTCGCAGACTCTACAAGCCCTGACGCCGGGGCTGTACGTCAGCCCGAAGAACGGCCCCTTCGATTACGCCGATATCTCCTTCCTCGGCTCACGAACTCAGGACGTACTTTGGCTCGTCGACGGCGTCCGGATCAATAATCGGCTGTACGGCAGCACCACCCCTCTAGACACCCTACCCGCCTCGATGGTGGAGAAGATCGTCATTCTCGAGGGACCCCAGGCTCTTTTTTACGGGACTCAGGGTGTCGCTGGCGCCATCAACATCATTACGAAGTCCTTCTCGAATACACCGGACGGCGGCTTATCGATCGGTGGCGATACGCAGGAGGGTAAGCACGTCGACGCCTACTTCCGCAACTCTTTTGCGGGACAGCACTTCGTCCTCTTCGCTTCCGACGATCAGTCGCCCGGATTTCAGCCGTTCCGCAATCAGGACTACCAGCCGAGCTCAACCGACCGGAACCGCAGCTACAACCTTCGTACCGTCGGGGGCAAGTACGCCATCGATCCGATCGATGACCTGCGTCTAACCGCCACGGCACAGCACACCGAGGGTCGCGTCGACGACTCGAAGCCGCAGCTTGCGGCGACTGCCTTCAACGAGCGGGACGAAGACATATACAGCGCCAAATTGGACTACACCCGTAGCGACCAGTTGCAGTTTTTCGCTAAGGGCTACTTTCACAACTGGCGCTCGCACTACACCGAGTACGATCACGACCCCACCATCCCCGGCACACTGGACGTCATCGACAACCATGACTTCTGGGGCTTCAAGGACTACGGTGCCAACGCCGCAATCAAGCTGGCTCTGCATCGGGGGCTGGAGTATTACCTCGGCACCGACTATCAGGCTTACGAAGGGCGCGATGCGGTCCTGGTGATCACACAAAAGTCCGAGAACGTCCATGCGTTCTTCGGCGAGATCGCCAGCACCTCCGAGCTGCTGCCGAATGCCAACCTCGCCGCCGGGTTTCGCTATAACGATCCGAGCGTCGGACCCAGCGCCACGGTCTGGAACGTGAGCGGCCGCTTCGAGTTGCCTGCCGGGCTCTTTGTACGAGCGCTCGCCGGCACCGCCTTCCGACTGCCGACCGCGGAGGAATTGTTCGCTAATGATCCCGAGGACGAGCGCGGCAACCCGAATCTCAAGCCCGAGAGAAGCCGCAACCTGAACGCGTCCGTGGGCGGTGTGTTGAATGGAGGCCGGCTCAAGTGGGAAGCCGTCGGCTTCTACCGGGACATTACCGATCTCATCTCATTCGACGGCTACGACCCTGCGACCGGCCAATCGCTGGCAGAAAACATCCCGGGCAAGGTCAAGGTGCGCGGCGCGGAACTCACTCTCGATGCAACCCTAACGACCGATCTTTCCGCCAGTGCGAGTTACACATACAACCACGCAAGACAAACGGGAGACCAGCAGATCGCGAAAGTACCGGTACAACAAGGCAAAGCGATGCTCGACTACCATCCCACCGCGCTGCCGATCGGCGCAACCGTCGACCTCAACTACGTCGGTCGCGTGTACCAGTCAGTGTGGGACGGATTCGAGCGCTTCGGCAACTACCTCGTCGTGGATCTCGCAGCGCGTGTCTATCTGGACTCCGGACGCCGGCAGAGCATCACCGCTCGGCTGGAAAACGTCTTCGACAGGCAATACGCCACATCGCTTGGCTCGGGCACGCGGGATGCGGATCAAAGCAACTATACGTATTGGAACCTGGGTGTCCCGAGAACCCTGCAGTTGCGCTACAACCTGCAATTCTAAAGCGTCACCGGCTGCAACATGATCCGCTGGCTGTTTCTCGCGCACCGCTATCTCGGGATCGCCACTTGCCTGCTGATGGTCGCCTGGTGCGCTTCCGGTGTCGTCATGTTGTATGTTCACTATCCGTCGCTGAGTGCGGCCCAGCGGCTGCAATATCTGCAGCCGCTCAACTGGAACGGCTGCTGCAGCGTCCGAGACGGGTCGGTCCCGGACAACCTGGAAATCGAACACTTCGATATTGAGATGGCGGGTACCCGGACACTGCTGCGCCTGAAGCCGGTCGGCAGCAAGGAGTCGGTCATCGATCTGGACGATGGCCGGCTCTTGACGAGTTGGTCAACACGAGACGCCGAAGAGGTCGCGGCGGCCTTCGGCCGGACAGCCGGCTGCGCCTGTTCCGCGCGCCTCCAAGGCGTAGTTAATTACGACCAGTGGACCGTCGCCGGTGACTTCAACTCCGCACGGCCACTGTTTCTTTTCTCTCTGGACGATCCCGCGCGGACGCAACTGTATGTATCGTCCGCTGACGGCAAAGTGGTCCAGGTTACCACCGGAAACCAGCGCCTCTGGAACTGGCTGGGCGCCATACCGCACTGGCTGTACTTCAGCAGATTGCGACACAACCCGCAGCTGTGGAATCAGGTGGTCATCTGGACGTCCGTCGCCGGCAGCCTGCTTACCCTCATCGGACTCTACATCGGTGTACGGCAGTGGCTCCGGGCGCCGGCTGGACGGTGGTCACCCTACAAAGGCGTCTCGTTCTGGCATCACATACCCGGTTTGATTTTCGGACTGTTCCTGCTGTCTTGGGTCGCCAGCGGCCTCTTATCGATGAACCCCTGGGGGCTTCTGGATAGCGACCGCGGCCGTCCGATCGACGAGATCCTCCACGGTCAGCCGTTCACTGGCGCGCAAGTAAAGGAGCTTGTGCGCAATCTGCGCAACGCCCCACTCCTACCCGATGTCGTCTCGGTGGAGTCCGTACCGCTCATGGGAAAGTTGTACGTTGCGGTCACCACTCAACGCGGAACGCGATGGCGCTTCGATGACCAAATCCGTTCCGCGCGACTTACGGACGCGGACTGGACCAACATCACGCGCAGGCTGGGCGGCGCCACATCGAGGAGACCCAAGCTCTTGACGGAAGGAGACGCCTACTACTTCGACCGCCATGACAGGGATACTCAGCTACCGGTCTATCGGATCATTGCCGGAGACGCTGAGGAGACCCGTTACTACCTGGATCCCCTCACCGGCTCGCTGATCGCCAGTTTCGACAGCAACGCCCGGTGGTATCGCTGGCTGCACCAAGGCGCACACACGTTAGACTTCAGCGCCGCACTACGCACGCGGCCCCACTGGGATGTGCTTATGATCATTTTGCTGTTGGGCGCGAGCACAATTTCCGTCACTGGCGCCATTCTCGGCGTGCGCCGCGTGTATCGCGCAATTGCCTGACTTCAGATCTTCGGAAACTGCGTCAGGCTCAAGTTATTACCGTCGGGATCCAGAAACCACGCGACCCGGTCGCCGCTGATCGGCGCGGTCCAGATCCCGAGATCATCCTGCCCGAACCCCACGTAAATGTTGAATGTAACGCCTTTGTCCCGTAGCGCTCTGACTGCCGCCACGATGTCCGGCACGTCCCATCCCAGTACCGTGTGCAGCCTCTTTATCAAACCCGCGAATGCGCTCGGGGTCTGGCTGGAGTTCAGAGAGATCCAGCGGCGCTAGCGGCGCGGGGATGCTCCGGCCGAGAGGCCATCAAAGGGTGGAATGATCGTCTGCAAAAGAGCCGTTCTCGTTGCCGAACCGATTCCATAGCGCAACGGTTGGCTCTATGAGCTCAACTTTGACGGCGCGGCACCGCCCCTCCTTCCTAGACCGCGCCAAGCGGCGGTCAAAATTGAAGGGCTTCGGCAAGCTCATCTGCATCCTGCGAAAATCAGCATGACTCGGATTGAGCAAGTAATTCCACTCCTCGGTAACGATCGCCGAGGGCACCTTCAACACCGCGGTCTCGCCGCGCTCCAGCCACTCGGCACCGATCGCCTGCAATTGCGGTGCGGGTGCCGCGGCAAACCAGTTAACGGGCAGCCCGTCGGTTGAAATGGTTTCAACGCAGACGCTCGCCGGGATCACGGCGTGACCGAGGACCGTCGCAGGCACCCAGCCGCGGTGGCGGTAGTTGACGGTGTATTCGAGCACGGCCAGGGAAATGCTTGCCGAGGTGTATACAACCGGTCGTCCACGCGGCGTCCAACGACCACTTGCGAAGAGGCCACCCTGCCCACTGAATAGCTGGTCCCTGTAACGGCGCTTACCGAGACGGAAAACCGTCAGCGTCACGTATAGATCCCATGCTCCATCTGATAGAGCATGTTCGATACCCGCTCCGCTCCAGGATCGCTTGCGACAGCGGCAAGCGGGGAACGCCCACCCAACGCCGGAATCGGTTCGCGCAGCCACGCCACCGCGTTGTCGCGACTCTCCAGCACAAACACGGCAAGCGCCAGGATACGCGCCAGACGCACGAGTCGATCCGAGGTGGCCGCATCGAGCCGAGCTCGCTTCTTCCAGCGAGCCCGGGTCCGTAAGCTCACCTGCAAAAGCCGATCCTCTTCGACAGGGGTAAGTTCCAGAGCTTCAGCGACTGTCTCGTACGCGGCCACGGGCAACCCGCGCTCGACTTCTTCGAGCAGGTCCAGGCGCGAGGCGCGGGCACCAAAGACTTGTGCGCCGCCCAAAACTGAAATGACATTCGGTGTCATGCAGAACGATCCCCACCGCAATTGGCACTCAGTTTAATGCCATTTGCCTCTCTTGGCGAATCGTGGGCGGGCTGCCGTACCGGCGCGGCGGGTTCGCCAGCGGCCGCACATCGTTTTGGGTTGATTCCGGCCCCGCACGGAGCCGGCAATGACGGCACCCGGCCCTCAAGGCGGGTGCCGCCACTGAATCGCCGCCTAAGATCAGTTGGCCTTGTGGGGATTCGGGTCCGGCAGCTTGTTGAAGTCATGCAGGGCGGCCATGGCGGCCTTCGCTCCCGGCAGCGACAGCTCCTTCTTGGAGAACTCATTGGTCAGGTCGATGGCGACCTCGTAGCCGCCCGGGGCCTGCAAGAACAGCAGATGCGCGGGCTTACCGCCTACGACATGCACCTTGTGGGGAGTGTCCACCGGAACGTATGCCAGCTCACCGGCGTGCATGACGTGGGTCTCGCCCCCGATGGTCCATTCGATCTCACCGCCGGCCACGTAGAAAATCTCGCTGTGGCGTTTGTGGTAGTGCAGCTCGACATCGAAGTCGGCGGGCCAGCTCTCGTCCTGGAAGGTGTAGCGACCTTCGGTTGCGTCACCGGACAAAGAGACCAGTGAAGTCACATTGCCCGAGCGGTTGACAGCCTTGCGGATGTGTCCCTGCAGAGCGAAGTAGTGCACGCCGCGGTGCGGCTCGGGACCGGCGGTGTCCGAAGGAATGGGTGTGTCATCCGGCAGCGGATTGAAGTCATCGAGCTTGTCCGACAAAGCCTTGGCGGCCGGCTCATTGAGCTGCTCTTTGGTGAACTGGCCCCGCAGACTTTCCTGGTCCTCGTAACCGCCCGGAGCGGAGAAGAACAGGGTGTGCAGCGGCTTGCCACCGACGACGTGCACCTTATGGGGCGTGTTGGGTGGGATGTAGACGAGATCGCCGGCATGCATCACATGCGTCTCACCGCTGACGGTCCACTCTACCTCGCCGTCGAGAATGTAAAACGTCTCCGAATGCTTCTTGTGGAAATGCAGCGGCACGTTGAAGTTAGGATTCCAGGTCTCATCCTGCACCGTGATGAAACCCTCGGTCTGCTCGCCCGACAAGTCGAGCTTCCAGGTATCCACCGGGCCGCCCGGCTGCTGCGGGTCGCTCGGACCGGACTGAGTGGGGGTATCCGTGAGCGCAAAATGGTGAACGCCGCGGGTCGGAGCTTGCGCGGCGATGGCGGAGACCGTGAGAATCATGCCGACGGCCAAAGCCGTGGCGCTGGCGGTAACAGAGCGAGAGCGGACGAGCATTGTAATGGGCCTGCGGTGGCTATTTTAACGGCCGACTCTAGAGCGGCCCGGGGCTCGCCGGAGCCACTCTCCGGGAACAAACCATCCACTGCAGCAGAACATCGCCCCGCGCGCTCGCGCGCCTATTTTCGGATAGCGGCTGAGGATGCCGGCAGCGCCACCGACGCGGCGGAGGGTGTCCGACCGGGCTTAAGTGGCAGAAGGAGGCGCAGGGCTCTGGTCACCGAGGCTCTCCAGAAAGGTCGCCGAGGGAGCGAACAGCAGGCTGCCGGTAACGGTACGGCTGAAATCCAGAAGCCGGTCATAGTTGCCCGGCGGACGTCCGATGAACATGTTTTCGAGCATCTGCTCGGTGGTGCGCGGGGAGCGGCTGTAACCGATGAAGTAGGTGCCGAATTCTCCGTGACCAGGCCTGCCAAAAGGCATGTTGTCCCGCAGAATCTGCATCTCCTTGCCGTTCTCGACAATTGTCGTCAACGCGTTGTGCGCCGATGTGGGTTTCACGGCATCGCTCAATTCGATATCGGAGAGCTTTTTGCGCCCGATGATGCGCTCCTGCTCCTCGACCGAAAGAGTGTTCCAGCGAGCGACATCGTGCAGATACTTCTGAATGATGACGTAGCTTCCGCCTGCGAACCCTGGATCTTCGCCGGCGACCAGAGCCGCATCGAGTGCCTCTTTGCCGCGTGGATTCTCCGTTCCGTCAACGAATCCGAGCAGATCGCGATCATCGAAATAGCGAAAGCCATGTGTCTCATCGACAGCGGCAACCGCACTTGCGATCCGATCCATGATCTGGGAAACCAACTCGAAGCACAAATCCATTCCCCTGGCACGGATGTGGAACAACACATCGGCGGGAGTTGACACAGCGTGACGGCCGCCCGAGCGTATCTCGCGGAAAGGATGCAGCTCGGCGGGGCCAGGTTTCCCGAAGAGCTTGTCCCAGGCATCCGGTCCAAATGCCGTAACGCAAGACAACCCACCCTCGATGCGCCGGAAATCGACGGCGCGATAGATTCCGGGCAGATCGATACAAAGAGAGCGCACGGCGGCCCAGCTCTCGCGGTCCGGCTTGACGCAGACCACCAGGAAAATGGCGGCGCGCGTGAGCGGCGCAAGTACCGGCTGAGGAAGTGGCTCGTCCTCTTTGGCTACCGTCATGCGAATGCTTCCCCAAAAGCTTGGAGCCCATAGTCTGCAAGGGCCGCCCAATCGGCGCAAGCGCGAGTGGGCCTATTCGAGGGAGCGCGCGATCACCTGCTTCATGATCTCGTTGGTACCGCCGTAGATCCTCTGCACGCGCGCGTCGGCAAACATCCGGCACACGAGGTACTCGTTCATATAGCCGTAACCTCCATGCAGCTGCACGCACTCATCGATCACCTTCTGCTGCATGTCCGTGACCCACCACTTCGCCATGGCCGCGGTTTCGTTATCGAGCGTTCCTGCCACCACTTGTTGAATGCAGCGATCCACAAACACTCGCGCGACGCGTGTGAGGGTGGCGGCCTCGGCGAGCTTGAACTGGGTGTTCTGGAAATCGAACACCTTACGGCCGAATGCTCCGCGCTCTTTGACGTAGCGCAGTGTCTCTGCGATTGCGCCCTCCATTGCCGCAACCGCGCACAGCGCGATCAGCGTGCGCTCGTAAGGCAGGTCGCTCATCATCTGATAGAAGCCCTGCCCCTCTACCGCGCCGAGTAAGCAGTCCTCTGGCACCCGTACGTCATCGAAAAACAGCTCAGCGGTGTCCTGAGCATGCAGGCCCATCTTGTCGAGCACCCGCCCGACCCGATAGCCGGGCAGATCCGCGGTTTCGACCATGAGGAGGGAGATGCCCTTGGCGCGCTGCGCCGCATCGGTTCTGACGACCAGCAGCAACAGCCCGGCACTGCCTCCGTTGGTGATGAAGATTTTGGAGCCATTGACGCTGTAGGCTCCACCGGACTTTTCGGCTCGCGTGCGAATGGACTGCAGATCGGAGCCCGCGCCTGGCTCGGTCATTGCGATCGCACCAATGAGCTCGCCGCTGGCCATACGTGGCAGCCATCTTCGCTTTTGGTCCTGCGTACCGTGATTCAACACGTAGTGCGCGCAGATACTGTGTACGCCCTGTCCGAAGCCCGTGAGGCCGCGCCGCGCCTGCTCCTCGTAGAATACCGACTCATAACGAAAGTCCGCCCCGGCGCCACCGAATTCGGCCGGGATATCCATACAGAGCAGTCCCTGTGCGCCCGTCTTACGCCACACTTCCCGACCGACGCCATGTTGGGCGCGCCACTGGACGTCCTGCGTGACCATTTCCGCTTCGACGAAGCGGCTGACACTCTGGCGAAAGATCTCCAGCTCATCGTCCATCCACGCCGACTTATACGCAATCATCTATCCGCTCCTATATTGTTCACAGGACCTGAGCGACGCGCGCGCGTTTCATGCGCCGAACCGTCCCGCCATATGGGGGTGCCTTGTTTAAAGCGAACGGCCGCGACGGACACCCTCAAAAAGGATGGGGGCGGGGGGTCCTGATGTGCTAACAATGCATCGCCATGACGGCCGGTACTGCATTGTCCACTCCGCGGCACGGGGCTGCCTCTCCAGGCGGCAAGGTTTTCGTGCCTCTGCGCCTACTGCAGATAACGACCCCGCAGCGGGGGCCGGGCTTGACCCTGCTCACGGCACCGCCCGGTTTCGGCAAGACGACGCTGATGCGCCAGTGGTACGCCCAGTGCACCGCCGAACCCGATTGGGTTGCGAGCTGGCTCAGCTTGGAGCAGGCGGAAGAGAATCTTGATCGGTTTGTCGTTCAACTGCGCGCGGCGTGCCGGCGATTCCTGACGCAGCCTTACGCCGACACGGCCACGACAACCTTACCGGACCAAGCTCTCGCGGAGTTGTCCGACGCGCTCGCGCACGAGCCCCGAGCCGGCGTACTCTTTCTGGACAACCTCGATCGGCTGCCAACGCCGCGACTGCTGTTCGAGTTCATCCAACGCTTACCTGAGGAAATTCGCTGCGTCTGTGCCAGCCGGCGACGGCTGGCCTGGCCACTCAGCAAGCTGAGGATCTCGGGTGATGCCGTCATCCTGCGCGCTGAAGAACTACGTCTGACACGCGAGGAGTCAGCCGAACTCCTGCGCGAGCTGCACGGACTCAACCTTTCACCCACCGAGCTCGCCCGGCTGCACGAGATCAGCGACGGTTGGCCGATCATGCTGGCAGTACTTGCACGCGCCATGGCGGCCAATAACACCGATACGGCGGGTGCGTTGGAGAGCGTACAAGGGCTGCTGGTCGACTATCTCGAGGAAGAAGTCTTCCTCCCCCTTGGCCCCGAGGCGCGCGACCTGTTGATCAAGACGGCGCCCCTTGAAAGCGTCTGCGGCTCGCTTTGCGACGCGCTCACCGGCCGCGACGACGGGCAAACGATACTCCGCGGTCTCGAGCGCGAGCACCTGATCCTGACATCCGCGGACAGAAACGGCGAATGGTTTCGCCAGCGGCCGCTGTGCCGCACAGTACTACAGCGCTGCTTCGAGCAGCTCGATGCCCGCCACCGCCGGGCGACCCACCACACCGCCAGCCTGTGGTTCGAGCGAAACGCACGACCGGCCGACGCCGTCAGACAGGCGCTGGCGGCCGAGGACTATGAGCGCTGCGGGGATCTCCTCGACACTGTCGCGCTCGATGCGATCACTTCCAGTCGTATTACGGTGTTGCTCGACTGGGTGCGCTGCTTACCCGAAGAAACGATCCGCAATCACCCTGTCGTACTGGTTTGTGCCCTATGGGGGCTGTTTCTCACCGGGCATTGGGATGAAGTCGGCAGGCAGTTGCCGCGCGGCCGCCGCATCATTGAAAACCTGCTCGAAACCCAAGATCCAGGACAGGCACGTACCAACCGCGGCTGGCGCGATCACCTGCAGCTGATCACGCAGGTGCTCAAACAGCGCGAGAGCGCGACGCAGTTCGATCCGCGGGCGCTGCTCACTCTCAGAAACAGCCAAGCGACAGACAACCACATGCTGCTCGGCTTGATCGACATAGCGCTGGCCCGTAACTATGTGCAGGCGGGGGACATGAAAGAGGCGCGCTCGCGGTTTTCCGAAGCGCAATTCCACAGCAATCGTATCGGCAATGTCCACGCGGCCATTCACGCCGCCTGCGGGGTAGCCCAGGTTCATTACTTTCAGGGACGGCTCGAGCAAGCGCTTTCAATCAGCGCCCAGGCTGTGGCAGGCGTGGACGTTCTGCCGGGCGGCGTTGCACCGGTGGTCGCAGTGCCACATCTTCGGATGGCCGAGATACTGTTCGAGCGCAACGCCTTGGCCAGCGCGAAAGAACACCTACAGCGCTCGATGACACTGCTGGAGGAATTGGGCGATCCCGCTTGCGAGCGCGGGGCGGAGCTACTCTCGGTACGCATCGCTTACGCGGAACTAGGGATCGACGCCGCTTTCGCTCGGCTGCATGAAATCGAACAGGCAGAAGCGCTCAAAGCAAACGGCAAGGCGCCATTGCGACGAATCTACTCGTTGCATGCGACGCTGCTGTGTCAGATCGGGGATCTGTCGGGTGCGCACGCGTTGCTGTCGATGCTCGCCGTACCGCTGAGCGCCCCCGCGGGGAGCGCCGCAAATCAAATTCCGTATTGGGACGAGGACACTTACCTGGCGGCCGCGCACTATCACATCGCCGCGGGAAGGCCAGCCGTTGCCACTCAGTGGCTAACGCAACTGCTCCGAGCTGCGCGCCTCGCCGAGCGGCGGTTGTCGTTAGTGCGCATCCATGGCCTTCTGGCGCTCGCTCATGAAGCATCCGGACGTGAGACACACGTGCGCCGGGCGCTGCGCGAAATGCTGATGGTCGGTGAGGACTGTGGCCTCATACGTAGCGTTACCGACATCGACCCCAGGGTGCAAACCCTCATTGGAACATTCGCTCAACTTCGCCGCGGTCAGCCGGAGTCGGTCAACATCAGCCCGACGGTCGGTTATCTGGACCGGTTGCTCGAGTCGCGTAGCGAAGCTACTTCAACCGCCAGCGTCGACAGGCCGGCGCCCGCGGGTCTCTCCCGCGACCAACGGCCATTGACACCGCGCGAGACGCAGATACTGCACCTGCTCGCCGAAGGCTTGAGCAATAGCGCGATTGCGGATCATCTGGCCATCGCGCAGACCACGTTGAAATGGCATGTCCGGAACATGTACGGCCGGTTGTACGTCAAAAGCCGCACCCAAGCGGTCTCTAAGGCACGCCGACTCGGACTCATCCACTGACGTTTCGAGCCAGCGGCTTGCCGATCGAAGCGGCGTGTCATGAAGTGCCGTCGACCGCCCTCCTACTGATCGCCCGAGGCAACATGTACGAACTTCGCAAAATTGTGCACCTGCGCCCGCATTCTTCAAAATGCTTACAATTTGCCTCCCCATCCGAATCGCATTAAGTAATTTTACGGATTCGACGTGGAGGGAAACGAGGGTATAGTAGGAATGTAACCGGGTGAATTTGTACCACTGGTGGGACACCCCTTGAGTGGCAGGGGTGCCGAAAACGGTGCAAGTCATGCACCTGACTCTCAGGGACACGAGGCTGCGCGAAATACGAGAGCCGTTGGGGGGCGATCCGTTTCCGCGGCGGTTCCACATCGGTCCCGTATAACAACGAACTGGTCAATTGGGGGGCTCTCACACCATGAGCCGACCACGTCTTCTGTGGGTGGACAGCACCTTCGGGTGCGCCAGCCCGGTGCCGCGCATCGCGGCCGAAGTACACTTTGAGGTTAGCGCCCGAATTCCTGTCGCGGAAGCGCTTGCGGCGGCGCGACATTTTTCGCCGGCCGTGGTCTGCTTCGAGTTTGAGCATCCGGATACCGCGGGCTTGCGTGCTCTGCGCGACTTCAAGATTGTCAATCCCTCGCTGCCGCTGCTGATGTTGACCACACAGCATTCCGAGGCACTCGCGGTTTGGGCATTTCGCGTCCGGGTCTGGAATTACCTGGCCAAGCCGGTGGCTGCCAGCGAGTTGGCGGCGAACTTCGCGATGCTGGCGCGCATTGCACTCGAAGAGCGCGGGCCATCACGGCCCGTGCGCAGCGTTGGCGCACTGATGCCCCCGGATGCCAAGGCAGCCGAGGAACCGGGTGAATCCCGCTTGCGCCGCGCGCTGCGGTACGTTGAGCAGGGTTTCGAGCAGACTCTTCGCCAAAGCTCCGTTGCAGCCAGCACCGGGATGAGTTGTAGCGCCTTCAGCCGCGCATTCAAGGCCGAGTTCGGTATTACCTTCAGCCAGTATCTTGCGCGTTATCGAATCGGCCGCGCCTGTCATCTGTTGCGGCGGGGCACCCACTCGGTAACCAGTGTCGGACAGGCCGTGGGATTCGACGACGCGTCGCATTTCGCGCGCACCTTCCGTACGGTCCTTGGGATTTCTCCATCCGAGTTCAAGCGTGTTGGATCGGACGTTGTGCCCGTATATGGCGCCGATCCCTTGCGCGACACCGAACTGCAGTCGAATGGCGCCTCATGGGCGAGCTCGGTTCCTCCGGAATGCTCCGAGGAGCTACCTGCGTAGCGCGCCGTTCGGTGCGGTACGGATTTCTCTTTCATCCCGGGTGTGCGGGCGCATAAAGATCTGTCGGTCGTGAGAGCCGCTCAACTCATTGTTCCCTTGCATAGCGGGAAGCGGGTGCAACCCCAAAACTGCCTGCCGGCGGCACCTTTATGCTTCGCGATTCGTCGCAGCATCGGGCTCCCGCATCGGGGGCACTTCGCAGCGCCGTTGGAAGTGGCCCCGACATGGGCGGACACACACTTTGATTTCCCTGCTGTGCGGTTCCCCGCCATGGCCAATTGAGCCGAATTGGCGGCCAGAGCGGCCAGCGTTGCCGCATCAATGCCGAGGTAATTTAGGTCGGCGCGCAGTTGCACACTTAGCTGGCTCAATCTTGCAAGCTGCTCGTCGACGGCCGCCAGACTGCCGCCCAGTCTGCTGAAAGCGCTGTCGAGATTGCTGCGGCCGGCAAGCAACACCCGACGCAGATAAGCGGCCCGATGCTCAATATTTGCGCGTATGCGCGCCAGCTCCTGTCGATCGAGCTCATGCTCTCGCGGGTCGTATACAAACTGTTTCTCGATCCGTTTGCGCCACTCATAAAGCGCGGTGCTGATGTCAGAGCCGAGTCCGGGGACACGCAAGAGCTTGCTGGCGATCACGTCTGCTGCGGTTTCGATGCCAAAGGACGCCAAGGCCGTCTCTTCGATCGGCTCGATCCCTCGCAGCCGCGCGCGGCTGATTTCGAATCTCGCCAGGTATGCGAGCAGTTGCCGCTCATGCCGCTCGCGTTCATAAGCATCAAACTGGGCTTTCTCCTCGGATGCGAGGCTCTCATAGCTCGCTTTCGCAGCGCGAAGCTCTTGAAACAGATCCTCGATAGCAGCAACGCCCGTCCTGGTCCGCCAAGCATCAACAGCCGCGAGCCATTCCTGCTCCGCATCAAAGTAGCGTCGCCTGAGTTTGGAAATATAGGCGCGTCCCACCCATTTGGCGATGCGGGCAGAGGTAGTTGGCCGGGCCGCGGCCTGCGGCAACACAGGCGCAAGACGCTGCATATTAAACGCTGCGATCTGCTGCCATACGCCCGTCAGAGTGAAACCGCAGGCACCAGGATCAAATGGGCTGATGAGCCGCTCGGAGGGGACTGCTGAAGTAAATAGCAGCGCGCCGAGCTCGCGCTCCATCGCACACCATAAACACTCCGCCGCTTCGACCGGATGCCAGTGCAGCTTATCGTGCGGGCACTGCACCAGGCTCTTTTCCAACTCGTTGAGAATTTCGATCCACGCTTGCGCGGATGGCCTTGAATCTTGCGTGGCACGGCCAAACGCGGACTCGAAGGCCTGCACGATCGTACGCGGAAAGTCTGAGAGTGCGGGCGTTCCGGGAGGTTGGTCCATCCCGACATCGTGCTGCTCCGTATAGACGAAACGAAACTCCTTGATTGATTCGTGCAGCGCAGGGACGTCGCCGCGGCGCACGCTACCCACAAACGGGTGCCGACCCATGAAGAGCAGTTGGAAAATCACTATCGCCAAACCGAACGCATCGTGGTTTGGGGTGCGGGCCGCCCTAGCGAGCGATGTGCCCTGCAGCTCGGGAGGCGTGTACTCAGGTACCCCTACACGGCAAAGATACTTTTGCAAGCCGTTGCTGACCTGAAAGCTGTCAGAGTCGATCAGTGCAACAGTGGCAGCTTTGGATACGAGTATGCTGGACTGGTTTATGTCACCGATGACACAACCTATCCCGTGGACGGAGGCGATCGCCTTGGCGATGTTTTGTGCCGTGCGGATCAGGAATCGATAGTCGGCCTGGGGAAAGTGTATTTTTCTCGAGCCAGGGGAATAGAGGTCGTGCAGGGGCTTGTGCTCCAGCACATTGCGCATGAGGAAACCGGCGAATCGCCCACTTTCGTCGCGGACCACCGAAAGCGGGAAGGCGACTTGCGGAGCCTTGCGCGCCATGCCGGTGCGGATCATGGCTTCGACCTTGTGCTCACGCTCGGTCAGGTCGGAGACTGTGTACAGCTTGACGGCATGTACCTCGTCGTTCTCCACGCTGTACACCTCGCCCTCGCCTCCCTTGCCAAGCCGCGTTCCGAGCTTGACGCGGCGCTGATCGATGATGAGGGCGGGACTACTCATCGTCTGACCGCCAACACCAAGGTCTTGTCGTCGTCGGACCTGCTATTGATGCCATCGCAACCCAGGAATGTATCCAGTTTATTCGATAGCTCGACGTCCTTGCCGAGGGACGTGCTGCCGGCCACTGGAGCGATGACACTCTCGAAAAAGGGCACGAACGGTTGACGCGCCTTGAGATCCAGGGCGAGTCGCTCGAGACCGTCCGAAAAGACCGAGGCGGCGCAGATCTGACCTACATGCCTGACTATCGATAAGTTGGGCTGTGGCTCGTCGGTCACAAAGGCTGTTGTTGATGCATACTCGCCGTGAAACGGCCAGCCCAATGCGATCCAGGATGAGGTATCCGCATCCTTGATAACCGCGCAACCGTCACCGACGTGAAGTACCACCGACTCAACGCCACTGGAGATGAAGACAATCAGGGTCGCGGCAAAGTCCCGCGGCGCAAGATCGCGGCGCGCGGCGGCCGCACTCAACAGATCTCGGATGTCGTCCAGCCAGCTCTGCAGCAGCTCATCTGTCGGTAGGGTATTGGTGGATGAGAAGTACTTGCGTGCGAATACGGTTACCGCCCGGCAGATCACAGATGCGGCCTCACCTCCAAAAGCTGCGCTCCCCGCGCCGTCGGACACGATGATGACCAACGGACTGCTTTCGGACGGACCGACGAAACACTTGAAGGCGTCCTGGAGCCGCAGGTCAGCGTTCTCATGTGAGAGGCCGCGACGGCAGGCTGCCGCCCATGTCCAGCTAGACTGCATCATTCGGCAACGGCCCACCCCGAAGGAGCGATCGGGTTACCCAGAGCGACGGGCTCGCCCGGATTCGACTTGGAGACCGAGCCGAGTGAGCTGGAGAGCCATGCGAACAGCTTGCGAAACGCCAGACCCTTGAGCTTCAGGGGCTCTCTGACAACGATCTCCTTGAGGGTCGCCATATCCGCACCCTCGACCCCGACGGCGTACAGCATGAACTCCTTCTTGCGCTCGCCTTCGTGAATGGCTCGAGCCGCATCTGCCCAGGAATCGGTTGGGCTCCCGTCAGTCATCAAAAAAATCCAGGGCCGGTAGTAAGGGATGCCATGAGCCTTATAGACGTCCTTGCGAGCACGTAACAGATCCAAGCCGTGGGTGATCGCTTCGCCCATCGGAGTGTCGCCACTTGCCTGAAGCTCGCTCGGGGAAAACTGCGCGGCCGATGTGTAGTCGCAGCTGACCTGCACAGGGCCAAAAGTCACGATTGCGACTTCCACTCGCTTCGAGGCGAGCGCATCGGCCCTCAGATCATCCGAGAAAGAACGCAAGCCGGAATTGAGCTCGTCGATGGCGGCTCCGCTCATAGAGCCGGAAGTATCCAGCAGCAGCAAACACGCGCACCGTGGCTCTGGATTATCGGCAAATTCAGCTCCGCTAAAGAGTACCTGCTCAAATTGCGCGGGCATTGTTGGTTCCTCAGAAAATCAAGGGCATGACGCGCCAGCGCGTGCTGCGCGCGTAGCTGGCATAGCTCGGGTCCTGCAGGAGAACACGCTCCTCCGCCAGAATCCGCAGTAGCTCAAAAGCAATAAAACTTACGTACATCACCACGTTGGCCAGCGTCACGTTCTGCAGGACAAAGGCTCCAAAGGAGACGAAGTACCCGGCATAGATCGGGTGACGGACAACAGCGTACATTCCCGCGGTCTTGACGCCGCGATTGGCCGCGACCAGCCCGAAGCTCTTGTTGAGGCTGAACAGCCCGGCCAGTGATACGCACATACCCGCAAGTTGCAGGCTCAGCAGCAGGATGTGGTCGTGCACCTGGGGGGCGGGGCGAATCGCGAGGATCACGAACGAGCCGACCAAAGCGATACTCCAGTCATACGTGGAGGTATTGCTGGTCTTGGGCATCGGTCGAGTCATGGAAAACCATACGGTGGCACCCTCGAAAATCGCGAGCAGCAAGCTGCTGGGGCGATGCCGTGTCTTGAAGTCGACGAGCATGACGACAAAGAAAGCAAGGCTGAAAACAGCCAGCAGAAAATTGCCCAGATATTCCCAGGCCTTGCGGTGAGCCAGGATGAACTCAAAGATGTTCTTTGGCCGAGGCGCGATCTGTGTCGTGTTTTCCACTATTGACGACTCTTGTTCTCAATGACTGGTTGCGTCCAGCCGCTCGCGCGCTCTGTTAGCGTTACGCTCGGCTTCCGGCAGGTAAACCGGAGAAAGCGTCGAGGCCTTCTCGAAGTACCGCAATGCAACTGCGTTGTCGCCATTGTCGAGGGCAGTTCTTGCCACAGTCTGGTACGCCACGGGTGCATCCAGCACTTCGAGCAGACTGTCCAGGGAGGCTGAGTAGGCGCCTCGTTTGGCCTGGATTTCTCCAAGTAGCTGCCACGTTTCCGGCGTGGCCTCACGCGTCAAAGCAGCGCGCACCGCGGTCTCCGCTTGTGCGTAAGCGCCGCTCTTGAGCATCGCCTGCCCGCTATGCAAGAGGGGCGCTGCAACACTCGGGGCCAATGCCTGCGCGCGCTGTAGATGCTGAAGTGCGGCCGCACTATCACCACCGCGGGCCTCGAGAACACCCAGCCCGTCATAGACCCGCCAGTCCTGGCTCGAGTTGTCCGCGCTGCGCAGCAACCAACGGTGAGCATCCTCGTCCTGGCCCAGTGCCTGATAGATCAGGCCCAGCTGCGCGCTCAGACGCACGTCGGTCGGGTTTGCGTTAGCCGCCAGCTCGTAGGCTTTCGCGGCGAGCTGCAGGTTGCCGCCGCGCTGTTCGATGACCGCTAGCTTGGTGAGGGTCCTGACATCTGTCGGCCGGAAGGAGAGAGCCTGTACGTATAGGTAAATTGCCATGTCGGCGCTGCCTTCGAGCCATGCCGCATCACCGCGCGTCACGGCGTCGTCGAAGCTCTTGGCGAGGACGGGAGACTTGAAGGTCTTCTTCTTGGCGGCATTCGGCGCGGCCGGACTCGGTGCCGTCGTTGTGTTGGCACGCGGCGACAAGTCAGGGGTCGGGCTCTGTTGAGCAGGAGCACTGACAGAGGCCTGTGTGATTGTGACGGGTGCAATAGTTGGTTTCGGCGGTGCGCCGGCACACCCCGCGAGCGTGAGCGCTGCCACCAGCGCGAGACGTTTCATAGTCACTACAACTCCTCGTGCACTCACGCGATTTACCCGTGGCCCCCGAACACACGCAGCACCTTGATGATGCCCGGTCCGATTGCCACCAGAAAAAAGCTCGGAAAAAAACACAGCACCATGGGAAAGATCATCTTGGTACCGAGGGTGGCAGCCTTCTCTTCCGCCGCCTGCATGCGTTTGTCGCGAAACTCCTCGGCATACACGCGCAGCGTGTCCGCGATACTGGTGCCAAAGCGCAACGTTTGCACCAACAGGCCGATCAGGGCGCGCACATCCGACAGCCCGGTGCGAGTGGCCAATGACCGCAGAGCAACCTCCCGGTCCATGCCTGCTTGCATTTCCGCATTGACGCGTTCGAGCTCGGCGGCGAGTTCCGGGCCACTGATTTTCAGCTCGAGCGCCACCCGCTGCAGCGCCGCGGCAAGACCGAGCCCCGATTCGACACAGACGACGAGCAGATCCAGAGCGTCAGGAAACGCGTTGCGCAGGTTTCGCTGGCGCCGTTTCACCTTACGGTTAAGGAAGTAATTCGGCAGCCACAGCCCGAGGCATGCCGCAGCGGCGGCAAACAACATGCCGCGCGACGAGTCGATCTTTGGCAGCCAGTGAGTGGCAGCCATGTACGCGAGAAGGAACATGATTGCCAGCGCGATCTTGAGCGCATAGAACAGCGGCATGGCGTCGGCGGAGGTGTAGCCCGCCTTGACGAAGCGCTCCTGCATGCTTCCCAACTCTTTGTCGTTGGTCGGCATGACATACCGCGCCACAGGTTGCACGGCAGTGCGTACCTTGGTGAGCCACTTGGCGGAGGTGTCGGTATCCGGGCCCGCGGACGTATCGATCACTCCCAGGCGGCGCCGTGCCGGATCGGTCATCCAGGTGACAGTTGTGAACAGTCCGCGTGCGAAGAGAAACGCGGCCACCCCGATCAGACAGGCCAGGAACAGCTGCATCGACATCAGGTGTGCGAGCTCCGTACGCAAATAGTTGACCAGATGCATGACGCTAGACCTCGATCCTGAGCATCTTACGGATCCACAGTATTCCTATGATTCCCAGTACGATTGCGGCGGCTACCAGCTTCCGCCCCGTGCCATCCTCGACCAGGATCGGCAGGTACCCCGGCTGCACATACGAAAGCGCGGCGAACAGCGTCAGGGGGACAAGCGCCAGAATCCACGCGGACATGCGTCCTTCCGCCGAGAGCGTGCGCACCTTGCGAAAGAATTTGAACCTGCCGCGCACCACCTTGACGATCTGATCGAGGATCTCGGCAAGGTTGCCGCCGGTCTCACGTTGCAGCAGGACTGCGGTCACGAAGGTCATCATGGTGATGCTCGGCACGCGATCGAGAAGACCGAGCATGGCGCGGCGGACATCGACACCGAAATTGATGTCAGAGAATGTGAGGGCGAACTCCCTGGCGATAGGCTCATCCATATCGTCGGCGACGAGCTTGACAGCGGAATTGAAAGGGTGACCGGCACGTAGGGCGCGCCGCAACGTATCGATCGCATCGGGCAACTGCTCCTCCAGCTTCGATGCGCGACGGTCGCGATCAAAGCGGAGCTTCACGAACGGTATCGCCCCCGCGATGGGGGCACCCACCAGCGCGCCGTACGGAGTCTTCAGAAGCAGCGCGCCGACCACGCCACCCGCGATTGCCAGCGCTAACGAGAGCAACACCATCTGGTGCGGCATCATGGTACCGCCGGCCTGCTCGATCATGCGTGCGAGCCTGTCCATGCCGGGCAGGCGCTCGAGGGCCCGCTGCAGGGGCGTGAGCTCGCGCAGGAACTTGTCGCGCACCAGTGAGGCTGCACTGTTCTCACCCAGCTCCTGCTCGATACCCGCGAGCCGTTTCTTCAGCAGCTGGCGCTCGCGACGATGGTCGCCGAAGGCGGGAACTATGAGTCCCTGCATCAGCATGAAAACCGCCAGCGCCACCAGCAGGACAAAGACGATGACTCCGATAGACATAAGGCGCTTCCCCTATTGCGGGCGATACAGCGAAGTGGGCAGGTTGATGCCTCGAACCGCCAGTCGCTTGTGGAAGCCGGGCACGACCCCAGTAGGTTCGAGTCCCCCGAGTACGTTGCCCTGCTCATCGAGCCCGGTTCTGCGAAAGCGGAAAATCTCCGACATGGTGATGATGTCTCCTTCCATGCCATTGACCTCCTGCAGGCTAACCAGCCGCCGCTTGCCGTCCTCGCCGCGCTCGACTTGAACTACGACGTTGATGGCGGATGTCATCTGCGCACGCAGCGCTTTCATCGGAAACTGCAGCCCCGCCATCGCAACCATAGTCTCGATGCGACCAAACGCGTCGCGTGGAGTGTTGGCATGGACGGTTGTAAGGGAGCCGTCGTGACCGGTGTTCATGGCCTGCAGCATGTCCAGCGCTTCGGCACCGCGTACCTCGCCGACAACGATCCGGTCGGGGCGCATACGCAAGCTATTACGGACAAGATCCCGCTGGTTGACTTCGCCGCGCCCCTCGATGTTGGGTGGACGTGTTTCCAGGCGTACGACGTGCGGCTGTTGCAGCTGCAACTCAGCCGAGTCCTCGATGGTCACAATGCGCTCATCGCGCGGAATGAAGCCGGAGATGATGTTGAGCAAGGTGGTCTTACCGGCGCCGGTGCCGCCGGAGATCACGATGTTGAGCCTTGCGGAGACTACAGCTTGCAACAAATCGGCCACCGCCTGGCTAAGGGTTTTGGTAGCCAGCAGGTCATCGACCGTGAGCATCTCTGTGGCAAAGCGGCGGATCGAGAGCACGGGTCCGTTGAGGGCCAGCGGCGGGATAATGGCGTTGACGCGCGAGCCGTCAACGAGACGCGCATCCACCATGGGAGAGGACTCGTCGATGCGACGGCCCACGGCGGAGACGATGCGATCAATGATGTTCAGCAGATGCTGATCATCGTGAAAACGCACCTCAGTCCGCTCGAGTTTGCCACGGCGCTCCACGTAGACATGTTCGGCGCCATTTACCAGGATGTCGGAAACAGTGGGATCAGCCAGCAGTTGCTCGAGCGGTCCATAGCCCAGAACCTCATCCTCGATGCGGCGTACGACGAACTGACGCTGAGGCAGACTAAGTGGCGCTGCCGCCTCGCCGATCAGCCGCATGCTGACCTCGCGGATCTGCGTGCGCGCCTGTGCCTCGCCGACGGATTTCACCAGCGACAGATCGAGCACTTGCAGGAGCTTGTCGTGGATGCGCTGTTTCCACTCGACTTCGAGCGGTGTCAGGGAGCGCACCTTGTCACTCGCGGGAGCAACGGAGTCTGCAATTCCGAGGCGGTGCTTAAGAGTGGAGCTCATGATTCAGTACCTGGAGACAAACGAAGAACACGCCGCAAGAGACCGCCGCGCGCGGCGCCAGTCGAGCCGGTCAATGCCGTCGTGAGCTCGCGCAAGCCGCGTATCACATTGGAGTTGCGATCGGCGTCATACAATGTCACTCCGCTGTCGGCGCTTTCGAGCGCGCTGCGGTAATGGCTTGGGATCGTCAGCAGAGCGTCGACGCCGAGACTGCGCTTGATATCCGCAAGCTCGACCAACGCCTCCTTCTGATATCGATTGACGACGACGCGAATGCGTTCCGGGGCAACACCGAGCTCATTACGCAGAATCTGCTGCAGGCGTGCCGCATTGCGGATATGCAGTAGCGACTGTTGCAGCACGAGCACGACTTGGGTGGCAAGACTGAAGACCGTCGCCGTCAGAGCGTCGAGTGTGTGAGGAACGTCCACCACGACGTGTGGATGGTAGGTGGCGAGCACTTCGAGGAGCCGTGCGAGCCTCTCAGGTGAGACGTCCTTGGAAAGCACCGTGGGTCCCGAAGCTGCGCACAACAGCCGCAGTCCACTGCGATGCTTGGCACCAAAGCCAGTGAGAGCGACCTCATCGAGAACTTCGACAGCCTCGAGTGCCTGCAAGAGTCCGCGGTCGGCGTGCAGGTCAAGATAGTGGGCCAACGGCGCGAAGCTCAGGTCCATGTCGACAAGCATCGGTGCTGGGGCGCTCGCGCGCTCACTCTCGCTGGTCAGGATGCGTGCGATGTTGGTGGCAATGAAAGAGCTGCCGGCGCCTCCAGCGGTCCCGACGATCACGTGCACGCCGCCGGTCGCACGCACGCGCTGCTTGTTGGTTTCGTCGCGTACACGCTGCAGCGCTGCGATCAAGTCGGCAGTGATCACGGGCTCGGGCAGAAAATCCTTGGCCCCGGAGCGGATCGCAAGGCGCATCGCTTCGGGATGTCCGGCAGGACCCACCACGATCAGCGGCGGCCGCAGATCGGCTCCCTTGCCGCTCCAGGCCGCCAGCTCGGCCAGATGCTCGGCATCGAAGCGCAGGACAACGAGCTCAGGCTGAAAGCTGAGGCCATGCAAGGGGTCCGTGTGGCCGTTGCTGATCAGGCGTGTGTGAATCTCGAACTCTCGTTGCTCCTGCAGGCACTGCTGCAGTTCGTGCAAAGGCTCGGGAAGTCGGGAGGCGAGCAGAACTTTGTTCACTGGGCTCGCCTCCTCAATCGCAGAGCTCGACATCCGTGGGAGACACACCGAGGCTTTCGCGCGGCAAGGTGACCGCAAAAGAGGGTGCCGTCACGGTCGGCCAGAAGAAAGGGATGGTCAGCGGGATGGTGTAGCCAACCACTTGTGTCTGCACGTATTGAATGTTGGTGTAGGTGGCACTCACGTTGCCCGCCGCGTCCAGATATTCCACCCGAAGATTGCCCGCGCCGAAGCCCGGTAGATCGCCGAACTCTGTCGCAGCGTTGACGATCCCTGGAGAGCCGATAGGGCATACCGCAGCGAGACGCGCAGCGCGGCGCGTACCCTCGCCGAGCGCTGCATAAGTGAATAGCAGTCGTCCGAACTCGATGACGGCAAATAACAAGACGATCAGTGTGGTTGCGACAAACGCAAACTCGACGCTGGTGAGGCCGTGCTGATGACGTTTCATAGTCCCAATATCGAGGTGTAGGCATATAATGTGAGGTCGCCGGTGTTGATCGATCCGCCGTTGACAAACAACGGCAGCGTGCCGCCGAACAGCGACCGATAGGGATAGGCGACGCTAACCGAGACATTGTTGCTCGCGTCTGCGGCAATGGCCACCTGGCCGGCTGTCAATCCCGGCAACAGCGGCGCGCCGGCGCCGACTGTATTGCCATAGACGACCAGGTTCCGCGTCGCCACGGTAACTGTCGCGGAGAGGTTGACAACACCAGTGCTGCCCAACAGCGCGTTGCTGGCGAGGTAGCGAGCGGCGTCGCGAGCGGCGTCCGTCAGCACGCTGTATTGTACGAACGCATTCCCCAACTCGCAGATGCCGTAAAGCAGGAGAAACAGCAACGGAGTGCCGACCACGAACTCCACCATAGCCACACCGCGCTGGCCAGTCGCCGCGCGACAAAGTTGCCGTTGATGATGGCTTTTCATGACTGTGGACTGCCGGCGACGTGATAGAGCTGTATGGAGTACGGACCTGGGGCGTTACTGGGGGCGGCTCCGGGCCTGCCGTTCACCTGGCAGCCCGGCAGCACCTCGCCGAACACCTGTCCCGCGGCCGGGTCGACGTCCTGTAAGGTGAACAGGCAGGCGAAACCGATCACCGGAACGGCGCCGCCTCCTGGAGTCGAGGCGGTGCAGTCACCAACCGGTATGGCGAGCACGCGCCGGTTAACGACCCCGATACCCCCTGGTGCAGGCGGGTTGTCGTAGTTTTGCGCTTGAACCCTGGGTAGATACATTCCCTCGTAGCTGTAGTTGGAGTACTGGCTGGCGTTCGTGATCTGACTGCCGGCACCCGTCACGATCGTGCGCGCAGCTCGCATTTGTGCACCGCAGGCGATTCGCGCCGGCGGGTTGAGTCGTGATCACATCGGGGGGATAGGCGCCGCTGTTCAGATCCCCGGCCAGATACTCATCGAAGCGCGTATCGAGCCCTTGCGCCACCGGAGCCGGCACGGTACCAGTCTGGGTCGTGTCCGAGGTGGCGGCGCTGCTACAAGCGGCGTAACCGCCGGCGAAGTCCTGCTCCTCGCTGTTGACTCCCGAGCTCAGTGTCAGGTAGTTCGCGGCGGCGAAACTTGCCTGCGGCGTGCCTGAGGACAGTTGCAGCGCGACGATCTGGCCGACGGAGTAGCCGTAGACCGGCGCCGCGGGTGTCGACGCCCTACCACAGACCATCAACGGCGTTACGTTGCATGCGTTACTCAAGGTAGGACTCGGGCCGGCGACCGCCGTCGCTTGAAGTTGGAAGCCTCGAAATCCCAGAGCACTCAGAGAGCGTCGCCGCGACAGGGAAACCCCCGAATAGGATCTGCGCCCTCACAAAGAGGGCGGGCCGGCTGCCGGGAGCGAACGGCACAGCCGTGTTCGAAAATTCGACTGTCGGGGTCGACTCCGGCGGCTGCGAGCTCCGGGTCCTTGGCGGCATTGGCAGCAAAGTTGTTGAACACCGCAGTGGCGGCCTCGGTGGAGATCCGGTGTTGTCCAGGACTTTGGCACCTGAGACGCGGACCATCCAGCGTCGACTTGCAGGCGAGACTGGTCGAGAACGAGGTGTCCGACATCGAGGGCCAGTCCCGCGATAGCGATCAGCGCCAACATCGCTATCGCGATCATGACCAAAGTAATTCCGCGCTGATGTCGGCGGGAACTCATCACTGGCTCCCACCGCCACTGGCACCGCCCGACTGCGAAATATTGATGAGCGGCGCAGGTTTCACCGCTGAGCGGTCGGCGACATCCAAGCGCATCGAGTCAATTGCGTGCATCTGCTGCACCGGGTCCATGCCTAACACCGCACCGTCATCGCCGGCGCGCACGTTGTAGGTCTGAGCGCGCAGCATCTGCGCCCAGGCATCTCCGTAATGTTGATCCACACCGTGCGTGGCGCAACCACACAGCAGCACCGGAGTCAGGAAGCCCACGAGTAACATGTGTCGCATGGAAAGTGCCCTCATTTTTTGCTTTCCGGCTCCGACCACCCGAGGTGCCTTCCATGCGTCCCCACAGATAGAAGTCCAGCTGGCTGGGCTCAACGAAGCTGTCGGTCGGCAGCTTCACACGGTCCTTGGCCAGTGGCTTCGCCAGGTGAGGCGTCACCAGGATCAGCAGCTCGGTGTCGCCTTTCTGGTAACTCTGGCTGCGGAACAGCGCACCGAGAATCGGCAGCTCGCCCAGGCCAGGGAACTTGGTGACCGCCTGCGTCAAGCTGTCATTCAGCAGTCCTGCCAGCCCGATCGTCTGTCCGTCGCGCAGCTCGACCGTTCCGCTAGCGCTGCGTACCGTCAATGACGGTATGACGAAGGTCGAGCTGGCTGCGGCCACCGAGACGCCCAGCGCGGTGGTTTGCGCCAATTCGCTGACGCTGATGCTGAGCTTGAGATTGATGTGGCCGTTCGAGAGGACGACAGGTATGAAGTTCAGTTCCACACCGTAGTCCTTATATTCAATGCCCGTCTGGCCGAGAGCGCCCACGACGGGAATCGGGAACTCCCCGCCAGAAAGGAACTTGGCTTGTTGACCGGTCGTCGTCGTCAGATTCGGCTCGGCCAGAATCTTGGCCAAGCCCTGTTGCAGGGCCGCATCGAGTGCCAGATTGAACATGAAGCTCTTGTCGAGAAAGCTGCCAAACAAGCCTTGATTCGCGATCGACATCGGATTGGGCAGGAAGTCGGCAACCGGCGGGCCCCAGCGCGACAGCGACGTGGAACCGACTGGAGTGGTGAAGACCGGATGCATTTGGCCCGCCGGGTCGAGATACGGCGGAAACGTTGCGCCACCGTTGACACCGCCCCAGGTCCAGGTGTTGCCGTTGTGGATGGAGTTGAACTGCGCATCCAGGTTGCGCACTTCACTGCGTTGCATTTCCGAGACCTTTACCTCGATCATGACCTGCTGCACACCGCCCACCTGCAGCAGGTTGATCACTTCCGACTCGACGGAGCCACCGACGCCGGAGCCTTCCTTGAGTGCCGACCCGACGTACTTGTCAGATCGGTGCGAGGCATCTTTTTGTTTGAATACCTTTTGATCCACGGCCGTCTGGACCTGTTCCAGGTAGGCATCCGCGATGCGCACCGCGGCATCCATTTTTTCGGCATCGCCGACCCGGCCTGATAACACGATGGCACGCTTCGCCGAGCGCACCTCGATCGCCTCGCCGGGCAGGACTTCGGCGAGCTTGCGCTTGAGCTCCTCCAGATCGTGTTGAACCGTGACGTTGATCGTGCCGATCAGGTGGTCGCTACTGTCCCAAAGCAAGACATTCGTGTTGCCAATGTCCTTTCCCAGCACGTACAACTGTGACGAGGAGATCACTACGATGTCCGCCGTGTCTGGATTGCCGACCGAAACACGGCTGGCGGATCCGGCCACACTCACTACACGCGATTTGAACAAAGGCACGGTCATCTCAATATGGGCGCCCGGAGTGAGGGTTGGCACCCCATAGGCCGGGGCCGCCGGTCCGGGGGCCGCCTCGGCGGCGAGCGCCAGCCCAATTCGCAACCCAAGCGTCGCGACGAGAATAGCTACCAAAGTTTCCTTGCGTTGCATTCGGCTGCACTCTTGATTATTGGAAGCGGATCAATTCTTGCTCTTCTGCGAGGCGGTTCCAAACTCCGTGCCGCGGATGACCATGATTTCCGGCGCGGCGACTTTGGCCACCCGAGGTTTGGCCTGAACGACCTTCACCGGCTCAGGCGCTGGCTCCCGCGTACGGGCGTCTGACTGGTCGAGAGGGTTGCGTAGCGTGAGTTGGATCTGTCCGGCCGTCCTACCCTTCAGCAAGAGCTCGGCGTCCGATGGAGTCACCATGAGCGTCACCGCGTGGACGACAACCGGCTGATTGCGATCCTGAGGCGTCGTCTGATCCACCGCGATCACCTTGATGTTGCTGAGAATGGTGATCGCGCGCACCTGACCGCTACCTGACTCCGTCTTGGTCGCGATCACGTCAACACGATTGCCCGGTACCAGGAACCCGGAGACGCCCACCATGTCGTCCACCCGCACGGTCACGGCACGCATGTTCTTGTCGACGATCGAGGCCAACGCGCTTCCCTTGTTGGAACCCGTGAGTCGCTGTGCGAGCAGGATCTCACCGCTCACGACCGCGGCGGAGGTCACTTTGCCAATCACCTCATCGACATGTTGGAACGACCCCTTCGGGGCGGTGCCAGGCGTCACCCCGATGACGACTACCTGCTCTGGTTTGATCTTGGTACCGAGCGGCATATCAATCGTGGCGGTGACCACGGGTTCCGGCACGGGACCGGCTTTCGGCGTGGCGCGCAGCGCGAGCCAGGCGTTGGCTACCCAGGCAGCGAACAGTGCCAGGACTAGAGAAACTAACACAAGTATCGGCCCGCGCCGGCGCGCCATGGCTCACTCCGGTTGCAAAAAGTTGTTGTTCCAGGCCCAGGTGACCAGATCGCAGTTGAGCGTCATGTCCCGCTCCTCGTAGTTCAGCCGATCGGCCACCATGTGTAAAAGATCGCGCGGATGGACCGGCAGCAGCTCGACGTCGTGCCGGTGGTGCAAGTCCTCGATCACGTACTCCACTAACGCGGGATCGAAGGGCAACCTCAAGGCCGCGCAAGTCTGCTCCCAGATTTGCTGGTATTCGGCGGGCGAGATTGGCCCCAGGGCGATCTTGTATCCGAGACGCCTGCGCAGCGCGTCATCGGTCAGCGTCTCCGGCTGCAAATTCGTGGAAAAAATCAACACCACATCAAAAGGAATCGAGAAATAGGCGCCGCCACCGGCCGAAAAGTGGTCGATGCGCTCCTCCATGGGCACGATCCAGCGATTGAGAATCTGCTCAGTCGTAGAGCGTTGGCGGCCGAGGTCGTCGATGACGAGCAGACCGTTGTTGGCCTTGAGCTGCAATGGCGCGATGAGCTCGCGAGTGGAATCGCGCATCTGCAGATCCAGCATCGAGGCTTCGAGCTCGCCACCAACATGGATGACCGGCCTCTGGCAGCACACGTAGCGCGGATCGAACCCCTCATTGAGCTGCAACGGTACATGGTGTGCAGCGAGATCGACCTCCTGATGTACCGCCGAGTCAAAGAGCCTCAGCACCAGCCCGTTCACCAACAAGGCGTGTGGCATCAGAATCTCACCGGGAAGCGCTGCACGCAGGCGTCCGGCGATGAACGTCTTTCCGGAGCCCGCGGGACCGTATAGAAAGAGCGCGCGCCTCGAGCGCAGGGCTGCGCCAAGCCGGTCGCGCAGGCTATCGCTCACCACGAGGCCCTTGAGCGCCTGTTGCATGACGGCACGGTTCACGCGCCGCTCATGGGCGGCCTGAGCCTGCACCACGCGGCAGTATTCCTCGAGAGTGACGGGTGCGGGTCCGATATAACCATCGCGGTGCAGGGCATCGAGCGCCAACTCCCGCCCGCGCTCGGTGAGAGCGTAAAAAAGCTCGGCCTCCATGTTACCAGTGGGTCGAAGCTCGACGCGGGCCTGGCGGCGCAACAGCCCCAGTACGTCTGTCAAGACGCCGCCGGCAATCCCGAGCCGCTGCGCCAGCGCGCTCATGCCGAGTACCCCGGAACGCAGTAGCATTTTCGATGTCAAATCCGCGAGCAACTCGGCACTGAGCCCGGTCGCGGCGAGCGAGGTCGGCCGTGGCGCGAGCACCGTCAGGCGCTCAGTCATCACGGCTGCGAGGGCGGGACTTCGTATCCTAACCACATGCCCCGTTGTCATGGTCGCGTTCACGAGAATACCCGGCCAAACCAATCGTAGACCAGCCGCAGATCGCCGCGCTGACCCAGTGCCGCTACGGCGCCGAGAGCAATTGCCAACGCATAAGGGAACCGTGAACGCCGTAGCTGCTGTGCGCGCACACACGCGCACCGCAATCGTTGCGGCCAGGGCGCACCAGTCGGCTGTAGCCCCGCGCGTATCGCACCGCACACGAGGTAACCGATGCCAAGCACGCCACCGGCAATGATGGTGCCTACGCCTGCGACGAGTGCCCAGTAAGGCCCCAGCGCGGCGCCCAACGCCGCGAGCAATTTGACGTCTCCGGCACCCATCGCGTGCAACAGATAGAACGGCAACAGCATGGCGAGGCCGACCAGCGCCCCAAGACTCGCTTCCTCAATTCCCCTCCAACCGCCGACGGCACACTGGAGTGCGACGCCGCCGGCGAGGAGCGGACCGGTAAGCCGGTTGGGGATACGGTGGGTAAGCAGGTCCTCTCGCACCGCCCAGGCACTTGCGCCAAGCACTGTCACCGTGAGCGGTAGTGTGAGGCCCTGCATTGACCCGTCTTCCCTGTTACTTCTAAGTTCTTCTTGTTCTTCGCTCAACCTTCAGAATGTGAAGCCACCACCATTCAACGCCGTGACGATCGCGTTGATCTTGGTGGAAACGGCGCCTCCGAGGGCGGTAAACGCGGCGACTGCCGCCAGCGTGATCAGCGTGCCGGCCACTGCGTATTCGACCATTGTCAGGCCTTCTTCATCACGCAGAAATGCTGTCAGATACTTACGCATGTATTTCATCCTTTGCAGAGGTTTCGAGTTACTACCACAGTTCTGTCCGCTTCCGAGCAACCGCCAACTTTTCGCCGAGCGGCGAGTTGAGTCTAGGCAGGGGATGTCAAGAGCGCAGGAATCGGCTTGCGCATGCCCGGCCAGTTTTTGCGCCAATCACTACTTCAACGCGGTCACGATCGCGTTGATCTTGGTGGAAACGGCGCCTCCGAGGGCGGTAAACGCGGCGACTGCCGCCAGTGTGATCAGCGTGCCGGCCACCGCGTATTCGACCATTGTCAGGCCTTCTTCATCACGCAGAAATGCTGTCAGGTACTTACGCATGTATTTCATCCTCTCCAAACATTTTTGGTTACTGCCATTTTTATCTTCGCTGCGAAGCGGCCGCCCGGTGGCTTTTTCCGAGCGGCGATTTGAGTCTAGGCAGAGGATGGACGTGGTGCAGGAATCGGCTTGCGCACGGCCGGCCAGTTTTTGCTCCGATCACTACTGCGGCGCGGCGGATTTTGTTGCGGAGACACAAACACAACACCGGCTGCTCGACCGCCGCGGCATGCATCGACCCTTATTGCTCCGGACCCAGGTGGTAACCCGACGCGCAAGCGCCCTCTCACGACCCGATCGCAGAGCAACATTTTCGCGTCGAGGCCCGCGCGAATTTCGTCTCAGCGTGCGCGGCCACGCAATGTCAATGCGATAAGCATCGACAAACATCATCGTTCAGCGCGTGGTTGCACCTGCGGCGCCGCAGTGGTCGCAGTGGCGCTCGAACCACTGGCAGCGGTTGTGCGGGTGTCTGTCAACGGGGCTGCGCCTGCGGCAGATCCATTGCCGGCGATCAACGTGCGCACAGCCGCCGCGAAGGAAGTTTGTTCATGGACCCCACAATAGACGTCGAGCCACTGCAGCATCTCATCGGGGCTCAGTTTCGCCAGAGTATTCGTCGTCGTGAGTGACATGGCGTTCACTCCGGAAAGATAGCCGCCCAGCCACGCAACAAACCCGGTTCGATCGACGTTGAGCTCGACGCTTTGCTCTGCCCGGGCCTGAACATATGCTTCACAGGACTTGTACCCGGAGCCATACTCGACAACTTCGACGGCATGCGCCGCGGGCCCTGTCTTTGCGTTCAATACCAGCATCCATACCGCCTCAGCAAGCCGCCGTGTCGGGTGACGCTCGCAGAAGTCACCGAGCCAGCTCATTGCGTTTTCGAGATCCTCGTGACTGAGGAAATTATTGCGATGGCTTGATGTCGTGTTTACGCCGGACAAGTAGCCGCTGAGCCAGTCCGTGTAGGCCACGAGATCCGCGGTTTCGTGATCCCTGGTCCCGGCGTAGTCCTTGCACAACGTTAGACCCGCGCCATAGGTTGTAACGCCGGCTGCGTGAGCAAGCGGCACCACCCCCAGAAACAAGTAGATCAATGCTGCTCGCCAGTACATTTGCCGCACCACGCCCGGGAGCCGCGTGCCTCCCTGACTCCAATGAGTTTTGTTGGGTTTCCAATGAGCTTAGGCGCTCCCCACGCCGCACGCTGGAATCGTTTTGCACGCAGCCAGCCGATCCTTGCGAATCAGCCAATGGTGCGCCCCGCCCACGCGGCCCCTAAGTATCTTTTGCGGCAGCGCGGAAATGCTGCGCCAGCGTCCCTGAAAATGCGTGGTACTGCCCGCTTACGCACCTAACTGTTGGGGACAATGAGCCTGCGAGAAACGCCGGAAGCTGCCCCCGAGGCGCTCCGTTTCCCGGTGATTTCAACTTCGGTCCCGCGTATCAGCAGTCTCTCAAGGGGGTCTCGCTCATGAGCCGACCACGACTTTTGTGGGTGGACAGCACATTAGGCTGCGGCTGCGCGGTGCCACGCACCTCGGCTGAAGCGCACTTTGAGGTCAACGCGCGCGTTCCAGTCGCGGAAGCGCTTGCAGCGGGGCAACGGTTTGCGCCGTCAGTCGTATGCTTCGAGTTCGAGCATCCGGATGCTGGCGGTCTGCGAGCTCTGCGCGACTTCAAGCTGGCCAACCCCTCGCTGCCGCTGCTGATGTTGACTACCCAGCATTCCGAAGCCCTCGCGGTTTGGGCATTCCGTGTCCGGGTTTGGAACTACCTTGCCAAACCGGTCGCCGCCAGCGAGTTGACCGCGAACTTCGCCATGTTGGCGCGCATAGCTCGGGAAGAACGCGGGCCGTCGCGAGCGTTGCGTGCCGTGGGTGCGCTCATGCCCCCGGATGCCAGGTCAGCCGAGAAACCGCGTGAATCCCCGCTGCACAGCGCGCTCCGGTACGTTGAACGCAACTTCGAACAGAAACTACGCCAAAGCTCCATCGCCACCAGTGCTGGAATGAGCAGCAGCACTTTCAGCCGCGCGTTCAAGGCGGAGTTCAATATTACCTTCAGCGAGTATCTCGCGCGTTACCGCATCAGCCGCGCCTGTCATCTGTTGCAGCAAGGCTCCCACTCGGTCACCACAGTTGGACAGACCGTTGGCTTCGACGACGCTTCGCATTTCGCGCGCACCTTCCGCGCGGTCATGGGAGTCTCTCCATCCAGGTTCAAGAGTGTTGGATCTGACACAGGGGATGCGGGCGCTCGAGTTGAGGGCATCACCGGGGCACCTCCAGGCGCAAGCTCTCTGCCGTAGCGGCGCCCTCACGTGTGCCTGTGCAAGATGAACTGCCCCGATTCTGACCAGTCAGTGAATCATCAAAGATAAGAAGGTATTCGCCGTTACCGATCGGCCGGACGCCCGACGGGTTCCCTTGGAGTCCGCTGAAGTTGAGCCCGGTCAAGTTGTTGATGCGGCTATTGTTCGTAGCATCAACCACGATCGCCGTTATTGCAACTTCGCCCACCGGTTTCTCCTAACTGCTCCGCCACGATTATTTTCAAGCCAGATCTGGAGTGGCCCATCACACAGGCCGGAACTGTGAACTCGACCGAGGAGCTGAACGTCCTACCGGATATTCAGGTGGAGACAAAACGATATCAAGTGGACCTGCGGAAGCGCGGATCCACGCAAAAAGTCCACCCGTCACCGGCGTTCCCGATCGGCAGCGGACAGGACTGTTGAGGTTTGAAACGACACGACTCTCCCTTGATGGCGCAGTGTCAAAAGCATTGCACGGCAGCGCGCACTTGTCGTCTATTGTCGTAGTAATTCACCGATCAGCAGCACCAGCGCAATGACGCCAGCCGTGGTCGCAAAGACTTCGGCCCGAGTGAATCGCCGGCGTCGAGGCTGAACGTGGACATCCGCGCGAGGTCTCATGGGAGTCCTGGCTGCGAGTGTGGTACCGTGGAAAACGACATCCTGAGCGACCTCGTCCAACTCCCCCCAGAGGCCACAGGCGTCTTCAAACATGGTGAGGCGCGGTGAATCAGCCGCGAGCCAGCGCTCCAGCTCGCGCCATTCCATATCCGAGCACTCCCCTGTGTCGACGCGTAACGCCCACTCGGCCGCGCGCTCATGCGCGCTCTCAGTTCCCCTCCCCCGGAGACAAGTTGGTTCCGACAATTGTGGAGGATCGGCGGGAGCAAACAGCAGCTCCGCCGAGGCATGCCAGGCATCGTCCCCGTCAGCCAGTCGAGACCGACAATGCAGCAGCGCCTTACGCAGGTTATTTTCGATAAGGTTGTTGCTGATCCCGAGGCGCAGCGAGATCTGCTCCACGCGCAGATGCTCGAGCTTGCGCAACAGGAAGACCTCCCTGCAGCGCGGCGGAAGTTCCTCCACTGCTCGCGCCAAGCGCTCCAGGCGTTGGCAGGCCACTAGAGTCGCATAGGCATCTGGACCATTGTCGGGCAGTAGCTGCCGCCGTCCAACAGGATCGGGCGGAAAGGGACGAGGCCCATGCTCGCGACTTCGATCGAAGATCAGGCTACTGGCAACCCGATGCAAATAGGCCAAAGGGTTGTAGACCGGAGTGTGCCCCGAATAGCGCGCGATGTGCTGATAGCAGTCATTGAGAACGTCGGTCGCCGTATCCGCCGATCCTACGTGGCGGCGCACGAAGGCACGCAAGCCAACATAGTGTTGCTCGAACGCCTGCAGTAGATCCTTACGATATGACATGAGCGGCAACGAGAGCTCGCTATTACACAGTGCTCGAGGAAATTTCCGATCCTCCTTTCATCTCCATATGCAAATGATACTCATTCTCATTTATAAAGGCAATGCCCCGAGCGCACCGTACGTCGTCGCCTCAGGCGGGTCTCAGCGATCAAGTTTCTGCGCAACGAAACCGGCTGCGGTGTGGTATTCGCAAAGGAGATGATCGAGCGCATGTACGGACTAACGCGGCGACCTTCGACGACCTGGGCGCCAAATAGTCGCGACGCCCGGAAAATCCCACCCCTTAAAAAAAACCCTCAGACCGCGTACCACATTTTTTGCGCAGCTCCGTCTAGATCATCTTAGGTGATCAGGCAGGGAGATACCCCGATGCTGCGTGTAAAGGGTTTAGGTCTGGCTGTCCTATGTGTCCCCATTCTGTCCGCTCAGGCGGCCGCGCCAGCTTGCGGCCAGTCCGAAGTGGAGGCCTACCTGGGCGGGCCGCCGCCGCCCGGGCCGAGCGCTCATTACATCGTGCCGCGCGGGACGGTGGCCCCGTTCTACCAGTGGGAGAGCAATAACGGTTATTGCGGCGAGGTCGCCCTCATGTCCGCGGGACTGAATAACGGACAGTGGATGTCTCAATACAGTACCCGCCTGGTCTGCGGAGAGTTTTACGGGTCGGAGTTGAATGGCTACGGCGCGAGCCTCCAGCAGGCCGGCAACGCCCCCGGGAAAAACGCAAGTTACAACGCGCAGGTCCTGTTGCAGTCACCGGGAATCTTCACCGGTTCCAATGACTTCGGCTACGCGGCGCGCTGCGCGGCGAATGCACGGCTACAACAGGTCGCCTACCCCACGGCAACCGGCTATCAAGCCGCCAATACCGGACAGGCGGGCTATCAGGATTTCATGAAGTGGATCAAGAGTCAGACCATCGCCGGCAACCAGGTCACTCTGGGAGTCCTGGTCAACGGCGATGACGATGACCAATACGATCACATCGTCTCGGTGCTCAAGATCGGCACCAACCACGCGGTCACCGATACGAACTACTACGCGGATGACGTGCTCTACTTCGATGATCACGGCCTCTACACACTGACTTACAGTAACGGCAAGTGGAATGCGGGCACGAACCCCGCCATTCCGCTTGGCGCGGGCGCGGATACCAAGGGCTGCACTCCGTACGTCTACGGCTATACCTTCGGCTCAATGGCCAAGAGCCGTTCGGCGGCCAATGCCAGCGGTGCGGCCGGATACTCGATCGTGCTGCCGAATTCCTCCAAGACAGTGGCCACCGTCGCCGGCAACACCAGCTCCAAGGGAACCGGTACCGCCAACGTCCCAGGACCGCACAACTTCGCCTTCGCTATCTCGGGCCCAGCGGATGCGCAGGGCGCGACACTGCCTGTGACGCTCAGTATCCTGCAGACCCAGACATTGACCAACGGGCAATGGCAGGTGAATCCGCCTGACGAGAACTCCACCCCCGCGGTGGGCTACAACTATGAAAATCCCTACATAGGGGGCGCGCCCGGCAGTTGTGACAATGGCACCTGTGTCAGTAACACACAGCCCGCGGCGATGATGATGACACTGCAAGCCACCGTGCGCGGGCTGACACCCGGCATTCAGTACAAACTCTACGAATATGATTTCCCGCCACCTACTGGGGCAGACACGGGAACCGCGGCTGCGCTGCAAGTGCCGACGAGCAATTTCAACGCTAACAGCTCCATGGCTGCGGCGGTCACCACGTTCACGGCGCAGGGCACGACCTATGTGACATCCGAGCTTAGTCGGACGTCGGATCAGATCGTCGTGTTCCGGGCCGTCGCAGCGACCGCGCCATAACGATTATTACAAGCAACGAGAGAATCTTTGGATGAATGCAGCCTATTGTAGGCGCCTGACATGGGCAGGCGCCTGGTTGGGGGTGTTCGGTTATTGTGGCATCGCGGCGGGACAACAGGAACCGCCTGGGCCTTCCTTGGCGGAGGTGGTGGTGACCGCCACCAAGCGAGAAGAGTCCATACGCAGCGTGCCTCTGAGTATGACGGCGATCAGCTCGGATGCGCTGGCGGAGAAGCACATCCAGTCCTTCGAGGATTTGTCGGCGGCCGTGCCGAATCTCTCGTTCTCCTCGTTAGGCGGCGAGGGACTGTCGAATCTGGAGATACGGGGCATCAGCTCGCAAGCAGGCTCGGCGACGGTCGCCGTCTACCTGGATGACATCTCGCTCAGCACCCGTAATCTTTATACCGAGGGCGCCGCGGAGCCACGGATATTCGATCTGCAGCGCGTCGAGGTGTTGCGCGGTCCGCAAGGAACGCTGTACGGCGCCAGCTCGCTGGGTGGCACCATCCGGTTCCTCACGAACCAACCTTCGCTGACAGGATTTCAAGCCGAGGCATTCACGGAAGGCGCCAACATCAAGGGAGGCTATAACTGGACGGCGCGTGGTGTGGTCAACGTGCCGCTGGTAACAGATGCCGTGGCGCTGCGACTCGGCGTGGAAACGGGCACCAACGCGGGCTACATCACCGTGCTGCCCTTGGACCCGGGCGACCCCACGACGCCGCGCACCAATCGTAGCGACTGGCTCGTGGGCAAACCCTCCCTGTTGTGGCGAGTCAACGACGCCCTGTCCGTCCGCCTGTCCATGTTCTACCAACGCTATCGCAGCAGTGACACGGATCTGGTCAACCTGGCTGCCTCGAACTACGTGGTCACCAAAGGCCTGCGTGAGCCGTCCACGGACACGTTGAGCATCCCCAGTTTGACGGTCAACTGGGATGCCGGCATCGGCGACTTGACGGCCGTCACCGGCTTCTATCATCGCGCTTTTGAGCGCACGAACGATGTCAGCGCGGCAAATGCGCAGGGGCTCGCCCTGGCCAGCATCAGCGACCCGAATGTGGCAGCAGCTGTCTTCGGGTTGAAGTCGGCCAACTACCTGGACACCAGCGTGAATCAGATCTCCGAGGAGATCCGCCTGGCCTCCAAGGCATACCAACCGGGTCAGTTTCCGCTGACATGGCTGGTGGGCACCTACTATTCGAATGAGCGCACGCATTTGCACGACACTCAGCCGATCTTCGGGATCAACGCGGCATTTGCTCGCTTCGGGGATGATCCCCAGGATCCGACGGTACTGAGCGGCGCCTTTCCCGGCGACTTCAGCAACGATCTGTCGTACGACGCCGAACGTACTTACCGTACACAACAATATTCCGCGTTCGGCGAAGCAACCTACCATCCGCGGGAAAATATCCGCCTGACCGCCGGACTGCGTTATCTCGTTAGCCACGAGACCTTCAACAGCAGCGCCCTGTATTACTACTCCGCATGCGACCCTTCCGTGAACGGACCCGGCTGTCCGATCACGGCGGATATTTCAGCGAAGGCTCACGCAGTGACTCCAAAATTCGCGTTCGGCTGGGACATCACGCCCACACAGACGCTGTACGCGAACATCACCAAAGGCTTCCGCCTCGGCAGCGAAAACCGGCCCGTGCCGTTGTACGGCGACCCAAACCAGGACCCCAACGCGCCGGGGGCGAATTCCAGTCGCGCGGACTTAAAGCGCCTTGGCTTGACGAGCGCGCCGTCAACCTATGAGCCAGACTCCTTGTGGAACTTCGAGATCGGCGAGAAATCGTTGTTCTTCGATCGCCGCCTGGCACTCGACCTGAGTCTCTTCTACATCCGTTGGAACTCCATCCAACAGACCATCTCTCTGACGAGCAGCGGCTACGATTTCGAGGCCAATGCGGGCAACGCCAAGAGCTATGGGCTGGAGGTGGCCTTGACCTGGAAAGCGAGCACGCATCTGTCGGTGGACGGCTCCGCCGGCTACACCAAGGCCACGTTGGATAACGGCGTAATCATCAACGGTGTCAGAATCACCGACACGTTCGCTGGAGAGGATGTTGCCGGTGTGCCTCGCTGGAGCGCCGAGCTCGGCAGCGAGTTCACCACTGCGATGGCCGGCGGCCAAGGCTTCGTGCGAGTGGACGGCAACTATGTCGGCAAGAGCCACGGAACGCTGGTCAGCACCGATCCTGACTACGACAGGCCCTCCTACGTGCTGTTCGGAGGCAGCCTCGGATTGCGGCGCGACGCTTTTGACGTCAGCTTGTTTGTCAAGAACCTCGCCGACAACGAGAAGATCATTCAACGGCCGAACATCAAGAACGCGGGGGTCAATCTGGCGTACCGGCTCACACCGCGCATTATTGGCATCAATGCACGCGTGACGTTTTGAGCGTCCGGGCCCGGGTAGGGGCACTTCCACTCAGCGCACTAGCGGCAGGGCTGTTTGCGACGGCGTGCCTTCATACTGTCACGTGTGAAGCACGGACGAGCACGGCGATGGCTCTGGAGATCGATGCGCGGGACACTCGCCATCGGATCATCACCATCCACGAATCGCTCGATGTCGCCGGCGCCGGGCCTGACGTTATCCTGCAATACCCCAAGTGGCTACCCGGCGATCATGCGCCCAGCGGAACCGTACAACGTGTCGCTGGGCTCACGGTCCACGTGGATGGAGCTCCGGTGGCATGGAGGCGCGAGCCCGCGGATGAGTTCGCCTTTCGCGTGCCGGTGAAAGCCGGATCCAGACACTTGGATCTGCAATTCGAGTATCTAGCCTCGAGCGCGGAAGCTGGCGGCGCCGTCATGACACGCAGCATCGTGGCCATCAAGTGGCCCCTGTTGCTCTTGTATCCAAAAGGTCCGGCGCTGGCTGACATTCGGGTGCGGCCGCGTTTGCTGTTGCCGCAGGGCTGGAAGTGGGCGAGCGCACTTGGGGCGGCGCCGCCTGCCTCCGCTCCTGCTGTGGATCTGTTGCCCGTGGATCTGGGCGTTCTGTTTGACTCCCCCGTCTATGCTGCGGAGTCGATGCAGAGCATCGACCTGAGCCCCAACTCAGGTCCCGCGGTGTCAATGGAGATATTCGGCGCCCAGGGCGAGCCGATCACCCCTTCCGCGGAGCAGGTTGAGCAACTGCGGGCCATGGTGGCCCAGACACAACAACTCTTCGGGCGCAGTCCCTTCACGAACTACCATTTTCTGGTCACATTGAATGCCGCCTTTGGAGAAACCGGGCTCGAGCACTTGAGCTCCTGCGAGGTGGCGCTCAATCCAGGACACTTTGGAAGCTGGGATGACACCTGGGACAGCCGGTATCTGCTCGCGCACGAACTCGTGCATGCCTGGAACGGCAAGGCGCGCACACCGCGAGGATTGTTGTCGGCAGACCTGAACTCCCCTTTGCGAACGGACCTCCTTTGGGTGTATGAGGGGCTCACCCAGTACTGGGCAAAAGTACTTACCGTGCGCTCGGCACTGTGGTCTCAAGCCCAAGGGTTGCAGGATTTCGCCATCAACATCGCGCAGGAGCAACGACGTCCTACCCGGACCTGGCGTCCATTGAGCGATACTACCTTCGATCCGATCATCAACCCGCAGGAGGAGCTCACCTGGCGCAGCCGTACGGGCTTTCAGGACTACTATGATGTCGGGGCATTGCTGTGGCTCAACGTTGATACGCTCATCCAGCGGCTCTCGAATGGGCAAAGAAGTCTGGACGACTTCGCGAAGGCCTTCTTCAGCGCGGCGAACCCCCGCGCCTATGGGCGCGAAGATGTCGAGGCAGCGCTGCGACGATTGGCGGACGTTGATTGGCACACCCTCCTCGAGCGCCACCTCGACGAGGCGCACGCGTTCGACTGGGAGAAGTCGCTCCAAGAAGCCGGTTACCGGCTGGTCTTCAATGACACACCGGCTCATACCTGTCCGGCTCCGGATGAGCGCCGCGGTCTGCACTGTTACGCGACATCTATCGGGACGACTGTGGCCTCGGACGGTACTGTGGAGAGTGTCGAGTGGGATGGTCCCGCCTTCGAGGCCGGACTCGGCCCGGGGATGAAGCTACTCGCCGTAAATCACGCAGTATTCACTACCGAGCAGCTGGAGCAGAGTATCCGCGCGAGCGGCGAGCGGTCCGGAAACATCATTCTGACAGTAGAAGATGACGGCCGGATCGAGACTCTGAGCATCCCCTATCAGGGCGGAATGCGCTATCCGCATCTCGTGCCGATTGCGGGCGGGCGCCCTGTTTTTGACACCATCCTCAGCGCCCGCTAGCGGCTGTAGTGCAAACCGAGCTGAAAGTAGCGCCCGATCGCCCCGGCCTCATCGAGGGAGGGGTTGTAGTTCTGGCCGCCATAGGTGGCTGTATTCAGTGGCGGTGGCCGGTTCATGAGGTTGGTTACGCTGAAGGTGGCGCGCAATCCTCCCGGCCACTGAAACTGGCCAAAGAGATCGATGGTGGTAAAGGAGGCGACGTAGCAGTGCGGATTGGCCTGCCAGAGCTGCAGGCAGACCGATGGACCTGATGTGGACTCATCCACGGCCTTCATCGCGCTGTGATAGTTGACGATGCTCCCCACGGTGACCGGCCCTCGCGTCCACTCCAGTTCGCCGGTAAACCGAGTGCGCGGCGTGCCGACCGAAGCTCCTATCGACGTTGGGCCAACAGTGCCGGCATAGTGATAGACGGCATTCCCGATCTGCTGCTGCGACTTGCTCAGGTAAGTGCCGCCCAGCTCGCCACTCAACGTGCCCAGGCCGCCAAGCGGCCACGCCGAGTGCAAACCCAGGTCCCACCCCGCGGTAACCGAGGAAGACGCATTCACGTACGGATCGTCGTAGTAGATGATAGGACCCGGGAAGCTGGTGCCCGGCTGTTGAGCGCCGCGCACCGGGATAGCCTGTCCGAGGGGTTCGGTGATGATTTCATTGTCCCGGTGGATCTCGAAGTAGTCGAGGGCCAGCTGAGTGCGGCCCGGGGTCAACACAAAACCCAAGTTGTAGCTGTGTGAGGTTTCAGGTTTGAGGTTGGGATTGGTCTTGCTGAGGACCGATACGGTAGTCTGTCCGCAATCCGACGGCAGACCGGTGTAGGGGCAACGTAGTGCATCGATCGGCGCGGTGGTGACAGTGCCCGTCGATCCATCCCCATTTTCGGCCGGACCCGGCGCCCGGAAGCCGCCGGCGAAAGTACCGCGAAACGCTAACTGCGGCAGCACTTTCCACTTGGCGGCAATCCGCGGCGTCAAGGATAGCCCGGTGCCGTCGTAATAGTCGGCACGGGCCGCCATATCCAACTCGAAGCGGGGCACGAGCGGCGCGGACAGCTCGAGATAAGCCGCCGACACCGTCTGCACGCCTCGGGCATAGGAGCCGCCTGCGTAGATGGTGTTACCTTCGATGGCATCCGGCTGGCCCGGATTGTCGGAAACCTGCCGTCGAAACTCCGCGCCAGTGGCAACACTTAATGGACCGCCAGATAACGAGGTGAGCGCCCGGGTTGCGCCAAGAGTCACGAACGATAGAGCCGAGGTCGCTGTATCGGCGGTGCGCGGAGCAAGACTCGCGAGCAGCTGCGGGGAGTTCAGATTCGAGAATGCTCCGACCCGATAGGTGTCTTGCGCCAGCGCCTGAACCAGACTGCTGGCGAGTACAAAGCCGTCATAGGTAGTGCGAGTATCGGCGCGGACAAATCCCAGAGCCGCCGAGAGATCCCAGTCGGCCACTTGGCCGTGTAGATCCGCTACCACCCTCACAATGTCGGTTCGAAATTGCGAGTGTTGCGGTCCGAGATCGTTTAACGACAGATATAACAGCGCCGGCAGATGCACGTAGCGCGAAAAGGCCGCGCCATAGTATGCCGCGGCGGCCGCAAAATAGGGACTCGCGGGATTGAAGGGATTGTCCGGATGATCAGGGCCCAACACGATGGGCGTCGTCAGCGGATTCGTCTCGTCCATCAAAGTCCCCGAGGCCGCTCCCACCCATGTATTGGGAACGTGCGTGGGTGGATTGTTGAACTGCTCCGCGCGCGATTCAAACAAGGACGCCGTGAGGCTACCTTCCCAGTCCTCCACGGTGCGCGTATGCCGCGCAGTGATGTTAAACGCTGCGGTACCAGGCTGAATCTGCCGATACTCATTCGGGTCCCAGGTGCAGCCGCCGGAGTAATTCAGGTCCTGGGGGGCGCATCCGGGCAGCAGATAGAATCTGCCCGCCTGCCCGTTTTGCAGCGGCGCGACCATTCCGGGCACGGTGTAGGCGAAGTTATTGGGCGGCGCTTGCAGAACGATGCCGCCACGCAGATCCCGGCCGCCCAAACTGCGCAGATCCAATTGATCCAGGTAGCCGCCGCGCTGAGTTTGAGCGATCGCGTCCTGGTGGCGGAACTCAATGCCGAGGTAGGTGTTGTAGCCATCATCCTGCAGATCACCTCTGCCATAAAGAGCTGCGACCCGCTGGCTCAGGCCATCCCCGTGGGAGCTCACGCCGCTCTGCGCGGCAACGTCCAATCCCACAAAGGCCTTCTTGAAGATTATGTTGACCACACCGGCTATGGCATCGGAGCCGTAGATGGCGGATGCACCATCCTTCAGCACCTCAACATGGTCGACCACCCCTAATGGTAGAGAGGCTAGATCGACAAACGGGCGCTGGCCATCATCCGCCAGCGGATACGGCGCCATCCGATGGCCGTCGACCAGAACCAACGTTGCGTCCACAGTCAGGCCGCGAAGCGACACTCCGGCGGCTCCTCCTGCCAGTGCTCCACTGAATGCCTGTGGTAACGTGCCACTGTTGTCCGCGGGCAGCGCGCGAATTGCATCACCCACGCTGGTCATTCCCCGCTGTTCGATCTGGTCTACCTCTAGGCGCTCGACGGGCGCGATGGACTCGGCGTCGGCACGCCGGATGTAGCTTCCGGTGATTGTTACTGTTTCAGTAGGCGCGGCGGCGGGAGCCGGCGGGGCGGCCGGACCGGCGCCCGCGGACGCTACCGGATGCGCATCGTGTACGGCATGAGGCTCGCGTACGATCAGATAAAGCCCCGACGGGTCGCGACGCGCGCTGAGGCCTGTCCCGCTCAACAATCGGTCGAGGGCGGCGGCGGCGCTGAGCTCGCCCGCCAACGGCCCTACCACTACACCGTGGACCTGGTCATAAGGAAAAACCACCTGGACGCCCGTTTGTCGGCTCAGCTCGCGCAAGGCTGTCGCCGCGTCCTGGCGCGCTATCGAAATATGGGGCGGCGCGGGCTCTGCAACCACCCTGCCCGGCTGCATACTGCAGACCCCAGAGAGGAAAAACAGCACAGCCGTGAGACAACGACTGCGGGTCTTCAAATGGGGCCCTGCGGCTGAAATAAACGCATTGGTGGACAGGTTGCACGCGAGGAGGCGACACGTTAGCTTAGCCTGTGGCCAGCACAAAAGACGCCGCGGCTTGGTTCGAATCTAAGGTGCTGCCGCACGAAGGCGCGGCAGTGAGGTTGTTGTTGCGCTTTTGCAAGGATCGCGAGGAAGTTGAAGACCTGCTGCAGCAGGCCTATGTGAAAGTGCTGGAGGCTGCCCGGCGCTCCGAGATCGCTTATCCACGCGCGTTTTTGCTGAAAACCACGCATCATTTGGCCATCGACCACCTGAGGTCGCGGCGCGTTGTACCGTTCACGGTTCTATCAGACGCCGAATACCTGCATATTTCCTCACCCGAGCCCGGCCCCGAGCGTGTCGCCATTGGCGGCAATCTGTTGAGCATCGTGCTCGCCGCCATCGCGACGCTGCCTCCCCGCTGCCGGGATGTGGTCCTGCTGCGTAAGATCGAAGGGCTGTCACAGCGGGAAGTGGCCCAGCGGCTACGCATAGCCGAGGCCACAGTTGTGAAGCAGGTGGCCAAGGGAATCCGTCAATGCGCGGTGGCCCTATTCCGGGCGGGCGACGACCTGTCGCAGATGTCTGCGCCTGAGCGGCGCACACGCAACCCAGGGATGGCCGGCGACCGATGAGCTCCGCGAGTCTCATCGAAGAGCAGGCAGCGCAATGGCTCGCGTTACAGGATCGCGATCCGAGCAGCGCGGCTCTCCAGGCACGGTTTGAACAATGGCTGGCCGCCGATCCCCGCCATGAAGTTGCGTATTTGCGCCTGCGCGCGGCCTGGCGTCAGCTCGATCGAGTAGCGGCCCTCGGCAGTTATGCCAACGCCCGCCAACGCCTCACGCCTCAACGACCCCGATTTCGCTCGTTCAAGGCGGCGGCCATGGCTGCCTCGATCGCGGTCGCAAGCCTGCTGGGCGTGATCTGGTGGCTGGCTCACCCGACGCCTGCTCCTGCTGCGCGTTTTTCCACCCAAGTGGGCGGCTACCAGCGGCAACTTCTGGCGGATGGCTCGACCGTGGAGCTCAACACTCGAACCGGCATTGAGGTCCAGTTCGACGGCGGGGTGCGTCGCCTGCGCCTGCTGTATGGAGAGGCGCGCTTTCACGTGGCAAAAGACGCCAGCCGTCCCTTCGTGGTACAGGTCAATCAAAGACAGATACGGGCCCTGGCGACTGATTTCACCGTGCATCTGGAGCCGGCACAAACTGAAGTTCTGGTGGCGGAAGGGCGCGTTGGCGTGGACCCAGTCCAAAAGGGAGTCGGCGCAGACTCTCTCACCATCCTGGCCGCAGGGCAGCTCGGCCAGTTGCGGCAACAAGGGGTGAGTGTTGTGGACTTGCCACCCGCTGAGGTAGCTGCGCGGCTGGCCTGGGACCGAGGCTTACTGGTGTTCGCGAAGGCTCGGCTCGCCACCGTGGCGGCCGAGCTCAATCGCTACAACACAGTGCAAATCCGCATCGCCGACCCCACCGCCGCGTCTCTGGAGGTGGGAGGTACCTTCAGTGCCACCAACGCCCCAGCCTTCATCCATGTACTGGAGGCAGGCTTTCCGGTTACCGTCACCCGCGGCGCCGAGGGCGTGACGGTGGCGACCCGGAACTGACCTAGTGGAAGTTGATTCCAGCCCGAACACCCAAGAACCGAGGCGTCGACACGTAGACCCACGCCGCGTTCAGATTTCCGGCGAGTGAGGCCGGGTTGTAGTTTAGCGAGCCCACCCCCTGCACCTTGTTCTCGATGTTCTCCACGAAGGCCTGAAAGAAGTAGGCATCGTGCGCCGCCGAGTAGGTCACGGTCGCATCCGAGCGCGTAAAGGCCTTCTGCCGGTACTGCACGGCGTTGACGAAATCGCTGATGAAGTAGCTGCTGCTGTACTTGGAGAAGGCGCGCAGCTTGACGGATGCACCATTGGCCAGATCGATGTTGTGATTCAGGCTCACGGAGCCCACGAACGCGGGCGTGTTATCGAGCCGAAACCCATTCCAATCGACGTTCTGCATGATACCGGCCTCGAAATGCACGTAGTGCGAGCGCTCGAGCGCACCGTTCAACGAGACACTGGTATTGGCGTCGATGTCATAGGTGAGCTCGTTCTCCCAGCCGTCGATCTTGGCCGGTACCGCGCGCGTGAAAATGACTCCGACCTGTCCACCGTTCGCCACATTGAACAGCACGACGCTCGAGATCTGGTCCTTGGCGTAGTCGTAGTAGAAGAAGGTTGAGTTCAGGTGCAACGCCGACACCGGCCTTCCCTTGTAGCCGACCTCATAAGCTGTCAACTGTTCGGGGTCATAGTGACCAATTCCTCCAGTGACCGGGTCAAAATCGTTGAACCCGCCCGGCTTGTAACCGGTTGACACAGACCCGTACAACAGCTCGCGCGGGGTGAATTGCAGGTTGATGCCGCCACGATAGGTCAACTTGCTGGCTTTGTTGCTGCCGTCATTGGGTCCGCCGACGCAGTCGGCGGGCGCCACGCATGTGTTGCCATTGATGTCCGTGTTGCCCACCGAGAACGTGCCGGAGCGATCGACCGTGTCCGTGGAGTAGCGCAACCCTGCTACAAAGCCGACGATATCGGTCAAGTGGAAGGTCCCCTGCCCGAAGACACTGCGTGTCTCGAGCGTGGTGACGTTGATGGGATTCACCCCGCTGGTGCTGTCCGCGATCGTTGCAGTGGTCACCGGCGCAAGGAAGGTGTGGTAATTCTCTTCGATCGGCTCGCGCATGTAGTTGAGACCGGCAACGTAATCGAACCTCTGCGGATTCGCGTTGGTGATACGCAACTCGTGGTAGTCGGTCTTGTCGTGAATACGCTCATGGTTCCAGAAGTAGGCGGGCGGGGTTGCGTTACCGGCGGGATCGTTGCCATAGGCCTGGTAGAACTGATCGTTGAAGTACTGATGTGAGCCGACGTAGGTCAGTTGAGCTACATCGGCCAACTTCACGTCCACCTCTGCGTCCACATTCACAAACGCGTCATCCACGGACTGCGGCAGCGGATCGCCGTATAACATCCGGGTGCTGCCGCCCGATGCGATCAGGTTGCCGAGCGGCACGGTACCGGCGCCCACACCACGGATCTGCCCGAAAGTGGTGGTGAGGTATGCCGTCACCGTGTCGTTAAACTTCCCGCGCAAGCTGACTCTCGCGGTACGATCCTTCTGATCGTTGCGCGGCGCTCCGCCATCAACCGGAATCAGGTAACCGTCACGGTCGTTTGAATTGGCTGCCACACGCATGGAGAAGTGCTCGTCGATCGGCACATTGACGGCTGCCTGCGCGCGCACCGTACTGTAGTTGCCGGCCTCGAGCTGGCTGGTAATCCCGAAGTCATCGCCGGGGCGATTGGTGCGGACGTTGACGGTTCCGCCCGTAGTGCTGGTTCCATACAGTGTGCCCTGGGGTCCGCGTAGAACCTCGACGTCGTTGACGTCAAAGAAGGCGACCCCGCGAGGGGTCGGTCTGTTGATCGGGACACCATCCACGGTAAACCCGATGCCTTGAGATCCTTTTACGGTGGTGTCCGTTGTGGTCACGCCGCGGATATTCAGATCGAGGCCCCACGTCGAACGAGTCACGTTGAGTCCGGTGGCGACGTTCTGCAGGTCAGTCACATCGACGATGCCCTGGGTACGCAGGTTCTCGCCAGTGAAAACCTGGACGGCCTCAGGCACCCGGGACAGCGGCTCTTCACGCTTGGTCGCCGTTACTACGACTTCCTCCAACTGGGCAACCTCGCCCGCACCGGCGCTCTGCTGTGCGTAAACACAGTCTGGCCTCTGACCTGTACATACAACCGCGACCAGAGCCAACACAGTCATTGCAGTTTTGCGCGGCGAGCCGGCGGCGGACGCAGGCCGCGCCGCTGTTGTGTCGCGAATTTCTTTGCTCATGAACCCCCCTTCTGCATACCAACGATGACACTTAGTCGAGCGGCGACCACCGTGCGGCCTCGCGCGCCGTCTTCTGTTGTGTGCACGCAACCCGACAACGTTACATCCTGTGGTTGGTGTTTCCCCCTGGTCAAGTAGTTAACGTGACCATTATCGCCGTTCCTGGACTATTGACAGGGTATGGCTATTCGCTTAATAACAAACCAACCAACAGGATGGAGGAGGATTCGAATTTCATGCGTCCCCCTTCTCGCGCACAGCAACTGGATGTGATGCTCGATAGGTGGCGGTCCCTGCCGCGGCGCCAACCGGACGGTGGTTGGCTTCGCGCCATTCGCCAAGCACTACGAATGACTACACGTCAGCTCGCCAGAGCAGTAGGTGTCACACAGGCCGCGGTTGTGGACGCTGAACGCTCGGAAGCCAAGGGAGATATCACGCTCGCGACACTGCAACGTTACGCGGCCGCCCTGGGATGCGAGCTCACCTACACACTTGTTCCCAAACGCCCTCTCCACAGGACGGTTGAGGATCGCGCCGAGCGAGTGGCCCGCGAATGTGTTTTGCGCTCGAGCCCACCTGTCGGACAGGAGGGCAGACAGCTCAGCTACGGCGAGCTCGAGGTGGCCATCGCCGAGCGGCGCCGCAAGCTGTTGGACAGCAAACGCCCAAGGCTCTGGGGTTGAGGCCGGATGCACAATCGGAAGGTGGCGGGGACGCGACTTAACTTAGAGCGGCTGCAGGTGCCAATTGTGTGAAGTCGCGCTCTCCATACGGTCTGTGGGTGGCGAACGGCGTCGCATCCGCTAGACTCTGCGGACAAGCACCCTCGATTTTTCCGCGGGTGCACAGTGACAAAGGCAAACCCGTCGAAAGACGGGGACGCAAAGCCACCGGTCTAAAGGCGCGAAGTCTACGACAGCGGGGTTGCCACATTCTCGCACGGATAATCGTGCGGGATGCACCTCGCTCTGCTCGTGTCCCGCGCCCCATACCGTGTTGGTCCCGGGGAGCGCCATGACACCGACAACAAAGCATGCGGCCGAACCGCAAGCGACCGAAACCTCGACAAGCATGGGCGCCTTCATGCTCACCCTCTGCCGTCTCGAGGCCCCCATTTCGATCCGACCGGCGCAGAACGCGCCGCTGGCACAATTCAAGTTCTTCATGGGTCGTTCACGTCAAGCGGACGGCAACCCGCAGCTCTATCTGCACATGGGATTCTTCCCAACACTCGCGGACGCCGAGAAGTGGGCGCATGTCATGCGCGCCCGATATCCGCAGGCGACTGCAAATCGCACGCCGCCGGGACTATTGCGTCGAGCCAGCTCGCAGGCACCTGCCGATGCGCCCGCCCCGAGGCAAGCGGCGGCGCAACCGCCCGTGCTACGCGGCATTGCGCCGGCCGAAGCGACCGCACTGACGGACACACAAGTCCTGCAGATCCTCGAAACGCGCCGAGTTCATCCGCACGAGCTCGGTCAGCAACCACCGCAGAGACCGGAAATCTCTCTGCTGCGCCCCGAGGATACCAACACGCGGCGCGCCTTGAAGGAAGCAGTCGTTCAGGGCGCGGCCATTTCATTCGTGGTCCAGCTGTGTAGATCCGATGGCCCGATCGAGGTGAGTGGCGTGCCGTCGCTCGACATCTTCCGCGCCTATACGTTGTACCTGGCAGAGGGCGCTCACGAAGGCCGACCATGGCATGCGCTTCGCCTGGGTTTCTTCAGCGACGCGGTTTCCGCAAAACAGGTGGCTCACTATGCCCGCGCCAGTTTCGCATCGGTGGCCGTCGTGCCGATCGATGAGGGCGAGCGCATGGGCGCGAGCAACAAGCCCATCGCACTCGCGCTTCTCGCAAAACCGGCGCGGAGAAGCATCGACGAAATACTCTCTGCCGATCAGGCCAATAGCGACGACGAAGAAAAGCCAAAGGCCGCCTCAGCCGGCCAGCTCCTCGGCGCACCTCCTCCATCGAAGAGCACGCGTGCAGCCGCAACCCCGAAAGAGCGACGTAAGGATGAGCTCGAACAGACCCTGGAGATGCTTGCCGCAAGTGAGCTCTGGAGCAATACCGACTCCGAGTCGTTGAGCGACACCGGCGTGCGACATCTGAAGATCGAAGTTCAGAAGCGCTCCAGAGGCTCCTGAGAAGGAACGCGTTGCATACGTAGGGGGTTTCCGCGTTCCCGCGCGGCAGAAGAATTATTGCAACCTTTGCGCAGCAGCCTGAAACTGGCGGCCGTCCCCAACCGAACTCCTTCCCCCAGGAACCCTGATGCTCAACCAAAGGATGGCCGCGACACTGGTGCGCTATAAGACCTGGGCTGACGATCTCACGTTCGAAGCCGTGGCCGCGCTTCCCCCGGAAGAGGTGGCTCGAGAACGGCCCACGCTATTCAAGTCCATCATCGGCACGCTAAACCACAGCTACGTTGTCGATTTGATCTGGAAGGGGCACATTGAAGGGCGAGAGCACGGCTTTACCGCGCGCAATTTGGTTCTACACGCCGATCTGGATGACCTGTGGAAGGCGCAGCAAACGGTCAATGAGTGGCTGCTCCGCTGGTGCAACACACAGACCGACACCACATTCGCCGAGCAGGTTGATTTCAAGTTCGTCTCCGGCGAGCACGGCGCGATGACCCGTGGCGCCATGCTGCTTCACATCGTCAATCATGCGACCTACCATCGCGGCTGGGTAAGCGACCTGTTCTTCCAGATTCCGGCCAAGCCGCCGATGACGGACTTCTGTGTCTTCCCGGACCCGGACGCGCAAAGGATCTAACCGACCAGCGAGCGCCGGCAGGCTGGCGCTCACGTAACCGGATGCTAAGGGCCAATCAACTCGAGAATCGCGGAAATGGCCGCCGCGTGTCCGCTGAATAACGAGCCCGGATTCTCCGGATCAAACACCTGGAGCGCTCGTCGCGGTGCAATGCCGCGCCCCTCGTATAACTCGCCGTCCGGATCGCGATCACTCTCGTTAGGGATCGTCACCCGGAAAGCGCCTGGCAGTGGCTTTTGCAGAATGTCCGACAGTGACCCGGCGGTCGGCTGTCCGATCTGCGTGACCTGCGGCAGGCGGCGCATCATCAACGTAAACGTTTCGCCGGCACTCACCGTGCGTTCGCTCGTCAGCAAGTAGACAGGTTTCAGGTACTGGGCCGGGCCCCTGGGCTCAATATAGCGCTCCTGCGGCTCACGCCCCTGCGGCCTGCGCAGCGACGTTGTGAACGCCAGGCGACGCTGGTCCGCAAAGCGGTCAGCAATCTCCGCGCTGACCAAGTCGCGGCCGCCGGGATTGAGCGCGACATCGACGATCATGGCTCGCGTGGCCGCCAATGCCGCGATGGCTTCATCGATCCGCGGGCCGACCAACGCGAGATCTTCGGCGGCCGTCGAGTCTTCGAGGGAACTTACGCCCTCGCGAAAGGCCACCATCCGCGAGAAGCTGATGTAACCGACGTTGCCGGGGAGCTTACCCCAGATCAGTGTACCGTTGAGCATCGGACCTTTGCTGTCCGTTAACCGCCTCTGAATCTGTGCGCGCACGTCGCGCATCCACGCCTTCTCAAACTGCTTCGGGTCTTTATATTCCGTCTGATTCGTGAAGGCTTGGCGCAACAGGCGTACCGTCGCCGAGTTTCGTGCGTTGAATACGCCAGTCGCCTCGCCCTTGCGAACCCGCTGAAGTTGCACGTGATCGTCATTGAATCCACGCAGCGCTTCGATCAACACTTCCTGCAGGGCATCGTCGTCCTTCGCCTGTGCGGCCTTCGGCGCAAACTCTGTGAGCCGGGCGTGCCAATCGATATGCCGCTCGGAGAAGAATCCGTAGTCGAGATCCATCATCTCCCACATGGCTTGGAATGTGTTGCTCGGGGTGGGGTCCGGTGAGCGCCTGCATTTGGCCGGTATGGCGTCGATCCGCACCATCGTGAAATCGGAAGGTGCACCGAGAGCCTCGAACACATCCACGCGCGCGTCTGCGTGCCCGAACACTCCGCGATAGGTCAGTGGCGCAAGATCGGGCGCCTTGGCGGGCTCTGTGCCATCCGGTTCCGGATAGCAGAATGTCGTCGCCTGGTGAAATCGCCGGATCTCACGCCCTGTGATCTCCAGGAGCATCCCCCAACCTAAGATTTGCCAAGCCCCTTGCAAGGGTGGAGCGAATCGCCCGTCGCTCACGACCTTCCCGCTGAACTGTCCCGTCAAGTCCCCCGCCCCCTCAGGCATTCCCCTCGCATCCTGGCGTACGCTCGCGCCGCAGGCCGCCAGGAGGCAGAGTACCGCGAGCGTGGTGCAACGGGCTGCGCGCACCGCAGGCGCGCCGCTGGCGTGATGGGCTGGCTCAGACATTCGAGATGCTCTCCTGGGACTTTCCGCGCGCGGGCGCGCTTGCGACCGTCCTGCGATACTAGGAGCCGAGGCTGAAATGAACCTCGAGGGAAGCTGAAGATCTCCTGAAGAGCGCCCACCGCGCGCAACTCCAGATTCACATCTGTGGAAGAATCACTTGTCCGCTTTGGCACCAGACCACACGCGACTCGCCAAGAGCTGCCAGCGAGCGCGCATGACGAGGTCAAAACGCTCATGCATATCCTTCTCGTCGAAGACGACTTGGATCTCGGTAACGGAGTGCGAATCGCCCTAACCGACCAGGGCATGAACGTCGTGTGGGTACGTCGCCTCCAGGACGCACGTCGTGCGTTGCGCTCTGAAGCTTGTGATCTCGTGGTGCTCGACCTCGGCCTCCCCGACGGCGACGGTCTTGAGCTGGTGACGAGCGTTCGGCAGCAGCGTCGGGACCTGCCTCTGTTGATCCTGACGGCACGCGACAGCCTCGACGATCGTGTTCGAGGCCTCGACAAAGGAGCCGACGATTACCTCGTCAAGCCGTTCGCACTGGCAGAGCTTCTGTCGCGCGTTCGCGCACTGGCACGCCGCGCGCTGGGCTTCGATGACAACATGGTCTGCGTCCGCGGCTTGCACGTATATCCATCCGCCATGCGTGTCATGGTAGACGGTCGACCCATAGAGCTTTCACACAGCGAGTTCCAGCTGTTGAGCATGCTAGTGCGACGCGCTGACCGTGTACTCACTCGCAGAACCCTCGAGGGTCAGATTTCACGAGGCCTGTCCCTCAGCCAAAGCAATTCGCTGGAGGTCCACATCTCGAATCTGCGCCGCAAGATCGGCCCGGGCTATATCCGAACGGTGCGCGGCGTCGGCTATGTGGTCGACAAGGACGTGCCGGCAAACGCAAGTGACTCTTGAGATGACCCTCACTGTCCACCGCCCGTCATGGTGGTCGCGCATCCGCAAGCCCTCACTCGTTCGGAGGTTGTTGCTCGCGCAGCTGGCATGGATGGTGGGTCTGTGGCTGTTGTTCGCGGCATTGGTTGTCTGGGCCATGCTCAACGAAGGCGCGCAGAGCGAGCTGAACCGGCACTTCGATCTCATACTCGGTGTCGTCGATACGCTGTTCGACGACCCCGATCGGCTGCGCCGCACAATGCCTCACATCGACCGTTTCCTCAGTAGCGACAACGCCGTGCCCGACCAGCCAGGCGCCCGAATCAATGCCATCGTGTTCGATCGTACTCATGTGGTATTTGCTTCGCCGGGAATCGATTCGAGCCTACGCAACAAGCGACTGGGTGTTATGGAAGAGCTGGACGCACAGGGCCAGCATTGGAGCGCGATCACGCGGCAGGCAACTCGGTCCGATCTGCGGGTGATGCTGCTGGCGCCCAGCGCCAGCGGAGTGTGGATGACGCTCACTCTCAAGGGTTTTCTGATCATGCCCCTCGTAGTCAGCCTGCCGCTGCTCGTTCTGCCGGCGTGGCTTTCCGTGCGGCTGGCCTTGCGGCCGTGGCGCGCGCTCAGTGAGGAGCTCTCCACGCGCGGACCTCACGACTTGCAGCCACTCACATTCCAACCCGTGCACCGCGAATTACACCCCTTGGTGGACAACCTGAACGGGCTCTTGCGGCGAATGCGCGAAAGCGTGACGCGAGAGCGACAGTTCGTAGCGGATGCGGCGCACGAGCTACGCACGCCGCTCGCAGCCGTGCGCGTGAACGTCGAAGCCCTGCAGGCTCATGGATCCAGCCCCGCGCAGCCGGAGCTTCTCGACGGTATCGTGCGAAGCGTATCGCGCGCTACACGCCTCGTGGGGCAGCTCCTGGCGCTCATGCGCAACGAGGCGATCGCAGAAGCCACGACTGTCGTTACGTTGGATGAGCTTGCGGGGGAGCGGCTCGCAGTCCTCTCTGCGCTGGCGCGCTCAGCGGGTGTGGAGCTGGAGCTTTGTGCCAACGACGCGGTGCTCGTCAGAGGTTGGAGCGAAAGCCTGGTATCTCTGATCGACAACCTCGTCGAGAACGCAATCAAACATAGCCCGGCAGGCGGCATTGTGTTGGTAAGCGTCGCCAGCGTCAACGGTTGCGCAGTCTTGAGTGTGGCGGACGCCGGCCCCGGAATTCCGCCACATCTGTTCGATCGCGTATTCGACCGCTTCTTCCGCCTCCCCGGGCAGACGCATCCAGGTAGCGGCCTGGGACTGGCAATCGTCAAGTCCGCGGTGCAGCGTCATGGCGGCACGATTACTTTGGGAACCGCGCCCGCGGGATGCGGGCTATTGGTTGAAATCCGCTTACCCCTGTGGACACAGCCCATCAAGCCGTCGGTCGCTTGAGGAGGTATCCGCCCGTGCGCAGCAACGGCCACGCCGATTTGCGCATTTACCACCGCTTACTCCAGTAAAGGCTGGTCACGCGGCCGAGCGGCTGAACGTTGGCGACATCGTAGCCGTACGGACTATCAACGAACGGCGGCCACCGATTGGACACATTCACCACCTTCAAAACGAACTCCATTGCGGACCACCAAACATCGCAGCCAGGCGTGCGATACCGTAGCTGAAGATCAAATGTCATCGAGGACGCGATGTTTGGAAGAAGCATGCTCTCAGGGTTGCGATAGCGACCCGTGTAGTTGACGCCGAACTGCGCTGCGAAGCCGGTGTCGCCCGCGGCACGTTGAGTCCACTCAGTTGTCGCTCGCAGCTGCAGCCCGAGCGGCCCCCCCAACGTATTCAGGATCTCCACACCCGGCGACGTACTCGTTGCCGCCTGATCAAAGTGGAACACCCGGGACCCCACCACACGCAAGCCCAATCCGCCCACTTCGGTATTGAGTTGCTCGCGCATGTCCATATCCACACCGCTCGTCCGCGTCAGCCCCAGGTTTGCCAAGCGCAAATCGACGATCGCCGCGGGACGGGTGGTCAGGCACGCGTCCCGCGAGCTCAGGAATTCCGGGCTGTTACAAATCAATGCGACCTGCGCGTCCGACGGGTTTCGCTTGATGACCGAGGCCCATTCATATTCGTTCACCAGAACATCCCGCGGGTCATTCAACGCCGGCGTTGCGATCTGGCCTTCATAGTCAATCTCATAGTATGTCAACGAAAGCCTCAGGCCCGGTACGGCCGGCGCCGTGAGATCAATGCCACCTGTCACCGTTGTCGCCGTCTGCGGCCCCAAGCTCGAATTCGTGCCTTGTCGCACGAGCACGAGTGACTGTCCGGTCGAGGACCGCGGGTCCGGCAAAACCGTAGAATACGCGGCGTTCTGCGATGAGTCGTACAGGTTGTCCAATGTGGGCGCACGAAATGAGCCCGTCCAACTCGCGCGCAACTTGAGCGATTGAATCGGAACCCACTGCAAGCGCGCCGACGGACTGAGTGCCTTGCCGAAGTCGCTATATTCGACGAATCGACCCGCCAGATTGGCCTCCATCCGTGGGGCTGCCAGCGAACTATCAGGACCGCCGAGCAGGGGGACAGCGAGCTCGGCAAAAGCGGAACGGATATCCCTGCTGTACCGCTCCGAGCTCGTCAGATCCGAGGTGATATGCGGTACGTCATGACGAAGGGATTCCTGGCGTCGCTCGAGCCCTATCGCGAGCCGGACGGGACCGGCCGCGCTATAGAAAAGAGGCCCATCGACCACGACGCTTGCGGTCTCAACACTGTTCGCGGAGCTCAGGGCGGTCTCGCCCCGAATCGATTCCAACGTGGCGCGACTGGTATTCGCAGCGTCCGCGAACGGGTTGAAAGCCGTGGCCGGGTTGGGGCTCGCCAATGCCTCATCGAGCGCCGTAGGGTCAACCACGTTTGATTCGTCGCTCACCAAAGTCTCACGACCCGCGGAAACGGCACATGACGCGAGCCAGCCGCCATCCAACCTGAGCCTCTCACCCACGGTGCCTATATGGTCCCGAGTTTCGGCTGAGAAGGCACTCGCGCCGAAATCGCGCAGGAAGTCATAGGCCACCAGTGCAACGCCGGAGCCGGAGAATGGATTGACATAAAATGGGTTGCTCCTCGGCACCGCGAGAATCTGCTGCCATGCCGACTTGGAAGCCAGCGCGTCGCGCTGTGTGAACCTCCCATCGGCGAAAAACTCAACATCACCGTCGCTCACCTCCTGTGACAGGGTCGCATACAGACTTTTTGAAGTCGTTTGCGGGAATAGTTGATAGCCGCTGAATTGATTGTCCAGATTGATCGCCCGCTGCAGAGAATTCGCCGCCGGCTCAGTGCCATTCTGCCCACTCGCAATGCCATAGACGGGAAGCAACGTTGTGGGTTCCAGAATGTTGCCGGGATTGCTGAAGTAACTGCGATAATCCGCTCCACCAAATGGCCGCTTATCGGCGTCGGCCGCATACTGGCGGCGGGCGGCGGCGAGCGCCGTAGCGTCCCGGTACTCATACACGATGCCCGCCCTGCCCGTCTTCCAGTGCGTCCCGGCGAGCTGCGCAACCAGAACCTCGTTGCGACCACCCGGTGCGCCGCCATAACGCGCCTGCGTCTCGAATCCCTGGATATCGTCGCGCATTATAATGTTCACCACACCCGCAATGGCATCCGACCCGTAGATCGCGGATGCCCCCTCCGGCAAGACCTCGATATGGTCCACCGCACTCGAGGGGATATTGGAAACATCGACGAAATCCCCGTTAAAACCGGATAGAGGCTGGCGGCGCCCGTTCACCAGCACGAGCGTCGCGCCCACGCTGAGTCCGCGAAGATTGATCCCGGACCCGAACTGATAGTTGTTATCCGCTAGGTTGTCTTCGCGCGGCGCGTTCAATGAATTTACCGGCAGCGCGTACAGAGCGTCCTCGACGGTTCCATAGCCCCCGCCCAGCAGATCCTTGTGTGTCAGATACATCAACGGGCCACTCACATCGGCCACTTCAGGATTGCGAACGAGGCTACCAGTAACCACAACTTCCGCGACCTTCTTGGAGTCGCTCGTGGCGTCGGACTTCGGCACATGTGTTGAGTGCCGCCTCGGGCTGTCCGCTCGCTGCGATCGCAGGATAATCGGCGCGTCATCGGCCGCCTGCTCGAGCACCACCGCAACGCCGGCCAACATCCTGCGCAGCGCAGCGCGCGGCACGAACTCGCCAAAAACCGGCTGAGTCTGGAGCTCACATTCGTGCGCCTGCGCCGGCGCGAACATTACCCCGATATTCGACTGGTGAGCGAACTCGACCAGCGCCTTGCACAACTGCATCGAGGGCAAGGTGAATTTGAGCGCCCCCTGCCCGGCCCAGGCAGTCATGCCACTGAGACCTATCAGAACGAGCCCGATCCGAGTCATTCGCAGACTCACCTCCACCACGCCTGCCGCCGTTTTGGTTGGTATCGATGCGAACGGTTCGCTTATTCTGTGTCACCTATCGAGGTCGGCGGCTGTGGGTCGCGTGGCATACCCAATACAATCGGACCATCAGGCGTACGCGAGACCCGCAGACCCGGGAAGAGCCGCTCGAGACTCTTCAAGGTTTCGTCGATGTTGGCGATCTTAAAAGCGGCCGCCATGCGCAGGTCCTTCAGGCGCGCATCGGGCGCCAGAAGGATCGGCCGCGCGGAATATCGATTGAGCTCCTCGATGAGATCACTCAGACTGCCACTCTGCATTGCAACGATTCCGTGACGCCAGGCGACGGAATCGTTGGCCTCGGTGGGATGGACGTCCACCAGGAGTTTGCTCCGCGAATACCTTATCTGCTCGTTACGAGTCAGGGTACGTGTCCACGATGACGCCTTGGCCGATGAGCCCTGAATGGCAACGGTACCCTCGAGCACGGTGACCACCACGGTCCCGTTGGATTTCCGGTAGACGTCGAATTGCGTGCCGAGCACACGGATCTCACTCCCCTCAATGCCAACTCTGAACGGCCTGCTCCTGTCCTGCACGACGTCAAACAGTGCTTCGCCACTGCCGAACTGAACTCTGCGCTCACCGTTCGTGCCCACCCACTGCAGCCAGGTGTGCGCATTGAGGATGGCAGTACTGCCATCTGAAAGAACAACGGTACGGGGTTCTCCAGTGGAGGCCGCGTAAGTCTCGGGGGCATGCCTTACGTTGTGGGGCATCATCCAATAAGCCATCGTGCCAAGAATTACGAGGGCGACAGCCACGCCGCCCTGCATCCAAGGCACGCGACGGGCTCTAGACGCACGGCCGAAGGAGGAGGTTCGCCGGCTTTGCTCTCGGAGTGCTGACGCGACTGCTTCCCGGAGAGTCGATCTGACACGATCCGCCACGACGTCCAGATCGTCACCATCGGCCAGCGCCTCCTCCCGCAGTTGCTCATCGGAGGTCTCCCGCAGATCATCCAGAACCTCACCGCGAAGGGCGGCGATGGCCGTGTCTGTCTTGCCGGATCTCATGGCGTCCTCCGCGTACGGAATAACTTCGCCAGTCCGCGGCGCAAGCGTTTGCGAACCGTCGCATATTCACCATCGCTCCAGCGAAGCTCCGCACGAATCTCGTAGGCGGACCTACCATCCTTCAAGCACGCGATGAGCAACCGAACCCGAGTATCACTTTCGAAATGCCGACCGATCCGCTCGATGTCCATCGCCGCACTCCTCTGACGCTCTGCGTCGTGCTCCAACTCGATTTGGGCCTCTTCGGGCGAGGCCATAACGCCGGCCCACGGCGATTCGGACCACGGGACTCCCTCCACGGCGAATGCGTCCACAGACACCATTCGGGCTTGTTCGGCTGAGTTTCGGGACGCATCGGCAATGCTCCACATGGTCATGATCACGAAGGCCACGAACGGTACGCTCTGACACGGCCACCGCCGGCTTCCGCCCATCACACGCACCATTGCCTCGTGGATGATCTCACCGGGCTCGCGGAACTCAGTCCCAAACAGAAGCGCCCGAGCCGCGAGCTCCAGTCGATACAAATCGTCCTTTGAGAGACCCTCGATCGCCGCCCGGATGTTTTCCGTCGCCGTGCTTGTCACGTCGAGCCGCGGGTTTTTGTCCACCTGATCCTCCCCCCTCCCCGTAGGTATATACGGCGGACTTCGGGGAGTCAGACATCTCGAGCGCGATGCGGCTGTCGGCGAGGGCTAACCGCGCCGCATTAGATTGAGGCGGCCATCACAGGACTGCGAATTACTTCTTACTGTGTCCTTCACCGGCGAGCGCACTGTGCTGGCCCGTCTTGTTGTTGGCGGCGATTGCAACGAAGTAGTGGACACCCGGCTGCAGGCCGCGGACAACAGCGTGGGTGGCCAACGGGTCGTCGATGGTAAGCGTGTTCGTATAAACTCCGCGCTGCGTCCCGTAATAGATCGTATATCCAGTCAGATCCGTGAGTGGAGTTCCGTCCGTGTTCTTGCTGGGAGCGCCCCAACTCACAACGAGCGTACCGCCCGCGCTTGCTGCGTTTCCCAGCTGATTGTCTGAACCAGACAGTCTTGAGCATGCCGCAATGAGCGTCAGCCCACATAACCAGATCATTCGCTTCGCCGCACGCTGCAGCATGACACTTACCCCGGGTACGCAGCCTTGCTCGATTGATTGCTCGAGCCGGGAAGCATAACGGGAGACTCAGTGCACAGCCACTGCTAAGTCTGCAGCCCAAGCGAGCGACCGATGCGCCCGGACCGCTGGGGCCCTGCCGGAGGTGGCGCTACGCTCCCTGCACCAAAATGAAGCGCCTACCCAGTGGGCAAATGCGCTCAGCCACCGCGCGCTGCCAATCCCGGCACCGCCCAGCCGGCCCCAGCGATATCAAAATCGGTATCCCACCTGCGCGATGAAGTATCGCCCCACGATGCCGCTGAAATAGGTGTTCGTCCCGTTGGAGTAGAGATTGATGTCCCCCGGAATCGCAGGCACCGGGAATGGCGGCTGCCGATTGAATACGTTGTTCACCACGAACTGCAACTTTAAACCGGTGTCCCCACCATATCCCAACGTCAGGTTGTGTACCCACCAGGTCCCAACCCCCTGGATCTGGCTGTTGGTGGCCAGCTGAGTGGGATCGAAGGAGGCCTTCCCGACGACCTGTGTACGCCAGAGCGAGTACACCTTGTCGCGCGACCAGTTGAGATCGATCGTCGCCGTATGCTTGCTGTTATCGAGCGTGCCCGCAAAGCGGGTGGGGGCGGCGGTGCCCACCGCCTGGTCGAGCCTGTTGCTGAAGAAATGGTTGATCTTCAGCTCGAGTGTCCCGAGCCCTCGCGGGGTCTTCGCGAACGGCACGTCAAAGCTGTAGTCGAACTGCGTGGTGATGCCGTTGAAGTTGTAGAAACCGACGTTCGCGAAACCGGCCTTCACCAGCGTAAGATCTCCGGCGGTTTTCGGATCGGTGGACCGCGTGATGTTGCCGCAGGCGGAATTCGGATAGTTTGGATCGTCGTAGCACTCGTCGAGCACATTGGTAGGGTTCAAGGCCACGATGGCCTGTGAGATGTTGATGCGGACGTAGTCGACGCTGAGGCTCATCCGCTCGAGTGGACGGAACAGGGCGCCGTAAGTGGTCGAACTTGCCACTTCGTTCGTCAGGTTGGGATTGCCGCCGGTGATGTAGGGGATCGTGGTCGAATCGGCATTGGACACGAATCCAGGTGGCAGGCCGGCCTTGGCGCAGTTGGCCGCCCGCGCCGCCGGGTCCGCGCCGCTGTGAAGATTGGCGGCGTCACAGGGATCGGTCGCTCCTTGATAGGCCTGTGAGCGCGGTAGAAACGCTTCGGTGACGGAGGGCGCGCGGATGGCGCGAGTGAAATTGCCGCGCAGCTGTACGGACGACACTGGCTCAAAACGCAAGCCGGCTGTCCAGGTCAGCGCTTTGCCGGCGACGGAATGATCCACTTCCCGTGCCGCGCCTTCGATTTCGATGCGATGCACGAAAGGCACGTCCAGTTGCGGCGAGATGACCGGAATCAACAGCTCGGCGAACTCCTCGTTGGTATGAAAGTCACCCTCGATGGGGCTGGTGGCTACGAAGTACTGGTTGCTCGCCTGAATGGATGGACTGGGCAGGAAGTTGGCGCTCTCGCGGCGGCTCTCGTAGCCGATCGATGCCTTCACGGCGCCGGCAGGCAGGGAGAAGAGATCGCCGTTCATGGTAGCGACGATGTCTCGCTGGGTGAGCGTCGAGGATGCGATGTCCTGGTTGGTGACGTATGCCAGGGCCGCGGGACTTGCGAGCCCCAAGCCGAACGGATTGAAGGGCGCACAGGTGTTCGAGGCTGTGGTGGCGGGGGAGTTGGTGTAGCCTGGAGCGCAGATAATCTGTCCGTTGGGGCCGGGTACCGCATTCAACGCATTCGTGAGGTTCTGGAAGTTAATGATCGGCAGATCGCTGACGCTCGTCGACCAGCCGTATTCCGCGGACACGTTGTACTGGAAATCACGTCCGAAGATCGGCACGCTGCCGTCCATGCCGAGCACAGCACGGTGGGTGAGCTGGGTCGTCAGGGCACCGCCCGCTCCGGCTTCTCGATTTTCGCGTGACAGGAAGAAGGTGTTCTGTCCGGGGGCCCCCTTGGCGGCGAGATTCTGGGCGATGGTGGCCTGATCGGCCGCCGACAAGAAGGGATTGTTGGCGGAAACGATCAGATTCCCGTTCACAGTTCCCGCCGGAAAGATCCCGAATGCGCTCGTATCGTAATACCCCTGAGCGGTCGTGACCGAAACGTTCGTATCGGAAAGCCACGCTTCGCCGAACAGCCGCATGTTGTCATTGACCTTGAAATCCCCAAGCACGACTGCGTTGATGCGCTTGTTGGGAGAGACGAGCGTGGTTTGGGTGCCGCCGAAATCGAGACCGTCACCGCCAATGGTGTTTAGGTTGTCACCGCTAAGAGGTCCGAGCGTCCACGGCGCGAGGCTGCCATTGTTGAATGACAGGAGCTGTCCGGCCGCGTTGCTGATACCCAGACCCTGGGGATTGGTGGGGAGATAGGCGTCGGCCACCGTAGGCACACCGGGGAAGCTGACGCCGCCCCAGCGGGCGTTGTTGAACAGTGCATATTTATAAGGCCCGGACGTGGTCTGAAGATACCCAAAGTCGTTCGAGTAGAACGGGCGCTCTGCTCCGAGCAGACCCCCGCCCTTGGAGTATTCCAGGCTCAACGTGACGTTGGCGCGGGAGTCGAGAAAGTTCTTACCGGCCAGGGCCCGTAACTGCGTTTGTTGATCGCCACCCTCCCCGGCATTGCCCCCTTGGGCATTCACGATGAGGCCTTCGAAGTCATGCTTGAGGATGATATTCACGGTGCCCGCAATGGCGTCGGATCCATAGATCGGCGCGCCTCCCACCGCGATGGTCTCGATACGATCGATCAGCAGTGTCGGAATGACGTTCAGATCGACCTGCTCGCCGCCCTGACCCGTGCCGTTGAAGAGAGTCGGAGAATCCTCCGACACGAAACGGCGGCCATTCACCAGTGTCAGTGTCCGCTGCGACCCCAACGAAAAGTAGTTGGCGAAGGACTGGCCCGCTCCGAAGGTATTCTGAGGACCGTTCAGGCTGCTACCCGGCGCGCCGAATCCTGGTACCTCCTGCAACGCCTCGATGGCGTTTGTGTAGCTGCGTTTCTCGATGTACTCCGAGTCGACCACCGTAGTTGGCTGCAGCCGCTCCTCCGCTGGCCGCGCGATGCGCGAGCCGGTGACGACGACCTCTTGAAGAGGGGCTGCTTTCTGCGAGCTCTTGTCTGAGCTATCAGGGATATTTTGCTCGGGCCCCGTAGGACCTGAGGTTTGAGAATTTTGATCCGCCTGGGCGAGCAGTGCCGGACCGCGGATATGTTCGATGTTGGGTCCGTCGTTAGATCCGCGTTCCCCGGAGCTGGATGCCATGGGTGCCACGGCATCGCGGACCAGAATCGCCTTGGAGGCCGTGATGCTGTACGTCAGGCCCGTGCCGTCGAGAATTGCCTTGAGCGCGTCAAGGTCTTGAAATTTCCCGCTAATTCCACGTGTTTTCTTGCCGTGCGTCAGGTCAGGCGTGAAGAAGATCTCGCGTTGCGCCTGCAGCGCGAAGGCTTTGAGGGCACTGTCGAGAGGTTGAGCCTCAATAGTGAATTCCCGTGGCGAATCAGCGCGCGCGAGCGCGATTTGCGACATTGTATAGATCAAAAGGACCAGAAGTCCCTGCAACCATACCCCCTGGCCTCCTCTCCTCATACGTGGAGAAATTGTGTTGTCGCCCGCAGCCGTGAGTGGTGTGTAGTAGGTTTGTTCTGCCGGTATGCGGTCGCTCATGTGGTCTCCGCGTGGACAATGTTTGTCTGTCTTGGGTTGTGGCGTACCGAGCTTTGTGTGCCCCTGTTTGTAAAGACGCAGGCGGTGAGAAAAGTGTTAGTAATTTTCCGCGTTTCTTTTGTTTGTTGCGTGCGCACGTCTGTTTTACGGACGACATGGACGAAAGCCCATGGGACGCCGGGAGCGACGCGAGGAGGTTCGGATCGGAGTATCTAGTTCCGGAACTAGCGGGAGCGCGGGCAGCGTTGCAACTGCGGGAACTAACTCAAAGAACCGGGAACCCCGCGCCGCGCACGCAAGAGGGAACCCTCCTCGAGGAGGAGGTCTGGATTATCGAGGACTCGAGGTGCTTACGGCGAAACGGCGGATTGTTTTGGCGCCAGCAGGACACTACCGTCTGTTTGTTCCGATGCGGCAATGGGGTAATAGCCGGTGACGGTTTCGATGAAGCTGCGGCTGTGGCCGGCTTGAAACACACCGCTGACGGGAAGTTTGGCGAGCGCGGTATCGCCAAGCACAATCTGACAGTGCGAATAACGATTCATCTCGGCGACGGCCGCCTCGAGCGTGTCGCCCTCGAATATGACCTGTCCCTGGCGCCAGCCGGAGATCTTCGCAACATCGGCCCGGTGCGAGAGAATGGGCCGGGCGTGAGAGACCGTCAGGGAATCCCCGGGAATCAAGACGGAACGAGTCTGAGCGGATTGGACCAGCCGAGCCAGTGGCGACTGAATCGCTTCGACGGCTACGCGACCTTCAATCAGCGTCACCTGCACGCTCTTTTCAGGGCTTCCGAGACGCACGTCAAATGCGGTACCGAGGGCAGTGATGCGTCGGTCGGCCGCGTCCACCACGAATGGTCGCGCCGGATTGTGCGCGACTTGAAACCACGCTTGTCCGCTCACCAACCGGACGTGGCGCTGCTCGGGCGAGTAGGCGACATCGATCCGGCTCTGTGTATCTAAAACGACGGAAGATCCATCGGACAAAGCAACAGTCGAGCGCTCTCCCACTACCGTGGCAAAAATACCGGCGTCGGGCTTCTGGCTTGCAAGAGTCGGTTTTTCCACCGAGCCATGCTCGCGCAACAAGGGTTGCGCGAGCAGTGCCACACCAACGGCGATCGCGATAACGGATGCGGTGGCGAGCAACCTCGAGGGCCTCGCCCCCACCACTGCTCCTATCACCCGCAGGCGCGAGGAGAAGCTTTTCACGGCCCCCCGAGTGTCGGGAGGGGCAACAGCGGCGAGGGCTTCGTACCGAAACTTCAAAATCCGCGGGTCGGCAGCCATCTTGCGCGTGTTGTCCCACATGCGCTCGATCGCCTTATAGGCGGCCGCGTGCCCGGGATCCTCGTGCAGCCAAACGTCCAACTCAGCCCGGTCGATGGGGCCGGCGTTGGGATCATCCATGCGTGTGTGCCACTCTGCCGCGAGGGCGTAGAGGTCCGGCTCCTCATATTTGTTCAGCTGCGTACTCATGCATTCTGGTCCATGCGGCGCGCCAAGTGAGCCTTGGCCTGTCGCAGCAGGAATCGCACGCCGCTGATACTGAGCCCCAGCCGAGCGGCGATGTCCTCCAGGCTCATCTCCTCATATTGGTAAAGCACAAAAACCTGTCGGGTGCGCGCGGGGAGCTCCTCGAGGGCCTCGATGGCCTGAGCAAGAAGCTGCCTGCCTATTAAGACGCGCTCCGGAGAAAAATCGTCAGTAATTTCAGGAGAATTTTCCAGTGAGTCGTGCTGGGCCACCCGATGCGTAGCCTGGCGCCGTAGCCGGTCCCGAATGACGTTGTGCGCCACCTGGAAGACGTAGGCTTCCAGATTTTCAATAGGTTGCAGCTCCGAACGGTAGGCGAGACGGATAAAAACTTCCTGAACCAAATCATCGACGTCGAAGGCCTCGCGGACACGTTTCTCGAAGTAGTTGACGAGGGGACGGCGGTAGCGGCGGTCGAGGTCTGTCAATAAGGGCGCCGGATCGGCCCCCGCGGCTTTCACGGAGGCGTCCGCCGGTCGATGACGTTTGCGCCAGAATGTCATTCGTTTGTGTGTATAGCCCCCAATCAGCTTAGGACTGGAAGCGCGAGCAAGGCAAGATCCGGCATGCCGGCTCCTGTTCCGCAAGTGTTGTAGTTACACCTCTGCGAAAAGCGCTCAGCGCCACAGGTTGGAGCGGGCCAGATCAACGATCTCATCGCCTCGACCGCTGAGAATCGCTTTTACCATGTACAGCGAGAAGCCCTTCGCCATCTCGACTGTGAGGGACGGCGGCATCGCAAGCTCGGTACGGTTCACGACCGCATCGATCACAACGGGCCCGTTGTGTGCCAACGCGGTCGCGATCCCCTCCTCCACTTCACCCGGATCCTCGAGTCTGATTCCGCGTATGCCCGCGGCTTGCGCCATCGCGGCAAAATTCAGGTTGCGGAACTCGGTCCCGAAGGGGAGAACTCCGGTTGATTTCTGCTCCAGCTCAACAAACCCGAGCGCCCCATTGTTGAACACAACGACCTTGACCGGCAGTCCCAACTGAGTGAGGGACAGCATGTCGCCCATCAGCATCGTGAAGCCGCCGTCGCCTGACAGAGAGATCACCTGTCGTGTCGGATAGGCTGCTTGCGCCCCGATCGCCTGCGCCATGGCGTTGGCCATCGAGCCGTGCCAGAACGACCCGAGCAGCCGTCGTTTGCCATTCATTGCCAGATAACGCGCAGCCCAGACCGTTGGCAGACCTACATCGCAGGTAAAGACCGCATCCGCCGCCGCGTTGTTACTCAAAGCTTTGGCGATCTGTTGGGGATGGATCAGCTTGCTTCCCGGCGTACCTCCGGCGAGCTCATCCAGCGCCTTGCGCGCTTTCACGTAGTGCTGCGTGGCCTGCCTCAGATATGCGTCACCCTTCTGAGTAAGGAGTGGCAGCAGGTCCCGCAGCGTCGCACGCACGTCCCCGACCACAGCTACATCCACGGCCGACCGCCGCCCGATGTTCTCGCCGCGAATATCGACCTGCGCGATCCGGACGCCGCTGCCGCTGGGGTAGAACTGTCTATACGGGAAATCCGTGCCAAGCATCAGCAACACATCGCAATCGAGCATCGCGTAGTAGCCGGAGGAAAAACCGATCAGACCGGTCATGCCAACATCGAACGGGTTGTCCCATTCGACGTGCTCCTTGCCGCGCATCGAGTGGACCATGGGCGCCTTGAGGCGCTCACCAAGCGCAAGCAATTCGTCGTGGGCGCCGGCACATCCGGATCCACACAGCAGCGTCACCCGTCCTGCTCCGTTGAGCAGCGCCGCGAGCCTCTCGAGATCCGCAGCGGCGGGCTTAACAATGGGAGCTGTCGGAATCAACGCCTCCGGACTTGGCAGCGGCGCATCGAGCGCAGGTTGCAAAGCAACATCGCCAGGAATCACGACAACGGAAACGCCGCGCTTGGTCACGGCTTCGCGGATCGCGATCTCGAGTACGCGCGGCATCTGATTGCTGCCCGAGACAAGCTCGCAATAGTGGCTGCACTCCTTGAACAGCGTCTGGGGATGCGTCTCCTGAAAGTAGCCAGCGCCCACTTCAGCGGAAGGAATATGAGCCGCGATCGCCAGCACCGGTACGCGCGAGCGGTGGCAATCGAACAAACCATTGATGAGGTGCAGGTTGCCCGGTCCGCAGCTGCCGGCGCACACAGCGAGTGCTTCTGTGAGATGAGCCTCCGCACCAGCAGCGAAAGCGGCGACTTCCTCATGCCGCACATGAAGCCACTCGATCTTGCCCTGCTGTCGAATAGCATCCGTCAGACCATTGAGGCTGTCCCCCACGATCCCGTAGATCCGCTTTACACCAACCGCCGCAAGCGTCGCGGCAAACTGTTCGGCAACGGTGGGCATTTGATCCTCCTGCGGACAAAGTCGGCTGGCGCCGCGTTGATTTGCTGATTCCACCCGATCCACGCCGCGAAATCCATTCCACTAAAGGGGTCGGTGCGTTGCGGCTAGCGTCACCGCAGCCTCGGCTTGCCTACTCCACGGAACGCCCGCGACCGTGGAGCTTCGATGAGGCTACGTTCGCGCGCAGTGCCGCGGCTTTCGACAATCCGGATCATGTCGACGTCGTGATCCACAACTATCGTTGGCGGCTCGGACTTGCGCAAGGCGAGAGCACGTACGACGAGCTCGAAAAACGACTTGCGACGGCGCCTGTCATCAGCGTGCCCACCATCACTCTCGAAGGCGATGCCAACGGCGCGCCCCATCCGGACCCGAGCACCTATGCCAAGAAATTCTCAGGCAAGTACACGCACCGAACGGTCACGGGCGGTGTGGGTCACAACTTGCCGCAGGAGGCACTCCGGGCTTTTGCCCAGGCGATCATCGACGTCGCCCGCGCTTGAGAGCGCCTGCGCGCGAAACGCACAACCCGCGACGGCCGGATCCTGGGGAACACGTTCTCGCTTGACCTGTCAACCGCCGTTCACACAAGCATCACGATCCTGACACACACGCTGCATTAAGTTACCCGCCCTCCAGACAAATCAAAGTGGGTTCCAACTTCCTGTGGGAGCGGGTATGTGTATGCGAACGTTTTGCGTTTCCACCGTGCTGGCGGCCGGTGGGCTGCTCATGAGCTTGAATGCCGTCGCGGCGGATCAAACGCAGGTCGGTGCCGGCAATGCCCGCGCCGAGCAGATCGGCGGCCAGTCGCCGCTGGTGCAATCGGCAAAGCGACTGCTCATTGAGAACGCCAGACAAATCGAAGATCGCGAGCTGCGCGCGACGACGCTCGACGCTTTCACGAACCCACGCACCTGCGTATTTCATCGCGCCCACGTCACCGATGCGGTCAAGGACCAGATCATCGCTCAACTGGAGCAGGCTGGACTGGTCAATCCCGCCGATGCCACCACCATCACCGGCGGCGTCAAGGCCGGAGTGTTTCCCCCGATTCTCGCTGACGGCAGCGCGTGCCCTCACCTACCCCTGTCTTTCGATGCGACTCCGGGCAGCAACTTCGGCGGCCACCACTCGTATCCGGGCGGACTGGCCGTTCACGAATCATTCAACGACCAAAGCTCCATCAATTTCGCCGCAACCTACCGCGGCGAATACAACCAACTCGGCTTCGGACGGCTCCCGGTCGCTGAAGGCACAAGCCCGCGACCGCAAGACGGCTTCATCAATCAAGATCTGATTCTCGCCGCCCCGATCTGGCACGACTGGGCCAAGATGATGGTCTTCCAGTGGAACGCCGACGGCACGGAATTCACGGAGTTGAATTTCGGCGGCAACGGAGCCACCGACAACGCCGGCGCCGCGGGCGACTCCCGCACCGGGGGACACCACATTCTGAGCGTGGCGGAGTCGATGGCACGGGGTCTGTCGCCTGCCATGGTCATTACTCAGGCCTCGGCCCACTCCGCCCCGACCCTCGGCAACGAGTTCAAGGTCGTCAACTGGTTGCGTGCGGCCGCAATCGTGGCGCGCATCGACCCCGTGGCCAAGGGTTACCTCGTGCAGGATGCACAAGGCAACTTCAGGCTGCCGCCGCTCTTGGCTCTCGGCGAAGGTGTCGACCTGCCGGCGGCGGGACAGACCAATTTGCTCATCGAGTATCAGATACACAATCTGTCGGATGCGGACTTCACCAACTCGATTCCGGCTGTCACCGAATCACAGGTTCTGCTGGCGCAGCTGGCTCCGCAATACGGCTACGATCCCGCCAACGTGGCCACCTTCAACAACAAGTTCCGCAATGTCGTACTGGCATTTTTGAGCCCGGAACGCCTGTCGGTCCTTTACTCCAACGGCGGACTCGCGGCGGTTAAGCAAGAGGTCGACAAGCTGCAGCGCCTGCGGCTCATCTGACAGCAAGTTTTTCCGCGGCGCATTAGTGCGCCGCGGGGAAGCCTACGATCTCCCCATCGGTGACCAGAGCCCGCGTCACCGTCCCGTAGTGACCTAGCGTATCGGTCAGCTTGCCGCCCCTCTCATGGCCCTGCAGCTCAAAAGAAGTCAGGAAATAAGGGAGCCCTTCGGAGCCCAACGGAGAGGTTCCGTCGGTCATGTCAAAATGCAAGTGCGGCTCGGTTGAATTGTCATCCCGGGCCGCACGTAATCCAGATCGCGTGCAAACACGGAGAATTCGATCCAGACAGTGGAGAGATCCGCCACTCGCATCAACACGGCGCTGCCGTCTACCGCATCCCCCGGGTTCGTTCTGCGCTCCAGCAGGCGTCCGGTATATTGGGACCGGATGGGATAGGTCTGGAGGCTTTCGTTTGACTCGACTGTCAGCAATTCCTCACCTTGCTTCACCGAGTCCCCGGCGCGCTTGGCTACACTGCGCACTACACCGGGATAGCGCGCCCTTATTTCCTGCTCGCGCTCGGCGTTCGGACGAATGGTGCCGTACAAGGTGAGGGCGGTCCGGATACGGGCTGGACCTGCCTGAACGACTTCGATCCCAGCCGCACTCGCCGCCGCCGGCGAGATGGCGCCGCCCGCAGTTGCAACTTTCTTCTCGGGTTGGGCCGTACCGGCCGCGGAGGAGGACTGCTTCGCGCAGCCGCCGGTGAAGGTGAGCGCGCCGGCGAACGCGACGGCTGCTAATACCCGTATCCAACGCGATACGGGCGTCTTCACGGGATTGACTCGAGTGAGGCTCATGGCAGCTCCGGTGTCGTGGCTTGGCTGACGATGGGCTCTGCGGTCAGACGCTCGATTTCGGCCGCGAGACGGTGGCAATCCGCGGCTGTTTCAATGGCCACCGCGCGCAGGCTGACGAGCTCCTGCTGGGCCACCCCCAACTCCAGATAGGAGAAACGACCCCGGTCGTAACCTACCTGCGTCTGATCCAGTGCCGCGCGAGCTTGGGGCAGCGCTTCGGTCTGCAACGTGGACAAAAGGTCACCCCTGGAGAGAAGCTGCTGGTAGAGCGCAAACAGCTGTGCCTCCAGGCGCACCCTGGCGGCTTGCTCCTGCGCTTGTGTCTGTTGACGACGCACTTGCGCTTCAGCAATGGCGCCCTGATTGCGATCGAACAGCGGCAGCGCCATGGAGAATCCCGCCGTCAATCCGACATCGCCCGTTGCCTGGAAACGGCGTATTCCGACACCGACCGTCAGGTTGGGGCGCGCCTGTGACTGAGCGAGTCGAATCTCGGCATCACGTAGACGCGCCTCCGAGACAAATCGCAGCAGCTCAGGATTGCGAGCCAGCCGATCCTGGAGCGCCTCGAATGAATCGAGCGGCTCGAGTGTCAGCAGATCGGCCCGCGCGGATTCGAACTCGGGGCGGCTCTCGCCCCACATTGCCACCAGCAGGCGCCTCGAGCCTCTCAACATGCTCTCGGCCTCGCGCTCATCGGCGTGCGCGCGCGTCACGGCGATTTGCGCCCGGCTCAACTCCGCCCGAGGTGTGCGAGCGGCTTCGACACGGGCCGCGATAGTCTTGGCTGTCAGCTCGGTCAGCCGGCTCGTCTGCCTCGCGAGGGCAACGCGCTCTTGTGCAGCCACGACATCAATGAATCGGCGGGTCACCTCCGCCAACACGTCCAGTTGACGCGCCTGCTGCTCAATGCCTGCCAAATCGCGGTCGAAACCGGCCGCCGCTATTCGCCGGCCGCGCTTGTCACCCAGTTCGAGCACCTGACTCAGGCTGAGCGTGGCCTGCCGCTCGTCCCCGGATGCAGCGATACCCCGCGCCGCGACCCCATCGATCTCGAGCGACACCTGCGGATTGGGACGAAGGCGTGCCTGCGCAATACGAGCGTCAGCCGCTTTCAATTCATACGAGCCGGCCCGTAGCTCAGGATTGCGAGAGATCGCCGCCCCGATGGCCTGAGCTAGCGTTAGTACACCTCCGGACTGCGCGGCCGACTCGGCCGCAGCCGCGCCTTGCATGCTCAACAGGCATGCAAGCGCACACACTTGTTTCAAGTGTGAGGAAGAAAACCTCATGAAATGTCTCCATCACAGGAACGCCCCTACCAGCGACGGCAAGGGCCTGTTCGACCACCGAAAAAAGACAGGTTGTGGAGACTTAAGCGGGCGGGCCGCGCGGCGGCGGTCGAAGCTCAAAAAGAGGCGTGAGGACGAAAGCCGCCAACCGCGGATACGGAATGCTCCGCAAGGCGAGCCGTACCAGACCGAGCACGATCGCGGTGGCGATGAGAATCGGCAGCAGATCGACGCCGATCGCATCCTGCTTGACGAGCACATTCCCAACCAGGCTGACATCCAGATCTTCGTGGGGACTGTGAGCGCCAAAGTGAAGATCCGCATCGCCGTCCTCGACCAGGTGAACACTGGACGAGGGCTCGTTGCCATCAAAACACAGATGCAAATGCGTACCGCTGGCGCGCGCCACGATCAGCGCAGCGCATGCCAGGAAAAGTAAAACGCGGGCTGTGGTGGAACTGCGAACCTTCACGATCTGAAGTATCGACGAATTTTCGCCAGCCAGCAAATGCGCCGACCCGAAAAGGGCTGTCCAATGCTCGCTCAGGCCACGAAGGCGCTGGTGACGGTCAAGTATCCGTGACTCGCTTCGTCCAGAATTCCGCGGGACGCGAGAGAAATGCTTCTAACGCTATCCCGTCGGCGCCCACCAGGAGCTTGCGTTGCGGCTTGAATAGCTCACTAAACACATCGAGGCCGGATCGAGCCGCGGAGGCTCGTCCACTCTTTACTTCGAGCGCCGTCAACACCTGACCATGACGAGTAACGAAATCAACCTCGACGCTCCTTTCACGCCAATAGAAGACCTCGCACTCCCCCGGCGCTGCCGAATTCACCAGGTGTGCGCCCACAGCCGACTCAACCAAGTGCCCCCAATATTCGCGGTCGGCTCTGGCCTCCTTCAGGCCATAGTTCGATTGCGCCGTCATCAGCGCTGTGTTGAGCACCTGGAGCTTGGGGCTGGATGCCCGCTGCCGAACTGCTTCACCAGCATACTTCTGCAAACCGCAGACCATGCCCACGCCCGCGAGCAGATCCAGGTAGTGTGCCAACGTCGTGGAATTGCCAGCGTCTTGCAGCTGCCCAAGCATCTTGGTGTACGACAAGACCTGGCCGGAATATCGGCATCCCAGCTCGAATTGCCTGCGCAACATCGCCGGCTTATCCACGCGCGTCTGCAGCAGCACATCTCGCGCTATCGTCGTTTCGATGAGGGAGTCGAGGATGTAACGCCGCCAGCGTTGTTCATCCCGGATCAATGAGGCTGCGCCAGGATATCCGCCGTAGAAGATGTATTGCTCGAGTGACCAGCCGAACGCACTTCGCATCTCCGTACATGACCAATGGGGCAAATGCAGCAATTCGAAACGCCCCGCCAGGCTTTCTGTGAGACCTTGCGAAATCAGCATGGGCGCCGAGCCTAACAGCACGACCTTCAGCGTAGTTCGTGTGTGCGTGTCCTCATCCCAGAGCCTCTTGACAGTCTCCAACCAGCCGGGAATCTTCTGAATCTCATCCAATACAAGGACCGCCCCGCTCTTGCCCGAGTCGCTTGCCTCGATACGAGCAGCCTCCCACTGTTGCTCGATCCAGTTACGGCCGCGCAACGTAGGCTCATCAGCGCTCGCGAACCGAGCACGCAGGCGGTGAGCCTCAATGACCTGCCGCACGAGAGTTGTTTTTCCGACTTGCCGCGGGCCGGTCACCGCCTGGATGAAACGACGCGTCTCGCGAAGACGGCGGGTAAGGGTGGCAGCTTGAGAGCGAATGAAGGCCAAGCGCATCCTTTACAATTTACTCAATATAGTGAGTACTTTTACTCAATACAATGAGTAAATTCAAGTAAAACCCATTCCCGTTCCGTGGGGGCATTTCCACGTCTAATCAGTCACTTGCGCCAGGTCGCGCAGCGATCTCGAGCTACGCGGACGCATGACTTGCCGGCTTTGTCGCAACAAGCTCGACGACACCTCCCCTAGGTCGCCGATGTCGCGATCTTTCCGCACCAAGGTCACGGGATTTCACCCAGGCCGGCCATCGGACAAGGGGTGGCTTTCGCCTTCCCGCAGCCTGGCGGGTAATCACACCGGCCTGCCGCACCCCATGCTTCTACATCGAATGTTTGTGCTCGCCGCCTGTCCAGCAGACCCGGTGCCGTGCGTCGTACTCCTCAACGAAGGAGCGATTCACAATGAGACTGCTGTTTGCGGAATCCAGCGGGCGCGGCTACGGGACCGAGCAGCACATCGCCGCGCTCGCAACAGCGATGGCACGACGCGGCCATGATGTGCGTTGCCTCGTAACTGTCGGCAGTCCGGTCGAGAGTGTGCTGCGTGGGGCTGGGGTGTCGACCATCTCCGTGCACACCGGGAATATGCGCGGGCTGCGCATGATGCTGTCGCTACTGTGCACGACCTGGCGGCAGCGACCGGAATGGCTGATTTCCAATGACCCGCGCTTCTATCGGATATTCATCGGCCTGCGCCGTCTCTTCGGCGCGCGGACCGCGATCTTCCGCCACTGGCACGATGCGCCCCGCAAGAAACGCTCGCGTGAATTGTTGGCGCGCCAAGCCGACCGTTTCATATTGGTCTCCGAATTCCAGCGTGAGGATTACCGCCGCCAGGGGATGGAGGTGCAGCGCGCATCGATTCTCTACAATCCAGTCGACACCGACCGCTTCAGGCGCTCGCCCGAGACACGCGCGAGTACCCGGTGCCGATTCGGCATAACGCAATCCGCGACTCTGGTCGGTTATGTTGGGCGGATCATGGCTGAGAAAGGAGTCTTCACACTATTTGAGGCTTCCGAGCGATTTCTGGCCGAAGCACCCGAGGCACGCATGCTATGGGTGGGCGATGGCGAGAGCCTTCCGGAGCTGCGCTCCAGAATCGACGCCTCAGCCCAGCGGACCCGCCACATCCTGGCCACCTGGGAATCCGACATCCCGACGATCTACGCAGCGCTGGATATCCTCGCCGTACCCTCGTTGTATCCTGAGCCTTTCGGACGAGTCTCCGTCGAGGCGCAAGCCGCTGGTGTACCCGTCGTCTGCAGCACCGCCGGCGGTCTTCCAGAGACCCTCCTGCCCGGTATAACGGGACTTCTGGTGCCGCCCGCGGACAGCGCCGCCCTGGCAGACGCTGTGTTGGGTTTGATCAGGGACCGCGATCTGTGTCACGCCATGAGCAACACCGGCGCGAGCTGGGCAAAGGCGCGGTTCGGGCTCGACACCATCGCGCGAGCCTTCGAGACGTTGCTCGCTGAAGCGGAAATGCCAACCCATACTCCTAAATGGGAGCCCGATCAGCGCGGGCTGGCATTGGTCTCAGTCCCCGAATCGTCCGCCGTCCCATTCCTTGGAGGAAAGGGGGCCAGCCACGCCACCAGCAAGAACACACCACCAGCGGCCATCGTCGCCAGGATGTTGCCGAGCTGACCCAACGCGCCGAAGTCAAACAGGATGAGCTTGACAGCCGCGGCGACCAGAAGCGCGGCGCCCAATGACCACAGCGTGCGCGAACGATTGCGTGTCGATACCCACGTAAACAAGCCGCCCAGCGCCGCCCAGAGAAGGGACACTACAGCCGGCAGCAACATGTCATTGAGCGCAAGAATGGTGAGCGGCCCCGCGGGACCCATCAGGCGCAGCAGCATGGCAGCACTTACGCTTGCGACAGCCCCGATTGCGACATAGCCGAATAGAGGGGCGCCGCCGCCCTCGCGGGTCGCAAGGAAACGCGCAGTCTCGAGCAAGTAGGTAAGCCCGACCAGCTCGAAGGCCACAGCCCAAGGCTCGCGCTCGATGTGCAGCAGTGTCTGGTAAAAGAGCAGCGCGGCAACAATCACGAAACCCACTGCCGACAGACAGTTCAACCCAATGCGCGGCTTGCGAGCCAGCCGATGAGCCTGCAGGGCCGCAAATAAGGTGCTGCTGACCACGAGCGCATACACCGCGTCATCTTGCGCAGCGGCGAGCTTGTCGTTGAACGCGATGGCCCAAGGCAAAATGAGCAAGGGCAGCACGCCGCGTGCGATGCCCCCGACGGACTCGTTGCACTGCAGAGCGAGCGCCGCGTAGAGGACCTGGCCTGTCAGCATCAGGGCGATCTGCAAGGGCAGCGGAAACTGCGCCGCGCCGGACAACCCGGTAGCCAGCAAGGCGAGCCCGAAGACCACCATGGCAAGCTTGCTGGGAACGAGGGACCGCAGTCTCACAATCCCGGCGTAGACGCCGATCGCTATCAGAACCGCCGGACACGCCATCTGCGTGATGTACTCAAGCTGCAACCTAAACAACTCGCGCGCAAGCGCAACGATTAACCACGTCGCACCGTAGGCCAGGAATATCGGTGCCACGACCCGCTCGCGCCGGCGCAGCGACCGCCCGGCCATAACTAAGACGACACCGAGCAGAACATGGCACGCCAGAGATAGGTTCAGAAATACAACGCCGCTAACGGGCTCCAAGACCGTCTTGATGACATAGGATGAGGCGCTGATGTACGCCAAAGCAATTGTAAGGATCTCCATCCCGCGCGACATTTTCAGACTATTGCTTGCCGACAGCAGCAGGCACATCACGACGGCTGAGATCAGGAATACCGGCACCGGTGTCGCGGCGATCAGCCCTGCTGTCACCAGAAACATCGCGGCCACCGACAGATACCGCAGCCCTCCCTGCCCGCTTCGGACGTGCTGCCATCCAGCAGCGAGCAGCCATAGCAAGGCGAGGACCAACAGGCCAATGGCACCTTCCCGTTGCAAACGAGGCGCAAGTATCAGGGTCAGTGTCGCTGCGACCAGCGGCAGCAGATAGAAATATACCTGATCGAAGCCGCGCGCCCATCTGTCCGCCTCGGCGCCGCGCGAACCCTCAACCAGTGGCATCGCGAGGTGCAGAGCAACCAGCGCCCACAGCAGGGGCTGCATCTGCTCATAGTAATTCGGTGTATAAAACCTTTGGGTCCAGCAGAAGAACAACGCACCGGCCAGTGTGAACAGAAAGCTCAGATGAATGAGAGGCCGCCAGCCGCGTTGCCAGACCATGACCAGAGTAACCAGGCTCGCGCCGACATAATAACCATATACCGACAGCGGAGTTGGGGCCTGCAGCGCGAAGGCCGGGGCAATGTAGGCGCCGGCCATAGCCAACACGGCAATTGATAGCGCCCGCCTCGTTATGGCAACCACGGTCGCGGTGGTGGCCACCAGGAAGAGCAAAGCCAAAGCCTGCAGATCCGCTACAAAGTGAAAGAATCCATACGCGCTGTAGGCCGTCAGATAAGCAACCCCGAGCGATGCACCGGCCAGAGCAAGGGAGATCGCTCGCCGATTCGAATACGCGGACAGTACAGCCGAGGCCGTGCCCAGAACGGCGACCAAGGCCACGCCACCCATGATTTTGGAATGAGCGGGAAAGTGGAGATTGAGCATCACATAGCGCAACAGCGCGCCAGCGCCGATGCTCACCAAGAGGCCTCCCAGCTTCGCGGTCCAGTTTCCGGCAATCAGCCAGCGGAACAAACCGACAGGCTGCAAGGCCCTCCTCCTCGATCCGGACTCGGCCTCCCAGAGCAACACCATCGCAAACAACACGACGACGCAACAGATAAACGCGACAGCCACGACCGCCCCCAATTTTTCAATCCGATGGAGGCGCAGAGTAGGCAGAGACGGTGCGGTTTACCCGTTTAACGGGCTCGGTATCTCCAGGCGATACCGGCAAGCTCGTTCGCGGCTACCGCGATAGCCCCCAAAGCCACACGGCCCACGGAGGCACACGAGCCTTTCACTTTGCGTGACCGACGCCGATTGTTCACGCGCGCCATGGGCAAACCCCGGCGCCCTTTCTGGAAATAGCAGATCTCAATCAGTGTCGGCCACAACTCTGGCGCAGCCCGCCTGAAGCATTCCTCACACCACCGTTACACGCTGGTTGGGAGAATGAGGGAGCTGTACGCGCAAGCTCAGGAGGGACTGATGGTCAACGCAATCGTTGCGGGCTATGTGGTGCTAACGCTTGCTGCGGTGTACTGCCTGGCCAGACTCCCTGACCCCAAATGTTTGAAGGGAGGATCTGGCCGCCGGATATTGCGGCTATCGAATTGCGCTCGACAGCTCGCGCGTTGGCCAGGCGCGTAAAACCCAAAGCCGTGAATCGTCACAGGTTTCGATCGCGTTGCACTTAGAAGCGGTAGGTCAGGTCGACACCCGCCGTGAGCGGCTGGTTGGTTTCGATGCGCGTGAAGCTCGGTTGAGGCTCATTTTCCGTAAACATGCTCTCCAGCTGGGCATGCTTGTTGGTGAGGTTATTCACGAACAACGTAGCGCT
>CAVVXG010000015.1:0-20314 GCA_963752125.1 uncultured Pseudomonadota bacterium | reverse complement strand
CATAAATGTGGTTGTTGAGTAACCGAAACGGCAACGTGACACTGCTCGCGCCAGCGCTGATCGCAGCTCCCGCGGGCGGCTGCGTGGGGCGCGAGTAAGACGCCCGCGGACGCGCTGTTTCAAAGCTGCAGGCCGTCAGTCGCAGATACTCGATGTTCTCTTTTCCGGAGCCGTTGTCGATGGTCACCCGGTGCGCCACCTGCACCCCGTGCTCCGCGCGGTATTCGTCGAGCCCGGTCCGTGTGTGAAAGAACTGCCGATCCTCGGTGATCTGCGCCAACAGGTGGGTGTTGGAATCGAACCATGCGCCGAACGGCTTGCCGCCATGCGGGGTGATGCGAAGTTGGTCGAGGGTGCGCCCATCGACCACCTGCCGGCCGATGTACTCGATGGTGGCTCCCGCGTGGTCGGGGCGCCACCAGAGATTGGCGAGGCGGTAAGCCTCATTGACCGCCACGGGGATACGATCGCCGCCTTGCTGCGCCGTGTTGGCCCCCGAGGTGTCGCGCATCCACGGTATCGACCCGTCGAAGCCGCTTGCCTCCCCGACGATGTCAACCTGTGTCGCCTCTACGTAGGCACCCGTCTGCAGGTCGACGTTGTCCGTCCGCGAGCCTTCGAGTCCGAAAGCGGAGTAGCTGTAGTTGATCCGGGCATTGCCGGTCGTGGGCATGTTGCCTACGGCTGCGTGATGGGCCGCCAGAATGGTGTCCGCGGTTGGGGCTGCGACCGCTCGCGCGGCGGTAGCCAGAATGAGCACGAGCGCGCCCGGCAGAGCTGGTTTCATTAACGTCCCTACGACAAATTTGGGCGTCCAGTTTCCCGTCATCCGCGTATTGGTCGCAAGATGAGGCCAGGACCAGCCGTGCGTGGGCCGCGCCCAATCGAGTGCCCGGCACGGCAGGCATGCGCCGCGAGGCTATTTCGGTCATCATGTGGCCGTGGCATCCCTACCCCCGTTACGGTCAAAGCTGCTCGTGCTGGCCGCCATCGGCGTCGTGCCGATGCTGTTTCTGTCGCTCGTTCTCGGCTATTTCCTCATTGACCACGCGCGGGAAAATTTCCGCGAAGCCGCGCGCGCCCACAACCAGACGTTTCTCTCGGCGGTTGAGGCCCAGATGCGCGGCTACCTTGGGACGCTGCGGGCCCTCGGTGCGTCCGCGAGTCTGGAGGCCGGTGACTTGCGGGCATTCCACGCGGAGGCCGACCGCGTGTTGGCGTCGCAGCCGGACTGGCGCAATGTCCTGCTGCTGGACACTTCCGGACAGCAGCTTCTGAACCTGCGGTTTCCCTACGGGGCCCCGCTCCCTGATGAGACGCAGAGGGATAATCCAGGCTTCCGGCGAGTGCTGGCCACGCGGCAGGCGTCCATCGGCAACCTCAATCCCGGGCCTGTTTCGAAGGTTCCGGGCATCGCCGTGCGGCTGCCGGTGAGCTATCAGGGGGAGTTACGCTACGTGCTGGAGTTTATCCTGGAGCCCGCGGCGCTGATGCACTCGCTGCAGGCCCAGGGCTACGCACGCTCTTGGGTGGCAGCGCTGGTCGATGGCAACGGCCGGTTCATCGCCCGGGTACCGGCGCCCGCGGCCGAGCAGGCTTCCCCCAATTTCCGGGCCGCTATCCAGCACGCTTCGCAAGGGTGGTATCGCGGCAGGACGCTCGAGGGCCTGGATACTTATACGGCCTACAAGACATCGTCGCTGACTGGTTGGACAGTCGGCCTGGCGTTTCCCAGCGCGGAGTTCAACGCCTCCGCTTATCGGGCGTCGGCTTACATGGCGCTGGGAACGTCGGTTTCGCTGCTCTCGGCGCTGGCTTTCGCGTATTGGCTGTCACGCTATATCACCGCGCCGATCACTTTGCTGGCGGCGACGGCCCGGCGCATCGGTCGCGAACCGCACGCCGGTCATCTGGTGGCGGTCAAGAATGAGCCGCACGTGCAGGAAGTGTTCGAAGTTGCTGCCGCGCTGGCGGACGCCGCCACCTTGCTACAGGAAAGAGAGTTGTTGCGGCAGCGAGAGCAACAGGCATTGTTGGCGGCAGACCAGGCGAAGGACGAATTTCTCGCGATGTTGGGGCACGAGTTGCGCAACCCGCTGAGCTCCATAGTGGCCTCGGCACATGTGTTGCGCCTTTCGAAGCCGGGCGCGGCCGCCGCCTTGCAGGCGCACGAGGTGATCGACCGGCAGGCCCAGCAGATGGCACGGCTCGTCGAAGATCTGCTCGATGTCAGCCGTCTGGCGATGGGCAAGGTGACGCTGCACCGGGAGCCGCTGGATCTGGCGGTGTTGACCGAGCGCGTGCTGCGTACCTGGCAGCAAACACGGCGCAGCCGGGCAGCGCGCGTCCAGTCGAATCTCGCCAGTGTCTGGGTTCAGGCCGACCGTGTCCGGCTCGAGCAGGTCCTGTCGAATCTGCTGGACAATGCGGAGAAGTTCTCTCAGGCAAGCCAACGGATCGAGGTCCGTGTCAGCCGGGAGACGGAGCACGCAGTGTTGCAAGTCCGGGACGAAGGGCAGGGCATCGCTCCCGATGAGTTGCCCCACATTTTCAAACTGTTCGTTCAAGGGCCGCAGAGCGTCGATCGCCCTCAGGGCGGTATCGGGCTCGGCCTCACACTCGTACAGCGTCTCGCGGAAATGCATGGCGGGGAGGTCACGGTGTTCAGCGCCGGACGTGAGAAAGGCGCTCTGTTTACCGTGCGTCTGCCGGCTGTAGAGTCACCTGCGCCGCGCGACACGGTCGAGGCAACTGCGAGCTTTGCGCAGGGCCGCCGCATACTGTTGGTCGAGGACAATGAGGACGGCCGTCGCATGATGGAGTCAATGCTGACGCTCGAGGGGCACACCGTGCGGACGGCTGCCACGGGCGAGGCCGCCGTGCGCGCCGCGCTGGAATGGCAGCCTGACATCGCTCTCATTGACATCGGCTTGCCTGATATCGATGGTCATGAGGTGGCGCGCAGGGTGCGGGCACTCGCACTCAACAATCCGCCCAAGCTGATTGCCATCAGCGGCTTCGGGCAGCCCGGTGATCTGCACAATGCCTACGAGGCCGGTTTCGATCTGCACCTGACCAAGCCGGTCGCGCCACGATTTTTGCACGACGTCATGAACGCCCTGACCTCCAAGGGCCCGGTTCAAAGCTGACGGGAGAGCAGATGAAGCGCACCGTACTGTTCGCGAGTGGCCTGTTGCTGGCGGCGGGTGCCGCGGGCGCGAGGGAGTGCAAGGGAATCGATTTTCCGGAACACCTGCAGGTGGGCGGCACCGCGCTGACACTCAATGGCCTCGGGATGCGCAAGGCGACCTTTCTCAAGGTGAATGTGTATGTCGCGGCACTGTATGCCGCTACTGGCTCGCGCGATGCGGCGGCGCTCGTCAATTTGAACGCACCGCAGGAGTTGATACTTCACTTTGTGCGCAACGTCGGCGCCAGCGACATGAGAAATGCCTGGAATGAGGGTTTCGAGCGCGTTGCAAAGGATCAAATGCCCGCGTTGAGTGCGCGCATAGCCTTGTTGACCAGTTGGATGACGGACATGAAAACGGGTCAGCGTCTCACCTTCATGCGCGTGCCCGGCACAGGTACTCAGGTGAGCGTCAATGGTGTAGTGAAAGGCACGATCACCGGCGACGACTTTTCGCGGGCGTTCATCTCGATCTGGCTGGGCCCGGAACCGCCCAACGCGGAGTTGAAAAGCGGTCTTCTGGGCGGCCCGTGCCCGTAGCACGGCAAGTCAGTTGCCGGCCAGTGTGATGGTCATCTCCAAGGAGCGCGCTTCTCCCGGGGCGACCGAGAAGACGCCCGGTTTTGTGGCGAGCTCGCCGGAAAAGCCTTCCGGGTCGGCCATACCGTGCCAGGGTTCGATGCAAATGAATGGGGCGCCCGGCTTGGTCCAGATCCCCAAGTAAGGCATCTGTGGGTAACTCACCAGAATGCGTGGCCCGGAAGGCGCGCCGTAGCTGACCGAGCGGCTGCGGATCTGGTCGAATATGACAGCGTCGTTTTGAAACAATGAATCTTCCAACACCAGGCGCCGGCCGGAAACCGGCGTTGGGCACGGCTCGGGTGTCAATAACCCTGCCGCGTTCAGCCGCCGGATCGGAGCGGGCTCCTCAGTGGCGAACTCGACGAAATGCGCGGCTCGCTCCTGTCCGTAGGGCAGGGGCCAGCGAAAGGCGGGGTGGTAACCGAAGCTGGCGGGCATGCTGTCGCTGCCCTTGTTGCGCACGGAGCTGATGATGGAGAGCGTCGCGCCGTTGACGGCAAAGTGAACGTCGAGTTCGAACCGGAACGGATAGATAGGCAGCGTCGACTCGTCGGCCTGCAATCTGAAGGTTGCGGTATCAGCTGTCGTCGCCAGCACTTCGAACAATTTGCCACGCGCGAATCCGTGCCGGGACAGGTGATAAGTTTCACCGCGCACGTGATAGCGGCCGTTGGCAAGCTCGCCCACAATGGGGAACAGCAGTGGCGCGCGCCCGTTCCAGACCGCGGGGTCGCCGTTCCAGAGCAGATCGTGACCGTCGCGGTCGCGCAAAACCGATAGCTGCGCGCCAAGCGGATTCACTTGCGCTTGCAGCTCGGTGGAGCTCAATGGAATCCACGCGTCCTTGGGGTCTGTCATCGAATGGTCTCCTTATCGGGGCGATCGTAACCGTGAGTGTGCACGCGATATTCTGCAATATCACGACTATTTGCCGCCCGGTAGTCCCGCTGTCGCTGGAGGTTGTGGGAGCCGGTCGGGATCAACATAACAACACACTCGGTTAAACACAGCCCTTGTGAACCCAACGCACGCGGGTGCGCCCTATGGCGGCTCGCGTACGGGAGTAAGACGGCGGACCATCAATCTGAACGAGCGCTGTTGTGGCTGGGCGGAATCCTCGTTCCGACGGGAGGGTGGGGGGAGCTTGCGCCGCATCGACTCGAGGGGTGCTCCAAGGGTCAGGTCTCTGGTGCTATCATCCCCGGTCGCCACGTAGCGGCTCCTTTTAAATTCAACGGGTTAACATGCTTCAGTCGATACGCGACGGTCTTCATCGCCATAAATGGCTCGGCTACCTCGTCTTAGGCGCTCTGGCGCTGGTCTTTGCCGCGTGGGGCGCCTATGGCATCGTGAACCTCAACATCGAGAACGCCAATTACGCCGCCGAGGCCGGTGGCCAGAAGATCTCCATCCAGGCGGCGCGTAACGCGTGGAGCCGGCAGGAGAGTCGCCTGCAACAGAGCTTCGGTGGGGCGGAACTACCCCCGACCTTGCGGGAGCGTTTCCAGGACCAGGTCCTGGAAGGTCTCATTCGGGATGCGCTCCTGTCGGAGCGCACCCACGATCTGGGCTATCGCGTCACCGATGCGGATGTCCAGGAAGCGATCCGCAGCGAGCCGGCCTTCCAGATTGAAGGCAAGTATTCGCCGGAAGCCGCCAAAGCCGCGATCGCGCAGGCCGGTATGTCCGTCCAGCAGCTGGAAGATGAGCTCCGCACCGGTCTGCGCCGGTCACAACTGGAGAATGGCATCCGTGCGTCGGATTTCCTCACGCCGCACGAGATCACGCTGGCGCAGTCGCTGCAGAACGAGCAGCGTGAGGTGCGTTACGTCGTGCTGCCGGCAGATAAATTTCCGGGGCCGTCCGTCGACGACGCTGCGGTGCAAGCGTATTACAAAGCGCACCAGCCGGAGTTCATGACCTCCGAGTCCGCCCATCTGCAGTACGCGGAGCTGCGACTTGATCAACTCGCGGCCCAGATGCCCGTAACCGACGCTGAGCTGCACGCGGCATACGAGAAGAACAAAAACACCTACGTCCTACCGGAACGGCGCCACGCGCGTCATATCCTGATCGCTGCGACCAAGGACGACGCTGCCGATCGCAAGCTCGCTGAGGACGTCTATAGCCAAGCCAAGTCGGGCAAGGATTTCGGCCAGCTCGCGAAGCAGTATTCGAAAGACCCCGGTTCGGCGGACAAGGGCGGCGACCTTGACTGGGCCGACCGCAGCAGTTTCGTCGCTCCGTTCAGCGATGCGCTATTCGGCATGAAGGTGGGTGAAATCCATCCGCCGGTAAAGACGCAGTACGGTTACCACATCATCCGTCTCGATGAGATCCAGTCCGGTAAGACGAAGACCTTTGAGGAGGCTAGGCCGGAGTTGGAGTCCGAGGTCCGCCGCAACCGCGCGACTGACCGCTTTGGTGAGGTCCAGGAGCAGCTGCAAAGCCGTCTCGAGCAGCCCAACGCCGATCTGGATGCCATCGCCAAGGAGTTCAAATTGCAGACCGGCGATGTGCCGCAGTTTCTGCGCGGCGCGGGTGGGGCACCCCTGGGTGCGGCGCCGCAGTTGCAGGACGAGGTGTTTGGCGACTCGCCGGTTGCCACCGGACACGTCGGCAGCCCGGTGCTCCTCGGGGATGACCGTCTCGTCGTGGTCAAGGTGCTCGATCGGAAGAAGGCAGAGCCGAAGCCTTTGCCCGAGGTGCGTGACACCATTGTGGCCGCCTTGAAGAAACAGAACGGCACCGACGCCGCCGCCAAAGCCGCGGATGCCGCGAAAACCAAGCTCGAGGCCGGAACCTCGTTCGAGGACGTTGCCAAGGAGCTGGGTGTGACCGCGGAGCCGGCCCGCTTTGTGGGACGAGCGGATCCGGCGGTCCCGGCGCAGATTCGCTCGGTCGTGTTCGACGTTCCCAAGCCGGCGGCTGACAAAGCTATTTACCGGGCGCTGAAGCTGGATAACGGCGGTGCGGCGGTCGTTGCAGTGACCAAAGTGCGCGTCGATTCAAGCGATGCCAACAAGCAGCAGGAGGCTTCACGCACTCGGCAGGAGCTCGATCGTCTCGGGGCGACCGATGCCATGGCTTATCTCGAGGATGTGCGCCGGACCGCCAAAGTGGTCAAGAATCGCAAGGCGTTCGAGTAACGCCGGCGCTCCCGGGCGCCGGATTGACCGTCAGGAGATCACTTCCGATGGCCGGCGCTGCTTCTCCTCACTCACGCGGCCTGACCGCAACCCCGATCCTGGTCGCGATGGCGGCCGGTGCCGTCGCGGGTTGGCTACTCGGGCAGGCGGGGCCCTGGGGCGCCGATATCCTGTCGGTCTGCGAGGTCCTTGGCACCCTCTTCATCAACATGCTGAAGATGGTGGTCGTCCCACTGATCGCCGCCTCGATCATTACCGGTGTCGCAAGTCTCGGCTCCGGGCGTGATCTCGGCCGGCTCGGTCTGAAGACGTTGTCGTTCTACATCGTGACCACACTGCTGGCCGTTCTGACGGCGCTTATCCTGGTGAACCTGATCAAGCCTGGCATCGTCAATGGTGAGCCCGCGAAGGCTCTCTTGGCACTGGAGACACAGGCGGCGGATGTGACAGCGGCAGTGCAGGGCCACGCCTCGACCGGAGTGCTGGAGACGCTGGTGGGCGCGGTGCCGGCTAACATCGTCGAGGCTGCCGCCGGCAACAAGCTGCTCGGTGTCATGTTCTTCAGTATCCTGTTCGGGTTCTTTCTCGCGCGCATCGAGATGCCCTACCGGCAGGTCGTGTCGGATTTCTGGCAGGGCCTGTTTCGGGTGATGATGCGAATCACCGAGTTCGTCATGAGGCTCGCGCCTGTGGGTGTGTTCGGACTCACGGCGCGCGTCATTGCCAAGTCTGGCGTGCACGCCGCCGGGCCGATCTTCGCGTTCGGTGCGTGCGTGGTCGGCGGCATCGTGTTGTATGCGGTGATCGTGGTGCCCTTGCTCATGCGTCTCACTGGTGTCGCGCACCCGTACCGATTGTTCGGGGCGATGAGTCCGGCACTCGCGACCGCCTTTTCGACGGCTTCATCGGCTGCGACGTTGCCACTCAGTTTGGAATGTCTGGAGAAGCGCGCGCATGTGTCCGAGCGCATCGCGAGCTTCGTCATGCCGCTGGGCACGTCGATCAACCATGTGGGCAGCGCGCTCTACGAATGCGCTGGCGCCATGTTCCTGTGCCAGGCCTACGGCCTGCACCTGAGCTTTGGCCAGCAATTTAGCGTGCTTGTCCTTGCACTCCTGACGTCCATGGGAATTGCCGGTATCCCAGCGGCATCTCTCGTGGCGATTGCTGTGATCCTCAACGCTGTCGGCTTACCTGCTGAAGGCGTCGGCGTACTGTTGGTTCTGGACCGTCTGCTCGACATGGCACGCACCTCACTGAACGTCTTCGCCGACGCCGCGTGCGCTGTGATCATTGCTCGCCTGGAGGGCGAGACGGACGTCCTGACTAACCTTCGACCTTCGACGAGCGCCGGTAATCTGAAGGCGAGCGCCCCACAATAGCCTTGAAGTCGCGCGTGAAATGCGCCTGGTCGGAATAGCCGAGGTCCTGCGCGAGGCGCGTGAGGTTTACGTCCTCCTCTGCGGCGAGTAGTGAGGCGGCGTCGTGGAGTCGCGAGCGTCGGATGACCCACTTAGGCGAGACACCGACGTAGTCACTGAAGAGTCTCTGCAGCGCGCGCTCACCCCAGCCTAGAGCCTTGGCGAGTGCGTCTACGCGAGTGATTGTCCGATCGGTCGCGACGCGCTCCACAACGCCGTGAACGAAATCGACATTTTTGTCGGGCGGCGGGATGCGAGTACGCAGTATCGACTCCGCAGCCTGCATCATGCCGTCATCGCCGTCCGCATCCAACACGGAAGCCTCGGCCGCGGTGTCGGAGGTTGATTCGTAAATGGCGCCGAGCGGAATCGTCCGGTCGGTGATGGAGGTGAGTGGCGCACCGAGCAGCCCGCGAAACCCGCCAGGACGAAATCGCACTCCCAAAGCCCGGCTCTGTCCTGTCTGGCGATACTCGAACGCGCCGCGCATCACACCGAAGATGGCCGTCTTGCCGCGGTCGAACACCAGATGCACGCAAGGAGACGGAAGGGTTTTCTGCACGTGCGGCTCCTGCCCCCGCAGATCCCAGGCCACGAGCCAGAAATATTCCACGAAGGACTTCAGGTCCGCCGCCGGCGTGAAGCGAGCCAAGCGGAACTTCTGTGCGGCAAGAGCGGGAGCCAGCACCCCTTTGAGTTCGGATGTCACTTCCTGTCGGGAATATTCAAGGCCCATCAGCGGAGCTCCCTTATCGTGCGACTCGAACAGGGGGCGGGCAGTGCCCGCTCCAGGAGATCGCCATGAAGCTTATTTCACACCCCTTGTCGCCATTCGCCGCCCGCGTGCGTGCCGCGATCCACGCTAAAGGCCTACCGGTGGAAATCGTCGCGGCACCGCCCGGGTGGGGTGCGTCCCCCGAATTTCGCAAGTTGAATCCTCTCGGCCGGATTCCGGTGCTCGTGCTCGACGATGGCACAGCGCTCATGGAGTCCGGTGTAATTGTCGAATACCTCGAAGACGCGTTTCCCGAACGTCCACTGCGCCCGCGCGCGGCGCGGGATTTGGCGCGGGTGCGCGCGATTACGCAAGTAGGCGAGCAGTATGTCATGCCTGCTACCTTGCCCCTGTTCGGGTTGTTCGACACCAAGGTTCGCGATGAGGCTGCCATTGCGGCAGGGGTCGCAAAGCTCGATACGGCGTTAGAACACTTGAACGGAATGCTGCAGCCGGACACCTACGCTGTTGGTAACAGCCTGACGATAGCTGATGTTTGGCTCGCGCCCCTGCGGTTCACGTTGCAGGGCCTGATGGACTTCTCAGGCCGCACCGATCTGCTCGAGCGCCACGTCGCGCTGAACACTTACACGCGCGTGGCGCACAAAGACCCTCATCTGGGTCACGTCTGGCGTGAAATGGACGAAGCACTGAAAGTCTTCATGGCGTCCCGCGCGGCCTGACGTAGGCGCGCGGCGGCGTCGGTAGGCCACGCGGCCGAGGCGTCCATGCGCCATCGGCGCGCCTACCAACGCTCTCGCGTTAACCTTCCGCTTCCTGCTCGAAGGTCATGCCCACGCTGTTGTATCCGCTATCGACATAAAGGATCTCGCCCGTAATACCGGCCGCGAGGTCGGAGCACAAAAACGCGGAGGCGTTACCGACGTCCTCCGCAGTGACATTTCGGCGCATGGGTGCGACTTCAGCAACCCGATTGAGCATCTTGCGGAAGCCGGCGATTCCGGCCGCGGCGAGCGTTTTGATCGGGCCCGCCGAGATGCCGTTGACACGGATGCCTCGGGGTCCAAGATCGGCGGCCATGAAGCGTACGTTGGCCTCCAGGCTCGCCTTGGCGAGACCCATGACGTTGTATCCCGGAATGGAGCGCACGGCTCCCAGATAAGACAGGGTCAGCAGCGCGCCGTGACGGCCGGCCATCAGGGGCTGCGCGGCGCGGGCCAGGGCGGTAAAGCTGTAGCTGGATACCTCGTGCGCGATGCGGAAGGCTTCGCGGCTGGTGTTCGCAACAAAACTTCCCTTGAGCGCCTCACCCGGCGCGAAGGCGACCGCGTGTATGACGATGTCGAGCTCGCCCCATTCGCGCTTGAGGAGGTCGAACGTCGCGTCGATCTGATCATCTACCGTGACGTCGAGCTGCATCGTCAGCTTGGATCCCAACGAGTGCGCTAGGGGTTCCACCCGCTCTTTCATTCTGTCGTTCGGATACGAGAAGGCGAGCTCCGCCCCCTCACGATGCATCGCCTGTGCGATGCCCCACGCGATCGAGCGATCAGTGGCGACGCCTACGATGAGCGCGCGCTTGCCGGCGAGAAATCCCATTGCAAAGTCTCCGCACCCCCCGGGATGGAGGGCAGCCTTAGGTGCGGAGTTTAGCGAACACGGGGGGCGCCGTGTTCAAGGGGCGCGGGAAGCCACGGGGGGGCTTTAGCCCCCTCGGGACGCGACCCGGATAGTGAGCTTCTGGCCCCTGAGGATATGGGACTCGGAGCTCATCCCGTTCCAGGCGAGAATCTGCGAGACCGTCACCTGGAACAGCTTGGCAATCTGCCGCAGGGTATCTCCCGCCCGCACGACATAGACCACGCGGCGACTCGAGCTCGCCTTCGAATGCGATACCGTGGTGGTCGTCGAAAAGCGGATCTTCTGGCCGGCGCGTAAGGCGTCGCCTGGGCGCATGCCGTTCATTGACGCGAGCGTGTTGACGTTAATGTGGTGGCGTCGCGCGATGCTCCACAGCGACTCACCCGCATGCACCACCTGAATTCGCACGCGCCGCTCGCGGCGGTTTTCACGGACCTTCCCGTCTACCCGCGCTGCGGCAAGCATCACTTTGGCCGGGAGTATCACGGCGGTGGAGGAGGGAACGCGCAGTTCCGCACCGACCGTGAGGCGTCCCTCGGGCAGGCCGTTCAGGTCGCGGATAACGTTCACACTCGTGCCGAAGTGGCGCGCCACTGAGAGGACGGAGTCACCCTTGTGAACTGTGTAGTGTGCTAAGCCCATCCGCTGCTCTTCCGTCAGCTGCGTGATGTTCTCGGTGAATACCTGTGCGCCATCGACCGGAAGAAGCAGGAAGTTTGGACCGCTGGGGTCGGTGGCCCAACGATGGAAGGCAGGGTTGAGCTCGTAGAGCTCCTCGTCGGTAATGCCCGCGATTTCAGCCGCGAGCTTCAGGTTTATCTGTCCGCGCGTGTCGACGCGTGCGAAGTACGGTTGGTTCGGGATGGGGCTGATCGACAGGCCGTAGGTTTCGGGATCGGTGACCAGGCGTTTCATCGCGAGCAATTTCGGAACGTAGGCGCGCGTCTCCGCGGGCAGTCGCAGGCTCCAGAAGTCAATCGGCTTGCCGGACGCGCGATTGGCATCGACGGCATGCTCGACGGCCATCTCACCGCAGTTGTAAGCGGCGATCGCCAGCAGCCAGTCGCCGTTGAATTCATCGTGCAGGGCTTGCAGGTAATCGAGGGCGGCTCGCGTGGACTCGACGATGTCGCGCCGTCCGTCATACCACCAGTCCTGCTTCAGTCCGAAGCGCGAGCCGGTGTCAGGAATGAATTGCCACAGTCCTGAAGCGCGCGCCCGCGAATAAGCGAACGGCTCGAACGCGCTCTCTACGACGGGTAGAAACGCGATCTCGAGCGGCATACCGCGCGCTTCGAGTTGCGTGGCAATATGGTAGAGGTACAGCTCGGAACGGCCGAAGGCGCGCTGCAGATAGTCCGGATTGGACGCGAACCAGTCGAGCTGCTGGTCAACGCTGGACTGATCTGGATGGTCTTCCAGTTTGAAGCCGGCGCGAATGCGATCGAACAGGTCGGCGTACTGCGCCGGGGTGAGGCCCGCAACCTGTGTCGGCTCTTCGGGAGCCTGGGGCTCGACCACGAGCGGTGACTGGACCGAGGGCGGGGTGAACGACTGTGGGTAGGTGCTGCTCGGACCGTCGGGGAGCACGGCGCCAGCCACCGGCTGCGCAACGTGCGTCGCGGTACGTTCGGCGGGCGCGTGCGCGCAAGCGGAAATCGCCAGGATTGCAGAGGTCAGAAGGACGTGACGCGTACGCCGGATCGTTTCCGTCATCAATTTCCGAAATCCTCTGTCGACGTGCTAAGTTTTCCGAAGGCCGCGTAGGGCGCCGCAGGGCGTGGGCTATCGGCTCGGGACGCTACTGCATTAGGCGGACGAATTTAACCGGTAACTTCACACTATTGCCAGCGCTACATCGTGCCAGTTCGCAATTCCGCCATTCTCGATCGGGACGCCGCTCTAACGGCGTGGTGGCATACGTCACTCGGACGCGCGTTGCTTGCAGCCGAATCGGAGTTGTTGGGCGAAGCGCTCGAAGACGTTTTCGGCTGGGAATTCCTGCAAGTTGGCGCGTGGGGAACCTCACGGGATCTGCTGTCGTGTTGTCGCACACGCCGACAGACAGTCGTAGCCGCGCAAGGGTTCCCGGGGGGCGCCGATATCATCGGCCGACCGTCGCAATTACCCATCACCAGCGATACCGTAGACGCTGCCCTATTACCGCACACTCTCGAATTCGCGGCCGATCCCTACGCCATCGTGCGTGAAGTGGATCGGGTTCTGGCGGCTGAGGGGCAATTGCTCGTACTGGGTTTTCGTCCGTGGAGTCTATGGGGCATGCGTGCCCGCTGGAGTCGTAGCGGGTTCCCACCAGGGATGCGCCGCGTGCTGTCTGAGAGGCGCCTGCGCGAGTGGCTGGTGCTGCTCGGCTATGAAGTGGTCGCAGAGCACAGTTACCTGTATTGCAGCCCGTGGAGCAAAGGGCTGTCAAAAGGCGAAGGCACCGGCCGGATTCTGAGGCGCGGCCTTACACACCCGTTGCCGGCGAGCGCCTACTTGTTGAAGGCGCGCAAGCGCGTCTACACACTGACGCCGATCCGGCCGCGATTCCGCGAGAAGACAGCGGTGCTGGGCGGCCTCGTAAAACCCACTACACGTTCAGGTTTGTAATCCAACTGCGCACAGGGCGGCAACTCATGAGTCTCGTCGAGATCTACACGGACGGCGCATGCCGCGGCAATCCGGGCCCCGGGGGCTGGGGCGCGTTTTTGAGCATTGGAGAGCACGAGAAGGATTTGTCGGGTGCTGAGGCACTCACGACCAACAATCGGATGGAGCTTACCGCGGTGATTCGCGCGCTCGAGGCTCTGAAGCGACCCTCGCAGGTGCGAGTTTTCACGGATTCCGAGTACGTGCGCCGCGGCATTACGGAATGGGTCAAAAGCTGGAAGGCGCGCGGCTGGAAGACCGCGGACCGCAAGCCGGTCAAGAACCAGGACCTCTGGGAGCAGCTCGATGCGCTGGCGGCCGGGCACCAGATCGAATGGCGCTGGGTGAAGGGCCATTCCGGCATTCCGGGCAACGAGCGTGTCGACCGTCTGGCCAACGAAGCGATCGATGCGATGCGGGCTTCGGGCGCCCCGGCAGGTTGATCGCGCGCGGCGCGGACGTGCGCCCGCTCACAGTTTTACCCTTCACCCGGCTTCCAGGCATGCCGGCTGCTGAGGACTTAACTTCACGCGACCGGTCACAACAAGACGGCATCCCTGTAAACTCGCGCCCCATGCGCCAAATCGTCCTCGACACCGAAACCACTGGTCTGGAACCCGAGCTCGGTCATCGAATCATTGAGATCGGCTGTGTCGAGATCCTGAACCGTCGAGTCACCGGACGCACGTTCCACCGCTATCTGAATCCGGAGCGCGCCATCGACGAGGGTGCGATGGCGGTGCACGGCATCAAGCGGGCCGACCTCGACGACAAGCCGAAGTTCGCCGAGGTCGCCGCCGAGCTCGTCGAGTTCATCAAGGACGCCGAGCTCGTGATCCACAACGCGGCGTTCGACGTCGCCTTCCTCGATGCCGAGCTTGCGCGTCTGCGCGGCGGTTCTGGGCCGGTGGCATCCTTGTGCCGCGTGTTGGATACCTTGGCGCTCGCCCGCTCCATGCACCCGGGGCAGCGAAACAATCTCGACGCCCTGTGCAAGCGTTACGAGATCGACAACTCGCACCGCGACCTGCACGGTGCGTTGCTCGACGCACAGATACTTGCCGACGTGTATCTCGCCATGACTGGAGGCCAGGTGGGCCTTGCGCTCAGCGAGAGCACGACGTCAGTCAACGCCGGCAGCGGCGGCCAGCCTGTGCGGGCGCTCGTGCGGACCGCAATACCCCTCGTCGTCATCATGGCGACGGAAGAAGAATCGCGTGCGCACGAGAGCATGCTGGCCATCATCGCGAAGGCGAGCGGCGGCAAGTGTCTGTGGCCGCCCGCGCCTGTGCCCGTCACCGCACCTGCACAGAATCTCTCAAGTGCCTGATAAAAATTCCGCGCCCAAATTCGGCGCCCAGTACTGGAAGGACATCGTGCTCAACCTGCGTAAATGCCGCATCGGCGTCATCGGTCTCGGTTATGTCGGTCTGCCGCTGGCGGTGGAATTCGGCAAACATTTCGACACGACCGGCTTTGACGTCAAAGCTGGCCGCATTGCCGAGCTGAAAGCCGGCCGCGACAGCACTCTCGAGGTCTCCAAGCCCGAGCTCAAGAGCGCCAGCCGCCTCACCTTCACCACGGACCTCGCGGCGCTCAAGCGCTGTCAGGTTTTCATCGTCACCGTGCCGACGCCGATCGACGATTACAAACGCCCTGATCTCACGCCGCTGGTGAAGGCCAGCGAAAGCGTCGGCAAGGTGTTGAAGCGCGGCGATGTCGTCGTGTACGAGTCCACGGTTTATCCGGGGTGCACCGAGGAAATCTGCGTGCCTATCCTGGAGCGCGAGTCGGGGCTGAAATTCAACCGCGACTTTTTCGCCGGCTACAGCCCCGAGCGCATCAATCCGGGCGACAAGGAGCACCGTCTCCCGACCATCAAGAAGGTTACCTCCGGCTCGACCCCGGAAGTGGCCGAGTTCGTCGACAAGCTGTACGCGAGCATCATCACCGCCGGTACCCACAGGGCTTCCACCATCAAGGTGGCCGAGGCGGCCAAGGTCATCGAGAACACCCAGCGCGACGTCAACATCGCACTCATCAACGAGCTGGCACTGATTTTCAACCGTCTCGGCATCGACACCGAGGAGGTGTTGAATGCCGCGGGCAGCAAGTGGAACTTCCTGCGCTTCACACCTGGGCCTGGTGGGCGGCCACTGCATCGGAGTTGATCCCTATTACCTGACGCACAAGGCGCAGGAAATCGGCTATCACCCGGAAATGATCCTGGCCGGAAGACGCCTTAACGACAACATGGCGCTGTACGTCGCCGACCAGATTGCCAAGCTCATGGCGAGCAAGCGCATTCACGTGAACGGCGCCCGCGCGCTGGTGCTCGGTATCACGTTCAAGGAGAACTGCCCCGATATCCGCAACTCGAAGGTGGTGGATGTCGTGCGCGAGTTGCAGAAGAACGGCGCGGAGGTCGACATCTACGATCCGTGGGCGGATAACGGCGAACTCAAACATGAGTACGGCCTGCGGGTGATCCGCAATCTCGAGCCCCGGCGCTACGATGCCGCGGTGATCGCGGTCGCCCACAAGGAGTTTCGTGAGTTGGGCGCCGAGGGCGTGCGCAAGCTGTGCAAAAAGAGCCACGTGCTCTATGACATCAAGCACGTGTTCCCGGCGGCTGAAGTGGATGGGCGGCTATGAAGATTCTGGTTACAGGTGCCGCGGGCTTCATCGGCTCGCATGTTGCGCATCTGTTGATCGGGCGCGGACATGAAGTCGTCGGACTCGACAATCTGAACGACTACTACGACGTCACGCTGAAACAGGCGCGCCTCGCCCGGTTGGAGAAGCTCAAAGCGTTCCGCTTCGTGAAGCTCGATCTCGCCGACAACGCGGCGATCGCGCAGCTGTTCGCGCGGGAGAAGTTCCAGCGGGTCGTTCATCTCGCGGCGCAGGCGGGGGTGCGCTACTCGCTCGAGGCACCGCATGCTTACATACAGAGTAACGTCACCGGGACCCTGAATATTCTTGAAGGCTGCCGGCACAATCAGGTCGAGCATCTGGTGTACGCCTCGACGAGCTCCGTGTACGGCGCCAACACCAACATGCCGTTCTCGGTCCACAACATCGCGGACCACCCGCTGTCGCTTTACGCGACGACCAAGCGCGCCAACGAGCTTATGGCGCATAACTACTCCTCGCTCTTCAAGCTGCCGACGACAGGTCTGCGCTTCTTCACGGTTTACGGACCGTGGGGACGGCCCGACATGGCGCTATTCCTGTTCGCGCGCAACATTCTCGAAGACAAGCCGATCGACGTATTCAACAATGGCCATCACAAGCGCGATTTCACCTTCGTGGAGGATATCGCCGAGGGGGTGGTGCGGGTGTTGGAACGGGTGCCGCAACCGGATCCCAACTGGAAGGGCAGCGCGCCCGATCCGTCCTCGAGCAATGCGCCTTTCCGAATCTACAACATCGGCAATAACCAACCGGTGCCGTTGATGCACTACATTGAAGTGCTGGAGAGCTGCCTGGGGAAGAAGGCGCAGAAGAACTTCCTGCCGCTGCAGCTCGGGGATGTGCCGGAAACGTTTGCCGACATCGACGATCTGGTGAGGGACGTGGGGTATCGGCCGGCGACGACGGTGGAGGTGGGGGTGCGGCGGTTCGTGGATTGGTTCCGCGACTATTACGGCTACAAGCGCTAAAGCTGGACACTGCCTATATTTCGGCTAAACTCCTTGAAAGACAATTCGCGCCGGCACCCTCGCGGTACAGGTAAGTTGCTCATTTAACTTTGTCACCGCGCTCCGGTGGCGATCAGCGCAAAATAACAGGGATAGCGATGCGTACACTCCGTCATGTCGCGCCTGCCATTCTGGCGGCGTGGGTGCTCTTGGTTATCACAGCTTGCGGTGGAGGCAGTGGCTCCTCCAACTCAATACCCCTGCCACCGGCGGCGAGCCTGTCTTATCCCGGATCGCAGACGTTCGTGTTGGGAAGCGCGATTACTCCGGTCAACCCGACAATCACTGGACCGCTGAGCGCCTTCACCGTCAATCCGGGGTTGCCGGCGGGGCTCACGCTCGATCCTAACAAGGGCATTCTTTCCGGGACGCCCACGTCCATTGCGGCCCAGGCCAACTACACGATCACCGCGACGGGAGCGGGGGGGGCGGCGGCCTCGGCCAGTATCTCGATCACCGTCAACAATGTGGCTCCGTCCCAGGTCTCTTACCCTGCGGCACAATATTCATTCAGTACGTCGCTTGCCAGCTCGACTCTGACTCCCAAGGCGGCCGGCGGTAAAGTGGTGAGCTGGTCGATCAACCCGGCGCTTCCGCCCGGCCTGCAGTTCAGCACGACCGACGGCAGTATTTCCGGGACGCCAACCGCTGCCTCGGCTGCCGCGCCCTATGTTGTAACCGCACAGAACTCCGCCGGGCAAAGTAGCATCACGTTGACCATAGCGGTCGATGCTCCGGTGCTCAACCTGGGTCACCAGTCCAGCATATATGATGTACGCGCCAGCGCTACCAACGTGCTTAGCGAGGATAGGCAGGGCAATTGGCTCCTGTGGAACTACAGCGGTGCGACCATTGTTGCGAGCGGAACCTCCCAGTGTGACTGTAGCTCGGTTCCGGGGATTGATCTGGCTGGACCGACCGCGGTGATTGTTACCCCGACGGGCTTCGAGATGCGCTCGAGCACCGGCGGTCAGATCTTGGGGACCATCACGAGCTCTCCAACCTGGTGGAAGCTTGCGATCGATGGAAGCTACATCACCGCCGGCAGCAGTACGGGTCTGTCAGTGTGGTCACCTTCCGGACAGATCCTGTTCTCCCAGCAAGGAGACTATTCTCGTGCGATCGCCTTCGCTGCTCCTTCCCAGGTGCAAGTCGCAGCCGGGCCCGCTGGACAGAGCGTCGTGCAGACAATTGCGGTTCCGAGCGGCGCGGCCGTCACGAGCTCAGCGTTCAATGGCCAATTCACTGCGTGGTTTGCCGATGGCGGGCGGTTCCTGACGACTGCCGGGAGCACCGTGTTGGTTTACTCGAACGTCGCGGTGCAACAGGGCAGCTTCGCGTTCCCGATCAGCAGCGGCGCCACCACGATCGGTGGCGAGGGCAATTGGGTGTGGGTCGCCTCCTCCTTCGGCGCACTATCTGTCTATCCTGCGACGGGGACAAATCCCGCTGCCGCGGCTACTTACAGCTTGGGGGTATTGGCTACAGTTGTTGCGGCCGGCCCAACCCTCGCAGCTTTTACCTCCAACACCACGGTCAGCGTGATCGATCTGTCGGGGGCGACCCCTGTTAGAACGGATTACACCTCCCCCATCAGCGTGGCTCCGCAAGCAGCGACCCCAAGGTCACCCTACGCGGCCGTATCGGCTTCCCAATGGCTCGTGGGTGGCGCGGACGGAGTACTGCTTGACGGTGCGAGTCTCGCCAGCACGCCGCGCTTCTTCGGATTCGGTGCCGCGATGAGCATCGCCGGTGGCACGGGCCATTTCGCGATTGCGACGGCTATAGGAAAGATCCTCTACTTCAACTCGGCGACATTGGCGCAGGAAGGCCAGATTGATTTCCTCGGCAGTCAGCTGATGCTTTCCACGGATGGGTCGGTACTGCTGGCTCAAGGAACCAGCGCGCTGCAGGACTACACTCTTCCCGCGGGGGGCGCGCCGTTGTACTCCTGGTCTTCGACAGGCCTGGCCGCCTTCGCCCTCTCGGCCCCGGGAACTGTATTGGAGCAGCTTTTGGGTAACACGCTGCAAGCGAGCTCACCCACGGGCGGCTCGTTGATCTTCTCCGCTCAGGTGCCCACGTCCAACATTCTGACGATCTCACCCGCTGGCACATTCACTGCGCTGGCGAACGGATCGTTCGGGCTGCAGACGACGATTCCTGGTACGAGCCTCTTTCAAAACGGCACACTGGTCACTGCCTTTAACGGCCTCCCGGTTGGATGGCTGGATGATAGCCGCCTGGTGGTGGACAACTACGCGCTGCTCGGCGGCCTGGTGCCGACTTACACGTACTCCGGCTGCACTCTCTACGGGCCCAACGGTAGTCCGACAGGTGGCGCCTGCGCTTTGGGCCAAGAGCTGCGGCAATTCCAGCCAGTCGGCAGCGACACCCTCTATTCACCGGCGAACAACCAGATTCTATCGGTGAGCACCGGCGCGGTGACGTGGGCCAGTGGTGACCTTGGCGGCAGCGAATTCCCTATAGGCGCGGTAGCCGGCGCCTATGTCGTTTTCATCTCGGGCACCAGCATCGTTGCGCAATCGCATTGAGGGGGAAGTCCGCTCGCACGTCGCGCAACTCCGTCTACGGCGCCAACACCAACATGCCGTTCTCGGTTCACAACATCGAGGACCATCCGCTGTCGCTCTACGCGACGACCGAGCGCGCCAACGAGCTGATGGCGCGGCAGTTTCTCCTCAGACAATGGTGAGGGACGTAGGGTATCGACCGGCGACGACGGTGCGACTACTACGGATACGGATACAAGCGCTGAAATTGTGCCCAAGCTGATGCCCACCTGATACAAAATTCAGGCGATTTTCTTGAGGCAGAAGACTTGAGCACTGCCTTTTTCCGAGCGACACCAAGGAAAGAAAGTGGAAAGGCTCGTGTAAAGGAAAGACAGCGTGCGTATCTGCAGTCGCGGTTCGATCAGGGTGGGGCGTATCGGCGAAGTCTTGACGCTTGTCCTTACGCTGTTTTTGCTTACCGCCTGCGGCGGTGGCGGCGGTTCATCGGGTAGCTCACCGCCGCCCAGCATGGGCAGTCTCAGTTATCCGTCTGGAGTCCAAGCGTTCGTCGTTGGCACGGCGATCACGCCGATTACTCCCACAGTCACCGGCTCGCTGAGTAGTTTTACCGTCAGTCCCGCATTGCCGGCGGGATTGAGTGTGGATTCCAGCAAGGGGACGCTCTCCGGAACCCCTATGGAGCAACGCACCAACGAGTACACA
>CAVVXG010000014.1:0-84649 GCA_963752125.1 uncultured Pseudomonadota bacterium | reverse complement strand
TTTTTTTTGCTTGGTTCCGTTCGTATTGCTCTGCTGCCCACAATCCGCCTCACTCCCGACCCCGACGCACCGCACCTCAACACGCTCACCCCACGCGCGGCCATTCCCGGCGGTGGCTTTTAGGACGGCGACAGCCGACTGGTCGCCGGAGACACAGCTCCCCGAGGCCTTCTTCGGCGAGATCCCCGCCGCGCTGGACCTGGCCCGGCCCACGCGCGCGTCATTCGCGTGCCGGACGGCGCCATCTCCAGCGACCTGAGCCTGCGCCGCAACGGCCTGGTGAGCAACGCCGTGCACGCCAACGTTGCCGTGCCTATGGCCGACGACCTGCACATCATCTCCAACCCCGCGGTCGACGCCGAAGGCAACCTCTTCGCCATGGTCTCCGGCCCGCGCGGACAGCAGGTCCCGGTCTCCATCTACCGCATCGCGCGCGACCTGCAAGATTAGACCCTTCGCGCTGAGTTGCTGAACGTCTCCGCTACTGACCCCGGCCACCGAAGGTTGGCCCGCCCTGGCCATGGCGGCCAAGGCGGCGGTAAACCTCAAATAGAGATCGTGTATGTGGCTTAGTCGCATTGTCCTCGGCCTTGGACTTGTTGTGGGAACCTTGAGCATGTGGGATACCCTTTCTCACTCTTGGGACCCCGCTTTTCAAGCGCCAGCCTTCCCGTTGGGGCCGACGCACACAAACTATCACGCCTTCCGAGAGTTTACCCTCCAAGTGGGAGCGGTGGCAGTCATGCTGTACGTAATGTTCCTACCGCCAAAGCAGCGGTTGCGTTCCTTGTGGGTAGTCATGGCGGTGATATCGGTTTGTTACTATGGCGGATGGTGGCTGCCGTGGCCCTTGCTTGGATTGCACGCCCCAAACACGGCGGCGTTAATCGTTCATCTGGCCGCGACCGTCCTGTCGCTGTCAGGCGTGGCACTGGCGTGGCGGTACTTTCCCGGCACCAAACGTAAGGATCCCGAATGATCGTCCGGCCATGGGAGCGAAAAGCGAGGCAATGGCGTACGCCGGCAGTTCGCCGGGCCACCCCGGCCCTTTTCGTGACGTGGTTCACGGCAGGCATTGTCGCGGACGACCTCCTGGCAGCAATTGGTGGGGTGCAAAGACAGAGACCCGTCGCGCACCCCATTTTTTCCTCATCTTCCTCATTTTCCTCACGCCAAAACGCCGCCAGGAATGGACCGTTAACTCTCTTGCCACGTTGATGTTGCGACAAAAGATTCGGACGCGGCCGGTTTCCTCCCCATTTTGAAGAAGGGGGGGGAGCACCTCATCTGTTGATTTGAAAATCGGACCCCGAACCATGCATGCATTGAAGATTATTCGAAAATTGCGAAAATAAATCGACGTCAGCAACGAATAACCATGGGAAGTTCGATCCGTCGTCGCTAGGCCGAAGGAGTCCGTCCATGTCCTGGTATACCGCCGCACGAGATTTCGTTGTTCGCTGGGGCCGGCCGGCCCGATTCGCGGCCAGGCACGTCATTTCGGCGGTGCCGGGCGGATCACTGGTCGCCGAGGCCGTGGACAAAGTCCTGGAATGCGTACAGGACACGGCCGTGGACCAGCAGAAGGCGGAAGCTCGCTTGAAGACGTCCGCCGGCGCCGACATCTCCAGCGCGTCGGCAGCATCCTTGAAGAGTGCAGCGGGCAATTGGCCGGACTCATGGAGCAGATCGTCAAACTCGACGGCCTTCCCGAGGCGGCGGACCAGATCATCCGCCAACAGCGGGATACAGACGAACGCATCGCGGCCGGCTTCGCCAACATGGCACGGTTCGCCGCACAGTTCGACCGTATCGAAAAATTGCCCTACGGGTCGAGGCCAAGGTCGAACGCATCGAGGAGCAGATTCGCCGGTTTGCCGCGCGCAATCATGTCCACGGCGATGAGGCTCGGAAAATGACGGTGTCCATCACCAATGAGAAGGAGCGGAAGTCCTGCGCAAATTGCGCGACGAGTACCGCAAACTGCCGCCCGAGCAACGGCACGTCGAATCACTAACCCTGCTCGCCGATAGCCTCAGTGACGCCGGGCAATTCAGCCAGGCTCAGGAGATGCACGCCGAGGCCGCACGCCGTGCCGCCGTTGACAACAAGAGCCTGGCCGCGAAGAACCATTACCAGAGATACCGCGACGCCTGCGAACTGGGCGATTGGCCAGTGGCGCTCGAAGTCCCTGCTGGAAGCCGCACGCCTGAACCCCGCTACCGGCCGTTTTCGCTGGTCCAGTACGTGCCGAAGATGATCCTCGGCACAGGCGGGTTTCGGCACAGTTGTGCGATGCGGAGGACCAATACGCCGTCGCGGAGGACGCGCCGTCGCCGTCAAGACGCTGCACACGGCAAACCTCGCGCCGAGATTCGCGAGTTTTCGCCGAGGCCCACATTATCAAGACGCTGAAGCACCCGGCCATCATTGGCGTGCGTAACTGGGGCTGCTTTGACGACGATGAAGCCCGCCCCTTCATCGTCATGGACTATTTCGAGGGTGATAGCCTGGCGAAGCAGTGCCAGGACGGCAAGCCGCAAGTATTGCAGCCGGCCCACGTCGTGACGATCGCTCGACAAGTCGCTTCCGGGATGATCGCCGCCCACAAAGCGAGGGTTTTTCACCGTGACCTGAAGCCGGATAATATACTCGTCCGCCGTAAAGGGGATGGTGTGTGGGGATCGGTGGGACGTGCGGGTAATCGATGATCCAGAAGTGCTGATAGTCAGCCTTCACCACCACGTGCGGTGTCACGTAAAAGTTGGCGCCGACCGTCCAGACACGGTCATGGTCATGTGGCCATAGACCGTAATCCCCCGGAGCGCAGACAGAGGAATCAGGCCCGAGGGAAGCGCCGGGCCCGGTGTGCCCTCATAGCTCGCTCCCAGGTTGTAAACCTCCCAGCGAGCGAACGGCGCCAGGCGATAGGAACCGTGCTCCCAGAGGTCGTAAGCACCCTGGAAGAAGTATCCGTAGAAGGACGACGGAATAGGATTCGGCGAGCCGGGATTGGCCGCGTTGGTCGAAGCGAGGTTGCTGATCGTGCCGCGCGCATATAACGCCGAGAGGTCGAACTTCCCCGGCGTCCAACGCGCATGCCCTTCCCACAAAGTCACCCGTTGGCTTCCGGCGATCGTCGTTGGGAGGCGATGGCACGGCTACAGCCTTACCTGTAAAGACCGCGCCGCCCACCGTGAGGCCTGGCGTGCCGAGTAGCCGAGAGCGACGTATTGGGACAGGTCATGCGCATTGCCCAGAGCCAATTCCTGGTGGGTCGCCTGCAGCGGTGCCACATCGTTGTCTTCGAGCTCCAATGCGGTCTTGTACGGCGGGAACTCCGGAGCAAAACTCCACTTCGACAAATCGAAGCCTGTCGTGACCCCGGCATTCCAGCCGAAGCCGGCGGAGGTGTCGCCGTGCAGGTTGAAACCGCCTTCACGCCAGGTGCTGGGAATGATGAGCGTCTCGACGAAGTTACGCTGCACGCCGTAGAAATTCGTGGGCTCGTGATGCTCGTTGAGCATGCCGAACGGCATGAGGAACAGACCGCCGCGCACCGTGACCAGATTGTTGAGCTGGTGGTCGATGTAGAACTGCTCGACCTCGAACTCGCCAGGGTCGCTCGCGGAGGCCACCGCGTGCTCGACCTCATACTCGGAGTTGAATTCGGTGCGACTGTCGAATGAATAGCCGATACCAAACACCGCGCGTGCCAGATCCGCCTGGGCGTGGTCGCGATCATGGAGGGGATCGGTGTAGTAAACCTCACCGTAACCCCAGAGCTTGACGTTCTGCGCGAAGGACAGCAGCGACGAGGCTCCACCGTTCGATGCAGTGGCATTCGGCAACGCGGAAGTTGAGTCCGGCAGAGCCGAGGTTGACTGCTCGGTGGCAGGACCGGCGCCTGCCGAAGCTTGGGCCCCGGGCAGCGCGCCCTGTTGGGCCGGTGTGTTCGGGCCGCCCGCAACGACCGGCGCCTGAGCGCCGCCGCGCTGGCCACCGGGTTGGGACGCAACGCCCGCCACCTGTGAAGACGCAGCCTGTTGCACTTGCGCGTTGAGTTGCGCCTCTGCCGCCGCCTGCTGCGCCAACTGCGCCTTCTGCTCCTGCAGCTCGCGATCGATCACCTTCTGGTGCTCCAACAGCGCGCGATTCTGCTCCGCCAGCTCGCGCAGTTGCGCCTGCACCGCTTTGAGCTGCTTCTGCAACTCGGAAGCCCGCGAGCTGCCGGCACGTTGTCCGCTTTTCTTGCCCTTCGCAGACGTAGCATCCGCAGCGGAGGATGCCTGCGTCGCATCTTGCGCCACAGCGCCCGCCGCCGCCTGCCCCGCCGCCAGCGCCAACTCGCTGGCGCCAAGCGTACAACCGAGCAACAACGCCGCCCGAATCGTCCTGTGGGTCATCATCTTTGGGGAGCTCGCTTTGCAATTCATAAACTAGTGACCTGAGGTTTGAGCTGCCGCAGCAGTCGCGGTGGGCTGGCATTGGGCCGGCACGTTGTAGGCCGCAGGATTCGCCGGGTCGTAGCCGTCGGTGAGCGTGCAAAGAAACGCCACGACGGCGTCGATCTCGGCAGCCGTCAAAGTCGGCGCCTGGCCGCCCGAGAACATCAGGCGGGGTATAGGGCACCTCGCCGATATTCACGTTGGCATCGAAATCCACCGGCAGATCGTTGTACTGATACAGATCCGGCGTCCCGTCGGCGTTGGTATAGAAGGTGCCCAGCGGGAAATAGGGATTTCCGTCCGGTCCGGCCGGCACCGGCGCTGGATTGTTGCCGGTGTTGTTGTTGATGTCGCGTGTCACATACCACTCCACGACCTGGTGCAGCGTGCTAAATGCGCCGTTGTGGAAATAGGGCGTGGTGATCGCGATATTGCGCAGTGTCGGCACCTTGAACAGCCCGCAAAGCGTCGTGATGTGGAAGAACGACCGTGCGCGGATGGGGATCGTTGGCGCGCCGGCTGGAAAGGCCCGCACAGCCCCAAGTCGTAGTAGGTGTATTCGGCATCGGCCGGAACGTTGCTCGGTCCGGACGGCATGAAGGACGCGAGCGCTGCACCGCTGATCGGACTGACAGGATTCGGCCGCGTTGGCGGGAATGTCCCAGTTGCGCGGCACGCCAATGTTGTCGTAGGTGAAGTCTGTGAACAGCGGATGGTCGCTGTACCCCTGCCGCTGACTCGGATGGCACGCGGTGCAGTTGCCCTTGCCGGGATTGTTGAAGAGCGCAAGCCCCTGTTGCTCCTGGTCGGTCAGCTGCGCCTTGCCTTGGCTCCAATAATCGAACTTGCTGGTGAAGGGATGGAAGTCGGCGTCTTGCGTCTCGTACGCCGCGATGGCGTGTCCGATATCGACGAGTGCCGTCTGTGGATCGCTGAGCACCTGCGAACCGTATGCGGCGATAAACGCCTGCAAACTTGCCGGTGACTGCTGCAGCCGACCAACAACTTCCGCCGCGTCGTGATTAGCCATCTCGAACGGCGTGATGAACGGCTGCTCTGCCTGCACATCGAGCGAAGACGCGCGACCATCGCGGAAGAATCCACCGGTCGGGGTACCGCTATCGAGGAAGAAAGCCGGGGTCAGCGACGCATACATCAGTGACGGCGCGTTGCGGAAACCCGGAATATCCATGTTTGGACCTCCGAGCGGCACCGGCAGCCCCTGGTCCGTCGCCGGGTTCGCCGTAAAGGCCCTCGAGGCCACATGGCATGTCGCACAGGACTGCTTGCCCGACACGGACAGGCTCTTATCGTTGAACAGCGCTTTCCCGGCGGTCGCTGCCAGCGAAAGGGTGCTAGTCACCGGCGGCGAGGCACCGCCACCGTTCCCGCCGCCACTACTGCCGCTATCACCCCCGCAGGCTGTCAGAGCCGAGCTACAGACAAAGACGAGCCATGCGCTGCCGCGCGACCATTTCTTCTTAAAAAACATCGACTACCCGTCACGCCCGAGACCTGTTCAGGCTTGGCAGCGTAGCATACTAATGCGAATCATTCGTATTCTCAATCTCATGAGAGCGCAAAATGGTGTGGGCACGCAGGTCACCCCATCGTCGCAACTGCATGAGGCATGCGTTGTCAAAACAATTTATATCCCACAAGAATTCATCTTGTGGGATACGCGCCCAAAGCCTCCCACGCCGCCTCTGCATCCTGGGAAAGATGCCGCTTGAGCGCCGTAACACCCTGTTTGACCAGCCGCGCGGCACTCTTGGGAACGGCCGCCAATGCCTCCTCCACGGTACCCGGAAACTGCTCGGCAAGGACCTCGATCAAAGTCGCCGCTTGCCTGAGATCCTTCTCGGGTTTGCCCGTAGTCCGTGCCCGCAGCTGGGAGACGATGAGCTTGTGTATGGCATACCGCTCCGGCACCGGCACACGCACTTGCACGGCCCCATGGGAGCTGAGGACAGGAACCTCTTGCGACGCACCCAACAGATACGCGAGGTAGGGCAACCCCATCGCGTGCGCGTTCAGCTCGGGCACCGGTACTGTTGGATAGTTGTCGTCGCGTGAGGGAACGAGCAGATCGACCCTGAGTCTCGAACCACCGCGCTCCGCAAAGGACGTCGCAGCTTCCTTCCTGTTGACCCGCGGCACCTCAAAAAACTCGATCCCAGTTGCTCTCAACATCTCGACGAAGGGCGGTACGCCCGAGAGCGCCAACGCCTCGCGCCGTGCGATGTCAACGTCTTCAGTTGAATAAGCTACGGCTTTTACGCCAAGCGCATTGAGGAGCCCTCCAAAGGCATGCGACCCGATCAACAGAGCACCCGCTTTGAACAGACCGTGGTTACGCAGGCTTGCCAGGGTGTAGTAGGCCTTTCGGTCGATCGTCGCGAAACCCGCGCGTGCGAGGATCCTTACCTGAGCGATGGTTGCGTTGGCGGCGTCGATCCGGCCCTGCAATTCGCCCAGGCGTTTGGTGACCTCGGGATCGTCCACCTTACCGAGATACGTCTCCACGCGCCGCCCGACCGCATCAGAATATCGATGCACCCAGAACCTGGTGCCGTTCTCGTTGCTGCGCTCGGTCAGCGCCCCCGGTGTCCCGAGGAACGCCGGATCCTGCGCCGCCGCGGCTACGCTTTCCAGCTCGGTGAACAGCAGCGTCAAAGCCCGTTCGTGGGGGACGGTAAGGAAAGCCATATCCCACAAGAATGCACCTTGTGGGATATAAAGCCAAATCGCTAGCGCCCCTCCCCCCGGGGCGCGCGTTTACGTCGGGATCTCGACCCCCAACCGCGTAACCTTCCGCGGCCACCCGCGCGGCAACACCGTACCCCGCTGCGCGCGCTCGCCGCGATACCCCTTCAGGTCGCTCCACTCCAAGGTCTTGGGCTTCGCATCGCCTGCATAGACCAGCAGGCTGGCCTTGGGCGGCACGACGGCGATTGCGGTCATCAACTCTTCGCGAGCCGCGGCTTTCTTGCCGGGAATGTCGTAGAGCTTGTTGCCCTTGCCACGTGGCATCTCCGGCACCTCGCTCACCGGGAAGGCCAGCAACTTACCCTCGCTGCTGACGACAACCACCAGTGACTCGGGTGACGGCACCAACGCTGGCGGCAGCGCCAGCGAATTGTCCGGAACGTTGAGCACGGTCTTGCCGGCGCGGCGGTCGGTGATCAACTCCTTCAAGCGCACCGTGAAGCCATAACCGGCATCACTGGCCAACAACCACACATCCTCGGGCTCGCCCATGATGACGCCGGCGAACTTCGCGCCATCCGGCGGGTTCAATCGCCCGGAAAGCGGCTCGCCCTGACCACGCGCGCTCGGCAACGAGTGCGCCGGCAGCGAGTAGGTGCGGCCCGTACTGTCGAGGAACACAACAGGTTGTAAACTGCGCCCGCGCGCCATACCGAGAAACTCGTCGCCGCTCTTGTAGGAGAGCGTCAACGGATCGATCTCATGTCCCTTTGCCGAGCGCACGAAGCCACCGGTCGAGACCACCACGGAGACCGGCTCGTTCGGAATCAGCGAGGTTTCATCGATCGCCTGCGCGGCTTCACGCTCGACGATCTTGGTGCGGCGGTCATCACCGTGCTTGTCGGCATCCTCGCGGATTTCCTTGGCCACCAGCTTCTTCAGCTTCGGCTTGCTCTTCAGCAGCCCCTCGAGCTCCTCACGCTCCTCGGCGAGCGCCTTCTGCTCGTCGCGGATCTTCATCTCTTCGAGCTTGGCGAGATGGCGCAACCGGGTGTTGAGAATTTCCTCGGTCTGCTCTTCCGAGAGCTTGAAGCGCTTCATCAGCACCGGCTTCGGCTCGTCCTCGCGCCGGATGATGCGGATCACCTCATCCAGATTGAGGTACGCGATCAGCATACCCTCGAGGATATGCAGGCGGCGGTTGACCTTGTCGAGCCGGTACTGCAACCGGCGGGTGACGGTCGTGACGCGGAACTCGAGCCACTCCGTCAACAGCGCCTTCAACCCGAAGACTCGCGGCCGACCGTCGAGGCCAATGATGTTCAGATTGACGCGATAATTGCGTTCCAGGTCGGTCGTGGCGAACAGGTGGTTCGATGACCTCCGTCGTGTCGACCCGATTCGAGCGCGGAATGATGACCAGACGCACGGGGTTCTCATGATCCGACTCATCGCGGATGTCCTCGATCATCGGGAGCTTCTTCGCGCGCATCTGCTCCGCGATCTGCTCCGTAACACGAGTGGGCGAGACTTGGTACGGGAAAGCGGTGATGACGACGTTGCCATCCTCGATCTCGTAGGTCGCCCGCGCCTTGTAGCTGCCGACCCCCTTCTCGTAGAACTCCTTCAGATCCGCGCGCGGCGAGATGATCTCGGCGCCGGTCGGCAGATCCGGACCCTTGATGAACTTCATCAAGTTGGCCAAGGTGAGCTCGGGATCCTCCAGCAAAGCGATACAGGCGTTGGCCACTTCGCGCAGGTTGTGCGGCGGAATATCGGTCGCCATGCCAACCGCGATGCCCGTCGTGCCATTCAACAGCAGATTCGGCAGACGGGCGGGCAACACAATCGGCTCTTCGACCGTGCCGTCGAAGTTAGGCTGCCAATCGACCGTGCCGCTACCCAACTCTTCGAGCAGGACATCCGCGTAGCGTGTCAGCTTCGACTCGGTGTAACGCATGGCCGCGAACGACTTCGGGTCGTCCTGCGAGCCCCAGTTACCTTGCCCGTCGACAATCGGGTAGCGGTACGAGAACGGCTGCGCCATGAGCACCATGGCCTCGTAGCAAGCCGAGTCGCCGTGCGGATGAAACTTGCCGATGACGTCGCCGACAGTGCGCGCCGACTTCTTGTGTTTGTTGTTCGCCGACAGGCTCAACTCGCTCATCGCGTAGGTGATGCGGCGCTGCACTGGTTTGAGGCCGTCACCGAGCGCCGGCAGCGCGCGGTCGAGAATGACGTACATCGAATAGTCGAGGTACGCTTTCTCGGTGAAGGTGCGCAGGGGCTGCTTCTCGACCCCCTCGAAATTCAGTTCTTGATTATCCATTGGTTAAACCTGCACCTCCGCGAGGTTGCCCTTCTGCTCCAGCCATTCGCGGCGGTCGGCCGCGCGCTTCTTCGCCAACAGCATGTCCATCAGCTGGTCCGTATCGTCCGCGGCTTCGATGGTCAGTTGCACCAGACGGCGCGTGCGCGGATCGATCGTGGTCTCGCGAAGTTGGCTCGGGTTCATCTCGCCGAGTCCCTTGAAGCGGGTCACGGTGGGCTTGGCGCGGGGGTTGTCTTTCTCGATCTTCTTCAGGATCTGCTCGCGCTCCACATCATCGAGCGCGTAGTGCACCTGCTTGCCGGCGTCGATGCGATACAACGGCGGCATCGCCACATACACGTGTCCGTTGGCGACCAGCGGCCGGAAATGCCGCAGGAACAACGCACACAACAGGGTCGCGATGTGCTGTCCGTCGGAGTCGGCGTCCGCCAGGATGCAAACCTTGTGGTAACGCAGCTGGCTCAAGTCGGCGGAGCCCGGATCAACGCCCAGTGCCACACTGATGTTGTGCACTTCCTCCGAGGAGCCAATCGATCCCGAGTCGACTTCCCAGGTGTTCAGGATCTTGCCCCGCAGCGGCATGATGGCCTGGAAGTCCTTCTCGCGCGCCTGTTTGGCCGAGCCGCCGGCGGAGTCGCCCTCGACCAGGAACAACTCGGAGCGCTTCGGCTCCTGACTTGCGCAGTCGGCGAGCTTGCCCGGCAGAGCCGGACCGCCGGAAATGCGCTTGCGGACCACCTTCGCGGCAGCCTTGGCGCGCTCCTGCGCGTTGGCGATGGCGAACTGGCCGATACGCTCGCCGGCATCGGGATGGCGGTTCAGCCACAACGCCATCGAGTCCTTCACGAACCCTTCCACCACGCCCGCCGCATCGCGCGATGACAGGCGCTCTTTCATCTGCCCGGCGAACTGCGGCTCGTTGATCTTGACCGACAGGATGTAGTTGACCTTGTCCCAGACATCTTCGGGCGTGAGCTTCACGCCGCGCGGCACGAGATTGCGGAACTCGCAGAACTCGCGCACCGCCTGAGCGAGGCCCGAACGCAAGCCGTTGACGTGCGTACCGCCTTCGATCGTCGGAATCAGGTTGACATAGCTCTCGCCGACCGCGACCTCGGCATTCGGCGCCCACAGCAGCGCGTAGCTCACGAGGTTGGTGTCGCCTTCATTGTCGCCGACGATGGGCTCCGCCGGCAGTTTATCCTTGTCCGTCACCTCCTCCATGAGGTAGGCGCCGAGATCGCCGGTAAAGAACCACTCGTCCTTCTCGCCCGTCGCCTCGTTGGTGAAGGTGATGCGCAGGCCGGGACACAACACGGCCTTCGCCTTCAACACGTGCTTGAGCGGCGCGACGGAAAACTTGTCGGAGTCGAAGAACTTCGGGTCGGGCCAGAAGCGCACGGTAGTGCCGGTGTTGCGCGCACCGACGCTGCCGACCGCGGAGAGCTTCGAGTCGGCTTTGCCGTCCTTGAAGCTGATGTGGTACTCCTTGCCGCCGCGCTTGATCGTGGTCTCGAGCTTCTTCGAGAGCGCGTTGACGACCGACACACCGACACCGTGCAGGCCGCCGGAGTGTTTGTAGTTCTTGTCGGAGAACTTGCCGCCGGCGTGCAGGCGCGTGAGGATCAGCTCGACGCCGCTGACCTTCTCCTTCGGGTGGATGTCCACCGGCATGCCGCGGCCGTCGTCGGCGACCTGCAGCGAGCCGTCCTTGAACAGCGTGACGTCGATCTGTTTGGCGTGCCCGTTCGTGGCTTCATCGACACTGTTGTCGATGACTTCGTGAGCGAGGTGGTTGGGGCGCGACGTGTGGGTATACATACCCGGCCTGCGTCGCACGGGCTCGAGGCCACTCAGGACCTCGATATCGGAAGCGGTATAGGACTGACTCATCCGTTTTTAGGTGGGCCTGAGTTTAAGATTTGGGTGACCTTCCAGACGCTGTCAGACGCCTTCAGGGCGCGAAATCTTACAGAATGTCGGCGCGCGGAAGCGAATTACTCGCAGGCCGGAGGCGCCCGACCCACATCAAGTATCTGAATTCCTTAAGAAAAATCGGCAATTAAAGCTTGTCGTGTCACCGCGCCGACTGGCGCTACCACATGCCGGTAGTGGTCATGATCGACCCCCGCGGCCAGCTCCGCACCGCCGCGCAGGCTCGCGATCATGGCCGGCGTGAGTTCGAAACGCAGAAAATGCACCGAGGAGGTCTTCTCGTCGTTCTCCCGCTCCAGATCCTCATCGGCGATTGCAAAGACCCGCTCGTGACCGGCCGCCTGCACCCAGGCGCGATCTTCGATTCCCTTCAGCTTGGCCAACTCGGCGCGCCGCTCATCCTCGTCCGGAAACTCGATCAGCAGGGTGGCCTTCAGGTTGTGCCCGTCGGGAATCAGTGGATTGTAGGAGGACAGCTCCTCCTCGATGCCCTCGGGCTCGAAAATACGCTCGACGCGCAGCATCTCCTGCACCTGGTACTGGATGGTCAGGCGATCCTCGAACAGCCAGGTGGTGTGCGGTCCCACGGCAAGCTGGCGCGCGCGCTTGTGCTCGAGCACTTTCGTCCGGAATGCGGGACGCTCGCGCGCATAACGCTCGAGACTGAAAAGATCACTCACCGACAGCTTGTTCATAGCTCGATCCATCCAGTCACAGCCCGTAGGCCATCCGTAATAACTTCAGGGGGTGCTCCGGCTCCTTGCCCGCCATCTCCTTGAGACCGCTCTCGATCTGATGGCCCGCCATCGGGCAGTCGCTCGTATAGTGCGCCGGCTTGGCATTCTCCACACGGGTCATCACCGGCCGACCGATCTTCATCGAGGCGGCGCGAAACTCTTTTTTCACAGCATAAGTGCCGTTGTGGCCGGAGCAACGCTCGATGACGTCGACCGTCGTGTCCGGAACCAACTTCAGCACGTCCCGCGTCTTCAGGCCGATGTTCTGCACGCGTAAGTGACACGGCACGTGATAACTCACCTTGCCCAACGACGTCTTGAAATCCGTCTTCAACAATCCGGCCTTGTGCCGCAACATGAGATATTCGAACGGATCGAAAATCCGCTTCGCGATCTGCTGCACGTCCATGTCATCAGGAAACATGAGCCGCAGCTCCTGCTTGAACATCAGCACGCACGAGGGAATCGGGGCGACGATGTCATAGCCTGCATCGATCGCCTGCATCAGGTGCGGAACGTTGAAATCCTTCAGGCGCGCCACTTGTTCCAGGTCGCCCAGCTCGAGCCGCGGCATGCCGCAGCACTTCTCCTGCGCGATGAGCGTCACGGGAATGTCGTTGTGCTCGAACACCGCGACGAGATCCTCATCGAGGTCGGGCTCGTTGCGGTTGCCGTAGCACGTCGTGAACAGCGCGACCTTCCCGGTCGTGCTCTCGGTGGGCCGCACAGCACCCGCACGGCCGGCGGCCCCGCTCTGGGCGGTACCCAGTCTGTCGAGACGCTTGCGGGCCGAACGCGAGTGATAGGTTGGAACAGGCGCGGTGCGATCGACCCCGAGAGTCTTCTCCAGCAGCGCCCGACCCCATGAGCTGCCGTTGACCGCGTTCACGATCTCCGCAACCACGGGAATACCGGCGATCGAGCCGATCGTGTCGGTCGCCGCAAGGGCTTTGTTGCGCCACCCCTCGCCCTGCCTGCGGTTGCGCGTTGCCTTGGCACGCAGCATGAGGTGCGGGAAGTCGACATTCCATGGATGCGGCGGCACGTACGGGCACTTCGTCATGAAGCACATGTCGCACAGGTAACAGTGGTCGACGACCTGCCAGAAGACTTTCTTGTCGACGCCGTCCACCTCGCCGGTGGAGGACTCATCGACGGCATCGAACAATGTTGGAAAGGCGTTGCACAGACTGAAGCAGCGGCGGCAGCCGTGGCAGATGTCGAAGACCCGCTCGAGCTCCTTGGTGAGCGCGGCCTCGTTGTAAAATTCGGGATTGCGCCAGTCGAGCGGATGCCGTGTAGGGGCCTCCAGACTGCCTTCTGCGGGGGTCGTGCTCATGCGTTATTAATGGCTGTTATTAGGGCCCCGTGGCCTGTTATTAGCGACCAGGCCGCGAAATGAGGCCCCGTCCTCGACCGGCCGCGGCGCGGCTGGTCGAGGTGGGTCATACGACGAGAGAGTCTTAGAGGGCGTCCAACGCCTTCTGAAAGCGGTTGGCGTGCGAGCGCTCGGCCTTGGCGAGTGTCTCGAACCAGTCCGCGATCTCGCTGAAGCCTTCATCGCGCGCCTGCTTCGCCATACCCGGGTACATATCGGTGTACTCGTGGGTCTCGCCGGCGATGGCGGCCTTGAGATTCAGCTTCGTCTCGCCAATCGGCAGACCCGTAGCCGGGTCGCCGACCGCTTCGAGATACTCGAGGTGGCCGTGCGCATGGCCAGTCTCGCCCTCAGCGGTGGATCGGAAGACGGTCGAAACGTCGTTGAAACCTTCGACGTCCGCCTTCGCGGCGAAGTACAGATAACGGCGATTCGCTTGCGACTCGCCCGCAAACGCATCCTTGAGATTCTTCTCGGTCTTGCTGCCTTTCAAATTCACGACGCTCTCTCCTCACTTAGACTGTGTCTAACAGGTGGTGAACGACTGTAAGCCCGGTCCTGTGAACACGTCAACCTCGTCACGCGAGGTGGAGCGCGCGCTGATTTGACCCTTGTCGACGGCCGTGTGTAACGTGAGGCTCTTTCGGTCACCGCACGTCTTGAGTAGGAGCTGTCGCTTGGTGCGTGAGAACAAAACCCCTGATTTCGAAGCAGCCCTGGCAGAGCTCGAGAGCTTGGTGGAACGCCTGGAGCGCGGCGACCTGCCGCTGGATGAGGCACTGAAGACGTTTGAGCGGGGAGTGGAGCTCACACGCCATTGCCAGGGCTCGCTCAAGGCCGCGCAACAAAAAGTCGAGATTCTCCTGAAACGCGGCAGTGGCAGCAGCATGGAGCCTTTCAGCGTCCCCGAAGAGGAGTCCGTGAGCTCTCCCACGGTGAACGGATGAGCTTACTTGTGCTTGCGGCCATGAGCGATGACGGCATCCGCTGAGTTCGCCGGCCGTCTCGCCTCCTACCGGTCCCGCGTCGAGACCGTCCTCGACGAGTGCCTTGCGTTGCCCGACTCCGGCACCGCTCGCCTGCGGGAAGCGATGCGCTATAGCACACTAGCCGGCGGTAAACGGTTACGCCCGATCCTCGTTTATCTCACAGGCGAATCACTAGGGGTTCCTTTGCACGAGCTTGATGCGGCTGCGGCTGCAGTCGAGCTGATCCACGTCTACAGCCTGGTCCATGATGATTTACCCGCAATGGACAACGATGACCTGCGCCGCGGCCGCCCAACCTGCCATCGCGCCTTCGACGAAGCGACCGCGATCCTGGTCGGCGACGCCCTGCAGGCGCTCGCCTTCGCCGTGCTCGCGAACGAGACTAGCGGGCACCAGGCGCCCGCCACGCGGCTGACCATGATCCGCGTACTCGCGCAAGCGACCGGAACCAGCGGCATGGCGGGAGGCCAGGCGGTTGATCTGGCGGCCGTCGGGCAGAACCTCAGTGTCGCTGCCGTTGAAAACATGCATCGGCGCAAGACAGGCGCACTGATTGAGGGCAGTGTGGTGCTCGGCTCACTTGCCGCTGGCGTGACGGGCGGGCCACGGCTCGAAGGGCTGAAGCGCTTTGGCGCCGAGATCGGACTTGCCTTTCAGATCCAGGACGACATCCTCGATGTGGAGGGGGATCCGTCACTTTTGGGCAAGACAACCGGGGCCGATGCCGCCCACAATAAACCCACATATCCGAGCACGGCCGGGCTCACAGCCGCCCGCAACCGGGCTCGGCAACTCCGCGATGATGCGATCGCGGCCCTGCAACCCCTCGGCACCAGCGGCCACGCTCTTGCGGAGCTTGCGCATTTCGTCGTAAATCGTGTGACCTGAGTCACGCTAGCGCGTTGTGGCGTACGCCCAACGTGTCGGCGTTTCGAGCCGCATCGCGCGCCGGTGTACACTCCGCCAGATGACTGGCCCAAATGGCAAAAATACGTTGCTAAATACCATCGAGAGCCCGGCAGACCTGCGTAAATTGTCCGCCGCGAAACTGCCGGCCCTGGCCCAGGAGCTCAGGGAATTCCTCATTCAAAGCGTTAGCACCCGCGGGGGTCACTTCGCTGCTGGACTGGGGACTGTAGAGCTGACGATAGCCCTACACTACGTCTTCGACACCCCCCGGGACCGGATTGTGTGGGACGTCGGCCACCAGGCCTATCCGCACAAAGTGTTGACGGGACGCCGCGACCAGCTGCACACCATCAAGCAGCCGGGGGGGCTTGCGCCTTTCCCGGCGCGCTCCGAAAGCGAATACGACACGTTCGGCGTCGGCCATTCGAGCACTTCGATCAGCGCAGCACTCGGCATGGCCGTAGGGGCCGAGCGGCTGGGTGATGACCGTCGGGTCGTCGCAGTGATCGGCGACGGAGCGATGACGGCGGGTATGGCGTTCGAGGCGCTCAACCACGCGGGCTCGCTGCCGACCAACCTGCTGGTCATCCTGAACGACAATGACATGTCGATCTCGGAGAATGTAGGGGCGCTGTCGAGCCAGCTCGCGCGTGCGCTCTCCGGCCGCATGTATGCACACCTGCGCGAAGGCGGAAAAAAAGTTCTGCGCCAGATGCCCACCGTCTGGGAGTTGGCGCGCCGCTCGGAAGAGCACCTCAAGGGCATGGTGTTGCCCGGCACGCTGTTCGAGGAGCTCGGATTCAACTACATCGGACCGATCGACGGCCACGATGTGCGCTCGCTGGTCACAACCTTGCGCAATCTGCGCCAACTACACGGGCCGCAGTTCCTGCACGTAGTCACTCGCAAGGGCAAGGGCTATGCGCCGGCCGAGGCCGACCCGATCAAGTGGCACGGCCCGGGTCCGTTCGACCCGGCCAGCGGCACGATCTTCAAGGAAAAGGCGAGCGGCCCGACCTTCTCACAGATCTTCGGACAGTGGCTGTGCGACATGGCCGCGCGCGATCCAGCGCATCATCGGCGTCACCCCAGCCATGCGCGAAGGCTCGGGGCTCGTTGAGTTCTCGAAGCGCTTCCCAGACCGCTATTTCGACGTCGCGATCGCGGAACAACACGCGGTAACCTTCGCGGCGGGCCTCGCGGTGGAGGGTTTGAAGCCGATTGTCGCGATCTATTCAACCTTCCTGCAGCGCGGTTACGACCAGCTCATCCATGACGTGGCGCTGCAGAACCTGCCCGTGGTGTTTGCTCTCGATCGCGCCGGCCTCGTCGGCAGCGACGGCGCAACCCACCAGGGAAGTTATGACATCTCGTTCCTGCGCTGTATTCCCAACATGACCATCATGGCGCCGGCCGACGAGAACGAGTGCCGCCAGATGCTGTATACGGCGACCACTCTGCCGGGCCCCTCGGCCGTTCGCTACCCGCGCGGTACCGGCTCGGGCGTCGCGCTGGTGGAGGAAATGACGGCGCTTCCCATAGGTCGCGCGCAACCGCGTCGCGAGGGCCGCAGCGGTCTTGCGATCCTCGTGTTCGGCACGCTGCTCGATGCGGCGCAAAAGATCGCCGAGCGCCTGGATGCCACCCTCATCAACATGCGCTTCGTCAAGCCGCTGGATGAGGATCTGGTGATTTCGGTCGCCGCGCGCCATCGCGCGACTCGTGACTATCGAGGAAAACGCGACCATCGGCGGCGCGGGTTCGGCGGTAGCGGAGCTGCTAGCCCAGGAAGGGGTCCTTATTCCGACCTTGCAGCTGGGCATTCCGGATCGCTTCATCGAGCATGGCTCACGCGACAGCTGCCTGGTCGCCGCTGGACTGGATGCCGCGGGTTTGGCGTCGAGCATCGAGCGGTGGTGGGCGATGCAGACGCGGGAACGCGAACGCATGCGATCCGCGGGCGGCGCTTGAACCCCGGCGGGGGCGTCCCCACTCACCTCGTAGATAGGTAATCTGCAGGCTACGAAGAGTCCATGACGCCCCCTCCCGCGAACGCCAAGATCGTGCGCCCGGTCGTGACTGAAATCGAGGATGTCCAGGGTCGGGCGGATACCCGCCAGCTGCCGATCAATCGCGTCGGCATCAAGGACATCCGGCACCCGGTGAAGGTGAAGGACCGCACCTCGGGCGAGCAGCACACCATTGCACAGTTCAACATGTACGTAGCCCTGCCGCACAACTTCAAGGGCACGCACATGTCGCGCTTCGTCGAGATCCTGCATGGCGAGCGCGAGATCTCGGTGGAATCGTTTCGCGCCATGCTCGAGAAGATGACCGAGCGGCTCGAAGCCGAAACCGGTCACATCGAGATGAGCTTCCCGTTCTTCGTCATGAAGAAGGCGCCGGTCTCCGGGGTCGAAAGCCTGATGGACTACCACGCCAGCCTCATCGGCGAGCGCCATAACGAGCGCACGCAGATGTGGATCCGCGTCGTGGTGCCCGTCACCAGCCTGTGCCCCTGCTCGAAGAAGATCTCGGCGTACGGCGCCCACAACCAACGCTCGCACGTCACCATCAACGCCAAGATCCGCGACCACATGTGGATCGAGGAGCTGATCGACGTCGTCGAAAGCGAGGCATCGTCGCAGCTGTACGGCATTCTCAAGCGGCCCGACGAGAAGTACGTGACCGAGCGCGCCTACGACAATCCGAAATTTGTCGAGGACATGGTGCGCGATGTGGCCGCGCGGCTGAATGCCGAGGAGCGGATCGCGGCGTACACCGTCGAGGCCGAGAACTTCGAGTCGATCCACAACCACTCGGCGTACGCGCTGATTGAGCGGGATAAAGACCAAGTGACGGATTCTTAATCCGCGCTTCATGACGGCGAAAGGGCTTCCCGTCTAACGTGTGCACCGCGCTGCGACGTGCAGCCGCTGCCCATGCTCACCCGGAGTGCCCGAATGAAAATCGCCACCGCTCTAGTCGTCGCCCTTCTCAGCTGTGGTACCGCATTCGCCGCCGACACCCCGCGCCCGACGACAACCGCCACACCCAGCGGCGCCAGCGCCACTCCGGTCAAGCACTCGTCCCTGAAGGCCTGCAATAAGCAGGCGGATGCCAAGAATCTCACCGGCCGGCAGCGCTCGACCTTCGTGAAGAGTTGCCGTGGTGGAAAGCCCCAGAGCTGAGCCTGGTACGCCCCGCCTCACTTGGCCGGCAACTCGACTACCACTCGCAACCCCGGATCGTTATTTTCCAAGCTCAACCGGCCACGATGCAGCCGCGCGATGGCCGCCACCAGACTCAGACCCAAACCGCTGCTGTCGGGCCCACCGCCACCTTGGCCCAGTCGCACGAACGGCTGCACCGCCCGCACCCGATGGTCGGCCGGCACACCCGGCCCGTTGTCGCTGACGACCAGACAAACACTATCGGCCAACCGCTTGACGCTCAGGTCGATGCGTCCGCCGCTGGGAACATACTTCAAACAGTTCTCGATGAGGTTGGTGATCAATTGGGCTAACAGCTGGCGATTCCCCTGAACGATTGCGCCGTTGTCCTCCCGCTCGACCAGTGTGAGGCCGCGGTCGCGCACCACAGGCTCGAACAACTCGGCCAACTCAGTGGCAAGCTCACCGACATCGACCGCCGCCGGTGAGGCCAACGGCGCGCCCGATTCCGCGAGCGCGATTTGCAGCAGGACAGCCAAGGTCCGCTGCAGGTGATCGACTTCGCGCAACGCCGACTCGACGGACTCGTGCACCGCCGGCTCCAAGGGCGGTGATCGCAACAACAACGCGTCCATTCTCGTCCGCAGGCGATGTAACGGGGCGCGTAGGTCATGCGCCGCGCTGTCAAACGTTGCGCGCAGCGTGCGTGCCTGATCCTCCAGCCTCTCGAGCACGTCATTGACCGAAATGGCGAGCGCATCGAATTCGTCATTCGCGCCCGCCACTGGCAGACGCCTGCCCAGATCGCCGGCAAGAATACGCTTGCACGTACCCGTAACGTCTCCAACCCTGCGCGACAGCCGGTAACTGAACCAGAATCCGGTGAGCGCCGCCGCCAGCGACGTGAGGCCGATGCCCCAGAGCATGGCGATCCGGAATTTCTCAGCGAAGCGGCGCCCCTGGGAGATGTCCGTGCCCACCAACAGCCGGTCACCGTTGGGCAACGTCCGCAACGCCGCCCTGACGGGGTGGACAGCGCGCCGGCCCGGCTCGATGGTGGCGATATCGAACTCCGGGCGACCCTCGACCGGCATGCCATCGAAGGGCCAGTGCGTCACGTTACCGGCGAGGCGCTCGAAGTTGGCGTCGACGAGCATGTAGACAGCGCCGATGCGACCCCAACTATCGATGCGAAGGTTCATCTCGTCGGTCACACCTTCCACACCGGCGCGGGCGTATTTGTCCTGAAGACTCTTCAGCTCGGTGTCGATGATGAGATCCACCTCGTCGGTGATCAGACCGTCGGTGAGCAGATAAGCGCTGCCCAGAGTCACCGCGACCGCCAGAGTGACCAGAAACATGTAACTGACGGACAGCCGAAAGGCGGTCGTGTTGAGGAGCACCTGCTTGAACATGCCTTGCGACTAGTCCTCGGCGCGGAGCACGTAACCCGAGCCACGCACGGTGTGGATGAGCTGTCGGTCGGCCCCGCGATCGATCGCCTGGCGCAAACGGCTGATGTGCACGTCGATCAGGTTGCTTTGGGGATCGAAATGCAGGTCCCAGACCCCCTCGAGCAGCATGGTGCGTGTGACCACCTGCCCGGCGCGGCGCATCAGAAATTCGAGCAGCTTCAGCTCGCGCGCCGTCAGCTCAATCTCGCGCCCGCCGCGGGTCACACGTCGGGCCAGCAGGTCGAAATCCAGATCCGCAACCTTGAGCTTCGTGGCGTCCGCCACGCTGGAGCGCCGGCGCGAAAGCGCCTCGATGCGCGCCAGCAGCTCAACGAAGGCAAACGGCTTCGTCAGGTAATCGTCCCCGCCGGCCTTTAACCCGCGCACTCTGTCATCCACGCTGCCAAGCGCGCTTAGAACCAGCACTGGCGTGGTGATGCCTTTGCGGCGCATGAGCTGGATGACAGTGAGGCCGTCGAGCTGCGGCAGCATGCGGTCCGTCACCACCAGGTCGAACTGCCCCTCGGTGGCGCGAAACAAGCCTTCCCGACCGTCCGCCGCGTGATCGACCGAATAGCCGCTTTCCCGCAACCCCTTGACGAGAAACTTCGCGGCCTCGAGGTCGTCCTCAATAAGTAAGATTTGCACGGGGTCGGAAGATTGGAGCGCTGAGGCCCGTTTCGCAAGTGGCGAGGGGCGGCCACCCCCGAAGCGCCGGCCATGAATGGCCGGCGGAGTTGCGGCTCCAGGGACGGTACTAGGAGTCGGTTCCGGGGCGTGTCATGCCGTTACTGCGCCGAGCTCGTCTCGCCGGTCTGCAACCGCCCAATGAGGGTCCGCAAAAACACGCGATTGAAGCGCAGTTGGCAGGACGCCGAGACCTGCTCGAGCAATGTCGAGCTCACTTTCAGCACCGTCACCCCGCTCAACGAGCGAATCGTCGCGGTGCGCTTGGCACCCGGCACGTAGCTGGCTTCACCGAAGCAGTCGCCGGTCTCGAGCGTGCCGAGGCGTCTCCCATGGCGCTCCACGGCGCAATTGCCGCTGACAAGAATGTAGAAGCGGTCATCCATCTCGCCTTCCTTGACGATCTCCTCACCCTCGACGTAGTCCTGCCAATTGCTGGCGCGCAGCACTTCCCAGATTTCCGCATGCGAGAACTCGTGGAAGAACTTCAAGCGGCGCAGGACTCCGAACTGCTCCTGTCGGTCGATGCGCGAGTTGGCTTCCCGCAGGCGCTGGTGCACACGGGTGAGCTCAGCGGCAAAGTCGAGGCCGCTCTTATAGCGCTTTGCCGGATCCTTCTGCAGCGCCATCGCGACCACGGTCTCCAGCTCCTCCGGAATATCCTTGCGCAGCGTGTGGATCGGCGGCGGCGTGGCGTAGACGATCTGGTGCAGCAGCTTCTGCAGATTGCCGGCACGGAACGGGCGCGAACCGGTCAGCAACTCGTACATCACCGCGCCGAGCGAATACAGGTCCGAACGGTTGGTGAGATCCAGACTCTGCACCTGCTCCGGCGACATGTAGGACGGGCTGCCGGCGATACCCTCGATACGCGATATGTCGGAATCGGACACCAACGCAATACCGAAGTCGATGATGCGTACGTCGCTGTCCTGCGTGAGCATGATGTTCGACGGTTTGATGTCGCGATGGATCACGCCACGCGAGTGCGCATAGTGCAACGCCTTGGCGCACTTGAATACGATCTCGACGGTGTCGTCGATGCGCAGCAGATTATCGGGACGGCAGTAGGCGGCGAGCGTACGCGCGCCGTGCACGTGCTCGGTCACGATATAACAGTGACCATTTTCCTCGCCGGCATCGAAGATCGGCAGGATGTGCGGGTGTTGCAGCATCCCGACGAGGTGCGCCTCGGAAAGAAACATCTTGCGCGCGATGCGGGCGCGCTCTTCGTCCGCACCGTTGTCGCTGTTGTAGAGCTTGATCGCGACGTCGCGACCATAGTAGGCATCGTGGGATAAGTAAACTATCCCGGTGCTGCCCCGGCCGACCTCCTTGATCACCACGTATTTACCGATCTTCTCGGGAATCTTGCGTGGCGCCGTCGGCTTTGGGGATGTGCTGGACTTGGGAGCCGGTGCTGACATGACTCGCGAAAACAAGCGAAACTACCCACAGAGGATACTGTCAGCATCCGCCAGGCGACTGTGATGCACGCCTCACCGGCTGGGGCATCACCCTACAGTCGATCATTTACGGGAACGCGTCTTACTTCCCGAAATGATCGTAGCCGGAATGCGAGAACTCCATCACGTTCCCGCCATCCATCACAACCGCGCCAGACGCTTCACACACAGTGCCGATGAGACTATAGCCCCAACGCTCGGGTGAAATCTCCTGTCGTAACTTCACGACGTTCGCGGGTTTGACGGTGAAGCACAGCTCATAGTCATCACCGCCGGTGAGAGCGAGCTCGCGCGCGCGCTCGTCGCCGACAGCTGCGACGAGCTCCTCCGATACGGGCAGCTCACGATAGGACAGCTCCACCCCGCAGCCGCTCGCGTGCGCCAGCTTACCAACATCACCGAGCAACCCATCGGAGACATCGATACACGCACTAGCGTAACCACGCAGGTATTTGCCGAGCGCCATGCGAGGCGATGGGTAAAGAAAACGCTTGCGCAGATAGGTGGTCGCCGCGCGATCGCCGTCGAGACGCCCCTGCACCACTGCCAGCCCCGCAGCGGCATCCCCGGGAGTGCCGGACACAAACACGTGGTCGCCCGGCCGGGCGCCGGAGCGCAGCAATGCCTGGGCACGCGGCACGTGCCCGAGGATCTGTACGGTCGCCGTCAATGGACCCGAAGTCGTGTCGCCGCCGACCAAGGCCACCTCATGGGCGCGCGCGAGCTCGGAAAATCCGGCCGCGAATTCAGCGAGCCAGGCCTCATCGATGTTGGGGAGTGTCAGGGCGAGGAGCGCCCAGGCGGGTTTGGCGCCCATCGCGGCCAGGTCGCTTAAGTTAACTGCCAGAACGCGATGTCCGACCGAGGCGGCCGGGCAGCCGGGCGGGAAATGCACCCCGTCCACCAAGGTATCGATGGCGGCGACCAGGTCGCAACCGGCCGGCGAATCGAGCAACGCCGCATCATCGCCAACTCCCAACCTGACATCGGTGCGCCTGATACCGCAGTTGCGGAAGTAACGATCGATCAGTGCGAATTCGGACAGGGCCATGGAGCCTCGCAGGCGCGTGGCGCGAACCGCCTAATGCTCGTGCGGGCGGACTTCGCGGGCAGCGCGGTCCAGCACGGCGTTGACGAACTTGTGGCCATCAGTGGCGCCGAAGCGCTTCGACAGGCTGACGGCTTCGTTGATGGCGACGCGAAAGGGGACCTCCGGCTTCGATGTGAGCTCGAAGAGCCCGATCAGGAGCACGGCGTGCTCGATCGGGTCGAGCAGCTCGGGTTTGCGGTCCATCCAGGATGAGAGCTGGGCATCCAGACTCTGGCGCGCAAGCCAGACCCCCTCGACCAGCTCGCGGAAGTACTCGCGATCGGCTTTGGGCATGTCCTCGGCGTCGCCGAACTCCAGAATCAGGTCCTGCCAGGGGCCGTCGTTGAGCTGCCAGCGGTAGAGCGCCTGGAGGGCAAGCTTGCGGGAGACCGAGCGCGTGCCGGCGAAGTAGTGGGCGGGCTCAGTCATGGGAACAATAATCCATCAGTCTTCAATCAAGTCGAGGGGTGCCACAAGTGCCATGGTGCCATGGCGGGGCGGCGCCTCATAGGCGCGGGCTCGGAAGCGGACGCGGCCCTGGCCGCAGCTGGCCTACAAGCGCGCCATCAGATCGGCCATCTCGAGGGCGGTGTCCATCGACTCCCCGCCCTTATTGTCGGCCGTCGTGGCCGCGCGCTCGAGCGCCTGCTCGGGGGTTTCTGTGGTCAGCACGCCGAAGATCACAGGGACCCCGGTCTCCAGGGCCACGAGGTTCAAGCCGCGGGCGCACTCCCCCGCCACATACTCGAAGTGCGGCGTGTCGCCGCGAATGACGCACCCCAGCGCGACCACCGCGTCCCAGCGACCGCTAGCAGCCAGCTTGCGGGCCACCACGGGCAATTCGAAGGCTCCCGGCACTCGAGCGACCAGTAAGTCCTCGGAGGCTCCCCCACGCTCCAGCCAGGCCGAGGTCGCACCCTTCAGCAGGCTCGAAACAATGAAGTCATTGAAACGCGCGGCGACGATGGCGACCTTGCGACCACGCGCGGTTACCTCCCCCTCCACGATCAAGGAATCAGCCATGTCAGCCTTCTTCTCCCACGTACGACTCGACTTCCAGATCAAAGGCTGAAATGCCGTGCATCTGTTTCGGCGCGGACAACACTCGCATGCGACGAACTCCCAGGTCCTTCAAGATCTGAGCGCCGACGCCAAACGTTCTCAGCACCGCCCCCTCGCCTGCAGTTTTGCTGACCTGCTCGGGTTGCGCCGTGGCGATGGATCGAACCGCTTCGCTCAAATCGCGCGGCGACTCCTGCTGCCGAAGGATGACGACCACACCGTTGCCGGCTTCGGCAATCCGCTGCATCACCGCGCGCAGCGTCCAAGCGCGCTGTGCGCCTCGCACACCAACAAGATCGCGCAGCGTATCGGGCAGATGCACCCGAACCAATGGGACCTCGGGACCATCGAGGCGCCCGCGCGCCAAGGCAAGATGAACGTCCTGGTTGACGCGGTCCTCATAAGAATACAGTTTGAATTCGCCCAGATCGGTTTGCACCGTTTGCTCGGCAGTTCGCTCGACGGAGCGCTCATTGCGGAGCCGATAGCGAATGAGGTCGGAAATCGTGCCGATCTTGAGGTTGTGTCGTTTCGCGAACGCCTCCAGCTGCGGGCGGCGCGCCATCGTGCCGTCGTCATTCATGACTTCGCACAACACGCCCACCGGCTTCATGCCGGCCAACCGACAAAGATCCACGGAGGCCTCCGTGTGCCCGGCTCTCACCAGCACACCGCCCTTACGCGAACGCAGTGGGAAGATGTGACCCGGTCGCGCAAAATCCGTCGCCACCGTGCTCGCATCCGCAAGCGCGCGGATGGTCGCGGCGCGGTCGGCGGATGAAACCCCGGTGGTCGTACCTGCTTTCAGATCCACCGAGACGGTGAATGCGGTTCGGTGCGACTCGCTGTTTGCCAGGACCATCTGCGGAAGATCGAGGCGCACGAGCCCCTCCTCTTCCATCGGGACACAGATGATGCCGCTGGTGTAGCGGATCATGAACGCAACGGCTTCCGGCGTCGCACGCTCCGCCGCCATGATCAGATCGCCTTCGTTCTCACGGTCCTCGTCATCCATGATGACGACCATGCGGCCGGCACGCAGATCCGCGAGGATCTCGTCGACGGAGTTCAACCCGGTCGAAGGTGGAGACTTGCCGGAGATTGGGAGGACATTGGACATGGCGGACCGCCAGCGCTGAAGGAGGTGCGGCCAGTATACCCGACGTGCTTTGCCGCAGAATCGCAAACGCCCATAAATCGCGGGTTTTAGCCCCTTCGTGTCGCCAATATGGGGGAAGGTTGGCGCCTGGCGTCAACCTTCAGCAACAGCAGTGAACCGACATCCGTTACGCCGCCACTTACGTGGCAGGGTGTCTTGCGGGCGACGCCATCGTCGCGCCACCGTCTTCTGGTTACGGGGTTCGTAGACTGGAGCGCTAGCTTTCCGCGCGAGCACTGTTGCGGCGCGTCTCAGCCCGCGCCCTTATGGCCTGAAACCGGGGCTCAGGGTCCCCTTCATCGTCGCGATGCTCAACAGTGTTGGATAGAACTGCACGAACGTCGTATCCACGGCGGCATGTTGTTGGTGACAGCTATAGCAGGACTCACTGAGCGGAATCATCGCGGCGGGCCCGGTGCCCTGGAAGGAGAAAAACCCCCATCCGCCCTGGAACCGCTTCGTATCCTTGAGGTGCACTTCCACCCCCATCAGATCGCCCGTCTGGAACTTACCGTGCCGGTTGATAGAGCCCTTCTGCGTGGCACCCCGTGACTCCATCACCAGCGCCGTCCCGTCGGGCCACGTCCCCGTGCGCACGAACTCGCGATAGGCCGTTGGTTCCGCGAACACGTTGTCGAACATTGAATGCCCCGGCGCCTCACCGCGCTCGCTGTAGCTCATATCAAGACCCGAGCTGAGGAATACCCACTCGCGGTAGTTCGCCGGAAACCTCAACCGCCCGTCAGCCGTGTATCCCCATCCCGCATCCGGCGCTGTCGACCACTCCTCCGCCGCCACCGAGCCCGGCCCCCGCACCGCGGCCGCCACCGCAACCAACACCAGCAACCCTGCAGCAAAAAATGCGAGTCCACGACCATTCATAAGCGACTTCCCTGAATACGCAGACAAACGACGGCAGCCGCCAGCTTAAAGCCAATACCCCTGAATTGATATGGTTGGCACGACCGGCGGCGAGCTGTTGGCTCATCCGATTATTAAGTTCCCAGAATTCCCAAATTCTTGAGCACGCCAATCAGCTCCGAAATCATCCCACCGTACTGAGCAAGGGTCGCCAGCCAACCCGCCTCGGTCGTGCGAGTGCGCCAGCGCGGTACGCAGAGTAGGCGTTTTCTGCCCGGCAGAGGCGTCGCAGGCTCTAGCGTAATCGCGCAGAATCCGGCAGAAGCCGCTCGACATAGCGGGCGACTTGATCAACCTCGAGATTCACACGTGACCCGGCCTTGAGCTTGCCGAGTGTTGTTACCGCTTGCGTGTGCGGAATGATGTTAACGCCGAAAGTAGCCGCTTCGACTTCGTTTACCGTGAGACTGACTCCATCGACGGCGACCGAGCCTTTGCGGGCAATATAGCGGGCCAGGTCGGCGGGCACCGCGATCTTTATGCGTGTAGATCGAGCGTCGCCGGTGACAGCAATAACTTCCGCAACGCCATCAACGTGCCCGGACACAAGATGCCCGCCGAGGGCATCTCCCGCCTTCAATGAAGGCTCGAGATTCACGGGAGATCCGATGGCGAGATCACCAAGGGTCGTCAGCGAGAGAGTTTCGCGAGAGACATCTGCAGCGAACGCGCCCTCGGGAAGCTCCGTCGCCGTAAGGCAACAGCCCTGCACGCAAATGCTGTCGCCAATGTGAAAGTCCCCGGAGCGAAGGCGGTCGAACGCTATGACGATACGTGCGTCCCCACCTCGGGCGTCACGAGAGCGCACCGTACCCACATCCTGCACAATTCCCGTAAACACAATCCGACCTCCTCGGGGACGATTTCAGTAATATTGAAATAGAAGCAGGGTACGCGCCGCCACGGGCGACGCCGGCTGGGCAGGGCTCTCAACGCGGCCGCAATCGCAACCGCAGGTCATCTTCCAGGCGCTGCACTCCGGCGACCGTAAACCCCAGCGCATCCTGGAGATCACTGAGCTGCGGCAGATCCACGAGCGGCAACCCCTGCGGTCCCAACAACTTGGGCGCCACATAGAGCAGCAACTCATCGACCAGACCCGCCCGCAAGAGCTCTCCGGAAAGAGTGGGGCCCGCCTCCACCAGCAACTCATTCACTTCAAGCTCGCCCATCCGATCAATGACGGCGGCCAGATCCAACCGGCCGTGAATCGCGGGAATCGCCTCAACCGCGACGCCCAGCCGCGCGAATTCAGCCCCGCGGGTCGCGTCCTGCGTCAGAATCAACACCTCGCCACCCGTGGCAAACAGACGAGAATCGATCGGCGTACGCAAACCGGTATCCAACACGACACGCAGTGGCTGCCATGGCTCGTCCTCCGGCTTCTCCGGCGCCAACCGAACATCCAACCGCGGGTCATCCGCAATGACAGTACCAACGCCAGTCATCACGGCAGAGCTGCGCGCGCGCCAGTGTTGCACGTCAGTCCGCGCAGCCTCGCCGGTGATCCACTGGCTCGCCCCGTTCGCAAGCGCTGTACGCCCATCGAGGCTCATGGCGAGCTTGAGCCGAACCCACGGCCGCCCGTACGTCATCCGCTTCATGAAGCCGATATTGAGGTCCACCGCCTCGGCTTCCATCAGGCCCGACTCAACGGCGATACCCGCCCGTCGCAGCACTTCGGCGCCTTGGCCACTCACCTGCGGATTGGGATCCTGAACGGCGAAGACGACGCGCGCCACACGAGCCTCGATGAGCGCCTCAACACACGGCGGTGTCCGCCCATGATGACTACACGGCTCAAGCGTCACATACGCCGTGGTGCCGGTCGTCTGCGCGCCTGCGGAACGTACGGCCGCCAACGCAGCAACTTCCGCATGCGCGTGCCCGGCGCGCTCATGCCACCCCTCACCGATGATCTTCGTCCCTTGCGCAATGACACACCCCACGCGCGGATTAGGGTGCGTCGTTTCGAGACCGCGCGCTGCCAACACCAGCGCGCGATTCATCGCGAAGCGGTCGAAGTCGGTAATCATGGTTTGCTAATCGCGCTACTTGGTCTGCGAAGCAACCGGCACATCGGTTGCGGGCTCACTATCGGTGGGCTGCGCACCATCGTCTGCATCCGGACGCGCCTTCCCCGATCCGTCAGTCTTACCCGCAGACTCAACCGGAAGCAACGGCAGCTGATCGCGGTTAGCGTCGCGCCCCGGCTCGCGCTTGACGGCGCGCCGGCCCGGCGGCGATTGCGCACGTTGGCTGCGCAACCGCTGTATCTCCTCATGGAAGGCTTCGACATCCTCGAAATGCCTGTAGACGGATGCGAAGCGGACATACGCCACCTCATCCAACTGCCGCAGCTCATCCATCACGAGCTCGCCGATGGCACGCGACTGCACCTCGCGGTCACCGAGGCTGCGAACCTTGTGTGTGATCCGGCTCACCGCCTCATCCAACTGCTCACGCGGCACGGGGCGCTTTTCCAACGCCTTTTCCATCCCTGAGCGTAGCTTCAACTCATCGAACGCTTCGCGGTTGCGATCACCCTTGACCACCATGGGCATGACCAACTCGGCGGTCTCGAAGGTGGTGAAGCGCTCGCCGCAAGACAGGCATTCACGGCGGCGACGGATCTGCCGCCCCTCTCCCGCCAGGCGGGAGTCGGTCACCTTGGTCTCGATATGGCCGCAAAAGGGGCAGTACATGCGGCGCCTGGTCCGTCCTTATGCGCCGTACACCGGGAAACGCCGGCACAGCTCGATCACCTGCGGGCGGACCTTCTCAATCGCCGCATCCGCGCCCTCGGCGTCGATGACCGTGGTGATGAAATCAGCCACCTGCTCGATCTCAGGCTCCTTGAACCCACGAGTCGTCGAGGCCGGCGAGCCGAGGCGCAGCCCACTGGTGATCATCGGCGGGCGCGGATCGTTCGGCACGGCGTTCTTGTTCACCGTGATGTTGGCTTTTCCGAGCGCCGCATCGGCGTCCTTACCTGTGATATTGCGATCGGCGAGACTCAATAGGAAAAGATGGTTGTCGGTGCCCCCGGAGACAATCGTGAAACCGTTCCTGGCGAGCCGCGCCGCCATGGCGCGAGCGTTGGCCAACACCTGGCGCTGGTATTCCTTGAACTCCGGCTGCAGGGCTTCGCGGAACGCGACAGCCTTCGCGGCAATCACATGCATGAGCGGTCCGCCTTGCGTTCCCGGAAACACGAGGGAGTTGAGCTTCTTGGTGATCTCATCGTTCTTGCGGGCAAGTATGAGGCCACCGCGCGGCCCACGCAGCGTCTTGTGCGTCGTCGTCGTCACGACATCCGCGTGTGGAACGGGATTCGGATACAAGCCGGTGGCCACCAACCCGGCCACGTGGGCCATGTCGACCACGAAATAGGCGCCGACACCCTTGGCAATCGTGGCGAAGCGCGCCCAGTCGACAATCCGTGAGTACGCCGAAAAACCGGCGATAATCATTTTCGGCCGGTGCTCTTCGGCGAGCCGCGCCACCTGATCGTAGTCGATCTCGCCGGTGTCGGGATGGATCCCGTACTGAAACGACTTGAAGAACTTGCCGGAGAAGTTGACCTTGGCGCCGTGAGTGAGGTGGCCGCCATGGTCGAGGCTCATACCGAGGATGGTGTCACCTGGCTGCACGAGCGCGAGATAGGCCGCGGCGTTGGCCTGCGATCCCGAATGCGGCTGCACATTGGCGTAGTCGGCGCCGAACAGCTGCTTCGCGCGATCGATGGCGAGCTGCTCGGCAATATCGACATATTCGCAACCACCGTAATAACGCTTGCCCGGATAGCCTTCGGCGTACTTGTTGGTGAGTACCGACCCTTGCGCCTCCAGAACCCGCGGGCTGGTGTAATTCTCGGAGGCAATCAGCTCAATGTGATCCTCCTGACGGTGGCGCTCACCCTGGATAGCCTTGGCGAGCTCAGGGTCGAAACTCTCGATAGTCATCGTCGTCCGGAACATGCGCGGAACCTTTGAGTTAACGGTGCGAAAGGGGAGCCTTGATTGTACCGGAACCCCGCCCGGCCTGTTGGCATGCCGGCCGACTCACGCCTGCTTGCAAGCGTCGGACCTGGGCCAAATGCGCGGCAAGCGCGTGCACGAACGAAGGAGCTTGGAATCCAGCGCACGCGCGACTACAGCAGGTTTTCCACGACCGCGGTCCAAGCCTGCGCGATATTGCCGCGGTTGTAGCCGCCCCCGCCGAGCGCCAGCAGCCGTCCATGCCCGAGCCGGTCGGCGAGCCCGAGCAGCTCACGCGCGGCGAGCCCGTGCGTTTTCGCCGAAAAACGCAGATGCGTAATTGGATCGCCTTCCACACTGTCAGCGCCGCATTGAAGAATGATGAATTCGGGAGCAAAGCGCTCCAGATGCGCGATTACCTGCGGCCAGACACCTGCGAAGGCCGCGTCATCAGCGCCGGGTTCCATCGGAAGATTGAGCTTCGTGCCTTCTGCGGCGCCCCGACCTGTTTCCTCGCTGGCGCCCGTACCTGGATAAAGATACCGTCCATCCTCGTGCACATCCGCGAAGATGACAGAAGCGTCGTCCTCGAACGCGTAAAACACTCCATCCCCATGGTGCGCATCAATGTCGACATAGGCAATGCGCGCGAGTCCTGATTTCTTACGCAAAACTTCGATCGCCACGCCACAATCGTTAAACACGCAGAAGCCCGCGGCACGATCGCGCGCGGCGTGATGCAGACCCGCGATAGGCACAAAAGCACGACGGCAGTCGCCTTGCATGATCGCATCAGCCGCATTCAGGGTAGCGCCCACGACGCAGGCAGCCGCTTCGTACACGCCACGAAACGCGGGCGTGTCGCCGCCATCCAGAAGCCCCTGGCCGCTGGCAGAACGCTCGCGGACGAAATCGACATATGCAGGCGTGTGAAACGCGTGCAGCTCATCCTCCGTAGCAACGCGGGGCTCGAGGATGTGGACACGCTTATTCAGCCCCCGCGCCTCGAACTCACGTACGAAGGCCGCATGCCGATCGGGGCCGAATGGGTGGCCATCACCGAAGCCATAGCGAGCGAGGCGGTCGCTCACAACCACTGCCACGTTGGATTTCATCTGGCGGCAGGCGCTCCAGTCGTTTGGGGGACGCAATCAAATGGGCAACCGCAAGCCCCTTGGGCCGCCGCAGCGTAGCACAGGGCGCCGCCGCGAGAGGGTAGACCAGGGTCTCCCTCACCTGTATGACAAAGCGCCGCGAGCATCGCTTGCGGGTGGCGCCTACGGCAGCCATCGCCCAACCGGAGCACAGCGGAGGGAATCCCGAGAAGCGCCAGCGGCGCGACGCGGGACAACCGGCAACGACTCGAAGATAATGTGAGAGCCTGGCTCAACAACGGGCGTCTGCCGCGGACGCCGCGCATCGGCGCCTTTCGCCGATCGTTTCGCTTACGTAGTGCCGACGATGCGAGCGAAACGATCGCCCCTTAGTCTTCGTAAGATTTGGCCGCTCGATGGGCGGCGCCCTCGTAACGACGCCCATTATTGAGCTAGGCTCCACCTTTCAGGAAACTTACAGTTCGTCACGCCGGTCAACGGCGAGGACAACGATCAGCAAGCATGGCCCAATACATCTACACCATGAACCGCGTCTCGAAGGTGGTGCCGCCGAAGCGGACCATCCTGCGCGACATCAGCCTGTCCTTCTTCCCCGGCGCCAAGATCGGCGTGCTCGGCCTGAACGGCTCGGGCAAATCGTCCTTGTTGCGCATCATGTCCGGGACGGACTCCAGCTTCGACGGCGAAGCGCGTCCACAAAACGGGATCCGTGTCGGCTTCCTCCCGCAGGAGCCCGAGCTCGACGATGCGAAGGATGTTCGCGCCACTGTCATGGAAGGGGTCGGCGGCACCTTCAAGCTGTTGGAGCAGTTCAACCAGATCAGTGACAAATTCGCCGAGCCGATGTCGGACGATGAGATGAACGCCCTCCTCGAGCGACAAGCGAAACTGCAGGATGCGATCGATACCGCGGGCGGCTGGGAGCTCGAACGCAAGCTCGAGATCGCCGCCGATGCGCTGCGCCTGCCGCCTTGGGAGGCCAAGATCGGCCCGCTTTCCGGAGGCGAGAAGCGCCGCGTAGCCTTGTGCCGCCTGCTGCTGTCGGCGCCGGATATGTTGTTGCTGGATGAGCCGACCAACCACCTGGACGCGCAGTCCATCGCCTGGCTCGAGCGCTATCTGGAGGAATATCCCAGCACCGTCATCGCGGTGACCCACGATCGCTATTTCCTCGACAATGTCGCGGAGTGGATTCTCGAGCTCGACCGTGGACACGGCATCCCCTACCACGGCAACTATTCCTCCTGGCTCGAGCAGAAGGAGAAGCGCCTCGCACTGGAAGAGCGCGAGCGCGAAGCGCTGCGCAAGACCCTGGAGCGCGAGCTCGAATGGGTCCGCCAGAATCCCAAGGCCCGCCAGGCCAAGAGCAAAGCCCGCCTGCAGCGCTATGAGGAGCTCGCCTCGAAGGAATTCCAGGAGCGCAACGAGACGAACGAAATCTACATCCCGCCAGGGGAGCGGCTCGGGGACCTGGTGATCGAGGTCAAAGGGCTCCGCAAGGCCTACGGCGACCGCCTGCTCATCGACAATCTGACATTCAACCTGCCGCGGGGCGGGATCGTCGGCATCATCGGCCCGAACGGCGCGGGCAAGACGACACTGTTTCGCATGCTGACCGGGGTGGAAAAACCCGATGCCGGCGAGATCCGCGGCGGCGCGACCACCAAGCTCGCCTATGTCGATCAGTCGCGCCAGGCGCTGGATGACAAGAAAACCGTCTGGCAGGAGATCTCCGGCGGACTCGACATCATCAAGGTCGGCAACTACGAGACCCCCTCGCGCGGCTATGTGGGCCGTTTCAACTTCAGGGGCGCGCAACAACAGCAGGTCATCGGCGACCTCTCCGGCGGCGAGCGCAACCGCGTGCACCTGGCGAAGGTGTTGAAACAGGGTGGCAACGTCCTGCTGCTCGATGAGCCCACCAACGATCTGGATATCGAAACGCTGCGCGCGCTGGAAGATGCCCTGCTGAACTTCCCAGGTTGCGCGGTCGTGATCTCGCACGACCGCTGGTTCCTTGACCGTATCGCCACCCACATGCTCGCCTTCGAAGGCGACTCGCAAGTGGTCTGGTTCGAAGGGAATTACCAGGAATACGTCGAGGACTACAAGCGTCGCACCGGAGACGATGCTTCGCAGCCTCACCGCATCAAGTACAAGCCGCTCACGCGCTGAGCCCGCTCGAAGCGAAGCGTTCACTGTGTCGTCGACACCCGCAAGTGAAGATGTAAACGCGGACGACCGGAGCGGCCTCCGTTGGATCGGACCCATCGCGGCCCTGTTGGTATTCGCAGGTGTCGTATGGGTCCTGCACCACGAGATGGCGCACCTTCACATCCGCAGTGTCTGGGCTCACCTGCACCAGATCCCGCGCCAGCACGTGGTTGCCGCACTGGGCTTCACGGCCCTGAGTTACTGGCTGTTGAGCACCTATGAGGTGCTCGCGCTACGGTACCTGGGCCGTAAGATCGCGTACGGGCGCATCGTCTTCACCTCGTTCATCGCTTACTCGTTCGGACATACGCTGGGTTTCGCAGCCTTTACCGGCGCGGCCATCCGGTTTCGCCTGTACGCGACCGCGGGGGTCACGGCGGTCGAAGTCGCGACTGTGTCGGCGTTCTGCAGCCTGTCGATCGGCATCGGCCTGGCGATGATCTCCGGGTTCTCCTTGCTGTTCGCACCCGACCAGGCCGCGTTGGTGCTGCACTTGAGCCGTTTCTGGCTGCTGTTGATCGGCGCCCTGCTCCTGGGCGCCGTCGTCGCCTACGGCGCGTGGGCGTCCCTTTCCAAGAGCACCCTCGAGATCCGCGGCTGGGCACTACGTGCCCCCGGACCAGCGGTCGCCCTGCCACAGATCGCGCTTGCCATGCTGGATCTGAGTCTCGCCGGAGCGGTGGTCTGGTGGTTATTGCCCGCTGATGCCCCGGTGGACTTCATCACTTTCCTGGGTGCGTACGCTGCCGCGGTCATCGCCGGCATCGTGAGCCATGTCCCTGGCGGAATCGGTGTATTCGAGACCGTCATGATTCTGGCCCTGCCCAACGTCCCCCCGGATGCCCTGCTCGGCTCACTGTTGGCCTATCGCGCCATCTATTACCTCGTACCCATCCTGTTCGGTGCGATTCTCTTTGGAGCCAAGGAGATCAGTGCGGCCAGCACCCGGATCGCACGAGCGCACGAGTTGGCTTCCGCCTACATTGCACCGGTGGTGCCGCAGGTGGCCAGCGCCCTGGTGTTTCTGTCTGGCACGGTACTGCTCATTTCCGGGGCCACCCCCGGCATCAACGAGCGCCTCGCCTTCCTCGACCGTTTCCTGCCGCTGACCGTCCTGGAGGTCTCGCACCTGGCCGGAAGCATCATCGGCCTGGGACTGATTGTGCTGGCTCGCGCACTCTACCGCCGGGTACAGGCCGCCTACCACATCGTGTTCTGGCTGCTGGTCGCGGGCATGATCGCCTCGCTCCTGAAGGGCCTCGACTTCGAAGAAGCGACCATCCTTGCGCTGGTGCTCGGCGTGCTGGCACTCGGCCGCCGTTCCTTTTACCGGCCGACCGCCATTTTGTCGGAACGATTCACGCCCGCGTGGATAGCAAGCATTGTCGGTGTAATCGTCATGGCTGTCTGGATCGGCTATATGGCGCACCGGAAAGCCATCTATTCGCAGGAATTGTGGTGGACTTTCTCGTTCGACGCCCACACGCCGCGCATGTTGCGAGCCTCGCTCGCTGTCATCATCCTGGCGGCGGCGTACCTGCTACTCAACATGTTACGCCCGGCGCGGCCGGAGCCCGCCGTTGCCGGGCCCGCAGACCTCGAGCGAGCACGCAAAATCATTGCCGGCAGCGATCTCACCATGGCCAACGCCGCGTTGGCGGGCGACAAGCGGCTGTTGTTCTCCGAAGCGGGCGACACGTTCGTCATGTATCAGATCGCCGGCCGCAGCTGGGTCGCGCTCGGCGACCCGGTAGGCGCGGAGGCGGGAGCGGAAGAGCTGGTCTGGCGCTTTCGCGAAATCTCCGACTATCACGGCGGCGAGACGGTGTTTTATCAGGCGAGCAGTGAGCGCCTCTCGCTGTACGTGGACCTCGGTCTCGCGGCTCTCAAGATCGGGGAAGAAGCCCGCGTGCCGCTGGAGAACTTCGGCCTCGAGGGCTCGGCTCGAGCGGACCTGCGCCAAGCGCACCGCCGTGCCGAGCGCGATGGCGCGAGCTTCGAGGTGATTGCGCCCGAGCGCCTCGATGAGATCCTCCCCACCCTGCGCCAGTTGTCGGACTCATGGCTCGCGAGCAAATCCACCAGTGAAAAGCGCTTCTCGGTGGGAGCGTTCTCACCGGAATATCTGCGCCACTTTCCGATCGCGTTGGTGTACTGCGAGGGAGCACCCGCCGCGTTCGCCAATCTATGGACCACGGGCACGAAGCAGGAGCTGTCGGTGGACCTCATGCGTTTCGGCCCGGACGCACCGCGCGGCGCCATGGACTACCTGTTCATCGAGCTCATGAAGTGGGGGCGCGAGCAAGGCTACCGTTGGTTCAATCTGGGCATGGCACCGCTGGCGGGCCTGGAAGTGCATCCGCTGGCGCCGGCATGGCACCGGGTCGGGAATTTCGTTTTCCGGCACGGCGAGCACTTCTACAACTTCGACGGCTTGCGCCGCTACAAGTCGAAGTTCGATCCGGTCTGGGAGGGGAAATATCTCGTGGCCCGAGGCGGCATCTCCCTGCCGCGTGTCCTGGTGGATGTCTCGGTGTTGATCGCGGGCGGCATGAAGGAGTTGTTCGCTCGATGAAACGCAAGGCCTGCCTCGCTGTCACGCGAGTGTTGGTTGTCATGTTACTGAGCGTCACCGCGGCAGCGGCAGCCGCTCACAAATCCAAGGCCAGGGCCACCCCGGCGGCGCCGGTCGAAAGCGCAACGCATCTCCCCGCCGGCCGCTTCGGCAAAGTCACTGTCTACATCCCCGAAGGCACGCCAAGCAGTGTTGCGATCTTCGTCTCCGGCGACGGCGGCTGGAATCTCGGCGTGGTCAGCATGGCGCATGCGCTCACCGAGCTGGGCGCGGTGGTGATCGGAGTCGACATCCGGCAATACCTCTCAGCCCTCAGCAAAGCCGCACAGCGCCCGAACGCGCCATGTCAGCTGATTGCAGGCGATTTCGAGAACCTGAGCCACCAGATCCAGAAAGAGATCGGCATGTTTGTGTATCACGTGCCAGCGCTGGTCGGTTACTCATCCGGAGCCACCGTGGTCTACGCGGCCCTGGTGCAATCACCGCCGGGTACGTTTGCCGGCGCGTTGAGCATGGGATTCTGCCCGGACCAGGATTTCGGCGGTGCCGCGCTGTGTCCTGGCGCGGGACTGCACTACAGCCCAGGCAAGAAGAATGACCTGATTTTCGAGCCCGCCAAGACCTTGAAACAACCCTGGATCGCTTTCCAGGGCCAGCAGGACCAGGTGTGCGGGCCGGCCGCGGCCGACACCTTCGCCAGCCAGACTCCCGGCGGGGAAGTGGTGAAACTGCCGCTCGTAGGCCATGGATTCGGCGTCGAGCGTAACTGGATGCCGCAGTTTCGCGAGGCGTACAACCGGATCACCGCGCATGTCGAGACACCACCGCCTCGTTCGGCCGAGATCGGCGATTTGCCGGTCAACGAAGTGCGGGCCGAAAACGGCAACTCGGACGAGCTTGCCATCCTTCTCACCGGCGACGGCGGTTGGGCGGGCCTCGATCAGGAGCTGGCGGCTCACCTGGCGGCGAACGGCGTATCGACCGTGGGCCTGAACTCACTGAAATACTTCTGGACCGAGCGCACCCCGGCCGAAACGGCTGACGATGTGGCGAAAATCATGCGCCACTATCTGGGCGCGTGGAACAAACAACGTGTGCTGCTCGTTGGCTACTCTTTCGGCGCGGATGTCCTGCCGTTCGTGGTGAACCGGCTGCCGCCCGAACTGCGCACGCGTATTGCAACCGTGAGTCTGCTGGGCATCGACTCGAACGCATCCTTCGAGATCAAGATCGCCGACTGGGTCGGGTCGGATGAGGGTGGACCGCCGACACGGCCTGAAGTGGCGGCCATGGCCGGTATGCCGGTGCTGTGCATCTACGGCGAAGGTGAGTCCGACTCCATCTGTCCTGGCCTGCCCAAGCCGCCCGAGCACGCAGCGGTCACCCTGGCCGAGATCGGCAAGGGCCATCATTTCAGTGGCGAATACTCGAATCTTGCCGAACGCATTCTCGCCTTCGCCCACACGGCGCGCCCTGTTACATAACGCGCACCGTGTACGCGACAATATGCAATGAAGGGGCCGCTATCATATTGCATCATGCGTTAGACTGCCGGTCGTCGACAGACACAACAACAAGATCTGCCGGCAAAACATAATGTCGGTATACATCGATCTCGCCAGCCGCATCATCCACGACCAGGCCGAAACCCTGGCGGTGACCTGCCCCCATTGTCAGGTCGTGGCGCACATCTCGCCCGTCGCCGTGCCGCGCTTCGAGGACCTCACGGTCCACAAGCCGAAGCAGGTGGGCCTCGTTTACCTCTGCGACAACTGCCATGCGCCGGTCTTTCTGCGCTTCACCGTGCGCAGCTACCATAGCGGGCGCATCGACCTGTCGCCGCAATTCGTCGAAGTCGAGCGCGCGCGCGAGAAGTTCACCTTCACGTACCTTCCCGAGCAAGTCGAAGTCCTCTTCAAGGAAGCGCTGTTATGTTTCTCCAGCGGCGCCTACAACGCGTTCGCCTCCATGTGCCGCCGCACGGCCCAGGCAGCGTACGCCGATCTCGGTGAGGCCGGAAAAATCAGGCTGTTCGATGAGTTGAACAACGTGCGCGAGCTCGCCGGCATCGCCACCGAGCCGTTCAACAAACTGCGCACCATACTGTTCGGCAGCGAGACCGACCCGCGTCCCAACATGCCGACGCTCGACAGTTATGAGGCCGGCATCACTCTTGAAGTGGTCAAGGATCTGCTCTACGAAGCGTACGTACGCAAGGGCAAACTCCAACAAGCGATGATGGTCCGCCGCTTCTTCCTCGAAGAGACCGCGAGCCATCTGACATCCATGGCGGCAACCACGACGGACTGACCTCCCGGCCGGCTTCAGATGCCCGACGCCCGACCGAGCCTTCAGCCCGTGCGCGCCACGAGTTGCTCCAGCTTCTCGAGGAACTGCCGCCAGCCGTGCCGGGCACCGCCGAAGGCCTGTTTCTGGTCCGGCCGGAAGCCCGACTGCTCCATGCGCAGGTGAGTCCCCGTACTCGTCGGAGTGAGAGTAAAGGTCACCACGCTCATCAGATTGAAGGCCGGATTCTCGTGCGCATGATTCCAGGCGTAGGAGAGCATTCTGTGCGGCTCGACGGCCAGGACCTCGCAATCCAGCACGCCGCCCCACTCGGCACGAAGCTTGAAACGATGGCCCACCACCGGCTCGAAGTCATTCTCCATGAGCCAGTCCGCGATGAGGTGTGACTGCGTGAGCGCGCGCCAGAGCTTTTCCGGCGGATGGGGCATCTCACGTTCGACAACGACGGTGCGAGTTTCGTGAGCGTTCGACATCCACGCTGATAATACCGGTAGGGCTCGAATTGGTGTATAGGCTCGAACAGCTCCTGGAAGGCAAGTCATAGCGAGCGGAAAACACACACATGGCGCAGTACAGCGAGGCACACGATACCTTCACCATCGAGCGCACCCTGAAAGTCGCGCCGGCAGTCGTCTTCGGCGCCTGGTCGGAGGCGGCGCAAAAGCGCCTCTGGTTCGCCTGCCACGACGATTGGATCAGCGAGGAGTACTCGTTGGATTTCCGCGTCGGCGGCCACGAAACCAGCAGGGTGCGCGACACCGACGGCGTGTCGCACGCCTATCGGGCGCGGATCCTGGATGTCATCAGCAATCGGCGGCTCATTTTCAGCTACGAGATGTATCTGGATGATCGGCGCATCTCCATTTCCCTCGCCACGGTTGGATTCATGGCCGCGGCCGCCGGGACGAAGCTGATTTTCACCGAACAGGCCATCTTTCTCGATGGTTATGACGATGCGGGCAGCCGCCGCCACGGCACCGAAATCGGACTCGATAAGTTGGGGCTGTTCCTGCACGCTGCCCCGCAAGCCACTGGTAGGGCCTGAGACTTTTGGCACTGCCAATGTCAAACGGGCCGTTGTCAGTTCGCCGCAGCGCGCACCAACGGCCCAAAGTCTCATCGGCTCAAGTTGCCCTGCGCTACGGCCGATAGCTTCAGCACCAGGGACTGCTGCCCCCGACGACCCATGACATTAGCACTCGAATCCCGTACCACAGCCGGCATCAGCGCCCTTGCCTCCGGCAAGTCGGCTGTGCTCACGCGGATGTTGATGGAAGGTGCGCTGGAGCGGATCGAGGCGGCTCGTGACCGGGAAGACCCAGCCGATGGCCTACTCCAGTCCGCGGCCGTGCTCATCGCCGAGCTGCGAGCGGGGCTGGACCTGCGGCACGGCGGCGTCTTCGCGGCAAACGTCGACGATCTATACGATTATATCTGCCGGCGGCTGCATGCCGCCGGGTCGAGTGAGACCGACGGGAAGATGGACAGTGCGGCATTGCATGAGGTGTGGCATCTGCTGGAAGCACTTCGCACCGCCTGGACTTTCATGCCCGCGGAGATCCGCGCAACATCGGTAAACTGAGGCGGAGCCACGGAGACTCGAATGTTCGACGGTGCCGATACAGTCGTTCTATACGAAGAGCTGGCCTTCCAGGACGTGCTTCCCGTCGTCTGGCGCCAAATGCCCAGCCCTGCCGATCGCGATGTGGCCGCGGGATTCACGGAGCGCAACCTGCAGGTGCTGCAGGCCTGGGACGCCATGGATGAGCATGGTCCGGTGGAGAAGCCGGACGAAAACGCCCCTTACGCCGCGGACATCCTGCGCCTGGACCTGAAGATCAACCTCCTACTGGAGATGATGGGGCAACTTCTTGCCGCCAACCGGCCGCGGCCGCCCGCCGTGCCGGTCCGCTTCAACGCCCTCGGGGGCATGTGGCGCGGCGCCGCCCCGCTACCGGAGGCCGGTCAGCAAGGCGTCGCGGAGATCTATCTGCACGAGGCTCTGGCGCAGCCGCTCCGATTGCCCGGCCGTGTGACGAACGTCACACCGGATGGCCAGGTCAAGGTGCGGTTCGCCCCCGTTGGCGAGCCGGTAGCCGATCTCATCGAAAAGCTCGCTTTCCGCCGCCATCGCCGCCAGATTGCCGGCAGCCGACAACCACGCCGCGGACAAATCTAACCCGAGCGCGGCCAGAATCTCGGCCGGGGTGCGCACCACTATGCGGCGCACACGCAACGCCTGTGATTGCCATCACGTGCGACCTTGGCCCATACCGATGTGCTTCACAGCTTTTGCCGCCCCCGATGCTCAACATACCCACCCATGGACGCGACCGGCAGGACGTTGTCTCGTTAAGTAAACAAAGCAAGAAATGGTTTGCGGCAAGGGGTGGAGACTCAATGGCGGCGGTGGAATCAATTTTGGCGTCCCAGCTCAACGGCAGCGAAGCAAGAACGAGCAACACGGGCGTCGTCACCCCCATCACTGCTGCAGCCCGGCTGCCCACGGGCACCTCCGCGGCTATTCGCGACGTCATCGCCCTGATCCGCCAGGTTGCCGCCTTCGACTCCACCGCACTGGTGCTCGGGGAGTCCGGCACCGGCAAGGAAGTCGTCGCCCGCGCCATCCATGACTTGAGTCCGCGGCGCGGTCGTCCGTTCGTGGCGGTGAACTGCGGCGCGATTCCGTCCGATCTGCTCGAATCGGAGCTGTTCGGCCACGAGAAGGGCTCTTTCACCGGCGCCATCGCCGCGCGTAAAGGCCGCTTCGAGATCGCCGAAGGCGGCACACTCTTCCTCGATGAGATCGGGGACATGAGCCCGTCCATGCAGGTGAAGCTGCTGCGTGTGTTGCAGGAGCGCGTGTTCGAGCGCGTCGGTAACCATGCACCGATCCGTTGCAACGTGCGCATCATCGCGGCGACCCATCGCAACCTCGAAGACTCGATCCAACGCGGCACTTTTCGCGAAGACCTGTTTCACCGCATCAACGTATTCCCCATCGAGATGCCGCCGTTGCGACAGCGCGCGGAAGACATCCCGCTGCTCATCCGCGACTTCGTGGCACACAACGTCGCGGAGGGCCGTGGCCGCCTGCAATTCTCGCAACGAGCGCTCGCGGCCCTTGCCCTGTACTCCTGGAGCGGCAACGTTCGCGAGCTCGGCAACCTCGTCGAGCGGTTGTCCATTGTTTGTAATAACCGCGTCGTCGAACTACGCGATCTGCCGCCGAAATACCGGCCGCCGGAAGATTGGACACTGGAAGTCAAAGCGCTCGACAGCTCGCTGTGCGTCGCCGCCCTGGATGATGCATCGCAAGCCATCGCTGTCGAGGAGCACGTATCCTTAAGCGACGAGGCCGCCCTCACGGTGTTGGAATCGGAAGCGTTCGAGCCGCAACCGCTCGAGCCAAGCCGGCTCGCGCCGACAGCGATCGAAGCGGCGACCCTGAACCCGTTCGAAGCCCTCACCCTTCTGCCCGAGGACGGTCTTGACCTGCGCGCTCACCTCCTCGCCGTCGAACGCCGCCTCGTCGAGCAGGCGCTCGAGCGCGCCAACGGTACTGTTGCACAAGCCGCCCGCCTGTTAGGCCTGCGCCGCACGACGCTTGTCGAGAAGTTGCGCAAGCTGGGTATCGCGGCTGACGTTGAGGCAGTCGAGGCAGTGACGGAAGATTGACGCTCGCGCGGCGGACTGTTGCCGCGCTTGTGACGCCTCGCACGCTTTGCGGTGCGATTCCAACCCGGCACGCCTTTTGCACCTCCCCCTGGTACGAAGTACCCACGCTGTGGGGAGAGGCTCAATGACCGACGACTGTACCGACAAACAATCCGCCGCTGCATGCGCGACTCGCCTGCAGGCGGAGCCGGTCGCTTATGCACCAAGCTCCACACGCCTGATCGAGCTGGCCCGGCGCGTCGCGGCAAGCGACTGCACGGTGTTGATCGTCGGTGAGTCCGGCACGGGCAAGGAAGTGCTCGCGCGTTTCATTCATCGCCGCTCGCCGCGCGCCTCACAACCGTTCATCGCGGTGAACTGCGCGGCCATTCCGGAAAACATGCTCGAAGCCATGTTGTTCGGCTACGAGCGCGGCAGCTTCACTGGTGCGCAGGCAGCGCACGCCGGCAAGTTCGAGCAAGCTCAGGGGGGCACCTTGTTGCTCGATGAGATCACCGAGATGCCGCTCGCGCTGCAGGCGAAATTGCTGCGGGTACTCCAAGAGCGCGAAGTGGAACGCATTGGCAGTCGCGCCTCCATCGCGCTCGATGTGCGCGTGCTGGCGACGACCAACCGGCGGCTGCGCGAGGAAGTGGCGGCCGGACGTTTCCGCGAAGACCTCTACTATCGACTGAACGTGTTTCCCCTGGCACTCGCGCCCCTGCGCCTGCGCCGCGACGATGTGCTACCGCTCGCCATGCAGCTGCTCTCGGGACGCTGCCGCGCCGGCGACAAAATTCCGGCGCTCAGCGCCGAAGCCGCCCACTTGCTCCTCACGTACCCCTGGCCGGGCAATGTGCGCGAGTTGGACAACCTGCTGCAGCGCGCACTCATTCTCGTGAACGGCCCGGTCATCCGTCCTGAGCACGTTCAGTTCGAGCTCGCGAACGACGCTGCGGGTATGGCTGGCGGCACCATTGCCGCGATCAGCTTGACGGGCGAGAGCGCTGCTGCCGCGAAATCACCCACGGCGGCCGCCAACGGCGCCGCAGCGACCGAGGGCTCCGGCTCGCTCGCCAGCTCACTGAACCAGACCGAGCGCGATCTCATTCTGGATGCGTTGAGCCGCGGCCAGGGCAACCGCCGCGAGGCGGCACAACGCCTCGGCATCAGCCCCCGAACCCTGCGATACAAGCTCGCGCGGCTGCGCGAGGCCGGTATCGAAGTGCCCGCGGCCTGAAGCCAAAGTAGCTAGGAGAATCGCGCATGAGCTCCATGGAAATCAATCGCGTCCTCGAGCAGATCCGCTCGCTGCAATCGCAGACCAAAGTTGGCGCTGCCCAGCCCGGCCAGACACAGCAGACGAGCGGCCCGAGCGCCTTCGCCAACATTTTGCGCCAGGGCCTGGATCAGGTGAGCCAGACTGAGCAACACGCCAACCAATTGAGCGACGCGTTCGCGCGCGGCACCCCCGGCGTGGAGCTGCCGCAGGTCATGTTGGAAGTCTCCAAAGCAAGTGTCTCGGTACGCGCGGTGTCGGAGGTTCGTAACCGGCTCATCAGCGCGTACCAGGACATCATGAACATGCAGTTGTGATCTAGCCCATGGCGGAAGCGACTCTAACCTCTCCCTCAGCGCTCACGGCGAGCCTGAAACCCATCCTGCTGCTGGTCGGCATCGCAGCCGCCGTGGCCGCGGGTGTGACGGTCGTCCTGTGGACGCGCGGCCCGAGCTACAGCCTGCTCTATGCCAACATCGCAGCCGAGGACCAGTCGGCGGTCGCCCAAGCGTTGGATACCGCGCAGATCCCGTACCGCATTCAACCGGGCTCGAACAACATCGAGGTGGCGTCCGAGCGCGTCAGCGAAGCCCGCATGAAGCTGGCAGGCCAAGGCTTACCGGAAGGCAGCGGCAGCAGCTTTGCCATGATGGACAAGGACCCTGGTTTCGGGGTGAGCCAGTTCATGGAGAACGCGCGCTACCAACACGCGCTCGAAAGCGAGCTGGCACGCACCATCGCGAATCTGCGGCCCGTCGAGGGTGCGCGGGTGCACCTCGCCATTCCGCACCAGACCGCCTTCGTGCGCGACCATCACCCCGGCAGCGCCTCGGTATTCGTACAGGTGAAGCCGGGCCGGCGCCTCGAGCAAGGCCAGGTGCAGGCGATCGTCAATCTTGTGGCCTCCAGCGTCCCGGAAATGGAAGCCAGCCAGGTCACCGTGGTCGACCAGCAAGGGCGTCTGCTCTCCTCGCCCGAAGGCCACGACGAGTTCGCGCTGCGCGAGCAGCAATTCGACATGGTCCACCGCCTGGAGGAAGACTACACCCAGCGGATCGAAGCGCTGCTCACGCCGATGGTCGGCGCCGGGCGAGTGCGCGCGCAGGTCGTCGCGCAAATGGACATGTCGGTCAGTGAAGAAGCGCGCGAACAATACCGGCCTGACAGTCAGATCGTCCGCAGCGAACAGGTCTCCGAACAGAACAGCCGTGACGGCTCGAGCTCGGGCGGCGTGCCCGGTGCGCTCACGAATCAGCCGCCACCGGCAGGCGTAGCGCAACCTCCGCCGCCCAACACCGCCAATAAAACGGATCCCAATGCTGCCAACGCGGCGAATAAGCCCGCCGCTGCAACGCCGGCACTGACAGAGCCGGTCGGCGCCACGGGCGTTGGCGGCAACGACAGCTCGTCCTCAAAGTCCACAACTCGTAACTACGAAATGGACCGCACGCTCGCCTACACGCATCAGCCGGCAGGCAAGCTCAAGCGACTCACGGTCGCTGTGCTGGTGGACAACATGCGCGCGACGGACAAGGAGGGCAAGATCAAAGACGTGGCCCTCACCCAAGCGCAGCTCGACCACGTGACGCAGTTGGTGAAAGACGCGGTCGGATTCGATGAGTCGCGTGGCGACAACGTGAATGTGGTGAATGCCTCGTTCACCTCCGATGCTCCATCCAACGATGGCGAGCTGGAAAGCCCGCCGTTCTGGGAATCTCCCCTGTTCCTCAACATGGCGAAGCTTCTGGGTGGCGTGACCGTACTGCTGGTTCTGGTGCTCTCCGTGCTGCGGCCGATGGTGCGCACTCTGATCGGCCCGACCCGCTCGCCAGTGCACTTGATGCCTCGTACCGGCACGGAGGCTGACGAAGGCGGCGCGGCGGCACAGCTTGCCAACGGCAACTCGCCTGCCGCCCTCCCAGGAGCACAGACGAAAGAAGTTGCTCTCACTCACGAGCAGCAGGTCGCTGCCGCGCGCACGCTCGTCAACCAGGATGCGAAACGGGTTGCCCAGGTTGTCCGTGGCTGGGTCGCCCAGGATGAGTAACGAGCGATGAAGGAAAAGGATTCAGGCCGTACCGGCACGGAGCGTGCCGCGATTCTGTTGCTGACCTTAGGCGAGCAGGAAGCTGCCCAGGTGCTCAAGCACATGGGCGCGAAAGAGGTGCAGCGCATTGGCTCGGCAATGTCGAAGCTGGCGAACGTGTCCCGCGAAGAGGTGTACGGCGTCATCACGCAATTCACCTCCTCGGTGGAAAGCGAGACCTCCGTTGGCGTCGGTACGGATGAGTTCCTGCGCAAAGTTCTGGTCGACGCCCTCGGCCAGGACAAGGCGGCGAGCATCATCGACCGCATCAACATCGGCCGCTCCACCAAGGGTCTGGAAGCGTTGAAGTGGATGGACTCCCGCGCAGTGGCCGAGCTCATCCGGCTCGAGCATCCGCAGATCATCGCTATCGTGCTCGCCTATCTTGATCCGGACCAGTCCGCGGAAATTCTGAGGCCCTGCCGGCCAACATGCGCTCCGACATCGTCGTGCGCATCGCTACCTTGGACGGGGTGCAACCGAGCGCGCTGAACGAGCTCGATGACATCATGGAAAAGCAGTTCGCCGGCAAGACCAGCGTCAAGACATCCTCGATGGGGGGCGCCAAGGCGGCGGCCAACATCATCAATCTCCTGGAGCCCAGCCAGGAAGGCATGATCATGGAGCAGATCATCAAATCCGACGAGGCCTTGGGGGGGCGCATCCAGGATCTCATTTTCGTATTCGACAACCTGCTGGAGCTCGACGACCGCAGCATGCAGGAACTGCTGCGGCAGGTACCGAGCGACCGGCTGTTGTTGGCATTGAAGGGCGCCGACGAAGAAATGAAAGAGAAAGTCTTCAAAAACATGTCGCAGCGCGCATCCGAAATGCTCAAGGATGACCTCGAGGCCAAAGGACCGGTGAAGCTTTCCGAAGTCGAAGGCGCGCAGCGCGAGATTCTGAACATCGCACGCAAGCTCGCGGAATCCGGGACCATCGCGCTCGCTGGCAAGGGAGAAGCCTATGTCTGATGCGCAGCGCAATTTCCTGGCGGGCGCCGCCATCGAGCGCTGGGCCCTGCCGCAAGTCGATGGCAATGTCATCGGCCGGCCGCTCGATGAGCGCAAAGCCAAAGCCGCCGCCGAGGCGATCGCTCGCGTAGCCCGGGAGCAGAGCGAAGCCCGCGGCTACGAGGCAGGTATGGCCAAAGCGCAAGCCGAAACGCAGAGCCGCATCGCCGAGCTCGATACCCGGTTGAAGCGACTCGATACGTTGCTGCAATTCATCGCCCGTCCACTGCAGGACCTCGATGGCGAAGTCGAGAAGATGCTGTTGCAGCTGGCGCTCACCGTCGGTAAGCAGCTTGCGCGGCGCGAATTGCGCGTCGACCCGACACAGGTGATTGCCATCATTCGCGAGTCTTTGGCGCAGTTGCCCGCCGCCGCTCGCGATATCCGCGTGCATCTGCATCCCGATGACGCAGCTATAGTGCGCGAGCGCCTCGCCGCGCCCTCGAACGAGCGTGCGTGGACGGTTGTCGAGGACCCCGCAATGTCGCGTGGCGGTTGTGTGATTCGGACCGAGCACTCGCACGTGGATGTCCGGCTGGATAGTCGGATCAACACCGTGATCGCCAATGCTTTGGGGGATGAGCGCTCGCAAGACCGCACCGCGCCCGCCGAGACCCAGTCAGGCACCGACGATCAATCGCACGCCTCGGATACCCAATCGTGAGCGCTCCGGACCTCAACATGTCGCGCGCTGCTGCTTGGAGCAGCCGCCTCGAGCGACGCCTGCGGCGCATCGAGAAAACTCCCGCCCCCGCGGTCGAAGGCTCACTCACCCGCATGGTCGGGCTGACGCTGGAAGCTGTTGGTTGTCAGGCGTCGATCGGCGACACCTGTGACGTCATCGCCGGAAACGGCGCGCGTGTAGAGTCCGAAGTGGTGGGTTTCTCCGGTGACCGGCTCTACCTCATGCCCACCGGAGACGCGCACGGCCTCGGACCTAACGCACGCGTCATCCCGCGCCCCGGCGCTGGCACCGTGCCAGTGGGCCCTCAGCTACTGGGCAGAATCATCGACGGCGCCGCGCAGCCGCTCGACGGCCTGGGGCCGCTCGAATGCGAAGCCCGGGTACGCCTGTCGGGCAAACCGATCAATCCTCTGGCGCGCCAGCCGATTTCGGAGCCTCTCGACGTCGGCGTTCGCACTATCAACTCCCTACTCACCATAGGCCGCGGACAACGCATCGGTCTCTTCGCGGGCAGCGGCGTCGGCAAGAGCGTCCTCCTGGGCATGATGGCGCGCTACACGAGCGCGGACGTCATCGTGGTCGGGCTCATCGGTGAGCGCGGCCGTGAAGTCAAAGAATTTGTCGAGCGCATTCTCGGGCCCGAGGACCGTACCCGCGCGGTGGTGGTAGCGACACCAGCCGACCACCCACCGCTGATGCGTTTGCACGGTGCGTGGCTCTGTACGGCTATCGCAGAATACTTCCGCGACCAAGGCGCGAGCGTCCTGCTGCTCATGGACTCGCTAACCCGCTTCGCGCAAGCCCAGCGCGAGATCGGTCTCGCCATCGGCGAGGCGCCGGCCACGAAAGGTTATCCCCCTTCCGTTTTTGCAAAGTTGCCAGCCCTCGTCGAGCGCGCCGGTAACGGTGCCGAGGGCGGCGGCTCGATTACAGCGTTCTATACCGTCCTCACCGAAGGTGACGACAATCAGGACCCCATCGCCGATTCGGCGCGCGCCATTCTCGACGGTCATATTGTCCTGTCACGTCGCATCGCCGAAAGCGGCCAATATCCCGCAATCGACGTCGAAGCCTCGATCAGTCGCGTCATGCAGGAAATCGCCAAACCGGACCAGATCCAGGCGGCGCGGCAATTCCGCCAGACGCTCTCCACGTACCAGCATCACCGCGACCTCATCGCCATTGGAGCCTATCAGCGCGGCAGCGATCCGCGTGTCGATAACGCCATCACACTCTGGCCTCGAATGCAGCAATTCCTGCAGCAGGACATGCGTGAGCGTGTCGATTTCGAGGCCGCCCTCACAGCGCTCAAGACGGTGGTGGCCGACAGTGCTAGCGCGAAGGCTGATGGCGTCAAGGCGGCTAAATAATGGGTGGGTCTATGAAGCGCACCGAACGACTGGACATGGTCAAAAAGGTCGTCGACGACTTCGAGCGTCGCAAGGCCGAAGCCCTCGCCCTTTCGGAGCGACGCGTCACCGAAAGTGAGAAGAAGCTCTCGGACCTGGAAGCGTATCGGGACGGCTATGTGCGCGACTTCGCACTCCGCGCCCAAACCGGCATAGGCGCCGCCGCGGCACGCGACTACCAAGCCTTTCTAACGCGTCTCGACGAAGCCCTGCATCAGCAAGGACAGACCGTGATTGGCACTCGTGCGCAGCGCGATGCCGAGCGCCAGAACTGGCAGGACGCCGCGCAGCGTGCCGAAGCGATCGGGACGACCGTCAAACGCTGGCAGAGCGAAGAGCGCTACGCGCTCGAGCGCCGCGAGCAAATTGAATCCGATGAACGCTCCCAGCGTATCTGGGCGCGAGGAAGACTCACCAGTGGCGCTTGAATCCATTCTGTCCAGTCCGATCAATCCAACCCCGCCGAAGCCAGCCTCCACCTCAGGCGTCTCGGGTGGCGCCGGTTTCGGCGCAAGTAGCCACTCGACGAGCTCCGACGGCGCGGGCAACGCCAACGGTGCTGCAGCCTCAGGTTCAGCGACGGGCTCGTCGCCATCTTCCAGCTCGTCAAAGTCCCCGGATGCCTCGGGCGCTCGCGGATCTTCCGGCTCCCCTAACTCCTCGAACTCGAGCAAAGCTGCTGCGGGATCGGCCTCGGCCAATAAAGACCCGGGCGGTAAAGCACAATCATCAGGTCAAGGGTCGAGCGCAGGCTCCACCGGCAAATCGAGTTCCACTTCGAGCTCGCGGCCGACGCAAAGCGCCTCGCAGGCGCAGTCTGCCGGCGCTTCGGCAAACGCGACAAACGCCGGCAACGGCACGCAGCAGGGGTCGACCGGCCCTAGTTTCATACAAGCGCTGGCGCAATCGCAGGCCGATGCGCAAACCAACGCGGTCGCTACGGTGGCTCCGCAAGAGGCAACGGGCACAGGGTCTGACGATTCGAAAGCGGACTCCAAAAATGAGTCGGGCAACGCACCCGCCAGCTCGCTCGACTTGATTACACAATCGTTGGTCGCGGCCATGGCCGGCATCCAACAGCCGACACCGGCGCAGGCCGCCGCGACGCCCTCCGCTGGCAGCGCAGGCGATGACAGCGATTCGGTGGATGGGGTCAGCCTGACTGGCGGCTCCTCATCGCAAGCTATCCTGGCTCTGAGCAAGAACCTCGCGGACGGCGCGAAAGCCACTACGGACCCTACGGACGCCACAGGCGGCCTGAAAGCCGACGCCCCCGCCGGCAGCGCCCCTGGCGCCGATGGCAACAGCACGGCTGTCAGCGCGTTCCAGGCGCATATGAGCATCAATTCACACTTTCAACAGGTGGGCGGCGCAAGCGACGCCGGCAATAGCAAGGTGAGCGCGCCTATCGGCACAAGCGGGTTCAACAACGAGGTCGGGGACAAGATCACCTGGATGGCCAATCAGGGAGTGCAATCGGCCTCGCTGCAGGTCACACCGGAGCACCTCGGGCCCGTCGAAGTTCGCATTTCCGTACAGGATGGATCGGCCAGCGTTACCTTCAACGCCGTTCATCCCGATACGCGCGCAGCGCTCGAGCAGGCACTGCCGCGCCTGCGCGAGATGTTTGCAACGCAAGGCCTCACACTTTCCGATGCCAGCGTCTCGCACCAGGCGCCCCGCGGCCAGCAGGCGCCGAAGCAGACCATCTCAGCCATCGGTGCCACCGGCGGTGTTGGCGACGATTCAACTTCCTCCACTGTCACCTCCCTCGCGAGCAGCCGCCCCGGCCTCGTGGATCTGTACGCCTGACCATCAACACCTGGCGCTCGTACCACGAGCGCCAAGAAACCGTCGCCGCCCCTTCCATGCGACGCGTTTCACACTCTCAAAACATCGCAAAAGCCTTACCTGACAGTGACTTAGACGCGCCATAACGCCTGTGGCATGCGCGTTGCACCGGTACGTGTGGGTTGTGGACTCATAGCGTGCAGGAGTGACTTAAGGCAATGGCCGACGTACCGGTTCTGGAAGCAGCGGCGGAACAAGCCGCCCCGAAAGGCAAGGGAAAGTCCCTGTTGATTGTGATCGTGTTGGCAGTATTGCTGCTGGCGGGCGGCGGCGTCGGCGCATGGTTCGCGTTCGCGCCTCACGGCAACAAGAAGCACACCGAGGCCAAGAAGGAGCCCGCGGCTCCCGCTCTCTATGTCGCGCTCGATCCACCGTTCGTGGTGAATTTCGAGGCGGAGCAGCAAGTACGCTTCCTCCAGGTCACCGCGCAATTGATGACGCGTGACCCGGCAACCGTCGAGCTGTTGAAAGCCAACGACCCGGTGATACGCAACGACTTCCTGCTGCTGTTCGGCAATCAGAAGTACGCGGTCGTCTCCACCCGCGAGGGCAAGGAGGCGCTACGCGCCCAGACCCTCACCGCCGTGCGCAAAATCGTGACGAACGCCGGTGGCAAGCCTGAAAAGGTCGAAGCGGTGTACTTCACCAGCTTCGTGATGCAATAACCGCAGGACGATCCGGTGAGCTCAGAGAAAATCCTGGACCAGGCCGAGATCGACGCCCTCATCCACGGCGTCGATACCGGCGCCGTAAGCACCGAGGCGGCGCCGACAGCGGGCGAAGTGCGCTCGTACGATTTCAACAACCAGATGCGGATCGTGCGCGGCCGCATGCCGACGCTCGAGATGATCAACGAGCGTTTCGCCCGCCTGTTTCGCGTCAGTCTCTACAACCTGCTGCGCCGCTCGCCGGAGATCTCCGTGGCGCCGGTGGCCATCAAGAAGTTCAGCGAGTACGTCCACACCCTGCACGTACCGACCAACCTGAACTTGGTAAAGATCAATCCGTTGCGCGGCACCGCGCTGATCATGCTCGATCCGAAGTTGGTGTTCGCGATCGTCGACAGCTTCTTCGGCGGCACCGGCCGCCACGCAAAGATCGAAGGGCGCGACTTCACGGCCACCGAGCAGCGCATCATCCACATGATGCTGCGCAACGTGTTCGCCGACCTGCACGAAGCCTGGTCGCACGTCGCCAACATCGAAGTCGAATATCTCCAGTCGGAAATCAACCCGCACTTCGCCAACATCGTCTCGCCGTCGGAAATCGTGGTCATCACCAGCTTCAACATCGACCTGGACGGCGTCGGCGGCGAGCTGCACATCACCATGCCTTACGCCATGATCGAGCCGCTGCGGGAAGTGCTGGACTCCGGCATGGCCAGCGACCGGGTCGACAAGGACGAGCGCTGGATGGTCACCTTGCGCGATGAGATCGAGGATGCGGAAGTCGAGCTGTCAACGCTCCTCGGCCGCACCTCCATCACCCTGGGCGAGCTGTTGAATCTCAAGCCCGGCGACACTCTCCCCTGCGACTTCACCGGCAAGGTCCTGGTCCTGGCCGAGGAAGTCCCGATGTTCCGCGGCAGCTTCGGCCTGTCGCGCGGCCAGCAAGCGATCAAGTTCGAAGAACGGGTGCGCCGCTACACCCCGACCAACGTCGACAATCTGCCCGTGAAGAGAAACTGAAGATCAAACCATGAATGCGAACGCAGAGGCGCGCGCCGCCGAATTCGACAACCTTCAGGATGAGACTCAGAAGGGTGCTCAGGATGTGAACCTCGACGTCATCCTCGACGTTCCGGTCACACTCTCCATGGAGGTCGGGCGCACCCGCATCCCCATCCGCAACCTGCTGCAGCTCAATCAAGGCTCCGTGGTGGAGCTCGACCGCGCGGCCGGCGAGCCGTTGGATGTCTTCGTCAATGGCACGCTCGTGGCGCACGGCGAGGTCGTCGTGGTCAATGAGAAGTTCGGAATCCGGCTCACCGACGTAATCAGCCCCGCCGAGCGCATCCGCAAGCTCAAGTGAGCACCGTCTCCACCCAGGCCATGTTTGCCGCTCCCCAAACAACAGGCGCACCTCATCCTGTCGGCGTCGGCGGACTGAGCGAGGTCGCTTTCGCTCTCATCATTGTGCTCGCGGCGATCTTCGTCATCGCCTGGCTGGTACGGCGCATGCGCCTGGTCGGCAACCGGCTGGGCGGGGCAATCGACGTGCTCGCCAATGTGCCGCTCGGCCAGAAAGAACGCGCGGTGCTGTTGAAAGTCGGAACGACCCAGATACTGCTGGGCGTCGCTCCTGGCAGGGTCAACACTCTGCACGTGCTGGCCGAGCCGCTCGAGCTCAATAAGCCACCCACCGGGTCCGCCGGTACCGATGCTCCGAACTCGTTCCGCAACGCTCTGCTGCGGAGCCTCGGGAAGTGACGCGAGCGATGCGACGAATCTTGCTCGCGGGCGCTGTACTGCTGCCCGCTGCCCTCATTCCGATGGTGGCGGGCGCGGATACCGCGCTGCCGGCCCTGCCAGCCCTGACGGTACAAACCGCGGCTGGCGGCGGTCAGAGCTATTCGCTCACCCTGCAGGTGCTGCTGTTGATGACAGCAATCAGCCTGCTGCCGGCCATCTTGCTGATGATGACGGCCTTCACGCGCATCATCATCGTGCTCGGCATCCTCCGCCAGGCGATCGGCGCGGGCAGCACGCCACCTAACCAGGTGTTGATCGGACTTGCATTGTTCCTGACCCTGTTCGTCATGTCCCCGGTGGTCGACCGCATCAACCAGGATGCGTACAAGCCTTACGCCGCCGGGACGATCGACGCCACCGTGGCGCTCGACCGAGCGATGGTCCCGTTGAAGAAGTTCATGCTCGACCAAACCCGTGAGAGCGACATCGCCACCTTCGTTCGCATCTCGGGAGGCAAGGGCTACGCCACGCCGCAAGACGTGCCGCTGATGATACTCGTCCCCTCCTTCGTCACGAGCGAGTTGAAGACGGCCTTCCTCATAGGCTTTCTCATCTTCATCCCGTTCGTGATCATCGATATGGTGGTGGCAAGCGTGCTCATGTCGATGGGCATGATGATGCTCTCGCCGGTACTCATCTCCCTACCCTTCAAGCTGATGCTATTCGTGCTCGTCGACGGCTGGTCGCTCGTCATGGGCACGCTGGCCTCGAGCTTTTACACCTAACTTCCCCTATGAATCCCGAAGCCATCATGACGATCGGCACTCGTGCGCTGGAGATCACCCTGTTGATCGCCGCGCCGATGTTGCTAGTAGGCCTGGTTACCGGCCTGCTCATCGGCGCCTTCCAGGCCGCCACCTCCATCAACGAGCAGACGCTCGCGTTCATCCCAAAGCTGGTCGCCATTTCCGCGACCCTCATCTTCACCGGTCCGTGGATCCTGAAAGTCTGGATCAGCTACACCCGCGAGCTGTTCGAGAGTATCCCGACACTTCTCAACTGACACCGTCCCATGCTCACTCTCACCACAGGACAGCTCGAAACCTGGCTCGGCCAGGTGTTCTGGCCGTTCGTGCGCGTGGGCTCGTGCTTCATGGTCGCGCCGGTTTTCGGCGCCTCACAAGTGCCCGCACGGGTGCGTATTGTGATCGCCGGCGCGGTCGCGCTCATCATCGCACCGCTGGTGCCAGCGCCTACCGGACTCGAGCCGTTCTCGGCTGCCGGCATGGTCATCACCGCACAGCAGGTCATCATCGGCGTAGCGCTGGGTTTCTGCATGCAGCTGGTGTTCGACGCCGTGACTCTCGGAGGCCAGGTCCTCGCCAACAGCATGGGGCTGTCATTCGCCTACAACATGGATCCCCTGCACGGCGCGCAAACACCGGTGGTCGGGCCAGTTCTACACGCTGCTGGTGACGCTGACCTTCCTGGCATTGAATGGTCACCTGCGCCTGATTGAAATCCTGGTCGAGGGCTTCCGCACCCTGCCGGTGGGCACCACCGGCCTCGGACCCGATGGACTGTGGGCCATCGTGCAATGGGGGTCGACGCTCTTTTCCGGCGCCCTGAGTATCGCGCTGCCGGGTGTTACTGCGCTCCTGATTGTGAACCTCGCGTTCGGCGTCATGAGCCGCGCAGCACCTGCACTGAATCTGTTCGCTGTTGGCCTTCCTGTGTCACTTGTTTTCGGGCTGGGGATCGTGCTCTTCGGCCTGCCCACCGTGCAGTCCGGCTTCATCAAGCTACTGCAGGAGGCTTTCATGCTGCTGCGTGGTCTGACGGGCGCGGGGGGCTGACGTGGCAGAAGAAAACGAGAATGGCCAGGAACGCACCGAACAACCTACAAGTAAACGGCTGGAGCAGGCACGCGAACAAGGCCAGGTTCCGCGCTCCACTGACCTCAACGCCGCCTCCGTCATGCTACTGGCCGGCGGCGGGTTGTATTTCATGGGTGGCCGCCTGGGCCTGCAGCTAAATGAGCTCATGCGCACCGGGCTCAGTCTCAGCCGCGAGGACGCAACGGACGAGAAACGCGCGCTCGCCACTTTCGCGACCGACATGGTGCACACAATGTTGGCGTGCGCTCCGATTCTCGGCCTCACACTGGTCGCAGCGCTCGCAGCTCCAATGGCCATCGGCGGTTGGAACGTGAGCTTCAGCGCCATCGCGCCCGACTTCACCAAGCTTAACCCGGTCAACGGCCTGCAGCGCATGTTCTCGGCCAAAAGCGTGGTCGAGCTGGCCAAAGCGCTGGCGAAATTCCTGTTCATTGCACTGGTAGCCGCCTGCCTGCTCTGGAAGAACTCGGGCGAGCTGATGGGATTGGGCGCGGAGCCGGTCGCCGCGGGGCTTACACATGCCGCGCGTCTCGTCGGCCACGCCTTCCTGATGCTGGCCGGGACAATGGGACTCATTGCCGCGATAGATGTGCCCTATCAGCTCTGGCAGCACAACCATAAGCTGAAGATGAGCCGCGAGGAAATCAAGGAAGAGGCGAAGGAGAGCGACGGCTCGCCCGAAATGAAGGGCCGCATCCGCCGCACGCAGCAGGAGATGGCGCGCCGTCGCATGATGCAAGAGGTACCGAAGGCGGACGTCATCGTCACCAACCCGACCCACTTCGCGGTTGCCATCCGTTACGACGAAAAACGCATGCGCGCTCCGATCGTTGTCGCCAAAGGCGCCGATGTCATCGCGGCTCGCATCCGCGAGATTGCCACCGAAAGCAACGTCCCGATCTTCGAAGCCCCACCGCTCGCACGCGCTCTGCATCGCAATGTCGAAATCGGGGATGAGATCCCGAGCAACTTATATGTGGCCGTCGCGCAGGTGCTCACCTACATCTATCAGGTAAAGAGCGCGCGGCGTTATGGCGCGGTCATGCCGCAGCGGCCGGCCATCGATCCGGGACTCGACAGTCATGCGACCAAGCACTGAAGGCTAGCTGATTCATGGCAACGACCCCAACCCCTACTTTGAACGCGATGCCGACGATGCGTGACCTGGTCCGCGTCGGTGTCGGTGTGCCCATCGGCGTGCTGGCGGTCCTTGCGATGATCGTGTTGCCATTGCCGCCGATGGCGCTGGACATTCTGTTCACGTTCAACATCGCCCTGTCCATCATCATCATGATGTCGGTGTTCTACGTGTCACGGCCGGTCGAGTTCGGTGTGTTTCCGACCGTGCTGCTGGTTGCGACATTGCTGCGACTGGCGCTGAACGTCGCCTCCACACGCGTCGTGCTATTGCATGGACATAACGGCCCCGGAGCGGCGGGCCGCGTGATTGAATCGTTCGGCGAGTTCGTCATTGGCGGCAATTTCGCCGTCGGCGTCGTGGTGTTCATCATTCTGACGGTGATCAACTTCGTGGTGGTCACAAAGGGCTCGGGACGTATTTCGGAGGTCAGCGCCCGATTCACCTTGGACGCGATGCCCGGCAAGCAGATGGCCATCGATGCCGACCTCAACGCAGGCCTCATTACGCAGGACGAGGCGCGCGCGCGCCGTTTGGACGTCCGCGCGGAAGCGGACTTCTACGGCTCCATGGACGGCGCCAGCAAATTCGTGCGCGGCGATGCGGTCGCGGGCATTCTCATTCTGTTGATCAACATCATCGGCGGTCTCGCCATCGGCACCATCGGCCACGGACTGCCGATCGCTGAAGCCGGCAAGACCTACACCCTGCTCACGATCGGCGACGGCCTGGTGACCCAGATCCCGGCGCTGTTGCTGTCGACCGCGGTCGCCCTCATCGTGACCCGCATGTCCCGCGCTCAGGACATGGGTGGCGAGCTCACGAAGCAACTCTTCGGGCACCCGAAGGCTCTCGGTGTCGCAGCCGGCCTGCTCGGCGTGATGGGCATCATACCCGGCATGCCGAATCTGGCTTTCCTGATCATGGCCGCGGTGTGCGGCTCATTGGCCTACGCCGTCGCCAAGCGCCGTGCAATGCCCCCAGCGGAAGTCGCGGCTCCTGCGAAAACCGCGCCCCAGAACAACGAGACGCGCGAGCTCTCGTGGGACGACGTCAAGCCGGTCGACCTGATCGGCCTCGAAGTGGGTTATCGCCTGGTGCCGCTGGTCGACAAACGTCAAAGCGGCGACCTGTTGGCTCGCGTGCGGGGTGTACGTCGCAAGCTTTCCCAGGATCTTGGCTTCCTGGTCCCGGCCGTTCACATCCGCGACAACCTCGATCTCGCCCCGAACGTTTATCGCATCAACTTGGGTGGCGTGCCGGTAGGCGAGAGCATCATCTATCCGGATCGCGAGCTGGCTATCAACCCCGGACGGGTGTTCGGACCCATTCAAGGCATTGCCACGAAAGATCCGGCATTCGGCATGGACGCGGTATGGATCGAGCCCTCAGCACGCGACCACGCGCAAACCCTCGGCTACACGGTCGTCGACCCGAGCACGGTCATCGCGACACACCTGAGCTTCATCATTCAAGGACACGCGCACGAGATTCTCGGCCATGAGGAGGTCCAGAACCTCCTCAACACCTTGGCCAAGTCGACCCCGAAGCTGGTGGAAGACCTGGTGCCGCGGGTCCTGCCGCTGTCGACCCTGGTGCGCGTACTCCAGGGACTGCTGGCCGAGCGTGTTCCGATTCGCAATATGCGCACCATCATCGAGACGATCGCCGAGCACGCCCCGAAGAGTCAGGAAGCCGCGCTACTGCAGGGCCACGTGCGCATCGCGCTCGGCCGGCAGATCGTGCAGGACATCGCCGGGGTGAATGCCGAGCTGCCAGTCATCACTCTCGAGCCCGAATTGGAAAAACTGCTGCAGGGTTCACTAGCCGGCAACGCCGCTAATCCCGGTCTGGAGCCCGGGTTGGCAGAAAGATTGCAACAACGTCTTATGGAGGCCACGCGGCGTCAAGAAACCGCCGGTGAGCCTGCGGTGTTACTGGTGCCACCGGCACTGCGTCACACATTGGCGAGGTTCACCCGCTCGAGCGTGCCCAACCTGCACGTCCTGGCGTGGAACGAGATTCCGGACAACCGCAAGGTTCGCTTGGTTTCGGCAGTAGGTCGATAGTTAGGTAAACACTGATGAAAATTGTGAGGCACATCGCACCGGACATGCGTAAAGCGTTACGCACGATCCGGGCACAGCTCGGGGAGGATGCCGTCATCCTGTCGTCGCGGCGAGTCCCCGAAGGCGTGGAAGTCACGGCCGCCATCGACTTCGATGCCAGCCTCCATAACGGTGTCAACGGACCCGCCGCAAGCTTGACGGCCGCGCCGCTGCTGCCACCGCCTTCGGCGCCCCCCCAGGCACCGCGCGCACTGACACCGCCGTCGCGAGTGCCAGCGTCAGCGAGCGCTGCCGCGTTCACGCAGGTATCAGTACCTGCGGCTGCCTCCGCCACCCCCGTACAGCATCACACGCCCTCTTACCCAGCTCTCGCGGGTACACCGGCGACACCCACTGCCCAGACGCTCACTGCATACGACCCTACTCCCGGCACCGTCCCTGGAGTCGCAACCCCGCCCGCCTACGCCGGCGTTGCGACCGCCGGCCCTGGCCAGGGTGCAACGCCAAGTGCTTACTCACATGCGGCGAGCTCACATTACTTCCCAGCGCCGCAGGCCGCTGACGTTCGTCCGTTCGCGCACATCCTGAATGCGGAGAACATTCCGGCAGCGATACCTGCGTTGGTACCAGCATCCGCATCCGTGCAGACATCCGCGTCCGCACCTGCATCCGCCGTACCGCTAAGCGCTGCCGCCAACACACGCCAGCCTGCTGTCGAACCAACCGCCGCGCGTCGCGAACCGACAATCAACATCGAGTCGCCGGCAAGGGATTTCGCCGCGGAAGCGCTCGCCGAGCTGCCGCCGCCAGCGCCACACGGCGCCGCAAGCGAAGCCATGGGCACCGAGCTCAAGACGTTGCGTCGGATGCTGGAAACCCAGCTCGCGCAGCTCGCCTGGAATGACCTCACTCGCCGTGCGCCGGTACACGTGGAGATCCTCCGCGAGTTGACCGAGATCGGTATCACACAGGACCTGTCGGACTACATCCTCAAACAGCTGCCGGATCAGGTCGAGCTGGGATTCGCGCGTCGCTTCGCAATCGCCGGCCTGTCCCAATACCTGCCGGTCACCGGTGACCGCTGGTTGGAGAACGGCGGCCGGGTCGCGTTCGTCGGCGCAACAGGGGTCGGCAAGACAACGACGCTGGCAAAACTCGCCGTACGTTGGGTGCTGCGACACGGTTCGCGTGATCTGGCTCTTGTAGGCTGCGATACCGTGCGCATCGGTGCTCAAGACCAGATCCAATCGCTCGGCCAACTACTGGGCGTCCCCGTCTACACACCCGAGAACTTCGAGAGTCTGCCGACGCTGCTGACCCGCCTCGGGGACCGACATAGACTCATTCTCATCGACACCCCGGGCTCGAGCCTGCGCGACAACCATATCGCAAGCCGCCTGGGAGTGCTGTCCAACTGCGCCTCGCAAATGGAGAGCACCCTGGTGCTCGCCGGCAGTACGCAGGCAGGCGCCATCGAAGAAACCGTCAAACGCTTCGCGCCGGCCAACCCGGCATGTTGTGTGCTCACGAAGTTGGACGAAGCGGCCAGCCTCGGCGGCGCCCTCTCGGCGCTGATCAGAGCGCGGCTGCCGGTTGCCTATGTAAGCGAAGGACAGCGCGTGCCGGAGGACCTGCGCCCGGCGCGCGCGCTCGAACTGGTATCGACGGCCGTGCGCCTCGCGAAAACAAGCGGCGCCGCGGCCGACGAAGATTTATTGCGCCGACGATTCGGAAAGACTGCTCATGCCATCATCTGATCTGAACCTGATCAACAACGCCAAGCTGGACGCACTGGCGCAGCCCGTCCAGGTCATCGCCGTCACCGGCGGTAAAGGCGGTGTCGGAAAAACCAGCGTTTCCGTCAACCTGGCCACCGCGCTTGCCAAAAGCGGCAAGCGTGTAGTGTTGCTCGACGGTGACCTGGGGCTTGCCAATGCCGACGTATTCCTCGGACTCTCGCCGCGCTACACCCTTGCCCACGTGCTCTCGGGTGAACGGACGTTGGATGAAATTCTCATCACCGCGCCCCAGGGTTTCCTGGTGGTACCCGCCGCCTCCGGCGCTGCGGATATGGTGAATATGGGGGCCACCGAACACCTTGGCCTCGTACAGGCCTTCAGTACTCTGGCTGCGCGTGTTGACGTAATGATCGTCGATACGGCCGCGGGTATCGCCCATAGTGTGCTGCAGTTCTCACAAGCATGCCAACACGTGCTGGTTGTCATATGCGACGAACCTGCCTCGCTAACTGACGCCTATGCGCTCGTCAAGGTGCTGAGTCGCAATCACGGTGTGAACCGCTTCCGTGTGTTAACCAACCAGATGCGCATTCCCGGGGCCGGCGCCGAGCTTTTCCAGCGCTTCGAGCGCGTCACAGCACGCTTCCTCGATGTAGTGCTTGAATTCGCCGGCGAGATTCCGGAAGACGAGTATCTGCGCCGCTCCGTCAGGGAGCAGCGTCCGGTTTGTGAGGCATACCCGTCGAGTCCGGCCTCGCGCGCGTTCAAGAAATTGGCGGCTCGGGCCGATACATGGCCAGTGCCGGCCGGCCCACGGGGGAATATCGAGTTTTTCGTGGAACGACTGGTGCGCAGGAGCGCTCCCCGGCTGGAAAGCGTGACATGAACGCGGCGAGCGCGTACGGCGCACATCGGGCCGGGGGCGAGGCGGACGAGCTGATCATGCAGCACGCCGAACTGGTGAAGCGGATCGCTTACCACCTTGCGGGACGGCTCCCGCCTTCGGTGGAAGTCGATGACCTGATCCAGGCGGGAATGCTGGGATTGCTCGAGGCGGCGTCCAACTACGCGGCAAACCGCGGCGCCAGCTTCGAGACGTATGCGGGCATCCGCATCCGCGGCGCCATGATCGACGCCTTGCGGAAGTTAGATTGGGCACCACGCTCGGTTCATCGCAAAGCACGCGCAGTGGCGGCGGTGGTGCAGGAGATCGAGCGTGAGACGGGACGCGATGCGCGTGACGTCGAGATCGCAGGACGGATGGGCGTGCCGTTGGAGGAGTATCACTCCATCGTTCAGGATGCCGCGAGCTGTCGGCTTGCGACATTGGACGATACGACAGCGGCAACCGCGGCAGGTTCCGCGGACCCGTTCCGCGAGACGTCCGATGAACGTTTCAGGGCGGCGCTCGCGCAGGCGATCGACAGCCTGCCGGAGCGCGAGAGGTTGGTCATGTCGCTGTACTACACCGACGGGCTGAACCTGAAAGAGATTGGGGTGGTGTTGAAAGTAACGGAGTCGCGCGCCTGCCAGTTACATGGCCAGGCGCTGGTGAGACTGAAAGCGCGATTGGCGGATTGGCGCGATGGGCGCGTGGAAGCGCATGCGTAAGAAACGCATGGCTTATCGGGAGAATGGTTGTGAGCAAAGATCTTAAATTCCTGGTGGTCGATGACTTCTCGACCATGCGGCGCATCATCAAGAACCTGCTGCACGACCTCGGCTATCCCAACGTCGAGGAAGCCGACGACGGCAAGACCGCGCTGCCCATGCTGCAGGCCGGCAGCTTCGACTTCCTGATCACCGACTGGAACATGCCCGGCATGCCCGGACTCGACCTGATCAAGGCGGTACGCGCCGACGGCAAGCTGGCGAAGATGCCTGTGCTGATGCTGACCGCCGAAGCCAAGCGCGAGCAGATCATCGAGGCAGCCCAGGCCGGCGTGAACGGCTACGTCATCAAGCCCTTCACGGCAGAGACGCTGAAGGAAAAGCTCGACAAGATACTGGGCCCTGGCAAGTGAGAACAACATGTCCAATTTTGCCATTCTAAAGCTGGAATACAGCGCCTGTGTGGAGGCTCTCAACGACGCGCTACGCACCGAGGACGAAAAAGCGTTCTTCGCGGCGGTCGATCACATCGTGCATATGCGCGAGCCGGGAATGTTCGGCGAGCTGCGCAAGCTCACCGGGGACCTGCAGAAGGCCCTGGAGCGTTTCAGCGTCGAATCGAAGCTGGCCGATCTGGCCGAGAACGAGATCCCCGATGCGCGTGCCCGCCTGAACCACGTCATCAGTATGACGGACGAGGCCGCCCATCAAACACTGGACTTGGTCGAACAGTCCGGCCCATTGGCGGAGCGCACGGCCAAGGCTGCTGGCACTCTCATCGACATGGTGAACGCGTACCGCGCCCAGACCACAGGCGTGCAGGGCTTCGAAGGTGTGGCGCGCTCGATCGATGCCTATGTACCGGTAGTGCGTGCGGTCGAGGCATTCCTGCCCGCCGTACGGGCCGATTCTGAAACCATTCGCCGCAATCTGTCGGACGTGCTGCTCGCGCAGGGCTATCAGGACCTCACCGGCCAGATCATCCGCAGCGTCATGAAACTGGTGGAGGAGCTCGAGACCGCGCTCAGTGACTTGTCACGACTTTCGGGCGATGTAGTCGAACACACCACCATGGGCGAGAGCAGCAGCAGCGGCCACGGTCCGGTGGTGCCGGGAGTTACCAAGGGCGAAGTCGCTTCCGGCCAGACAGACGTGGACGCACTGCTGTCGGGTCTCGGGATGTAAGGGGCCCGCTTGGACATTCTGAGCATCCTAGGGGTGGTGCTCGCACTCAACGCCATCCTAGTCGGCGCCGTATTGAAAGGCGCCGGCATCATGGCACTGGTGTCCGCCGCGGCTTTCATGATCGTGGTGGTCGGAACGATCGCGGCGATCTTCATCCAGACTCCATTGCAAGTCATGCAGCGCGCACTGCGGATCTTTCCGTGGGTTCTGCGTCCGCCGGTCCGAGATGGCAAGAAACTCATTTCCAAGATCGTCGAGTGGAGCAACACCGCGCGCAAGCAGGGCTTGCTCGGCCTCGAGCCCAGTATCGCCCGCGAGGACGACGAGTTCGTCAAGAAGGCATTGCAACTGGTTGTCGACGGCAGCGAGCCGGAAAGCATCAGCAGCGTCATGTACGTGGAGCTCAACATGCGTGAGCACGCCGATACCAGCGCGGCAAAGGTATATGAAGGCATGGGCATCTATTCGCCCACGCTCGGCATCATCGGCGCGGTACTAGGTCTGATGGCGGTGCTGCAGAACCTCGCCGATCCCAGCAAGCTCGGGCATGGTATCGCGGCCGCGTTCACCGCCACCGTATACGGCATCGGATTCGCCAACCTCCTGTTCCTACCCGTGGCCTCCAAACTCAAAGCCATCATCCATCGCCAAACCCAGTTTCGCGAGATGGTAATCGACGGCATGTTATGTATCGCGCAAGGCGAGAATCCGCGCTCGATCGAGGCGAAGCTGCAGGGCTACCTGCACTAGCAGTACTTGTCATGAGCCGTAAACCCGTCATGACACGCCGCCTGCGGCGCCACGAGGAGCATACGAACCACGAGGCGTGGGCCATCCCCTATGGGGACCTGGTGACCCTACTGCTCGCCTTTTTCGTGGTGATGTACGCAATTTCCTCGGTCAATGCCGGCAAGTATCGCGTGCTCTCCGACTCGCTGTTCGCCGCCTTCCGCGGCTCGCCGCGCACCATGGATCCCATCCAGGTCGGCGAGAAACAGACAGGCTCGGGCTCGGAGCTCGAGAGCGCGGTGGTCCAATCCGCCCTGCAGGGCCGACAGCGCTCTTCCCTGGCGCCGGTGCCGGTCGAAGGCGGTAACCCGAATACGGGCGCCTCGCCCATTGCGACTCACCTGCCGGCGAAGGCACAGGCCTCCGGCGCCGCCGCCGCAGCGCTATCGCAGGTTGCCGATCAGGTCGCGCGCGCCATGGATGACCTGGTCAAACAGAACATGGTGGTCGTGCGGCGCTCGGAGTTCTGGATCGAGGTCGAGATCAAGACGGACATCCTGTTTCCCAGTGGCAGCGCCCAACTCGCCCCTTACTCGGTGGACGTCATTCAGCGTCTGGGCGGCGCCCTGGCGCCCTTCCCGAATTCCATCAGGGTGGAAGGTTATACGGACAACCGGCCGATCAAGACGGCCGCCTTCTATTCCAACTGGGAGCTGTCGGCCGCCCGCGCCGGTAGCGTGGTTCGGGTACTACAGGGACGCGGTGTGAACCCGGAGCGCCTGGCGGTGATCGGTTACGGCGAGCAGCGTCCCTTGCAGAGCAACAATACCGAGCAGGGGCGCAATGCCAACCGGCGGGTGCTGGTGGTGATTCTCTCCACCGAGCTGCAGCGCCGCCCCGCGGATCAACAGGATATCGCCAGTCCGCTGGCGCCTGCGGCGACGCCAAACGTGGGCGCTGCGACGGGCGGCACGGCAAACGCCGGGGCGGCGCCGACCAACGCCACGATGTCCGGCGCACCGGCCGTCCCAGGCGAGGCAGCGGAGCTGCCGAACGCCGTCGCGGCGCCGGCAAGTGTGACGCCGGCCACACCCGGCGCGCGCGTCACCGGCAATGGCATGGTTCGTGCACCCTAGAACAACACAACTGCCGATGCGCCGGAAAGCTGACAGCTGACTTCCCGCGAGCATCCCGGCAAGTGTGAACGCGTTCACGGGAGCAATGCTCATGACCCTGCCAGGAAACGACCTGACCACCCTCGAATTCACCTTCGCGGCCGGCCGCGCCGTGTTTTTGCTGTTTTCTTTCATCATCGCCGCGGTCTCCTTCACCGCCTGGCGGCGCGCCACCCGCGCGCAAACCGAACAGGTGCTGGCACACACCAACACCGTACTCGAGCGACTGGCCACACTCGAGGCGCATGTAGATGCGACCAAGGTCACGATTTCACGGCTCGGCGAGCGGCTCGAGCGCCCCCAGGCGGTCGCCAGCGCCAGCACCCCCCCCGGCTACCAGATGGCCATCCGACTCGCCAAGGGAGGCGCGTCGCGCGAGGACCTCATGGCGGGGTGCGGATTGTCGCTCGCCGAAGCTGAGTTGGTGCAGCGCCTGCATGGCTGCGCCAATCAACCACGCGGCTGACCATCAAACATAACGTCAGGCGCAACCCGAACGGAACTGCGTCTACTTTCCGCAACGCACCCTCAAGGGGCCCACTAAGAAGGCCGATACTGGGGCTGCAGCCGACTTAATGCCGATTGAATTCCATTGCCATGAACAAACGCAAGTCAGGGGCCACGCCGCGCACTACCCGCCGTGGACGCACCGCGCGCAGTACACCGGCCGCGGGCGCCGAGAAGTCGAGCAGCGGCTCTTTTGCCGTCGCCGCGGAGTGCACTGTCGCTGATGCGGGCTCGCTGAAGACGGGCCTGGCAAAACTGTTGGACCATTCGGGCATCGTCACCCTCGACATCAGCGCGGTGCAGCGCATCGACACCGCGGGGCTGCAGGTCATCGCCACATTCTTAAGAGAGCGTGAGTCCCACGGCCGCCAGGTGCAATGGCGGGGCGACGCGCCCGCGATGCTAAACGCAGCCAAGCTCCTCGGTCTGAGCGACCTCCTCAAACTTCCGACAGCCCAACAGGCCGTCGAGACAGCACAATGACGATAGACCTGACACAATTCCACGACGCGTTCTTCGAAGAGAGCTTCGAGGCACTCGACTCCATGGAGGCCGCGCTGCTGAAGCTCGACATCGGCGCGCCCGAGCCCGAGCTGATCAACACGATTTTCCGTGTCGCGCACTCCATCAAGGGCGGTAGCGCGACATTCGGCTTCTCCGACATCGCCTCCTTCACGCACAGCCTCGAGACGCTGCTGGACGAGCTGCGCAGCGGCGGCATGCAGGTCACCCTGGTGATTTCGGATGTGCTGCTGAAGTCTGTCGACGTCATGCGCGCAATGCTGCGCTCGACCCAGGCGAAGCAGCCGTTGGATATGCAGCGCGTGTCGGACCTGCAGTTCGACCTCGAGCTCATGATCGCGCAGAAGAACGCTGCGCCGGCTCCGACTGTGATACCGGAGGCCATCGCTCATCTCGCCGCCGCAGTTACCGCCGCCCCGGCGGCTTCCGCACCTGCCACGGCTGCGCCGACCAGCGCGCCTGCCGGAGCTTCTGCCACTGCGCCGTCGGCTACCACACCCGCTTTGACCGCTGTAACCAACACGGTCGACACCGTTCCAGCCGCCCGCGGTTGGGAAATCTCTTTCCGCCCCTATCGCGAGCTGTTCGCCCGCGGTAACGACCCCCTGCGCATGCTCCGCGAGCTCGCCGAGCTGGGTGAGCTCACGGTGCACGCCGATCTGAGTGCCCTGCCCAACTTCGCGGACCTCGAGGCACAAAGCTGCTACCTGGCATGGAAACTCGAGCTCGCCGGCGATGTCGCCCAAGATGCCATCAAGCAGGTGTTCGAATGGGCCGAGGGCGACTGTGACCTCGAGCTGCGCAAAGTAGACGCCGCACCCACCGCCGGTCCTATTGAGTCCACCGCCGCTGGCCCGGCGCCAACTGCGGTTGCTGGTACGGCTAGCGCGGGCACCGCCGTGGTTGTTGACGTTGCGGCGGCCACCGCGGCACCTGCATCTGACGCGGCCGTCGCCGACGCCATCCTCTCCGGCAAGGCCGCCTCGGCAGACGAGCCTAAACACGACCCCTCCGCACAAACTGCCACCACACAGGCAGCCGTGACACCCGCAGCCGCTCCCGTCGTGGCGGCTGTCAAGGAGGGCAAGCCCGAAACAACTTCAGTATCCGCCATCGGCGACTCCGGTTCCATCCGGGTGAGCGTGGAGAAGATCGACGAGCTCATGAACACCGTGGGCGAGCTCGTGATCACACAGGCCATGCTGAGCCAACTCGGCACCGTCCTCGATGGGCCCAACGCCGAGAAGCTACGCGCGGGTCTGGCGCAGCTCGAACGCAATACGCGCGAGCTGCAGGAAAGCGTCATGCGCGTGCGCATGTTGCCCATCAGTTTCGTCTTCAGCCGCTTCCCGCGCATGGTGCGCGACATCGCACAGCGGCTGGGCAAGCAGATCGATCTGAAGCTCACCGGAGAACAGACCGAGCTCGACAAAACCGTGCTCGAGAAAATCGGCGACCCGCTGGTGCACCTCGTTCGTAACAGTATCGATCACGGTATCGAAATGCCCGAGGCGCGCATCGCAGCGGGCAAGCCAGCCGCTGGAACCGTGCACCTGGATGCCTGCCATCGCGGCGGCAACATCGCTGTCGAAGTCAGCGATGACGGCGGTGGACTCGACAAAGATCGGATTCTGGCGAAAGCCCGCTCGCGCGGCCTCGTTGGCCAGAACGACGTGCTCACCGACGACCAGATCCACGACTTGATTTTCCTGCCCGGCTTCTCTACCGCCGAAAAGACCACCGATCTGTCAGGGCGTGGCGTCGGCATGGACGTGGTGCGCCGGAACGTGAAAGAGCTCGGCGGCAAAATCGAGCTGCGCAGCGAGCGCGGCAAGGGCTCGCGCTTCATCATCACATTGCCACTCACCCTGGCCATTGTCGATGGCCAGTCGGTTGCTGTCGGCGCTGAGACCTACATCATTCCGCTCATCTCCATCGTCGAGTCCATGCGACTGAAGGAGACGGGCATCAGCCGCCTGTCGGGACACAACGAGGTGTTCTCGTTCCGCGGCGACTATCTCCCCATCATCCGCCTCCACGAGCTGTTCGGCGTCGAGCCGCGCACTCGCGCACTGCACGAGGGCCTGGTCGTCATCGCCGAAGGCGATGGCCGGCGCGTGGGGCTGTTCGTCGACGATCTGCTCGGCCAGCAGCAGGTCGTCATCAAATCTCTGGAAGCCAACTACGGCCATGTCGAGGGTGTCTCAGGAGCCACCATCCTCGGCGACGGCTCGGTTGCCCTGATTCTCGACGTGACGGGAATCATAGCCGCCGCATCCATGCGAGCGGCCGCCTGAACCATCAAGAGTCACCCGCCCAAATGACAACCTTCGAGGAAATCATTCAATGTCTACCCCCGCGGTGAAACCCGAGCAAGCCGGAGCCGGCTCGCATCAGGTTCTGACTTTTGTGCTCGGCAACGAGACGTATGGTGTCGACATCCTGCGCGTGCAGGAAATCCGTGGCTGGTCTGCGGTGACGAAGATTCCCCATGCGCCCTCGCATGTACTGGGCGTGTTGAACCTGCGCGGCTCGATCGTTCCGATCGTCGACCTGCGCATGCGCTTCGCCCTGGACCGAGCGGAATACACGACCATTACCGTCATCATCGTAGTTTCGGTGGTGTCGGCTGCCGGACGCCGCGACTTCGGCGTAGTCGTCGACGGCGTTTCCGATGTGGTCGATGTGAACACCGCGGAAGTCAAGCCGGCTCCGGATCTCGGCTCGCGCGACGCCACGGAATACATCCGCGGTCTCGTGTCAGTGTCCGACCGGATGGTCGTGCTGCTGGACATCGATCGCCTGATTGCGACCGACATGTCCTCGTTCTCAGGAAACCTAACCCAGGGAGAGGCGTCACTGGTGGCTGCCGCCTAAACCACGCCTAAACGTAGCCATGATCACTCAAGTCCTCAACCGCCTGAAGCTGTGGCAGAAGCTCGGATGGCTCGTCCTGGCGATGGCCATTCCTGCCGTACTGATTGGCGTCTTCTACTTGCGCCTGGCCAACTCCCAAGTAAGCCAGGTCCGCGACGAGCTCGATGGCGCCCGCTACCTGGAGGCCTTGAGTGCGGTGGAAAGCGAGCAACTCTCGCATCGCAGCCGCTCCTTCGCGCTCCTGAGCGGCGATGCGGCACGCAAGAACGATGTGATCTCGCAAGCCGAAGAAGTCGACAAACGCATTGCAGCCATGGATGCGGTGGACGCAGAGCTCGGCAAGGGACTGGGAGTCTCGGACGACTGGCAACGCGTCAAGACGGAGTGGGCCACGCTGAAGGGCAAAACCTTGGCAGCGTCCGCGGCCGACAACGAAACCGCGGAAGCCGCCCTCACCGAGCGTTTCCAACAGTTGACCGATCTGGTGGGCGCGCGTGCGAAGACTTCGTTGGACCCGGACTTCGAAACCCAAGCGCTCATCCACGTGGCGTCCGACTACACGCCCAAGGCGTTGATCTACGCCGACGACATGCGTCACTTCGCAGTAAAGGCCGCTGCCAAAGGGTATCTCGGTGGCGACGACCGCATGGGCATCCAGATTTACAAGGATCGCTACCACGCCGAAATGGAAAAGGCGGCGGCTGCGGTGGAACGCTTGCCTGCCGATGTGCGCTCGGATGTGCAAAGCACGCTCGACACCGTGACGGCGGCCTTCGCCGGATACGACTCGATCGTGCAGTCGAAGCTGGTCAGCGCATCCACCATGACCGCGACTGGCGCAGAGATTTATGACGCCGGCACACCAACCAAACATGCGATCAAGCAGCTGTCGCAGCTGAGCTATGAGGCGACCGTGAAGGCGTTACGCTCGCGCCTGACTTCGCTGACCGCGCGCCGCAATGTCATCGCCGCGATTGGCTTCCTGGTCTTCGCATTCGCCCTGGTGCTGGCGTGGCTGGTAACCCGCTCACTGGTGCAGCCATTGAGCCGGGCCGTGGGGGTTTTCGGCAAGATCTCCGCCGGGCACTACGACAGTCAGATCGACAGGCGCGGCACGGACGAGGCGGGCCAGGTATTGCGCGCTCTCGATGACATGCAGACCAAGTTGCGCACTCAGATCGAGACCGAGCGTGCCGTAGCCGCGGAAAATACCCGCGTTCGGCAGGCGCTCGACAAAGCCTCCACCAGTGTGGTGCTTGCCGACGAAAAGCATCAGATCATTTATCTCAACGACACCGCGCAAGCCAGTTTCACCCGCAACGCGCAGGAAATCAGGGCGACGTTGCCGAACTTCGATCCCGCGCGCCTGCGCGGCTCGAGCCTCGACTCCCTGTCACCTGAGCCGGACAGCCAGCGCCGCCTGCTCGAGAACCTCAAGGGTGCCGATGTACAGGAGCGCGTGCTGGGTGACTTCACGTTCCGCACGGTCACCAACCCGGTCATTGGCGACCGGGGCGAGCGCCTGGGCACAGTGATGGAGTGGTCGCAGCGCACGCAGGAAGTGCGTGTCGAGAAAGAGCTGCAATCCATGATCTCTGCCATCAACGGCGGCGCGCTCGGCAAGCGCATCGACGTCGCGGGCAAGAACGGCTTCTTCGAAGCCATGGCACGCGGCATCAACCAACTCGCCGACAACCTCACCGAGGTCGTCTCGAAAGTGAAGCTCGCCGCGGAAGAAGTTCATCGTGGCGCGCAGGAAATCTCCGCCGGCAACTCCAACTTGTCGCTGCGCACCGAGGAGCAGGCAGCCTCCCTCGAAGAGACGGCTTCCTCGATGGAGGAGATGACCACGACCGTCAAGCAGAATGCCGACAACGCCGGCCAGGCGAATCAGCTCGCCATGGCCGCGCGCGAACAGGCCGAGCAAGGCGGCATGGTGGTCGGTAAGGCCGTGCAGGCCATGTCCGGCATCAACGATTCCGCTCGCAAGATCGCCGACATCATCGGCGTGATTGACGAGATCGCCTTCCAGACCAACCTTCTGGCGCTCAACGCCGCGGTCGAAGCCGCGCGCGCCGGCGAGCAAGGCCGCGGCTTCGCGGTCGTGGCTTCCGAGGTGAGAAACCTCGCGGGCCGCTCCGCCACAGCGGCGAAAGAGATCAAGGACCTCATCCAGGACAGCGTCAAGAAGGTCGAGGACGGCTCGCTGTTGGTCACTCAGTCCGGTCAGACCCTCGAGCAGATCGTGCTGTCGGTGAAGAAAGTTTCCGACATCGTCGCCGAGATCGCCGCCGCCTCGCGTGAGCAGTCTCTGGGCATCGAGCAGGTCGGCCGTGCGGTCATGCAGATGGACGAGCTCACCCAGCAAAACGCAGCGCTCGTCGAGCAGGCTACCGCCGCCTCGCAGGGCATGACGACGGAGGCCGGCAACTTGAACGAGATGATGGCTCACTACGACTTTGCTGGCGTCGCGGCTGTCGGTAACGGCATCGCGGCCGCAGAGTTCACCGCCAGCAGTGCCGTCGCGCCAAAGTCGAACGCAAGAGACAACGCCCCAGGTGGCAGCCACGGCACTACCAAAGCCGCCGGCAAGTCGCCAGCCGCGCGAGTCGAGCGTCGCAAGGCCAGCCGCCCATGGGCCAACAGAACCAACAAACCCGCGGCCGCCCCTCGACCTGAAGCGGCCGTGGCTTCTGCCACTCGCGCGCCCGTCGTTGCCGAAGCAGGCAAAGACAGCAGCGAATGGCAGGAATTCTAATCGGGTCGGTACAACAAGGATCGAAGGTCATGCAGTTCCTGAATCGCTTGAAGCTCTGGCAGAAGCTCGCGCTGCTCGTCGTGGCGATGGCCGTACCGACCGCGCTGCTGGGGGTCTTCTATCTGAGCGGCGCCAACGAGCAGGTGGCACTCGCATCGGACGAGATTGAGGGTGCGCGCTACGTGCAGTCGGTCGGCGCGGTGCTTGCGGAAGCCTCCAATCATCGCAGCCGACTCTTCGCGCTGTTGACGGGCGATGCCGCCCGGCGCGACGAGGTGAGCAGCTCCGAGTCCGAGATGGACAAGCTGCTTGCGCAAGTCAACACGAGCGACGCTAAGGTCGGCGCCCAATTCAAGGTGTCCGAATCCTGGCAATCCATCAAGTCGGACTGGGAGCGTCTCAAGGCCGAAGGACCGAAGCTCACGGCGGATGAAGCCGTGGCGCGCCACAACGCGCTCATCGACCACCTTTTCAAGTTGAGCGAGGCGCTGGCCGCTCGCTCCGGCCTGAACGTCGATCCGTCCCCGGAAACTTCGGTGCTCATCCAGATCGCCACCCATGACGTGCCCGAGGCATTGATTGCTTCCGGCAACATCCGTTGGTACGCGACCCGCGCGAGCATCAAGGGCTACCTCGGCGGCGATGACCGCATGGCCCTGCAGCTGTATCACGATGAATTCGTCGAGCGCTTCGACAGTGTCGGCCGCGATCTCGACCGCGCCTCGGAAGAAGCCAAGGCGAAAGTGCGCCCCGCGTTGGAATCGGCGCGTAACGCGTTCACCGCCGGTTACGGCACCGTGAAGGAAAAGATTGTCGACGCTCAGAAGCTCGAGATCACGACCGCGGAGTTGTACTCGGCGACTCGCGACATCAGCTCGAGCCTGGCGCAGCTCTCGGACGTCGCTTATAGCGCGATGAACGCTGCGGTCCAACAGCGCCTCTCGCAGGTGACCACCACGCGTAACCTGACTGCGGGCATCACGACGTTTGCTCTCGGCTTTGCTCTGACGCTGTCCTGGCTCATCACCCGTTCGCTGGCAACTCCGCTGGCTCGCGCGATCGCCGTCTTCGGCAACATCTCCACCGGCAAGTATGACAACCAGATCGAGCGCGGCGGCACCGACGAAGCCGCTCAGGTGCTGCAGGCTCTGGATGACATGCAGGGCAAGCTGCGCACGCAGATCGAAACCGAGCGCAGCTTTGCGGCCGAGAATTCTCGCATCCGCCAGGCGCTCGACAAGGTCTCCACGTGCGTGGTGCTTTGCGACGCCCACTACAAGATCATTTACGTCAACGACACCGCGCAGGCGATGTTCGCCCGCAACCAGCACGAGATCAAAAAGACATTGTCGAGCTTCGATGCCACGCGACTGTGCGGCTCGGACATGACCCAGCTATCGACAGATCCCAACGGCATGCGGCGCGTTCTCGACAACCTGGTCGGTACCGACACGCATGAGCGCATGCTGGGCGCCTGCACCTTGCGCTCGGTCGCCAATTCGGTCCTGAACGACCGTGGCGAGCGTATCGGCACTGTGGTCGAGTGGACCGATCGCACGCCGGAAGTCGCCGTCGAGAAGGAAATGCAGGACATGCTCTCCGCTGTCGTCAGCGGAGATGTGACCAAGCGCATCGATCTGGCCGGCAAGACCGCCTTCTTCGAAGCGATGAGCCGCGGTGTCAACCAGCTCGCCGACAACATGGCCGAGGTCGTCTCGAAAGTGAAGCAAGTGGCCGGTGAGGTCCATCGCGGAGCCGACGAGATCTCCGCGGGTAACGCCAACCTGTCGCAGCGCACCGAAGAGCAGTCCTCGTCGCTGGAGGAAACGGCGTCCTCGATGGAGGAGATGACCACGACCGTCAAGCAGAACGCCGACAACGCCGGCCAGGCGAATCAGCTCGCCATGGCGGCGCGCGATCAGGCGGAGAAAGGCGGCTCGGTCGTCAACCAAGCCGTCAAGGCCATGGCGGACATCAACGATGCCTCGAAGAAGATCGCCGACATCATCGGTGTGATCGACGACATCGCCTTCCAGACCAACCTTCTCGCCCTGAACGCCGCGGTGGAAGCCGCGCGCGCCGGCGAGCAGGGCCGCGGCTTTGCGGTCGTCGCCAGCGAAGTCCGCAGTCTTGCGGGTCGCTCGGCCACGGCGGCGAAGGAGATCAAGGAGCTCATCCAGGACTCGGTCAAGAAGGTCGAGGATGGCTCGGTGTTGGTCACCCAATCGGGCCAGACCCTCGAGAAGATCGTAGCTTCGGTGAAGAAGGTCTCCGACATCGTCGCTGAGATCGCCGCCGCCTCGCGCGAGCAGTCTTCCGGAATCGAACAGGTCAACCGCGCCGTCATGCAGATGGACGAGTTGACTCAGCAAAACGCCGCGCTGGTGGAACAGGCCACCGCCGCCTCGCAAGCGATGGCCGAGCAGGTGCGCGGACTCAACGAGATGCTGGCGCGCTATCGCGTGGCCGAGGCCGCCCTCGCTGCAGCCAACATAAACGACGCCGCCGCGCACACCAGCGTGACGGCAGCCTCGGGCCGCGCAGAGCGCCGCGGGAGCAGCCGCCCGTGGGCTGGCAAAACGGGCAAATCCTCCGCCGCCCCTGCGGCGGCTGAAGAGTCACCCACACGTGCGACGGTCGCACGCGCAGCCAGCAACGGCGCGGACAACGATTGGCGGGAGTTTTGACATGAGCAGCGGGACAATCAACGGAGAGCGGCGATGGCCCGGATACTAGCAGTAGATGACTCGGCGGCGATGCGCCAGATGGTGGGCATTACGCTCGCCGGCGCGGGTCACCAGGTGGAGCAGGCTATCGATGGCTGCCAGGCCCTGGAAATCGCCGAAAAACAGAAGTTCGATCTCGTGATCACCGATGTGAACATGCCGAATATGGACGGCATCACACTGGTGCGCGAGTTGCGCAACCGCGCAAGCTACAAGTACGTGCCACTCCTCGTGTTGACGACGGAGGCGACTACCGAGCGCAAGCAACAAGGGAAGGCGGCGGGGGCGACTGGTTGGCTTGTGAAACCCTTCAACCCCGAGAGGCTGTTGGCGACGGTCGCCAAAGTGCTCGGCTAGTTTTCTTCACCACACCTACGATACGAGGATAGAACCATGAAAAACACTAAGAGGATACTCGCGGCCGCGGCCGTCGCTTACTGTGTGAGCCTGGCGGCGCACGCGGACTGCGTGTTACCCCCGGCACCGAGCAAAGTTCCCGATGGCAAGACCGCGAGTGAGCAGGAAATGGTCACCGCGATGCAGACATTGAAGGAATACAACGGCGACGTCGACACCTACCTGAAGTGTCTGGATTTCGAGGCGAAGCAGAACCACTTAAGCGGCGGCGACCAGGAAAAGCTGCACAACGCGGCGGTGGATGCGCTGCAGAAGATCGCCACCAAGTTCAACGAGCAGGTCCGCACCTTCAAATCGAAGAGCGGCTGATCGCCTTGCCGCAACTGGTACGGTTGCGGGAATGCCAACAACCCCGGCGCGGTGAGCACGCCCGCGCCGGGTCTCCTCGAACGCGCATAGGAGGAATGCACGCGAGGAGCAGAAGCCGAAGGTGATTTGCTGAAGAATCATGAAGCGAGATCCAGACTTTGTGCGTCCAACGGACGCGCCGGCCGAAAAAAGGACAACAGTCGACGTGCCCCCTTCGAATGCTGCGGCGCATGACCCACAAGGCGGTCAGGCCGCCGCCGATGTCACCAGCAGACTGCGAGCATTGCGTACACGCGCCGAGCCGGCCACCCCTGTCGAGGCGGCGGCCGCGCTCATCGAGCTGTCGCTGCATGAGTCGAATGGCCCGGTGGAGGATATGAGCGGCGCGCTGGCCCGCATGGCCCAACTGGTGCAGAGCGACAAGCGGTTGGAGCGTAGCCAACTGGCCCGCGACGTGGCGGTTTGCATCGAGAGCCTGCAATTCCACGACCGCCTCACCCAGCAGCTCACCCAGGTGCGCAACATCCTGGCGACGCTGGCCTTCAGCAACGTGCCCACCGACGTGGCGGGCCGTCCGCTCGAGGGCGATTTACACAACTGGCAGGTGTTGCTGGAAAATCTGCGCGCCCGCTTTACTTCCGAGTCTCACCGGATCCTCTTCAACCTGCTGCTGCCGGATTCGGGAGGCCGCGCCAGCATACCCGCGCTGCACGCCAACGAAGGCAGCGTCGAGTTGTTCTGACAGGCACCACCCATGATCTCAAGCCAACTCCGTGAAGCCCTCTCGGCGCCCCGAACGCGCGAGTTCGCCTTCGGCAACGAGGATTTCGAGGCGTTGCGCAAGCTCGTCAAGGACTTAACGGGCATCAATCTCTCCGACCAGAAGCGCGAGCTCGTTTACGGGCGCCTGGCGCGGCGCCTGCGAGCGCTGCACCTGCGTACCTTCGCCGAGTATCGCGAGCTGCTGGCGAGCGACGGCGGCCAGGAAATCGCCGAGTTCTGCAACGCCATCACCACTAACCTCACCTCGTTCTTCCGCGAATCGCACCACTTCGATTATTTGCGCGAGCACGTGTTGCAGGCTCGGGCAGCCAACCGCGGCGCAGCCCGCCGGATTCGTATCTGGTCCGCGGGCTGCTCAACCGGCGAGGAACCGTACTCGCTGGCCATGACGGTGATGGAGGCCATTCCCGATCTGCGCTCCTGGGACATCAAGATCCTGGCGACCGATCTGGACTCGGACGTGCTCGCCAAAGCGCAGCGCGGCATATATGCCGCCGAACGCGTACGCGGCATAGGCCCGCAGCGCCTGTCACGTTTTTTCGTGGAGCAGCGCGGTCGCGAGGGGGCCGGTTACGAGGTGATCCCCGAGCTCGCCTCGCTCATCACCTTCCGACAGCTCAATCTCATGCACAGCCTGCCGATGAAGGGGCCATTGGATGTCATCTTCTGCAGGAACGTGGTGATCTACTTCGATAAGGATACCCAGCGCGAGATGTTTGGTCGCGTCGCGCACCTGCAGCGCCCCGGCGACCTGCTGTGTCTCGGCCACTCCGAGAGCCTGTTCAAGGTGTCGGAGAGCTATGCCCCCATCGGCAAGACGATCTACAGGCGTTGTTGACATGCGAGCTTATCTGAACAGGTCCGCCCCGGTCGATCCGATTCCGATGCTGCCCGCGTTCGCGCACATGCAGCGTCACTGGGACCCCGAAAACGAACGCTGGAGTGTCAAGATCCTGCCGGGCGAGTACTACGTCACCAAGGGCGATGAGGCCGTGACCACCGTGTTGGGGTCATGTATCTCCGCCTGTGTGCGCGACCCGAAAATTAACGTGGGCGGCATGAATCACTTCATGCTGCCCGAGGACAAGTCCGTCGGGCCCAACAACTGGCTGGATCCGTCGGTGGGCCTCGCGACGCGCTACGGCTCGTATGCGATGGAAAGCCTCATCAACGACCTGCTGAAGTTGGGCGCCACGCGCGAGCGCCTGGAAATCAAACTGTTCGGCGGCGGGCGCATCCTGCAGGGCATGACGGACGTCGGCGAGCGCAACATCACCTTCATCAAGGATTACATACAGATTGAAGGGCTACGAATCGCCGCCGAGGATATGGGCGGCTCGAACCCTCGCAAGGTGATCTACTTCCCGGCAAGCGGCCGCTGCAAGCTGCGCAAGCTGCCACCGGTCGAGAACCGCATCATCAGCCACCACGAGCAGCTGTACCGCGAGAGCCTGCGCACTCAGGTCGCGGACGGCGGCGACGTCGATCTGTTCGAATAGGCACAACACACATGACCAGCCCCGTCGCCCCCGCCTCCATAAGTCCCGCAAAGCGCATTCGCGTGCTCATCGTCGATGACTCCGCGCTGGTGCGCAGCCTTCTGTCCGACATCCTGCGGGCGGATCCCGATATCGAAGTGGTCGGTGTCGCCAGCGATGCGCACATCGCGCGCGAGAAGATCAAACAACTCAACCCCGACGTCATCACCCTTGACGTCGAGATGCCGAAAATGGACGGCATCACCTTCCTGAAGAACCTCATGCGCCTGAGGCCAATGCCCGTGGTCATGGTGTCTTCGCTCACCGAGCGCGGTGCGGACGTCACGCTGGACGCCCTCGCCTTGGGAGCCGTGGATTACCTGTCCAAGCCGAAAATCGATCTGGCCGCGACCTTGAAGGACTACGGCGAGGAGCTCATCGATAAAATCCGGGCCGCCTCGAAGGCGAGCGTGCGCGCACTGGATCCGCGCCGGGCGGCGACCATCGCGGTGAAGGCTGCTCACAACACGGACGCCGTGCTGCCGAAGGGCCCGCCGCCGAAACATCTGCGCACCACCGACCGCATCATCGCGATCGGTGCCTCCACGGGCGGTACGGAGGCCATCAAGGAAGTGCTCGTGCGGCTGCCGCCGGATACTCCGGGCGTGGTCATCGCCCAGCATATCCCGAAGGCCTTCAGCGGCCCGTTCGCCAAGAGGATGAACGACTGCTGCCAGGTGACAGTGTACGAAGCACAGGACGGACAGCAGGTACTCGCCGGACACGCCTACATCGCGCCGGGCGACAAACATCTGATGGTGGTACGCGATGGCGCGCGTTATGTGTGCCGCCTCGACGAGGGTGTGCCGGTCAACCGCCACAAACCTTCGGTCGACGTTCTGTTCCGCTCGGTTGCCCAAAACGCGGGGCGTAACGCGATTGGCGTCATTCTGACCGGCATGGGGAAAGACGGCGCCCGCGGGCTGAAGGAGATGCTGGATGCCGGCAGCCGCACCATCGCCCAGGACGAGGCGACCAGCGTGGTCTGGGGAATGCCGGGTGAGGCGGTCGCTCTGGGTGCCGCCCAGCACGTTCTGGCGCTCGAAAATGTGGCGGGAAAGGTACTCGCCCTGGCCGACGCAATGGATATTACGCGCGCTGCACAAGAGGCGTGAACCCGTTACGGGACTTAATGCCCGGCTGGACGGAGGATAAGACGCCACCGATCGACGAGGGAATCTGATGAATACTGCTGCTGCCCAAGCTCCGAAGTCCACCATCGACGCGGAGGCCTTTGCCTTCGTGCAGGGGCTGGCCTCCGAGCTATCCAAGGGTAAGGTGGACCTCCCCAGCTTTCCGGACATCGCGCTGCGGGTGCGGCAGATCCTGGCGGATGAGAACGTCACCCAGGAGCAGGTCGTGCGCGTGGTCGGCTCCGAGCCTGCCCTGGCCGCCCGCCTGCTGCAAATCGCAAATTCCGCAGCCCTCAACTTTACGGGCAAAGCAATCACCGAGCTGCGTACGGCCATCAACCGGATGGGCCACAACATGGTGCGCAGTGCCGCCATCGCCTTCGCGATGTCGCAGTTGAAGAAAGTCGACTCTCTCAAGGGCCTCGAGCAGCCGCTCGACAAACTCTGGAAGGACAGTGCTGCGGTCGCGGCCATGTCGCACGCCGTGGCGCGGCGCTTCAGCAAAGTAAATCCGGACACAGCCCTGCTCGCCGGTTTGCTGCACGGCATCGGCAAGCTGTACATCCTCACCCGCTCGAGCAAGCACCCCGCCCTATTCGCCGACCAGACGACGTACAATCAGATCGTGCGCGACTGGCACAGCGCGGTAGCCAAGGCGCTGCTGGAGAACTGGGACATGGCTGAGGAGATCGTATGCGCCGTCAGCGACTACGAGGACATGGAACGTGATCACGGCGGTCCGGTGGATCTCACGGACGTGCTCACGGTGGGCAACCTGTTGGCCTCCTTCAAAGAGCACCCCGAGACGATCGAAATCAACATGCATGATGTCGCCGCCTGCAAGCGCATGATGATCGATCGGGCCACCTATGAGAAACTCATTGACGAATCGGAAAGCGAAATCGATGCTCTGAGGCAGGCCCTCGGAGTGTGATGGGGGCGCCTAGCCCGGGCCGGGCCGCATAGACCCCAAGGCGAGCAGCACGTATGACCGCACAAGCTCCATCAAGTGACGTTCACAACGGGAATGAAGGCGAAGATGTCGCCTTCACCTTCGTGCAGGCACTCGCGGCCGAGCTCTCCGGCGGCAAGGTCGAGCTGCCCGGCTTTCCGCACATCGTCATGCAAGTGCAGCGTGTTCTTTCAGATGACAGTGCCGACGCCTCACGCATTGTAAGAGTTATCGGCGGCGAACCCGTGCTGGCCGCGCAGCTGGTGCGCATGGCGAACTCCGCGGCCCTGAATCCGACGCGCACGCCTGTCACCGACCTACGCACCGCGGTCGCTCGAGTTGGACTCGACACGGTGCGCACAGCAACTATCGCGTTCGCCGTCCAACAGCTGCGCGACGCCCCTGCTCTGCGTGGCCTGGAAAAGCAGCTCGGAGTGCTCTGGCGCCACAGCGTGCAGGTAGCGGCGCTGAGTTACTCGGTCGCACGTCGGCTGACAAGCGTCAACGGCGACACGGCGATGCTCGCAGGTCTCCTGCAGGGCATTGGCAGGTTGTACATCCTCACCCGCGCCAGCCGTCACCGCTCACTCTTCGCCGACCCCCTCACCTACCAGACGATCGAGCACGACTGGCACCTGAGCATCGCCGCGGCATTACTCGAAAATTGGGGCATTGCCGATGAAATCGTGCAGGCTGTGCACGATTCGGAAAACTTTGACCGTGAGCCGCGCGGCGCTGCGAACCTGACCGACGTGCTGATAGTCGCCACCCTGCTCTCCGATCTCCAGGGCGAGCCGGCGGTACTGCAGGCGCAGACCCAATGCTCGAAGCCACTGCAGCGCCTGAGGCTCGACTACAAAGCGTGTGAAAACTTTCTGAAGGAGTCGGCGCAGGAGATTGCTGCGCTGCGCGACGCGCTGGGGTGAAGCGCCGCATGCGAGCCAGGCTTGCGCGCGGCGGCGCCGTAGCAAATGCGACGCGATATCAGGCCGCCCCGAGTACCCGACCCTGTCTCGTCGGCGCCGTCGACCCATCCGCGCCATACGTATCGGCACTGGCGGGACGCCCCGTGAGCGCACCCAACAAACCCTCCACTCGCTTCAACTTCGCGGCCACCATCGTGCCGTTGCGATCATTGAGATCGCGGCAATCGACGGCACGCCTGGCGCATTCGCGCAGGCTGGAGACAAGGGTGCCCTGTGGATCGCACCAGACCAGGAGACGCTCCAGGCCGGCAAAATCCGGGGAATAACCGTGCATGCTGCAAAGAGAGCGACGGTGCTCTTCCAGGCGTGCCAGAGCCCCCACGCGCTCCTGGCGGGCGAGAATGGTCCTTTCCAACGCCACTGCATCCCTGGAACCCAACACCTCGTACTCGCGCTCGAGGAGCGAGTGCAACTCGCTCAGGAGCCCGGCCTCCTCTGCCAGCACCTCCGCGAGATGCTCGCGGCAGACATCCTGGTCCATGGTGGTGGCGTCCACGGCTTACGCGTCCGGTTCAGGATCCGCGTCCGATCCGGACCCGTTAGGCAGGTCCTTCAGCGCCTTCTCCATCTGCACGAGCTGATCGGCGATATGTTGGGAATTGACGGAATAGGTTCCCTGCTCAATGGCACTACTGATCTGCGCCACCCGCGCGTTGTTTACCGCGGGGAGGTCGCGAATCGCCTGCTCGAGGGTTGCGAGCTGCCGGGCAGTGCCCGTGATCGCGACGTTCTCGCTGGAGCTATTGCCATCGAATTTCTGAGCCGTGCCCGTCGCCGCATCCTGCGGACGCTGCACGGCACGACCGGCACCAATAGTGGTGCTGGGGCTGCTGCCGTCGACTCCTCCGATTTTACTGGCCACGGAATTTCTCCCAGGGTCTCTCTACGGAGGGTATCGGCCCAGGGCACGAGGACTTTAGGGCCCAAAAACGGAATTCCGTCGCTGATTGTGCAACTGCGTTATGGAATCACAGATTATGTTGAAGCCGGCCGCCGAGCCGAAGCGCCCAAGTTGAAGGCGCGCCGCCGCCGCTTCAGGCTTCCGCGGCCAACACCCGGCCCACGCTACCTTGGCCATACGAGCCGTTGCGGCGATAGGTCAGGGTCTCGCGCGTACTTTGCAGAAGGGAGCCGAGCCGGGCCCGGACGTGCTGTAGTTGTGTGCCCACCAGCGCGCCGTTGCGATCGTTCAGCACCTTGCAGTGAGTCGCGGCGGCGGCAACCTCGGCCCACCGTGCCGCCAGGACGCCCTGCGGATCGCACCAGCGCAGCAGCTTCTCCAGACCTTGCGCATCGAGCGATAGATTCAGGGCGCGGCACATCTCGCGCCGCTCCTCATCAATACGGGATATCCGACCGACACAGTGTTGCCGCTCGTTGATGGCGGCCTCGAGATTGACGACGTCCCCCGCCGCCAGCAGGCCATGCTCATGCTCGAGCAGCTCACCGAGCTGCACCAGTCCGCTGGATTCCTCTGAAATCAGCTTACTTATGCGCTCGCGAACTTGTGTCGGATCCATGTGATCTCCTGTAGTTACAGGCCGATCTGCGCCAGAGCGTTATCGGACTGCATGAGTCCGCTGGCGATTGCATCGGCCGAAATGGTGTAAGACCCCTCCGCCAGCGCCTGGCTGACGCGGGCCACGCGGCCTGAGTCGACGGGCGATAGGCCGCTGAGCGTCTGACCGAGCGCCGCGAGGCGCGAGGCGGTGCTGGTAATCTGCACCTGGTCCGCGCTCCCGGACTGCGGATTGGAAGAAGTCGTGACGGCGCCTGTATTGCGCGTCGCTGGCTGTGTGGTGCGTTGCGTCTCGACGGACGTCGCGCCGTTCCCCGAGAAACCATTTATTGAGCTGGCCATATGCGGCCCTCCGTTTGGCGATCTGCTAACCGTTGCTGCGAACTGGTTATCGACGCCTCACGAAGAAACTGTAGTGCCCGTCTCATATTGCAGACAACATAACGCGATGTCATTGAGCGACCCGTACCAGATCAGGCCCTTCCACCACGCCTTCAATGACTTTCAGCGAGCTTAGATTCTGCACCTTCAACCGCGTGCCGCCGGCGGCATCCGCCAGAGCCCGACCCGCGGCACGCACCTCAATGCCGCCGGCCGACGCGATCAAGGTCACATCCTGGCCGTGCTTGATCACCATGTCCGCCTTGAACATGTCCATGGTCAGAGTCGTACCCATGGGAAGCGGCCGGCTGGTGGTTCGAGCGCGCAGATCGCTCGCATCCGTCAGAAAGGCGGTGGCGAGTCCGGTTACCTTGCGCGCCTCGACATTGACATCGTCGGAAGTGAGACGTGCGTCACGCGGCACGGGATGTTTGAGAACGAGAACCGCAATACGGCTTTCAACTGTGACGGGCACATACACTGTCCAGTGCACCGGTCCATCGCAAGCAACGCCAACCATTGAACGCGCCTGCAGCGTGGCTCCAGATGGCAGTTGTGCACGCATTCCGCCCGTACAGCGAACAAGGCGCAAACGCGGATCCAGAGTGCCCGCGGTTATACTGGCGATGCTGGCCTCGCGCGGCAGCTGCGACTTCACGAAGGACTCGGCCGCGGCGCGAATCGCATCCGTCGACTCGATCCGGGTCTCTTGCGCCGTAGCGGCCGAGACCCATGCGATCAGCACCAGAGTGATGAATACAAAGACCAACTCCGCGTGGAAGCGGCGCGCGTGCTGACGGTTTTCTGTCGGGTGCCTGGCCATGCGTTGTTACGCTGCAAGAGGCGGGCCAGCACTGAGAGCCTCTACGGCACCTATGCCGCTTGTGAGCGCGCAAAGCGCGCGACACAAGCCGAATCCAGCGTGGTGGTGCTCGCGATTAACTCCACTTCCACCGCGTGTAACCGCCCCACCCTTATATATACTCAAGTCTCCCCTGCGTCCGCCGCTAACTCATTACCCACCGCCCCGGCCTGACCATCTTCGGCCGCGGCAACGGCGGCAAGCTCTTGCCACCCCCGTGACCCGCCTCACGCCCTAACACGACATCCCACTCTTTCCAGGCGCTCCAGGCGGCCTCGAGGACGATTGGCATACGTATTGCTGTTCCTCCAACCAAGTCATTCTTTTGACGGACAGCATCATGCCCCTGAGCTTGGACTCATATCTCGGCGTACAAACGCAGGCCCTCAATGTGGGCTCGAAGCGCATGGAAGTGCTGGCCGACAACCTTGCCAATGTCGACACACCCAACTACAAGGCGCGTGACATCGACTTCAAGGCGGCTCTGGCGCAAGCGGGCTCTCCCGATGCCCCGCTGTCCCTGGCCACGACATCGCCCGGACATGTCGGTGCTGCTTCGGCCAACGGCGCCGCCGACACATCAGCGGCTCTTAAATATAGAATGCCGCTCGCCCCCTCGCTCGACGGCAACACGGTCGATGCGCAACTCGAGCAGGCGGCCTTTGCGGACAACACGGTCCGCTACCAGGCGACGCTGACCTTTCTGTCCGCTCGCCTGAAAAACCTCATGACCGCCATCACGGGTCAGTAATGGCTGGTCAACAACGAGGCACCCTTATGTCTTCTTCCTTCAAAATATTCGACATCGCCGGCTCCGGCCTGTCAGCCCAGTCAGTGCGGCTCAACACGGTCGCGAGCAACCTCGCCAACGCAGACAGCGTCAGCGGCGATCCGAACACCGTATACAAGGCACGCCATCCGGTGTTCGAAGCCGTCAAGGCCTCCGTCGCCGCCCAGGCTCTCGGCTCTGCGCCCGGCGCAGATGCCGCCAACGCAGCAGTCCGCGTACGCGGCATCGTGCAAAGCACGGCGCAACCCACGGAGCGCTACGAGCCCGGCAACCCGCTCGCCAACCAGGACGGCAATGTCTACTCGCCGAACGTAAACGTCATCGAAGAGATGACCGACATGATCTCGGCCTCGCGCGCCTACCAGAACAACGTCGAGGTCATGAACACCTCGAAAGACCTGATGCTCGCGACCCTGAAGCTCGGATCGACCTGATCGATCACACCTAATTCATACTAGAGGCAAACCATGACCAGCCCAGTCGGCTCGAGCACCAGCAACAACAGCACGAGCACAGCCAACGACGTCAGTGCCGCGAGCGCTGCGTTGAACATCACGCCGGCGGATTTCCTGCAGCTCATCACCGCGCAGATGCAGGACCAGAACCCGCTGCAGCCCTCGGACCCCACTCAGTTCCTGACTCAATTGGAACAGATGAGCCAGGTGTCCAGCATGCAGTCCATGCAAGGCTCACTCTCCAGCCTGCAGACCAGCCTGCAGTCCTCACAGATGGCCAACGGCGCCGCTCTCATCGGCCAAACAGTCCTCGCCCCCAGCACGACGGCCTCGGTCGACTCGAAGGGAGCCTCGGTAAGCGGCGCTCTGTCGGTGCCCAGCGGCGCCAAGTCGGTCACGGTCAGCATCACCACCTCGAACGGCGCGCTCGTCAATACCTTCCAGGTCGCACCGGCCACTTCGGGCCTCACAAACTTCACCTGGAATGGCACCAACTCAGCGGGGCAGGCCGTAGCCGCCGGGCAGTACACGATCTCCGCGACCGCGGGCAACGGCTCGT
>CAVVXG010000013.1:0-110758 GCA_963752125.1 uncultured Pseudomonadota bacterium | reverse complement strand
GCCCGCTTCAGCCGGCCAACGCGACGGTGGAAGGCTGGTTCCAGTTCGGTTTCCTGCCGCCCAGCTTCAGCTCGGGCAACTACGCGATGATCCTCGGCAAGCCGTATCAGACCGGCTCGGTCGACTCGTACGGCGCTCTGGTACCAGGGTGGGGCGATCAACGCCGGGGTCAATCTCGGCAGCACCAGCGGCGCCGCCGAGACCGCCTGGTCGCCGACCGAGAGCGCCTGGCACCACGCCGCGATGACCTACGACGTCACCGCCATGCGCACCACGCTCTACGTCGACGGGCTCCCCGTTCGCGCCAGACCATGACCGCCCCCGTCGGCTACGACACCCACGCCGTCATGATTGGCGCGGACAACGACAACGGCACGCTCGGCGGATTCTGTACGGCTCGATGGACGAGGTGCGCCTCTTCTCGACGGCGCGGACGTCGGACCAGATTGGGCCGACATGCACACGCACGCGCTGGGGCCGACCACCGGCCTCGTCGGTGAGTGGACGTTCGACGAGGGGACGGGCCAGACGACCGCCGACCACAGCGGCACGGGAAACACGGCGACGCTCGGAGCGACCAGCGCGGCGGAGGGGAGCGACCCGTCATGGGTCCTCTCGACGGTGCCGCACTAGGCGACCGCCTGAACGGCTGCCCGGCGCCCACCGCTTTCGCGCGGCGGGCGCGAGGATGGGGCGCCATCGCGTGAGCCGTCGAGCGATACCGGGCCGCTCGGCCCAACACCAAGAGCGGCCAAGGTGTTACGATTGCTGCCGCATGTCGATGCTGCGGCCATCGTCAGTCCTTCTGATGGCCCTGTCCGCATGCATGGTCGGCAACGCGCCTCCTCCTGCCGGGCCTGCCTCTCCGCCGGCGGTTGCGGGGTCGTCCCGACATGACCGGTTGGCGGCCAATGGGCGACGCCTGGGTTGCCGGGCAGTTCGGTCGGGAGATTGTTCGCGTCGGGAAGGTCGAAGGGCTTGTCAGGACGGTCTTCAAGTTATTTTCTTCCTGCACCCAGCCTGTGGCGGTAATGGTGTGCCGGTTGCTCCCAAGGAGCACCTGGTAGTCTTTGCGGACGCTCCACTCGCGGCGCGGCAGCGGGCGCCAGGTGTCGCCACTGAGCCAGGTGGAGAAGCTGCTCGAGTGGCTCCAACGGCCTACGCTGGCGTAGCGGGGTGACTCGTCAACTTGGGTTACCGTCTGCGACCAGCTTGCTTGGCGCTCGGCCGCGGCCAGCGTGCGTCGCTCCCAGCGATCGTGTCCTTTGTACTCGACGATGTCTGCCGGCTCATACTGCCAGGTCTGACGCCAGTGTTTGGTGACCATGGGTTCGCTCAGGGAGCCATCTTCCTTGACAAGGCGCATGTCGAGGATATGCACGAGGCTGATCGACCTTCCGGTGTCAGCATCCACGTATACGCGTTCGGTTCCCCAGGATTGATACGGTTTGTCACGAGGTGTCCGTGGTGGAAAGGTGTCCACCTCGAGGAAATCGAAGGTGACCCGGTAGTCCCCGGCCATCGCAAGAATCGCACGGCGGTCGCGTTCGAACGAAGACAGGCCAGCCTCCTGGAGAGCCTTCCAGGCTTTGGTCGGCTCGTTGTCGAGGGTGACCGCGGGACCCCGTGTGGTACCGCCACGGGGAGCGGGAGCGTCGGGTCCCAGTTGCCAGCTGAATGTATAGCGCGAAGGGGAGGGTGTGGATGCCTCCTCCGCTGGCGCCCCCCGCGTTGGCACAGGCGCAGTTGTCGGTGCGGGCGTCGCCGGAGCATCTGCCAGCGCTGCCGCGCAACTCAGCACCGCGCCTATCTTTAGTACCCAGCTCAGCCACTTCGCCACAATTGCTGCTCCTGCCTCTATTTTCCACAGTAGTTCGAATGGAGCGGCTTCGCAAGGTCACGGGGAACAGTGTGGTGGTAGACTTGTTCCGCAAGGGGGGGACGATCCTGGAAATCCTGTCGAAGCATGGCCGGCGGCCCATCGTGCTGGTTCTCATGTTGTTATGTGTCGCGACGGTAGGCGTGGTGGCGCTTCGAGCCTGTCGTACGCCTACGCCACAGCTCCTGCGCCTGGCTGATGGGACTGAAGTCTTCTATCTTTCCAACACGTCGGTGCAGCCCTCGGCCACTTATCCGCTGCCGCGCGAAATAAAGATTGACGGCGAGGCGTTCGTACGCGCGCCCGCCGGCGAGCGCCCTTTGGAGGTTCGCACGCGTCTCCTGCTCCTGACCGTCAGCGGTGCGTCCGCTTTGCGTGTCACCGCTCGCTCTCGGGAGACGGGTGAAGAGGCCGATGTCCTCTACGGGCACGTGGTAGCGAGGAAAGCCTATCCCTCACACCAGAACGACCCGGACATTCTGTTGGACGGGCAGGAGGTCATGGTCAACGAAACCATCGATCTGCAGGAGAAGGAAACGGCCGATGCCGCGGGCTTGCGCGCGTGGAGTGACGCTCTCATGGCGTCGGTGGCTCGGAGGAACGCGCGCTGACGTCGAGCTGCCGTGCGGTATGACATAGGCCAATGCCCGTGCAAGGCACTGCGCATATGCGCGGTTCGTGGCCATTGCCAAGCCGGCTCGGGCGCTGGCGTCGCCGGAACATTGCGTGGTGTTGCTGCGAGTGCGCTACCTCGCTGATTTGCTTGAGTCGCGCCGCGCGTTAGCCGGGCTCATCGAGGGCCGCGCGGGGGCAGCGTGGCGAATCTGTCCCATTCTTTGCTAAATAACGTGCCCCGGGCGGCGGCCGCGACACCGTCGCGAGCCATTGACCCCGCACCGGGAACGGAGCCCGCAATGAATGCCCAACTTAATGACGATGTGGTCGCACTCAACGCGCGAGTAGAGCAGTTTGTCGCCCAGCCGCGCAAAGTCCTGATCGACGGTCGCTGGGTTACCGCCAAGAGCGGTAAGACTTTCGACGTGTTCAATCCCGCTTCCGGCCAGCGCATCGCCTACGCCGCCGCGTGCGAAAAAGCCGATGTGGACGCTGCCGTGATGGCCGCCCGCAAAGCGTTCGATGAAGGCCCATGGCCCCGGATGACACCGTCCGAGCGGGGCCGGATCATTTGGAAGATCGGCGATCTCATTCTCCAGAACCTCGAGGAGCTGGCGCAGCTTGAGTCGCTGGACAATGGCAAACCGATTACGGTCGCGCGGGCGGCGGACGTGCCCCTGGCCGCGGATCTGTTTCACTACATGGCAGGGTGGGCGACCAAGATCGAAGGCAACACCATCTCGCTGTCAGTGCCTTACACCCCGGGCGCCGAGTATCACGCCTTCACCCGCAAGGAGCCGATCGGTGTCGTGGGGCAGATCATTCCGTGGAACTTCCCGCTGTTGATGGCGGCCTGGAAGCTGGGGCCGGCACTGGCCACCGGTTGTACCATCGTGCTGAAGGTGGCCGAAGAGACACCGCTATCGGGACTGCGGCTCGCGGAGTTGTGTCAGGAGGCTGGCGTACCGGATGGTGTGTTGAATTTGCTCACGGGTTTCGGTGAGACGTGCGGCGCGCCGCTCGCGGCGCATCCACTGGTCGACAAGGTGGCCTTCACGGGTTCGACCGAGGTCGGCAAGCTCATTGTGAAGGCGGCGGCCAATGACCTGAAGAAAGTCACTCTCGAGCTGGGCGGCAAGTCGCCCAACATCATTCTCGAGGATGCGGACCTCGACGACCGCCATCCCCGGGGCTGCGAACGCGATCTTTTTCAACCAGGGCCAGTGCTGCTGCGCGGGTTCGCGGCTGTTCGTACACCAGAAGCATTACGACAAGGTCGTGGAGGGCGTTACGGAGTTTGCCAAGGCCATCCGTGTCGGACCGGGCCTCGATACCCGTACGCAAATGGGGCCGCTGGTCTCGCAGACGCAGCTGGAGCGTGTTTCAGGCTATCTGCGGGCGGGTGCCACCGAGGGCGCACGGGCGTTGTGTGGCGGACGTCAAATGGGTGACGCGGGCTATTTCGTGGAGCCCACTGTTCTGGTGGACACCAAGAATGACATGAAGGTGGTTCGTGAGGAGATCTTCGGGCCGGTGGTCACCGCGAGCCCGTTCAAGGACGCGGACGAGGATCTGTTGAGGCGGGCCAACGATACGACTTACGGGCTGGCTGCCGGCGTCTACACGCGCGATATCGGCAAAGCCCATCGCATCGCCAACCGCCTGCGCGCGGGTACGGTGTGGATCAACTGCTACAACATCTTCGACGCCGCCTTGCCGTTCGGCGGCTACAAGCAGTCGGGTTGGGGGCGCGAAATGGGGCATGACGCTCTCAATAACTATCTCGAGACCAAGGCGATCTGCTCGGCCCTCTAGTTCCGGGAATGAGTGGAGGCGGGGTCGCGGGCAAGGGGTGCCCGCGACTGCCGGCCATCGCGCGCCTTGCGTGCGAAACCCCACGCGATTCTCGCGTGGTTTAACAGACGCTCTGATCACCGGTCGAAAATGCGTCTGTCGAGACGTCTGTGGCAACCTCTCGGGCACGCGCATTATTGTGCGATCACACCGCATATTAGAGCTTCACAACAAGAGAGAGGTCTGTTGAAATGATGTCGCTTCCAATGGACGGATCGAGTCTCTATCAGGAGATTGGCAATGGCGGCGGCACTTCAGAAGGAAGATTTCGTGGAAGTTCGAATGGCCAAACTTGAGTCGAACGTCGCGCACATCCTGGTCGATGTGTCTGACATTAAAACGGATGTTCGGGAGTTGCGGCAGGGCGTGACCGACTTGAATGCCGGGCTCGCCGGCTTCCGCGACGAGATGCATGCGTCAGCTGCGCGGCTCGACGGTAAGATCGATGGGTCGGTCGCAGGGCTGGACGCCAAGAGCGATACATCCGTTGCGAGGCTGGAAGGCAAGATCGACTTGTCATCTACAACGCTGCGCGACGAGATGCATACCTCCTTCGCGAAGCTCGATGGCAAGATCGATTCAGCGGTTGGGAAGCTCGACGGCAAGATCGATTCAGCGGTTGGGAAGCTCGACGGCAAGATCGACTTGTCATCTGCAACGCTGCGCGACGAGATGCATACGTCTTTCGCGAAGCTCGATGGCAAGATCGACTTGTCATCTGCAACGTTGCGCGACGAGATGCATACTTCCTTCGCGAAGCTCGATGGCAAGATCGATGCATCATGTCTGAAGCTGAAAATTCAGATGTACGGCGTGTTGGCCGGTCTGCTGGCCGCTCTCGGGCGCCTGTTTCATTTGTTTTAGGACGGGATCGGGGAAGGAGCGGGAACGCTGGTGGAGCGGTGCCCGGCTCGGGCTGTGCTTCAATGGGGTAACTCGAACGAAAGAGTCGTGGGGAGGTAGCGCGGTGGAACGTCTTCCAGGTCAAACAAGAGTCACGTTCTGGCAGGTCTTCGCAGACGTGTTGCCATTTCTGCTGACGGGGATGGTACTGGGTTTCATGCTGGCTGGGTTCGCGTTGGCGCAACCGGCTGGCTATACGAAACCGAAGGTCCGGGCCATCACCGCGTTCGTGCGCCTCGACCGAGCTACGTACATAAAACAGGTTGACGAAGCGCTCAAGGTCCTGAAAGCTGCGCAAGGCGAGTTCGAGAAGCAGGGCTATCAGACCGAAACCCTCCGCATCGTGACCCAGCCGCTCGCGGAGCTGGTGGCGGGGCAGTCGGACGCTGAGGCACTGAAGTTCCTCAAGGAGTTTGACGACCTTTCGGCAAAGGAAGGGTTCCTGCCCAACGTGGGGCCGGGGATGATGCGCGACAGTGACGATCCGCGAACTATGCATCTGCTCGCGCAGGTACTATCGACGCTGCCCAACATCAATGCCAGCGCCATCATAGCCGGCGATGATGGTATTCATTGGAAGGTCGTCCGAGAGAGCGCGGCGTTGGTTCGTTATGTGACTGAACACAGTGTGCACAGCCAGGGTAATTTTAACTTCACCGCCACGGCCATGCTGAAACCGCTGGGTCCTTTTTATCCAGGCACCTATCACACCGGCGCCGGCAAGCAATTCTCCATCGGCTTCGAGGGCGCGAACGTCGTGGGGGAAGTTTTTGCGCGCACGCACGGAGATTTCGACGGCTCGGTTGCCGAGCTGACCAAGCAGCTGACCGTGCATGCCAAAGTGGCGGAATCGATCGGCGAGAAACTGGCCGCCGCCACAGGGTGGGCTTTCACGGGAGTCGATCCCACGCCTGCGCCGCTCGGGGATGTGTCCATCGCGACGGCGATGGAGGCCTACACAGGGGCGAAGTTCGGCTCGAGCGGCACCATGACGGCTGCGTTGATCATTACCACCGCCGTCAAGGCCGTGCCCGTGAAGCAAATCGGTTACGCGGGTTTGATGGTGCCGGTGATGGAAGATAAGGTCATGGCGCAGCGTTGGACAGAAGGCACCTACAACACGGATACCTTGCTGGCCTATTCGGCCGTGTGCGGCACCGGGCTGGACACGATCCCGTTGCCCGGCGATGTTTCCGAGGAGCAGGTTGCCCGCATTTTCGGCGACGTCGCCTCGCTCGCCTGGAAGTGGCACAAGCCGTTGTCGGCGCGACTGCTGCCGGTGAAAGGCAAGAAGGCCGGCGATTTGACGGAGTTCCACAGTCAGTATTTGTTCAATACGACCCTTCATCGGTCTTCTGATCGAAACTGAGTGACAGGCCGCGGTGCACGATTCAGGAGGGGCGTGTACTCTGCGCCCTCATGTCCGACTCAGATCATAAAGCCACCGAACGCTCCCTACCGGAATACCTGGCGGAGGTTCGCGAGACCACCGACGTCAGGAGGGGCACTCCGCTGCCTCTCGGTACGCGCGCCATCCTGGATGGAGCGAATTTCGCGATCTTCAGCCGCCACGCTACGCGGGTGCGTCTGGAGCTCTTTGCCGACTGCCTTGACGCAACACCGGCTCGCACCATAGATCTGGACCCAGTACGCAATCGCACCGGCGACGTCTGGCATGTCTGGATCAAGGATATTCTCCCCGGACAGTTCTATGCTTACCGGATAGATGGGCCTTACCAGCCCGCCGCCGGCCACCGCTACAACTTCAATAAGCTGTTGTTGGATCCACGCTCGACCGCCATTACCGAGCACCCTACGTGGAACTTCGATGCGGCGCGCGGGTACGACTCCTGACGCCCCGGACGACAGGCGCTCCAGCCTGGACAACGCACACGTGATGCCCAAAAGCGTGTTCACGCGGATGCTCTTCGATTGGCAGGACGACCGGCCTCCGCGGCATCCGTGGTCGAAGACCGTGATTTATGAGACGCACGTCCGCGGCTTCACCATCGATCCCAGCTCCGGAGTTCCGGATCAGGGGACCTACCGGGGCCTGGTCGAGAAGATCCCGTACTTGAAAGATCTCGGTGTCACGGCGGTAGAGCTGTTGCCGGTGCAGGAGTTCAACACCCACGAGCTCAAGGTACGCAACCCGCAGACCGGAGAGCTCCTGAAAAACTACTGGGGCTATAACCCCGTTGCGTTCACCGCGGTTAACGGTGCCTACAGCAGCGCCGGCAGCTCCGGGCAGCAGACGCTCGAATTCAAGGAAATGGTGCGGCTGCTGCACGCGGCGGGAATCGAAGTCATTATCGATGTGGTGCTCAATCACACGGCCGAAACCGATGAGCGCGGACCGACCGTGTGTTGGCGCGGCATCGACAATTCAATCTTCTACACGTTGCAGAAGGACAAGAGGCTCTACCAGAACTTCGCCGGGACCGGCAATACGATCAACGCGAATCACCCGGTGGTGCGCGACTATATTGTCGGAGTGTTGCGCTACTGGGTGATGGAGATGCATGTCGACGGCTTTCGTTTCGACCTGGCTTCCATCCTCGGTCGTGACAGTGCCGGTAATCTGCTCACCAATCCACCGCTACTCGAGTCGATCGCGGAAGACTCGATTCTGCGCAATACCAAGCTCATTGCCGAGGCTTGGGATGCGGCGGGCGCGTATCAGGTCGGGAGTTTCTCGGAGCGGCGCTGGGCCGAGTGGAACGGTCACTACCGTGATGACGTGCGCCGTTTCTGGCGCGGCGACGAGGGTATGTTGGGCGCGTTTGCCAGCCGAATTTGCGGCAGCGAGGACATTTACGCGAAGTCCGGAAAAGGGCCGGAGAGCAGCATCAACTTCGTGACCTGCCACGACGGGTTCACCCTCAACGACTTGGTCAGTTACTCGCAGAAGCACAACCTCGCCAATGGCGAAAACAACCGCGATGGCGGGAACGACAACTACAGCGCCAACCATGGCGTCGAGGGGGCGACGCAGGATGTGCGGGTCGAGTCCTTGCGCAGGCGCCAGATCAAGAATTTCCTGCTGACGTTGTTCATTTCGCGGGGCGTGCCGATGCTCCTGGGCGGAGATGAGTTTCGCCGCACTCAGGGCGGCAACAATAACGCCTATTGCCAGGACAACGCGACGAGTTGGTACGACTGGCGCTATCTGCAGGAGCATCGCGATATCTATCAGTTCGTCAAACATATGATTGCCTTGCGCAGCGCCCATCCGGTCTTGTCGCGGGAGCAGTTCTACAAGCAGGAGGACATCAGCTGGTTCGGTGTGCGGCAGCGGCCGCCGGACTGGGGGAATCCTCGCGCCAAGGCCGTCGCTTGCCTGATTCTCGACAGTGGTGCCGACGCCGTTTTCCTGATGTTCAATGCAGGCGATGATACGGCTGTCTTTCATACTCCGGTGGCGCCTGACCAGGGGCGTTGGCGCCTGGCAGTGGATACCTCGCGCGATGAGCCGGTGGCCACCGGGCTCGAGTCGTTCGTGCATTCGCTGCAACCCTATGAGCTCGAGCCGCATTCGAGCGCGGTGTTGGTGGCAAGCTGAAGAGGGGAGATCTGTGCCGGCGTCCACGTGAGCGACGTCCATCCTTTTCGTATGGACTCCTTCCGGGGGTGAGCGCTCGCTCTTGGTGTTGATCCCCTGGGCGCCCCTCGGGCGCGCGTTCGGCGAGCCGCAGGGAACATTTGTGGCATTTTAGCCATTTACAATGTGCGGGCTAGACACCGAAATGGGTTCGGTTACGTCATTATTACTACAAGGCTACAATGTGCGTAGAATGCTGTTTCCGGAAGTGATCCTTTAGAGCCCGTCCGAATAGGGGGAGGCAGGCATGAAAAGGTTTCGCAGCGCATTAAGCGCAATGGCGTCCGCCATATTACTGGCGGCGTGCGGTGGTTCGAACACGGACGTCGCTCCGACCAATGACTCTACCGTCCATGGGACTTTGGTCGAGAATCCACCGCTACGCATTGCCTCGGTCGATGCCACCGCCTTCCAGGCGCAGCTCGCCAGCAGCGCTTCAGGTCAGCAGCTGCTGCAGCTGACCGGCAATCCAACCTGCGGCGTCGATTTTTACTACCTGAAATTTTATACCGTTGGGGCGGCGAACGAGGCCACCGAGTCCTCGGGCGCCCTCATGGTGCCCACCGGTGCCGCGGGGACTTGCTCCGGGCCGCGCCCCATCGTGCTTTACGCGCATGGCACGCAGACACTGCAGACTCTGAACATCGCGGATATTACCAACACCGCGAACACCGAGGGCGCCCTGATCGCCGCGATGTTCGCGGCGCAAGGTTTTATCGTGGTCGCGCCGAACTATGCCGGCTATGACATCTCGACGTTGGGCTATCACCCCTTCCTGAACGCGGCTCAGCAATCGGGCGAGATGATGGACATTCTCACAGCGGCGCGTGCCGCGCTGCCAAACACCTTTGCCGCGTCCACTACCGACAGCGGGCAATTGCTCATCACCGGCTATTCCGAGGGCGGCCATGTGGCCATGGCGACGCTGCGCGCGATGCAGGCGACCGGTGCCAAGGTCACCGCGGCCGCGCCGATGTCTGGGCCGTACGCTCTCGAGGCATTTGGCGACGCCATATTCTTCGGCAACGTCGATCTAGGCTCGACGGTATTCGGGCCTCTGATCACGACGAGCTATCAACACGCCTACAACAACATCTATACCGCCACGACGGACGTTTATTCGTCGACCTACGCTGCGGGTATCGACAAGGTGCTGCCAAACGCCACGCCCATAGATGCTCTCTTCCAGAGCGGCAAACTGCCCCAGACGGCGCTTTTCGACAGCACTACGCCGACACAGCCGGCGGCGTTGGCACCTCTGCTCGCCGTGCCAAGCGATCCAAACAACCCGCAGACCCCGTTGTTTGATCTCGGCTTTGGTAATCCGTACCTCATCACGAACGATTATCGGGTGAGCTATGCGGTGGACGCGGTCACGTATCCGGATGGGGCGCTCGCGATGCCGCCAGTGGCTGGCGCGCCGCTTGCGGCAACCGCACCAATGCAAACGCTGCGCAAGGCGCTTTACCTCAACGACATGCGCAATGGCGGCTGGGCTCCGATGGCTCCGACGTTGCTGTGCGGCGGCGGCCAGGATCCCACCGTGTTCTTTCCTGTCAACACGAAAACCATGGCCTCGTTCTGGAGTGCTGAAGTGAGCGCGGGGCTGATCACGGTACTGGATGTGAATGCGACGCCTGCCGGACCCTTCGCGGCCATCCAGACGGGTTTTCAGGCGAGTCAGGCGCAACTACTCGCGTTCTATGAATCGGCGGCCGGCGGCAGTTTGCCACCCGAGCAGGCGGCGCAGCAGCTCGTGGAGGGTTACCACACCAACGTGGCACCCTTCTGCTCATTAGCCGCGCGCGCCTTCTTCACAACGGTTTTACAGGGACCGCAGCCATGAAGAAAATGAATCCAAGCACGCTGCTCACCGCACTCACCGCCGCCTCGTTCTGCCTGCCGATGGTGGCGCGCGCCGATGACGTTCCGAACAACAGCATTCGCGTCGGTATGTACGCGATCTTCTATCATGTGAACTCGGGCGGCATACAAGGTCAGTACATTCCCGCCGGCGTGAATCTGGACCTGAAGGATGCACAGACTCCGTACTTCGGTTATATCCGCCGCTTGAACTCGGCATTCGATGTGGAGCTGGCTTTTGGAGTGCCGCCGAACACCAAGACCGTGGGCCGCGGCCCGGCCACGGTCGGCTCCGTCCCCTTCAACGGCCAAACCATTGCCACCGCCAAATGGCTGGCGCCGTCCGCGCTGCTCGAATATAAGTTTCTCAGTGAGAACTCCCTGTTCCGACCCTACATCGGCGTCGGCGTGAACTACACCAGCTTCTACGATCGCAAGGTGACCGCGATCGGGCAGCAGGCGGCGGGTGGGCCCAGCCGGCTGTCGCTGACCTCCTCGGTGGGACCGGTCGGCACCATCGGATTGAAGTATCAGCCGGCGACCCATTGGCACGTGAACGTGTCGTATTCGATCAGCAGTGTCGATAGCAACATCAAGCTCCAGACCGCCGATGTGGTTCGCACCGCCCGGGTGCACTTCGGGCCGCAGGCGCTGGTGGTCGCGGCGGGGTATTCGTTTTAGTGCATCGGCATCATGTTGGCGTTCATGTGAATCATGACCCACACGGTGCCGAACACGAGGACGAACACGATTAGAACACCGAACGCCAGCGCCAGGACATTGTTCGTGTTGTCGGGCGCGGTGGTGATGTGTAGGAAGAAGACCAGGTGGATGCCCATCTGGGCGACGGCTAACACGACCAGCGCGATCGGTACCCCGGGTCCATAGATGAGATGGGTGCCCGCGGCCCAGAACGATGCGATCGTGAGCAGGACGGCGAGCGCCAGGCCGGTCAGATATCCGCGAACGGCAGCTCGGACGCCCTCATGGGTTTCCGATTCCCAGCCCGGCGCGCTGTCGCCGTGGATGTTGGAGCCCGCATCGTAGTCGCCAGGGGGGCTCACAGATTCAATCCCACCAGATAAACGAGGCCGAAGATCGCGACCCAGATGATGTCCAGGGTGTGCCAGAAAAGGCTGAAGCAGAAGTAGCGAAATTGGATGTCGCGCCGGAAGCCCTTGGCGTAGAACTGCGCCATCATGGTTCCGAGCCACAGTAGGCCCGCGGTCACGTGCAGCCCGTGGCACCCCACGAGTGTGAAGAATGCGGTGAGGAATGCGCTTCGGGTCGGTCCGTAATCGCGTGCGACCAGGTCGTGGAACTCGTGCAGCTCCAGCAGCAGAAACGTGAAACCTAACAATCCGGTGATCAGGAGCGCCAGCTGGGTCCATTTCTGACTGCGCTGGCTTGCGGCTACACTCGCCATGCCGCAGGTAAAGCTGGATAGCAGCAGGCATGCGGTTTCCACCGCGACACTGTTGGGGTCGAAGATCTGCCGCGCGGAGGGGCCGTCGGCCGTTGCCGGCGCCAACACCGCGTAGGCGGCAAACAGCGCCGAAAACATGATGATGTCGGAAATGAGGAAGATCCAGAAGCCATAACCGACGACGATGCGCTTCGCGGCCGGGCCTCCGGTGCCATGCCCGGGCGCAGACGAAGGTGTACGGCCGCCTTCGTGGTGGCCGCGCTCTTCATCCAACACCGCGGCATTCATGTGGCCGCCTCTTTCTGTAGCGCGGCTTCGCGGGCGGCCCGATTGGCACGGTCGAGCCGCGCCACCTCCTCGGCCGGTATTTCAAACTCGGTCACGTCCCGCCAGGCAAATACGACAAACGTGGCATAGGCGCCCACAAGTCCCAACACCACGAGCCACCAGATGTGCCAGATCAGGGAGAATCCGGTGATGACAGCGAAGAAGGCCGTGATGAATCCGGTCGCGCTGTTGCGCGGCATTTCAATGGCCTCGTAGTTTGGCTCGGCGGAGATGGCCAAGGATTCACGCGCCTTCGCCTTCATGCCCCAATACGGCTCTTCGCGCTCCACGTTCGGCAGCACCGCGAAGTTGTAGGTCGGCGGCGGCGAGGCGGTCGCCCACTCCAACGTGCGCCCGTCCCAGGGGTCGCCGGTGGGCTCGCGCCGCCGGGCGCGACTTCTGATCGAGACCGTCAGCTGCACGGCCTGCAGGACGATGCCGCACAGAATGAGCAGCGCACCGGCGCCGGCCACCAGCACCCAGGGATACCATTCCGGTTGGGAGTAATGTTGCATGCGACGGGTCATGCCCAACAACCCGAGTACGTACAGCGGCATGAATGCTACGTAGAATCCCACGAACCAGAACCAGAAGGCTGCTTTGCCGAGACGCTCATCCAGGCTGAAGCCGAACGCTTTGGGAAACCAATAGGTGTAGCCGGCAAAGGCGCCGAACAGCACTCCGCCGATAATGACGTTGTGGAAGTGGGCGACCAGGAACAGGCTGTTATGGAGAACGAAGTCCGCCGGCGGCATGGCCAGCAGCACCCCTGTCATGCCGCCTATCACGAAGGTCACCATGAAGCCCACCGCCCACAGCATGGGGGTGTGCAGGCGGACGCGGCCGCCGTACATGGTAAACAGCCAATTGAAGATCTTCACGCCAGTCGGCACTGCGATGATCATGCTCATGATGCCGAAGAAGCCGTTCACGTCCCCGCCGGCTCCCATGGTGAAGAAATGATGCAGCCACACCATGAAGGAGATCAGGCAGATGGCCAGCGTCGCGGCGACCATGGAGCGATAGCCGAACAGGGGCTTGCCCGAGAAGCAGGCAACCACCTCCGAGAAGATGCCGAAGGCGGGCAGAATGAGAATGTAGACCTCCGGATGGCCCCACGCCCAGATGAGATTCATGAACAACATGGGGCTGCCGCCGGCGGTGTTGGTAAAGAAATGGAAGCCGACGTAGCGGTCCAGCAGCAACATGGCGAGCGTTGCGGTGAGGATGGGAAAGGCGGCCACGATCAGCAGGCTGGAGGCGAGCGCGGTCCAGCAGAATATGGGCATGCGCATGTAGTTCATTCCGGGCGCGCGCATCTTCAGGATGGTGGTGACCAAGTTGACTCCCGTCATGAGCGTGCCCACCCCGGAGATCTGCAGCGACCAGAGGTAGTAGTCCACGCCCACCCCGGGCGAGTACTTCAACTCCGACAGCGGCGGGAAAGGCAGCCAGCCGGTGCGGGCGAACTCGCCGACCACGAGCGAGACGTTGACCAACAGCGCGCCGGCGGCGGTGAGCCAGAAGCCGACCGAATTCAGGGTCGGGAAGGCGACGTCGCGCACACCGAGCTGCAGCGGCACCACGAAATTCATCAGGCCGATCAGAAACGGCATGGCCACGAAGAAAATCATGATGGTGCCGTGGGCGGAGAAGATCTGGTCGTAGTGTTCCGGGCGGCAGATAACCCGGAGCGTTGAACGCCAGCGCCTGTTGGGAGCGCATCATGGCCGCATCGATGAAGCCGCGGATCAGCATGACCAGCGCCAGCACGCAGTACATGATGCCGATGTGCTTATGGTCGACGCTGGTGATCCATTCGCGCCACAGGTATGGGAAATATCCCTTCGCGAAAACCCATACCAGCACTCCGCACAACACGACGGCCACGAGCGCGGAAGAAGCGAGCGGGATGGGTTGGTCGAACGGGATCGCCTGCCACGTGAGCTTGCCGAACAACTTCAGTTCTCCATCACAGTGTTCGGCTCGCGGCTGTCCGGCCCATCGCCTTCAGGCCCATCCCCTTGAGGTAGTTTCTGGGTCAGGATGGCTTCGAACAGACCTGGCTGCACGCTGCGGTAGGTGTAGGGTTTGACGTTCTGAGTCTGGCGTAACAGGGCCCGATAGGAACCCTCATCCAACCCGGAGCCCTGCGCTTGGGCGGCGGCGGCCCAGTCGGCGAACTCACCCGGCGGTAGGGCGTGCATCGTGAACGCCATATCCGAGAAGCCATCGCCGCTGAAATGCGCTGCCAGCCCTGGATAGACCCCGGGGGTGTCTGCTTGCAGATTGAGCCGGCTCGTCATGCCGTTCATAGCGTAGATCTCGCTTCCCAGGCGTGGCACGAAGAAAACGTTCAGCACGGAGGCGGAGGTGATCTTCAACTGCAACGGCACCCCGATGGGGGCGACCATCCGATTGACGCTCGCGACACCTTGCTGCGGATAGATGAACAGCCACTTCCAGTCGAGAGCGACCACATCGATCTCCAGAGGCTGCGCGTTGCCGGGCAAAGGGCGTGCCGGATCCAGTTCGTGCGACGCGATCCACGCAATGCCGCCCAGGAAGAAGACGACCAGGGCCGGAATCGACCAGACAATGAGCTCCAGGCGTCCCGAATAGGACCAGCTGGGCAGATAGCGGGCTCGCGTGTTCGAGGCCCGGAACCACCACGCGACCGCGAGCGTGGCTAGCAGGGTTGGGATGACGATCGCCAGCATGATGGCTAGCGAGTTCAGCAGGATAGTGAGCTCGGCACGGCCCACCGGTCCGACCGGCGCCAGGACTCCGGAGCATCCCGCCAGCGGCACTACCGTCAGGAGGCTGGCCAACGAACTTGTGGTGCGGACCTTGCACGAGGGCATTGCCTCGACTCCGAGGCGCACGCGGCGCGGACACGTTTAACGTCGGTTTGTTTTCAAAGTTCCGAACTGCAGCGTTACACGAGCACGCGGCTGTTGCTTGTACGGTTGTGCTGCGATGGTGCAAAAGGCGCACGCTCGGGGGGCAATTGCGCCCGCTGGACAGCCAGTTCTCGAGCTGATCGGCGTATGTGCGGCTCGAGCGCTGCTCCGAGCCGTCGCGAGCACGTTGCACTGCACGCGTGAAACGCTCATCGTCGACCGGCTTCAGCAGATAGTCCAACGCGTGGACCTCGAAAGCCCGCAGTGCATGCTCCTCGTACGCAGTCAGGAAGATCACCGCGGGTAGGTTGTCCACTGGCTCATGGGCGCGCGCGTCGGCGTCATGCGGTTCGAAGGCGATGCGGCACACAGCCCATTGACGCTGTCCCGATTCAATACCACGGCCACTGTCGGGCTGGGCTACCATTTCTGATAGGTTAGTTCCACGAGCATTCGCAGCGGGCGGAGCAACGCCAGTGAGCAAGATGCAAGCGTAAAAGCCGCGCTGCGTGTTACGCTGGCGCAGATCGACGTCCGATGGATAATCTCAGCCACAGCCTGATCGGCCTCATCGCGGGTGAATCCGTGGCGCGCACGACGCGCGCCTGCGAGCCGGGCCTGCCGCACCAAACCCGGCGTGGGTTGCTGGTGACATTGTCCGTAGTAGGTGGCAACCTGCCGGACCTGGACCTGATCTACAGCTACCGCGGCTTTTCGCACGACCCGCGGTCGAAACTCGACTACATGCTGCAGCATCGCGGCTACACTCACACCATTGTCGGGTGTGTGCTCCTGGCGTTGCTGTTATATGGCGCGGTGGAGGCATGGGCGCGCCGGCGCCGTGTGGTCTTGACCGGGCGGGACCGGCTTGCCCTGGCGAGTATGGCGTTCCTCGGAGTCCTGTTGCACCTGGCGATGGACTTTCTGAACAGCTATGGGGTGCATCCGTTCTGGCCGCTGCAGAATCGCTGGTACTACGGGGACTCGGTGTTCATTGTCGAGCCCCTCTACTGGGCAGCGGCCGCGCCCCTGTTGTTCGTGGTGCGATCCGCTCTGGCGCGAGTGGTCCTCGGTCTGTCGCTCGTGGCCGCAATGGCGTTGTGTCTGGTATCACACCGGGTGACTCCGCTCTGGTGCGCCGGTCTCGGCCTATTGATACTCGTTCTGCTGGTCGTTGGGGCGCGGGCGTCGGCGCGTACCGCGGCGATGACCAGCGCGGTCGTGATGCTGGCCGTGACGGCCATGTTCCTTGTTGCTGGTGGAGTCGCGGCACGGCGCGTTGAAGCCCTTGCCGCCAGCAATTTCCCGGCGGACCGCCTGCTTGATCACGTGCTGACCCCTGCACCCATGAATCCGTTGTGCTGGGACGTGTTGTTGTTGGAAACGAGCGGGGATCGCTACCTCGTGCGCGAGGGCGTGCTGTCGAATTTGCCCGCGCTGGTGCCGGCGGAGCATTGTCCGAGACTGTTCGGTGATCGGCCGGCGACGGGGCCGGTGCGGCCGAGCGCTGCAGCGGCTGCGGGCACACCGGCGGCGCCGGGGCCTGTGAGCGCACCATTGCGAGTTGGCCCGGGAGAGATCCGCTGGCACGGAGAGTTCGCAATGTCGCGTGCGCTGTTGGTGAAGTTGGTGGCTTCGCATTGTGACGCTGCCGCCCTCATGCAGTTCGTGCGCGCGCCGTTCGTTACCGGGCTCGGCCAGGGATGGATGATGGGAGATTTGCGCTTCGCCGGCGAGCGCGGTGGCGGCTTGGCGGGCATCGTGTTAGGTCCGTCTGCGCGGGGCGAGTGCCGGCAATCCGTGCCGTGGGTTCCCCCGCGCGCGGATCTGTTGGGTCAGGATGATGGAACAGAAAAAGGGGACGCGAAATGACCGAACTGAAATGGAACCGACGTGAATTCGTGCGGCGAGCAGCCGCGGGGGCCGGAGTGGCCGCGTTGGCGACGACTCCGGCACTGGCGTTGGCGGCGAGCGATGCGCACGAGGCGGACAAGGCCGCGGTGCTTGCGCAGATTCCGAAGATGCACGCCGAGAACCTGAAGCGCCTGCAGGATTGGATCGCGCTGCCGTCCATCGCCGCGGAGAATCTGAACTTTCCGCAAGGTCCGGAGTACATGGCGCAGCTGGCGCGCGACGCCGGCTTCACCGGTGTGCAGCTCATCCCAACCTCCGGCAAGCCCGGTGTGTTCGGCAAGATCGATGCGGGCGCGCGCAACACGTTCGGGCTCTACTTCATGTACGACGTGAAGCAGTTCGTGCCCGAGGAATGGAGCTCGCCGCCGCTCGAGGGCCGGCTGGTGCACAAGCCGGGGCTGGGGATCGGTGTGCATGGGGCGTGGCGCGGTGAACCAGAAGGGCCCTGAAAACTCCTTCTGAGCGCGTTGCTGGCTTTCAAGGCGGCCGGCAAGAAGCTGCCGGTGAATCTGGTGTTGGTCTGCGAGGGCGAGGAGGAGATCGGCTCGCCGCATTTTCACGAGGTGATACTCAATCCCGCGGTGCTGGCGGAGCTGAAAAAGTGCGCCGGCGTCTTCATGCCCGAGGCAGGCCAGGACCGCGACGGCGGTATGGAGGTGTCGCTCGGGCGCCAAGGGTGTGGTCGAGCTGGAGCTGGTCTCGAGCGGTGAGAAATGGGGCAGCGGCCCGTCGCACGATGTGCACTCGAGCCTCGAGGCGCAGCTGGACTCGCCGAGCTGGCATCTGGTGCAGGCGTTGAATACTCTGGTCGAGAAGGATGGACACACCCCGGCGGTCGAGGGTTTCTTCGAAAAGGCCAAGCCCCTGACGCCTGAGCAGGAGCAGATGATCAAGGTGCGTGCGGCGAAAACGGCGGAGAGCTCGGTGCAAGGGCAGCTGGGCGTGCGTCACTGGGTGCAGGACAAGAACTGGGTGGATTCGCTGCTGCTGCTCGAGTCCAGGCCGACCATCAATATCGAGGGCCTGGTGGCCGGCTACACCGGTCCCGGCGGCAAGACCGTGCTGCCGCACCGTGCCGTGGCGAAGATCGACATGCGCCTGGTACCGGACATGACCGCGGCCGACACGCTCGCCAAGCTGAAGGCGCACCTGGCGAAGCACGGCTTCGCGGACATCGAGGTCAACATGAGCGGCGGCTACGATCCGACCACGACCGACCCGAACAGCAAACTGATCCAAACGCAACTTGCCACCTATCGCAAGCTTGGCCTCGATCCGCAGCTGTGGCCGCGCATCGCCGGGTCCTGGCCCGGCTATGTGTTCACCGGTGCGCCGCTGAATCTGCCGGCGGGACACTTCGGGCTGGGCTTCGGTACCGGGGCGCATGCCCCGGATGAGTACTACCTGATCGAATCCAGCAACCCGAAGATTCAGGGGCTGGATGGGGCGGTCGCCTCGTTCGTCGAGTACCTGTACGCGCTGGCGTGAGCGTCAAAAAATATTCTCAAATCCGTGTCGATCCCGGCCGGTCTCGTTCGACGTCATGGCAGTAGGCACAACGAGGAGCTGTCAATCATGCGATTTATGATGATCATGATTCCCAAGGGGTACGAGCAGGCCAAGCCGGGCACCCTGCCGGACGCCAAGGCGGTCGAGGGCATGATGAAGTACAACGAGGCCCTGCAGAAAGCGGGTGTTCTGCTTGCCTTGGACGGCTTGCATCCGCCTTCGATGGGTGCGCGAGTCTCTTTCGCGGGCGGTAAGCCGACGGTGACCGACGGACCGTTTGCGGAGACCAAGGAGGTCGTGGGCGGCTACTGGATGATCCAGGTGAAGTCGAAGGAAGAGGCGGTGCAGTGGGCCATGCGCTGCCCCGGAGGCGACAATGAGGTCGTTGAGGTGCGGCAGGTGATGGAGCTCGCGGACTTTCCGGCGGACGTGCAGCAGGTCGCCGAGAAGTTTGACGAGATGAAGGCGACTACGAAGTGAGCTGACCGCGCACGGTGCGCGGGTTGCGTGGGCGCACAAGCGATGCTGTGATTGGGGGCCATGACGGCGTCTGATATCCATCGCAGTATCGAAGCAGTCTGGCGGATCGAGTCTGCCAGACTGATTGCCGCGCTGGCTCGGCGAGTGCGCGACGTGGGCCGCGCCGAGGAGCTGGCGCAGGACGCGCTGGTTGCGGCGCTGGAGCAGTGGCCGGCAACGGGGATCCCCGACAATCCGGGGGCGTGGCTCATGGCGACAGCCAAACATCGCGCCATCGACCAGCTGCGCCACCGCAGTCTTGCTGAACGCAAGCATCAACAGATCGGCTACGAGCTTGAAACCGCGCAGGCGACGTTCGACCTCGACAGCGAGCTCGACGATGACATTGGCGATGATCTGTTGCGTCTCATGTTCACCGCCTGTCACGCCGTGCTCACTCCTGAAGCGCGGGTGGCGCTGACGCTGCGTTTGCTCGGCGGACTCTCAACTGAGGAGATTGCTCGCGCCTTTCTGGTTGCGGAGCCGACGATGGCTCAGCGCATCGTGCGCGCCAAGCGCACTTTGTCCCAGGCGCGGGTGCCGTTCGAAGTTCCTCAGGGCGAGCAGCTTGCTGAGCGGCTCGCTTCCGTGCTCCAGGTGATCTACCTCGTCTTCAATGAGGGGTACGCCGCGACCGTGGGCGAGGATTGGGCGCGCCCCGCCTTGTGCGAGGACGCCCTGCGCCTGGGGCGGATTCTTGCGGAGCTGGCGCCGAATGAGCCTGAGGTGCACGGGCTCGTGGCTCTCATGGAGATTCAGGCATCGCGCCTGCGGGCGCGGACCGATGCCGCCGGAAGCCCCGTATTGTTGCTCGATCAGGACCGGGCGCGCTGGGATCACTTGTTGATTCATCGAGGCTTTGCCGCCTTGGAGCGCGCCGCGCGGCTGAATGGCGCGCGGCCGCCCGCGTTTGCGAAGTTCGCGATCGCACCGGGTCCTTATGTATTGCAGGCGGAAATCGCCGCATGTCATGCGCGCGCGCTGACAGCCGCCGCGACCGACTGGCAGCGCATCGCGGCGTTATACGCAGCGCTTGCGGTGTTGGCTCCTTCTCCCATCGTCGAGCTCAACAGGGCAGTCGCGGTGGCGATGTCGGTCGGACCCGCTGCCGGGCTCGAGATTGTCGATCAGTTGGCCGCCGAGCCTGCATTGCGGGACTACCACCTGTTGCCCACCGTGCGCGCCGATTTCCTGGAAAAGCTCGGCCGCTACCAGGAGGCACTCGCTGAGCTCCAACGAGCGGGCCAGCTCACCACCAATGTGCGTGAGCAACAGCTCCTGCGGGGGAGGATGGATGACATCGGACGCAGGAGCCACAGTCCGCAAGCGTCGTCGCTCGAGAGTACAGACGCCGCGCGCGAAGTCGGCTAATTGACGTCGCGTGGCGGATGATTCAGGCTGGTGGGCGCGTTGACGGAAACACGGGGTTGCACATGGCCGGCTTTTACGACATAGCGGTTCGAGGTATCGATGGGTCGCCGGATCTACTCGGCGGGCTGCGCGGTAAGGTCGTGCTTGCGGTGAATGTCGCCAGCCGTTGTGGCCTGACACCGCAGTATTCCGGGTTGGAGGAGCTGCAACGCGAGCTGCAAGGGCAGAATTTCAGCGTGGTCGGCTTTCCATGTAACCAGTTCGGCGCGCAGGAGCCGGGAACGGAGGCGGAAATCGTGCAGTTCTGTCAGATCCGGTACGATGTCAGTTTTCCGATGAGCGCCAAGCTCGATGTCAACGGCAGCGGGCGCCATCCTTTGTACCAATTCCTGACGGCGCCCGAGAACGGCTTCGCGGGCGACATCGAATGGAACTTCGAGAAGTTCCTGATCGGGCGTGATGGCCGGGTGTTGAAACGCTATCCGCCACCCACGAAACCGCAAGACAGCGGCCTGATGCAGGATATCGCTGACGCACTGTAACGACCCAACGATAGCGGCCTCACGGCTGCAACTCACCCAGGATCGTTGGAATGAGCTCGGCAACCGTGGGGTGAATATGGACGGTGCGCTGCAGCGTGGTGTAGGGCGCTTGGGCCGACATGGTGTCCAATATGCAGTGCACCGCTTCGTCGCCCCCCACGCCTAGAATGGCGGCGCCGAGAATCTTTTGGCTGCCGGCATCGACCACAACCTTCATGAATCCCTGCGGCTGACCCTTTTCCACGGCGCGCAGGACGCGTGTCATCGGCCGCTTGCCGATGCGAACCTGACGGCCGCTCGAGCGTGCCTCGGCCTCGGTCATTCCGGCGCGACCCAGGGGTGGATCGATGAACAGTCCGTAGCAGGTAATCCGGTCGCTGACTTTGCGGGACGCACCCTCCAGCAGGTTGGCGGCGACAATCTCGAAGTCGTTGTAGGCAGTGTGGGTGAAGGCACCCTTGCCGTTGCAGTCCCCGAGCGCCCAGATTCCTGCAACGTTGGTTTGCAATTGCTCATCGACAATGATGTAGCCGCGGCCGTCCACCCTGACACCGGCGCGCTCGAGGCCCAGGTCGTCGGTATTTGGCCTGCGGCCGACTGCGAGCAACACGTGTGAGCCGGCCGCCTCGGGCGGGCCCTCGGTGCAGTCGATTGCGGCGATGATTTGCGCGCCGCGCTTTTCGAAGCGAATGCACTCCGCAGCCGTGCGAACCGTGATGCCTTCGGCGGCAAAGATAGCTGCGATCGCCGCCGACACGTCCGTATCTTCCCGCCAGATCAGGCGTGGCCCCTTTTCAATCACCGTCACCTCGCTGCCGAAGCGGCTGAACATCTGGGCAAACTCGAGGCCGATGTAACTGCCGCCGACTACGATGAGGTGTTTTGGAAGGACCTCCAACTCGAGCATGGTCGTGTTGGTGAGGTAGGGCACATCACGGACGCCAGGCAAGTCGGGTATCACCGCCCGGCCCCCGACATTGATGAAGATACGCGGCGCGTTGATCAATTCGCCACCGATGCTGAGCTCGTGCGCGGACTGGAAGCGAGCGTGCCCGGTGAAAACGGTGCAACGGTCCATGCTTCGCAACCAGTTCTCCACGCTGTTGCGGGACTCCGCGACGATCGCGTCTTTGCGTCTCTTGACACTCAGCATGTCTACGCAGATATCACCCTGCACTGTGACCCCGAAGGCGGCAGCGCGTCGCGCCTGATAGGCAACCTCCGCGCTGGCGACGAGTGTTTTGGTCGGCGTGCAGCCGGTATTGACGCACGTCCCGCCGAATAGGTGGCGCTCAACCAGCGCCACAGTCATGCCGGCTCCTGTGAGCCGCCCGGCCAGCGACGGCCCCGCTTGACCGGCTCCGATCACGATTGCGTCGAAAGTCTTGCTCATAAGCTCACCCTGGCACACTGATTGCTGCTCTTGGACCCGTGTCTACCACGCTCAATAACTTGCTCTGGCTGCCATGCCGACGGCATCGCTCGCGGCTGATGTATAGCAAGGGAGTCTTGAACGGCGCCAGTCGCCTTTTCGGTGGCGTGGCAGTGGGCTGCGATCCGGTCAGCTGACGACCTGTCCAGGCACCGTTTGCGGTGCCACATGGCTTTGGCTTCACGATCCGGGGGCTCACGTGAATAACTTTCGTGTTCCTTTGCTCGTTTTATTCCTGTTGGGTTTGAGTTGGGTTGCGGCGGCCCGGGCGCAGTCGATCGCGCAGGACATCGTGATCGACGGCCACCTGCCGATCGGGGAGCCGCTCGAAAAGGCGATCGACTACTTCACCTCGATGGCCTTTCCGAGCGTGGTCGTCGGCAACGGCCGCGGTGGACTATACCTGTATCAATCAACCAGCGGCCAATTGCAGGGGCCGTGGAAGCGATCGACCATAGTCGCTCGCGGCGGCGCATATGAGCGGGCTCGTCCCTTGAAGTTCGGCGGCGATGCCTATCCGAGCATCGTGGCCTCAATCGGCAACAAGATCATCTGGTTCGAGAATCCCATGAATCACGGCAATCCCACGGGGGTGACCCGGTTGTGGCGTGCTCACGTGGTCAACCCGGATCACGGCTGCCATGACATTCGTCTGGAGGATCTCGATGGCGACGGCAAGACGGACATCGTCTGTTCGGGCGCCATCAGCTTGCGAGCGCCGCAATTCGTGGCGTTTCAAAACGATCGCGACCATTGGCAGGTCGTCAACAATGTGGCGGACGTGGGCGACGATATCGCGGTGTTACGAGTTGGATCAGATGTATTGCCGCACCTGGTCGGATCGGATTCCACCGGAAATGTCTTCTGGTACGAAAACCCGCGGGCGCGCGGGGGCAACGCGCGCAGCGCGCATTGGGTGAAGCACTACATAGGTCCCGGCAATGTGGGCAACAGTTTTGCCGCAGGCAGGCTGGGTTCCGACAAGTATGCGGTGATTACGGCGGCCAACGAGCATGAGGGGCCGGGCGGAGCGACCGACAACCGCGGGCTCACATGGTACGAGCAGCCTGAGGACCCGCAGGATCCGTGGATCGTCCATCATCTGGGTCCGAGCTATAGGGATGTGCACGAAATCACCTTGGGGCAATGGCAGGATGGCACTGCATATGTGCTCGTCGCGGAGCAAGAGCAGGCCTGCGATCCCGCGCGTCCTGAGAGCAATCCACCCACTCACCCCGGGACGCCCTGTCGGATTTCGATGTTCGAATGGGATCGGGGGCAACCGCGCGAGGTGGTCCTCGCCGACGCCAGTACCCAGAATCAAGCCGTCCTGCCGTGGCGCGGCGGCCTGTTGATGGCCGATGCCAACCACGGTGTGTATGGCGCCTCGCGCGATGTGCACCTGCGGTTGATTCTGCCTGCGGTATCGACGGCTTCGGCGGATTGAGCAAGGCCGTTGGGGATGTACGCGTCGCGTTTCGCGCGGTGCCTGCGCACCTACCCCGGGGATTTGCGTTTGCGGTTGCAGAATTTTGCGACGCGTTTGGCGGCATCGGGGGCCAGGCCCTCGTTCTTGAAGAGGTCGAGGGCGTAGGCGTCGCGCAGGGTGAGGCCATCGGTCTCAACGAGGGCGCGTTTGATAACCTCGTTGGCGTACCAGGAGTTGCTCAAAATATCGGCGATGAGGGCTGCCAGGTCGGTTTCGAAGCTGGCGTCGGGGAAACAGAGGTTGACCAGGTGCATCGCCTGAGCTTCGCGGCCGGAGTAGTTGCGGCAGGTCAGCATCATTTCGGCGGCCTTGGCCGTGCCGATCCGTTGCGGGAGGCGCAACGTCAGGCCCCAGATGGGTGTCAGGCCCCAGCGCGCATAGACGTCGCAGAAGTCCGATGACTCGGTGGCGACGATCAGGTCGGCGGCGAGAGCCAACTCCAAAGCGCCCGTGGAGCAATGTCCCTGTATCGCGGAAATCACCACTTGCGGCAAGTTCGCGAGCTTGTTGATGACTTCCGAGTGGTAGTGCGGTTTGGCATTCGCCTTGACGTACTCGAGTACCTCGTGCATGTCGTAGCCGGCGGAGAAGTTACCTCCGGCGCCGCGTAGGACTACCACGCCGATGGTCTTCCTTTGCCGGATGATCCTCTCGACGTGAACATCAAGGGCTTCGAACACGTCCTTGGAAAGCGCGTTCATCTTGTCCGGGCGGTTCAGAGTCAGGGTAGCCACCCCGTCCCGGTCTTCGCGCAGGATGAGGTCGGTCATAAAGCGTCTCCTCGAGGACGATTCCACCAACCCCCGCCGAGCGCCTGAAACAGCGCGGCCGTGTCGGTGTAACGGTTGGTCTGGGCCTGGACCAGGGCCAGCTCGGCCTGCTGATAGGTCTGTTCCGCGTTCAGGACCGCGACGAAGCTGATCGTGCCCAGACCGAGCTGCTTTGTGGCGAGGTCGAAAGCGTCTTTCGCCGCATGAGTGCTCGTGGCGTTCGCCCGCAGAGCCTCAGCGTCCGATTGCAGGGCTCGCAGGGTGTCTGCCACGTTCTGGCACGCGAGGATCACCGCGGCTCGATACTGCGCTCCAGCCTCGTCCAGTGCCGCATCCGCGGCGCGGTGTTTGTGTATTAACGCGCCAGCATCAAACAGCGTCTGAGTCAGCGAGGCGCCGATCGTCCAGAATCCAGTGCCTCCTTTGAGCAGGTCGCTCGTTGCGAACGCGCTGGAGCCGAGCGTACCGGTGATGCCGATCTGCGGCAGCATCGCGGCAATCGCGACTCCTGCCTCGGCGGAGGCGAAATGCAGGTTTTCCTCGGCTTGCCGCACGTCGGGACGCTGCTCCACCAGTTTCGAGGGGAGACTGACCGGCAGGTTGCCGGGTAATGTCAACTCCTCCAGTTGGAATGTGTCCGCAGGCTCTTGCGCAGGCAGCTTACCGAGTAACGCCGTCAAGGCATCACGTGTCTGGCCCAGCTGCTTCTGCAGCGGCGGCAAGGTGGCAGCAGTTTGGGCTTCCGTGGCCTCTTGAGTGAGCACATCGAGGTTGCTTACCGTGCCGATGGTCTTTTGTTGCCGTACTTTTTCGGTGAGCTGATGTTGCAGCTCGAGCAGGCGCTGGGTGGCGGCAATCTGGCCACGCAGGCCCGCTTCCTGGATGGCCGCGACCACCACATTGCTGCTGAGAGTCAGGTAGGTAGCTTCCATCTGGAAGCGCATGCCGTTGTCCTGCGCCCGTGCCGCCTCGACAGCGCGGCGGGTGGCGCCGAATACGTCGGGCATGTAGCTCACGTTGAGTTGCGCGGTATACAGGTTGTAGTAGGGGTTCACCTGGGGCAGCGAAGTGGGATTGGCAATCGTGCCGACCGCGTTCTTGGCCCGCTGCGCCTGGAACTGGCCCTGCGCGGTGGGAAAGAAACTGGTCTGCTGTGCCCGATACAACTCGTGCGCCTGTCGCAGGGCCGCTCGTGCCGCTTCCATGTTGGGATTGGCCTTGAGGGCCTGTTCGACCAGGCCATCGAGCTTGTGAGACTGGAAGAGGGTCCACCACTGCGCCGGGATATCCATGCCGGCGATCAGCCGCTGGCTGTTGCCACCGGTTCCGGGAGCCGCGACCGTCTCGCTGCTGGCCGACGCCTTGCCGTAGTCAGGAGTTGCCGGCGGTGTGGGGCGCTTGAAATTCGGGCCGACGGCGCAGTCCGATAGCATTGCGGCCAGCGCGAGCGCCGTCGCACAGACCCTGATTTGCCGGGAGACGGTGTTCATGTCGGGTGCCATGCTGTCCGACCGTGGCGCGCTTCGGCCCAGTGCTCGATGACGTGATACATCGAGGGCAACACGAACAACGTGAGCACGGTAGCGACGGCCAGTCCGCCGACGACGACTGTAGCGATCCCACGTTGCACGTCGCTGCCGACGCCGGTGTGTAGGGCAGCCGGCAACATGCCCAGGGTCGCCACGGTTGCGGTCATCAACACCGGCCGCAGGCGCTCGGTGGCGCCCTTCATGACCGCCTCGTGCAGGTCGAAACCGGCCTTGCGGAAGCGGTTCAGGTTGGCGAGCATGATGATGCCGTTCTGAACCGCGACGCCGAACAGCGCGATGAAGCCGACGCCACTGGCCACGTTGAGAGTCTGGCCCGTGACATGCAGGGAGATGAGGCCGCCCAGCGTAGCCAGCGGTACGACCCCGAGAATCAGGGCAGCTTGCCGGAAGGAGTGTGTTCCGACCGTGAGCAGAATCAACATCAGGCCCATGACCATGCCGAGAATGACCAGCAGCCGGGACTCGGCGCGCTTCTGGTTCTCGAACTGGCCGCCCCACTCGAGGCGTACCTTGTCGGGATCATAGTGGACCTTGCTGGCAATCTGGGCCTGCGCTTCCTTGAGGTATGACGTCAGGTCGGGATCGCGGTTGTCAATACGGATCGTGAGGTTGCGCTGGCTGTTCTCGCGTGTGACCGTGCTTTCACCCGAACGCACGCGGATGGTTGCAATCTGTGACAGTGGCACCTGCGCGCCGCTGCCCGTATGGACAAGCAGATTTCCCAGCGCTTGCGGGTCGTTGCGCGCTTCCGGCGTGTAGCGGACAGTGAGTGGATACGTCCGCTCGCCGACATAGACGGTCGATATGGGCGCCTGGCCGACCCCGGTCTGGATGACGTTCTGCACGTCGGTCATGTTGATACCATAGCGCGCGGCCTTCTCGTGATCGAGCTTGATTTCGATCTGGGGTATCGGCGGCTCCTGGAAGATCGAGGCGCTGGAGGTGCCCGGGATGGTGTAGAGCACATCCACGATCTGGTGCCCGACGTTGCGTAACATCTCCAGATCGTCACCGTAGATTTTGATCACCAGCGGGCTGTGCGCGCCGCCGATGAGATCGTTGACGCCGTCGATGATGGGCTGGCTGATGCCGATGTCGAAACCCGGCAGTTTCTTGGCCAGATCGCCCGACAGGCGGTCCACGAACGCCTTCTTGCTTTCCCCGTTGGGCCAGCTCTCATACGGTGTCAGGCCCACGGGCGCCTCGATATGGGACATGGTCCACGAGTCCGTGCCGTCGTCGTTGCGGCCGGTCTGGGTGACGATGTAGGAGACCTCGGGATATTTCTTGACGGCGCGCCGCAGCTCGCTCGCCATGTCGCTTGCCTGGTTCAAGGCCAGTCCGGTGGGCATCTGCACCTGCAGCCACAATGAGCCCTCGTCGAGATCCGGAAGGAACTCGCGGCCCACGGTGCCTCCCAATGCGATCACGGCAAGCAGCGCGAAAATGGTCACTCCGTAGATGATGCGCGGTTGGTCGAGGCACCTCTGCAGAACGCGCTCGTAGCCGTGCGTCAGCTGCTCGAGCCAGCGATTGTGGTAGACATGCCCGGGTTTGCGGAAGGCGTAAAAGGCCAGGCCCGGAACCAGGGTTAACGTCGTCAACAGTGCGCCAAACAACGCATAGCCCATCGTATAGGCCATCGGTGTGAAGAGTTTTGCCTCGGCCCGCTCGAAGGAGAATAGCGGCAGGTAGGTTGTAATGATGATGAGGCTCGCGAAGAAGATGGGCCGCGTGACTTGGACGGCCGCGGCCTTGACCTCGCTCTCGCTCAGTTCTTCCTCAGGTGTGGCTTCGCGCCGGCGCAGGATTGCTTCGGTGACGACGATCGCGCCATCGACCAGGATGCCGAAGTCGATCGCGCCGAGGGACAGCAGGTTGGCCGACACCTTGGTGATATTGAGGAACGCGAACACCGACACCAGGGCCATGGGAATCGAGACCGCGACCACGAATGCGCTGCGCGGGCTGCCGAGGAAGATGATCAACACCAGAAAGACCAATCCGACGCCTTCGGCGATGGTGCGGCCGACCTTGCTCACCGTCATGTGAACCAGGTCGTCGCGGTCGATGTAGGGCACGATCCTGACATCCCGCTTCGCCAGCTGCCGGTTGAGCTCGGCGACCTTGGCGTGGACTCCGCGCGAGGGTGCGCGAGGGGTTCTGATACTTCAGCATCAGGACGATGCCCTCGATCGGTGTCGGGGTTGTTGTCCTTGCCGACGATGCCCTCGCGCTCCTGGTGGCTCGAGCGTCGTCTTGCCCAGGTCGCGCACCAGTACCGGCGTGCCGTTCACCTGCGTGACCACGATGGAGCCGATGTCCCTCCAGGTCGTGGATCAGGCCCACACCCCGGATCACGTAGCTCTGGTCGCCGCGCGACACGCGTCCGCCGCCCGCGTTGGTGTTGTTGTTGTTGATGGCGTTGATCACATCCGTGATGCCGAGGCCATAGTGCTCGAGCTGCTTCGGGATCCAGGTCGAGCTGGTACTCGGTGGTGAAGCCGCCGAAGTTGGTGTCATCGACCACTCCCGGCACGGACTTCAGGGCCGGGATCACCACCCAGCGCTGGATTTCCGACAGCTCCTGCAGATTGCGGGTATCGGATTCGAGCGTGTAGCGGAAGATCTCGCCTCCGGGGCCGGCGACGGGATCGAGCGAGGGCGCGGCCCCGGGGGGCAGGGTAGTCTGGTTGATGCGCTCGAGCAGGCGTTGCCGCGCCCAATAGTCCTCGTAGCCGTCGCGGAACAGTACGGTGATGAGCGACAGCCCGAAGGTGCTCGAGGAGCGCATCAACAGCAGTCCCGGCGTGCCGTTGATCTGCCGCTCGAGCGGTACCGTGATCAGCTGCTCGACTTCCTCGGCGGCGAGGCCGGGCATCTGGGTGGTCACCTGGGCCGCGACGTCGCCAAGCTCGGGATAGGCCTCCACGGAAAGGGTTTCCCAGGCATACACGCCGAAGCCGAGGAGCAGCGCGGCCAGGACGATTACCGCCACCCGACGTTGGAGGCAGAAAGCTACGAGTTGGTCAATCATTGAGGAGGATTCCGCCCTTCACCACGACCTGCTCACCCGGCTGTACGCCGGAGTCGAGCGCCACCGTGGGGCCTTCCTCCAGTCGTGCCGTCGATGGTGCGGCGTTCGAAGGTCCATGGCGCGGTCGCCACGAATACGGTGGTGCGGTCGTTGTTCATCAGCAGCGCCGAGGTGGGCAGCGACCACGCGGCTCTGCTTCGCGACCCAGGAGTGTCACGGTCGCGAACATGTTGGGCTTCAGAGCGGTATCCGGCGTTGGGGAAGGCGATGCGCAGCTTGTCGCGACGCGAGTCGGGCTCGATCACGTCGCTGACGAACAGCACCTTGCCGTGCAGCACTTTGCCGGGATAGGCGGACAGGGTGACCTCGGCATCCTGTCCCTTCGCGACCGCCGCGACATCCTTTTCCGGCACCAACGCCGTCACCCAGACGGTGCTCAGGTCGGCGACGGTCATGATCGGTTGGGTCGGGTCGTTGATCATGTTGCCGGTAGCGATGTTGAGTGCGGTAACGCTGCCGGACACGGGTGCGGTCACGGACAGGAGGGTGGAATGCGGTTGGCGGTCCGTGCTCACGCCGATGATTTTCAAGCGCGCCTGCGTGCGGGCGTACTCGGCGGCCGCTTGCGCGTTGTCGCTCTTCGCCTGATCCAGGTCGCGCGTCGAGACGGTGCCGAGTTTGAGCTGCTCCTCCTGGCGGGCGAGGTTCTTTTGCGTGAGCTGCAAGGCATCGGTGGCCTTCTCGTTGTCGTCATAAGCCTGTCCCAGGTCGGCCGAGTCGATCACGGCCAACACCTGGCCACGGCGGACGCGGTCGCCGAGCGCGACTTTGATCTCGACCACCCGGCCGCCGAGCGGTGTCAGGACGGCCGCTGTACGCGAGGGGTCCGACTCGACGACGGCCGGCAACACCAGTCTGGCGTTCACTTCCTCGGCCTGCGCCGCCGACACAGTGACCCGCTTGCGCAACGGCGAGCTTTCGGGGATGACGATCTTGTCTCCCTGACGCTCGAACGCCGCGGGTTCCGGAGCCGCGGGGGTCCCCTTCAGCAGCCCGAAGCCGTGGGTGAGAAACACCGCCACCAGCAACAGACCCAGCACAATTCCGCCCCAAAGAAAACCGCGGCCCCAAGCATTGGGGGCATGGTCATGAATCTGCATGACAATCCTGTTACAGCCTCCGGGGCTGCTTATTCAAGGAACTGCGCGAATCCTACATGGGAGCGCGGGCGGTTGCGCGCCGTCGAGAAAGTGTCTGACGAAGCCCAAGCGGAAAGGCGCCTGAAAGCTTGCCGGACCGTGCGGACGGACCGGGCGCCCGCCGCGTCCTCGCACCATGCGTCCTTTCGGCTCGTTGCGCCGGTGTCGAGGGTGACACGGTCCTTCGAGGTCGCGATGCCCATTTGGATCATCCCGATGCCGTGCCGATGGCGCATCGCTTGGGTCTGGGTCGAGCGCTGCGCCAAGGGCGCGCGATGGGCATGCGGTTGGTACCTCGAGGTCGGTCGGCGTTGGTTGTGTTGACTGTTGCAATGCGCTGAAAACCTGGGCGCGGCGCGTGGATTGTGGCAGCCGGCCTCTGGTAACCTTGGGTCCGGCGCAGCCGTGACGGTAACGTCGCCCGCTGCGCGGCGGCCTACGCCGTCGGGTTGGTTGCGGACCTGTTCTAATTAGGTACAACTTGGGCGCGAATGCGGTTATGGTATTCAGCTGCGGACCCGATAAACGAAGGGCCTCATGATACCCGGCGATCTGGAGAGACTGTTCTCGGCCAGCGGCTTCATGCCGCACGGTATGTGCTATTTGTGGCGTCCCGATATTCTGGCGCTGCACGTCGGCGCCGACTCGCTGATCACACTGGCCTACTTCTCGATCCCCTTCACGCTGCTCCACTTCGTGCGCCGGCGCACGGATCTGCAGTTCAACTGGATATTCGTGTGCTTCGCGGTCTTCATCGTGGCTTGCGGCGCCACGCATTTCATGGAGATCGTGACCATCTGGGAGCCGCTCTATTGGATCTCCGGGGTCGTCAAGGCAATTACCGCCCTGGCCTCGGTGCCGACGGCCATCTTGCTGGCGCGCATGATTCCGGAGGCGCTGCGCTGGCCGAGCCCTGCTGCATTGCGGCGTGCAAACCAGACCCTGGAGCTGGAGATAGCCGAGCGCAAGCGCGCGGAGGCCGAAGTCCGCCGCATCAATGACGTCCTGGAAAGCCGCGTGGCGGAGCGGACCCGGGAGCTCGAGGCTGCCTATGAGAGCCTACGTCAGAACCAGGAGGCGAACATGCAGCACGAGCGCTTGCGTTCCCTCGGACGGATGGCCAGTGGTATTGCCCATGACATCAATAACGCGCTGACGCCGGCGACCCTCTATACGCAATCGCTGCTCGATCACGAGACCTTGAGCGCCCAGGCGCGCAGCGATCTCATCATCATCCAACAGGCCATCGACGATGTCACGCACACCGTTTCGCGCATCAAGGCGGTTTATCGCGGTCCCGACGTGAATGCCACGCGTGCGCCGCTCGAGATCGGGCATTTGCTCGAACAGGTGATCGAGCTGACACGGGCGCGTTGGGCCGATATGCCGCAGGAGCGCGGTATTGTCGTTGAGGTGCGTAAGGAGCAGTCGGTGCAGGTACCCACGATCCTGGGCGTGCAGGCTGAAATCCGCGACGCGCTCACGAATCTGGTGCTGAACGCGGTCGATGCGATGCCGCAGGGCGGTACCCTGACATTGCGCTCCTACGGTTCGCACGATCACGTGACCGTCGAGGTCTGCGATACGGGTGTTGGAATGTCGGACGAAATCCGCGCTCACTGCCTGGATCCATTCTTCACGACCAAGGGTGAGCGCGGCACGGGGCTCGGTCTGGCAATGGTTTTTGGCATGGCGGAACGCCACGGCGCGGCGCTCGAGATCGACAGCGAGCCTAACGCGGGCACCGTTATCCGCCTGGTATTTCCGGCCATGTCGGCGGGCGAGGTCGCGACTGCGGCGTTGAGTGCGCCGCGCCTCCAAGTACGGGGGTTACGTATCCTGGTCGTGGATGACGAAGAGGTGTTACGGCACTCCATGCGGGCCATTTTGGAGAGGGAAGGCCATAGCGTTTCGGTCGCACATGGCGGCGACGCGGGCATCGAGGTGTTCACGGCTGCTTTGCAGCGCGCCGAGCGGTTCGATGCGGTGATCACCGACTTGGGGATGCCGCATGTTGACGGACGCGGCGTCGCCGCGGCGATCAAGGGTCTGTCTCCCGAGACGCCCGTCATTCTCCTCACCGGCTGGGGGCAGCATCTTCGGGACGGGAACGACATTCCGTCCCATGTCGATCACATGTTGAACAAACCCGCCAATCTCGCTGAGTTGCGTACGGCGCTCGCGGAGCGGGCGTCCGTCTCCGCTTAAGTCCGCTCGGGCGACTTTGCCCCCGAGCGGCGGCCGCTCAGGGCGGACTTCAATACCAGAGCGTGATTCACCTTGGGATCGCGTGCCGCGTATAACAGCGTGACAGGTTTGCCCCGGCCGAGCTTGCGCAGCTCAGCCAGGGCCGGATTGTCCTGCAGCTCCCGGCAATAGCGCCCGCGGAATTCGGCGAATCGCTCCGGATCGTGATGGAACCAGGTGCGCAGTTGCGGGCTCGGCGCAATATCCTTCATCCACAGTGCAACATGGGCGTCGGACTTCCTCAGGCCTCGCGGCCAGAGGCGGTCGACCAGAACGCGAGTCCCGTCCTTGGGACTTGCCGGGTCGTACACGCGTTTGATCTGGAATGTCATACCGGCCGTGCTTTGCCCGTCGCGGATCAACTGTGATTTGGCTTGTATGAGTATTTCTGCCCCGCTACCGAAGCCTGGTACAGCGCGCCGCCTTTCACAATGGTGAAGACAGCCACGCCTTTGTAGTACTTGCCGGCGGTCGCGGCGTCCTTCTTGCCACCGCTGATATCGCCGCTTGCGCCGTCGGTGCCGGCCTGGCCGCCGGCCGAGGCAGTGATCGCCACGACTCTTACCCCGGCGTCGAATTCGAAGTTGCCGTTGGTGAATTCATCGAAGGCGCGCTTGTCCTCGAAGAATACGATCTGGCTGTAGCCCTCGCCGCCGGCCTGGAATCCAACACTGACCTGCGTCAGGGAGGTATCGCCGACGTACTTGCCGTGCTCGTAGACGCGGCCCTTGCCGTAGGCGCCGCCGACCACGAAGGCCCCTTTGCCGATGGTTGGAAACACGGCATAGCCGTAGCAATGATTGAAAAACGAGGCGCTTTCACCGGCATGCCTGAACAGGTCGGTGGTCTCGCGATAGTTGTCCTCGTGGGCAGCGACCGCGATACCGGCCGCGAGCAGCAGTGCGGCGGTCATCATAAAACAGCGAAGCGTCTTCATGCGTAAGTCTCCCGTGGCCATGCCCGGCCCAATTCCGGCTTAAGGTGCTTGCAAGTGTACGGCGACGGCGAGCTTCAGCCGAGCCCTTTGCGGAGCAATGCGCCGTTGTCCTACAAGGGATCACGCCTTTCGGGCATCACTGCCGCTGGGTTCCGCCAGTGTGCCGGAGGTTCGGCGGCGACCTTTATCTACGCGCCACTCCAGGGAATACTATATGGAAGAGGCCTGGGACGCTTAGCCGGGCTCATCAGTAAGATAAGGGGTGTCTATGCGACCGGTCGCGCTGACGGGGGCCCTGGCTCTCGCATGTTGGTTTCCTGCGGGCGCCGCTGTGGTGTCGTCCGCGGAAAACGGCTTTGTGGTCACCGAGACGGTCCACATCGCCGCCGCGCCGAGCCAGGTGTATGAGCTGGTTCTGCAACCGGCGAAGTGGTGGAACCCGCAGCATACGTTTTCCCATGATGCCGCCAATCTCTCGTTGGAGGCGCGGGCGGGCGGATGCTTCTGTGAGAAAGCCCCCGATGGCACCTCGGTGCAACATCTCGTGGTAGTGAGGGTGGCTCCCGGTAAGCTGCTGACCTTGCGTGGTGCCCTGGGGCCTTTTCAGGCGCAGGCGGTTGATGGCGCGCTGACCTGGTCGCTGCAGCCTGCGTCGAATGGCCAGACCGACCTCACGCTGACCTATGTGCTCGGGGGCTACCTGAGCCTTCCCGGTGGTTTTGCTCGCTGGTCCAAGGCTGCGGATGAGATGCTGGCGGAGCAGGTGGGGCGGTTGCAGAAGGTAGCGGAGGGTGGTCGGTGAGTGGAGATGTGGGCCTGCGGACAGAACTGGTGGCGGCGTGTCGGGAGTTGACGCGGCGGGGGCTGACCTATGGGACCTCCGGGAACATCAGTGTTCGTCATGAGGATGGGTTTTTGATCAGTCCGACGGGCACCGTCTATGAGGAGCTGGAGACGGTGGATGTTCCGTGGATGCGCTTCGATGGCCGTTGGTTCGGGCGGCGGCGGCCCTCGAGCGAATGGCGGTTCCATCGCGACATTCTTCGGGCGCGTGGCGATGTGGGTGCGATCGTGCACACGCATTCGCACTATGCGACGGCGCTTGCTTGCGCCGGGCGGGGTATCCCGGCGTTTCATTACATGGTTGCGGTGACCGGTGACGTCGAGATCCGCTGTGCGCCATATCATACCTTCGGATCGCAGGAGCTTTCGGATGCGGCCTTAGGTGCCATCGGCAGTAGCAACGCCTGTTTGCTCGCCAACCACGGCGTCATTGCATTGGGGGCCGATCTTGCAGCGGCGCTGACGCTGGCAGGAGAGGTTGAAAATCTGGCCGCACAATACTGCGCGGCGTTGGCTGTTGGGGATGTCAGGATTCTGGAGGCTTCCGAGATGCGGCGGGTGCTGGAAAAGTTCCGCACCTACGGGAAGCCGGAGGCGCCGGATGCCGAGCTGATATTCGGCGGGGACGCTCGCGCTGACTGAACGGCCATAGAGCGAACTATAGAGCGGCTACCGGGTGGACGCTGCCAGCTGTTACGCAAAAACGATCACAATCGCGGCAGAAATGCACAAGAGCGGGAGCCACGCCAGGTGAGATAGTCGCCCGCGAGTGCCGGCCCAACGGCACTCGAAGGCTCACGCTCCTCCCCCTAAAGCGGGCGAGTCTTCGTCATTGTGGGACGGGTGCGAGGCGCCCGTCCCGCCTTCTTGAAAGTCTTCGTAAAGTCTGCGGTGTTTGTCCGCACAAGCGCACGAAGCTGCGGCGCATACCTTCCACGTCGCCGAAGCCGACTTTCCGGGCGATCATCTCCAAGGGCTCGCGGCTCTCTTCGACCCTGGGGCGAGCGGCTTCGACCCGCAGCCTTTCAACCGCGCGGGCCGGTGTCTCCCCGGTCTCGCTCAGAAACAGGCGGCCAAAGTGCCGCGCACTGATGCAGGCCGCCTCAGCCAGGCGCTCCACCGGCAGCCGCTCGTGCAGATGCTCTCGGGCAAACGCGAGTGCCTGCCGCACGCGATCCGAGGTCGGCTCGAGCTCCAACAGGGTCGAGAACTGCGACTGGCCGCCCGGTCGGCGGTAGGGGACGACAAGATCTCGGGCGATGGTTCTTGCCAGCTCGGAGCCGTAGTCCTCTTCAATCAGCGCGAGCGCCAGATCGATACCCGCGGTGACTCCGGCGGAAGTCCATACGCCGGCGTCCGCGACGAAGATCCGATCGGCATCCACGCGAATCGCGGGAAAGCGGGACTGCAGCACGCCCGCATAACGCCAATGGGTCGTTGCCCGGCGGCCTTCCAACAAGCCGGCGTTGGCCAGGAGGAATGCGCCCGTGCAAACGCTCGTTACCCGCCTCGCGCCCTTGGCTAATTTGCGCACCAGCGCGGTCGGCGCAGAATCGGGAGCGAATCGATGCGCGGATAAGCCTCGACCACCATCATCGTGTCATAGCGTTTCCGCGGGATCGCGGTCCGGGTGTCGATCGACACACCCGAACTGCTGGGAACACTGCCGCCCGTGGCGGACAGGACGCTGACGGAATAGGGCGAGCCGTGCAGGCTCGCGGCGGTAAAAGCACAGATCGGGCCGCTCAGATCCAGCAGCTCGAACTGCGGAAACACCACGATGGAAACCGATCGGCTCATGATCGCCGCACCCCCCTGGCGCGCCTCGAGAAAGCGCATTCTACGGCAGCTCGATGGCGTCATTTGCGGTTTTATCGTCCATTCGGACATGAACATGCCGGTCACAATGGAGCCGAACTCGAACGTAAAAGAGGTGACACGACATGACTCGACTACCTTCCCAGGAGCGCCTGCGCGCCATGACCTCGCCGCCGGGAGCCAAGCCGTTTCGTATCGGGATTCTCATCGGCCCGGGTTTCATTCCGATGGATATGGTCGGGGTGCAGACGGTGTTGGGTCTGATGCCGGGCGCCGAGATCCACATGTTATGGAAGACTCAGGAGCTGGTGGAGGGCCTGGCGTCGTGGTGGACGCGGCCGACTACTACATTCGCCGCGTGCCCGGCGCAGCTCGACGTGTTTGCCGTGCCGATGTTAGCTCCGGAAGTTCAAAACGACCCTGAGGTCATCGCTTTCGCGGCAATGCAGGCTCGTAAGGCGAAGTATGTGATCGGTGTGTGCGCCGGCGTCGTGCTGCTGGGAGCGGCCGGCTTTCTGCGTGGCAAGCGCGTCACCGCCAGTTACGAGGTGCTGCGGATTCTTCCTGAGTTAGGTGTCGCAGAGGTAGTCTCCGACAACTCAGGTCCGGTCGTGGACGGTAACTTGTATACCGCGGGACCGGGTGTTGGGAGTTTCGAAGCTGCGTTGCTCGTGGCTCAAGCCGCCTTTGGCCGTGCCGCCGCCGAGTTCGCCGAGCTGGTGATCGAGTACGATCCGCATCCTCCCTGCGGCACTGGCGCGCCCAGCCGCGGGCGGCCGGAACACCTCGCCCGGCTGGACGCGCTGCTGTCCGACATCGTCGCCCAGTTGCGCAGCGGAGCGGTGCAGGCATTCAACAGCCACGGCAACGCGTGAGTCGCGGTGCCGGCACCTTACCAGAGCGGACTGCCGCGATTGCTGCCGACTTCCTCACCGAAAACCGGGCGCGCGGAGTTACCCCACGACGTGCGCACGTAATCGAGGATCTCCGCGACTTGCTCGTCACTGAGGGTGAGGGAGTAGGGTGGCATGCCGAAGGGGCGCGGGTTACCGGCGGTGCCGGGTGCGTAGCCGCCAAAGAGAATCATGCGGATGGAGTCAACAGGGGAGGCCATGGTGACGGTCCTGTTTCCCGCAAGGGGTGGCGCGGCCGGCTCAATGCCCTCGCCGTGTTTGCCATGGCAGTCGGCGCAGTTCGTTTTATAGAGGTCCTCGCCCGCGGCGAGGATTGGCAGAGGAATTTTGTACTTCACTCCGCCTTGATCGGGTGACTCGGCCACGGGCAGGGATTTCAGGTAGGCGGCCATGGCGCGCAGGTCGCCGTCGGGCGTGTATTGCAGGCTCTCACCTACGACCTCAGCCATCGGGCCTAATGTGGCCGCCTTTGCGGTGGCTGTTGCGACCGTTCCGGCTTTCAACAGGGTGACAATTTCAGCATCACTCCAATGTTGCACGCCGGCTTCGTGGGGACTGGTCAGCGAGGGGGCATACCATTCGAGCACCAGTCCACCGGAAGGTCCTGCCTTCGATGAAGTGGCCCCCAGCGAGTTGCGGCTCTCGTGACAGGCACTGCAGTGCCCCAGTCCCTGCACGAGATACGCGCCGCGGTTCCACTGCGTGTCGTGCGCGGGATCGGTGGCATATTCGCCGGCGCTAAAATATAGCCAGCGCCACGCTGCCAGCAGTATTCGCTGGTTATAGGGGAATTTCAGCTCGTGGGCCTGGTTGGGGCGCGCGACGGGCACGATACTTCTCAGATAGGCGTAGATCGCATCCGAGTCGCTACGCGATATCTTGGTGTAATTGGTGTAGGGGAAGGTCGGATAGAGAAGCGTGCCGTCCTTCGAATATCCGTCATGCAATGCGTGCCAGAAGTCTGTGGCGCTCCAACTCCCCAATCCGGTTTTGGCCTCCGGAGTGATGTTGGGTGAGTAGAACGTTCCGAAGGGCGTAGGGATGGCCCGGCCACCGGAGAAGGCCGCGCCGCCGCGGGCGGTGTGGCAGGACTTGCAACCACCCAACGCGACTAGTTCACGCCCGTGGCCAATTGTGAAATTTGTGGTGCCACTGGTGGTGGCATCGGTTACGGTAGCCGCCGGCTGCGGTGAGTCAGCGTTTGCTCCCATGATGCTGCCGCACTGGAGCGGCGGCGGAGCTGCAAACGACGTGTCAGGCTCGGCGCCGTCCGGAACAGCCTGCGATGCGAGCCAGGCAGTGGCGGCGTTCAAGTCTTCGGTACGCAACCGGTGGACAATCTCGCTCATACAATCTGGCGCCGCGGCCGCTCGAACTCCCATCCGCCACGCGCCGAGCTGTGCCGTCAGATAATCTTGCGAGACACCGAGCAAGCCAGGTACCGCCGGCGCGGTTCCCAACAGCTTGTGTCCATGACAGGAATTGCACGATGGCACTCTCAGCGTGTTGTCGCCCTCCATGACCAGCTGTCGCCCGCGCTCCAGTGTCGCGGCCAGAGCATTGCGGTCCAATGATAACCGCGGTGGGTGTGGGGGAGGATAAGGGATGTGTTGCGATCCGAAGTAGTCGGCCAGCTCGTGCAGATAGTCGTCGCTTTGCAGTTGTGCCAGGTACGACATGATCTGGAAGTGGCGGCGACCGTCGCGGAAGTTCACGAGCTGGTTGAACAGATAGCCGGCTGGTTTTCCCGCAATGCGCGGAAAGTAGCCCTCGCGAGTGGCCCGTCCTTCGTTTCCGTGACAACTGGTGCACGGCTTGACCCGCTGCTCGATGGTGTCCACCTGAGCAGGGGTAGTGGGGGGCACGGTGTCGGCTGCCTGGGCAAGCGAGCAGCCGAGCGCAATCACGAACGCGACTACACGTATTTGCATCCGCCGAACGATAGCTGAGCGGACAAGAGAGGTCCACGCGGTCAGTGGCCGGTCGGAGGGACTGTAATGGGCGCTCCCGGCTCGAGCAGATCCAGATGGTGGCGTCGGGCAACGTCGGGATGCGAGCGGAGCCGGCCCTTCAGGTAGTTCTGGCCCACGCTCCGGAACAACGGATTGTCAGGGTCGCACTGCGGCCCGTGCGCCTGCGACGCCAGCTGTTCAGGCAGGCGCAACAAGGGCACGACGGCATCGAGTCGTGCTCCGAGAAAGAATGCAGTGGAGAATCTCTCAGTGCCGGGTGGCGGCGCGACGGCACGGTGGAGCGTAGCCCGCAAATAACCGTTCGATGCCAACTCCAGCAGCTCGCCGATGTTCACCACGAATGTGCCGCGTTGCGGTGTGACGTCCATCCAGCCGTGAGCGGTTTCGACTTGCAGGCCGCCCTGGTCGTCTTGCAGGAGCAGGGTTAGCAGCTCGGCATCTTTATGGGCGCCAACACCCTGGTCGCTGTCAGTTCTGTCGCGCCCGGGATAGCGGATGAGCTTGACTAAATGGTGCGGCTCGTCACGGTACAGAGCCTCGAGGGCGTCCTTGGGCTGCCCGAGTGCCAGGGCAAATGCCCGTAACAAGCGCGCCAGGACTCCCATGGCCGCCTCTTGCCAACGCAGTACGAGCGCGCGCAGTTCGGGTAGTGCTCGCGGCCATTGGTTCGGTCCTTGCAGCCGCGCCCAGGCGGGCAGATCAGTTGAGCGCGGCAGCGCCGGCCGTTCGGCGCCGATGTCAAGCTGTTCCCGCCAGTCCGGTATGCCGCGCGTGCGCTCCCAGGCGACCCGGTTGTAACCGCGGAAGTGCGGCGAATTCACCATTTCAATCGCGAGCTTGTCGGCCTCGGGCAGGGCGAAAAACCGGCGCGACACAGCCATCAGCTCGCGCTGCAGATCGGGCGCTACGCCGTGGCCGGTGAGGTAGAAGAAGCCCACATCCCGTGCCGCAGCGCGTAGTCGCGCCAGAAAGGCAGCTCGTGTCACCGCATCGCTTGCAAACTCCGCAAGGTTCAGCATTGGAATGGCGCTTTGCGTAGGCGCGCTGTTGGCGGTGGTGTTGGTCACAACGCAGGTCGAGAAGCGGTTATTTAACGGTTTCGAAAGCTGGGAATCTCCTTATTCGATCATGATATTGGTGCGCGCTCGGATTGTACATCGACAATCCGCCTCGCCATGGGGCCAACATCACGCACAGACTACACCACGCTCGGTCTCGCCGCCGTCATTCACGGCGGGTTCGTTGCACTGACATTGTTCTTCAACGATCTGCCACTGTGGCTTGCGGGAGCGCTCGGTAGTCTTTTGTTGACGTGGTATGGGTCGCTGCAACATGAAACGATCCATGGCCATCCCACGTCGTCCCGGCGAATCAACACTCTGCTTGCAAGCCTGCCGTTGTCGCTGTGGCTGCCTTACCGGCTCTATCGCGAAACGCATTTGCGGCATCATCGTCACCACGGCCGCTATCTGACTCAGGTGGGTCGCGATCCTGAGTCGTTCTACCTGCGTCCAGGGACACTAGCGCTTGCCGGGCGCTTGCGGCGGGTCATTCACCGAGCCAATTGCACGTTTGCCGGGCGGATCGTGCTCGGGCCCGCGGTAGCCATCCTGACGTTCTGGAGCGGTGAAGGGCGGAAAATACTCGGCGGCGACCGGCGCCGGCTGTTGGTGTGGTCGCGCCATTTGCTCTGGGTGGCGGTTGTTCTTTACTGGATCATCGCTGTCTGTCACGTCTCGCTGCTCGTCTACTTTGCATTGGTAGTCTACCCCAGTGTGGCGCTGACTCACGTGCGCTCGTTCGCCGAGCATCGGGCCGACGAAGACTTGCAGCGCCGGACCCGCGTGGTGGAGAGCCATTCCCTCTGGTCGCTCATCTTTCTGAATAACAATCTGCACATTGCACACCACGCCTACCCGAAGCTACCCTGGCATCAATTGCCACGTGTCTGGCGCGAGATGCGCGACTCGGTGAGAGATCCGGACCTGGTGATTCGGGGCGGTTACCGTGAGGTGATCCGCCGGTACCTGTTCAAGCCCGTCATGACCCCAGAGCACTGCGCATCCGCATGGACTTCGAACACATCGCTGCCCTCCCGATGTATGACTTTCCGGAGCTACACCGGGCGCACGATATCCTCTGGAGCGCCATAGCCGGGCGTCTGGATGCGGCTGGTGTGAGGGATGTGCCGGAGCGGCTCACGCGCAGCCTGGGACATAAGGAGGCATGGCGCCACCCGCGGCTGCTCCTCAGCCAAGGTTGCGAATACCCTTTGGCAACCGCGTTTGCGGGGAGCTTGCGGCTGGTCGCCACGCCGCGTTATGCAGCGGCGGGATGCGAAGGGTATTCATACCGAAGCGCCGTCGTGGTCCGCGCTGGCGACTGCGCGTCCGATCTTGCTGGCATGCGCGAGCGCCGCTGTGCGATCAATGAGTCAGACTCGAACAGCGGTATGAATCTGTTACGCGCGGCCTTGGCGGGTATCGCTGAGGGCGGCCGCCCTTTTTTCAGCGCGGTTATTTTGAGCGGCTCGCACCGGCGCAGCGCGGAGCTCGTCGCGAACGGACAGGCCGATGTTGCGGCTATCGACTGCGTCACCTTCGCGCACCTGCAACGTTTCCATGCCGGCACGATTGCCGATCTGCGCGTTCTGTGTTGGACCCCGTCGAGCCCCAGCCTGCCTTTCATCACGGCTGCGTCGACCGGTGAGGCGACGCTGCGTGTGCTGCGGACCTCCCTCGCGGACGTGCTTGCCGATAACAGCGCAGACCTGCGTGCCGCGCGCGAGGAGTTGTTGTTGGACGGTCTCAACCTGCAGCCCGACCCCGATCTCAGTGAGGTCCGCCGCCTGACACGGCAGGCGGCGGAGTTGGGACTCCAGGCTGTATTGCCCGCCAGCGACGGCTACATGAAAAACTGCTCGGATGTGATCTTGCCGTCCTTGTTGACTTCGTAAACACACACTTCCTCGACGTGCGTGCGGTCGTGTCCTTTCATGGTGACATCCATCGCCAGGGTCATGGCGATGGCGTTGCCGGCGACCAGCGGCTTGGAGGCTTTGCAGTCGTGCACCTTCTCCACCATCGAGCTCCATTTTTGGCCCTTGTTGATAATCGCCTGCAACCCCTTTGTTTCCTTGGGAAAGTCGGCGTTGGCCTCATGCTCGATACTGACTGCATCGTTGGCGAATAGCTCCTTTTGCGCCGCTTCGAACTGACCCTGGCGGCAAAGCTCGGCAAGACGGTCCGCGATCTGTTGCGTTGACATGGAAACACTCCTTCTCAGTGAAGACGGTTGACCCGACACTATAGCGCGCCGGGGGGCGCAGCGACTGTGGCAGAAGTGTTACCGGGAGCGCGGACTTGGGGGATACCGGAACAGGTTTTCCGTGTGCGGGTCCGCGAAGCTTGTTGGCTCAACTGTGTTCGGATTGCTAAAGCGGTGCGGTTGCCGGCGCTGGAGACGGCCGTTTGACGCTTGGGCTGCCGAGCTTCGACATAGTGGGTAAACTGCCCAGGTTCCGACAAGAAAAGGGGGGCTCGTGGGCAGTAATACCGACCGTTTCATCGCGGCGCGCGACCAGCTGTTGCATTTTAGAGAAGACCTGGCGCGGGCAGAGCGTGAGTTCCGCTGGCCGAGCTTCGAGCAATTCAACTGGGTGCGCGACTACTTCGATGTCATCGCGCGGGACAATCACAGCCCCGCTTTGCGGGTCGTGAGCGGTGTTGGCGCTGAAGAGTCGTTATCGTTCGCGCAACTGAGCCGCCGCTCTTCGCAAGTCGCCAATTTCCTCGCGGCCCAGGGTATCGGGCGCGGCGATCGGATTCTGATCATGCTGCCTAACGCGGTGCCGCTTTGGGAAGTGATGTTGGCGGCCATCAAGTTAGGCGCAGTCATTATCCCTGCGACTACGCTTCTCGAGCACGGCGAGTTGCGCGACCGGCTCGAGCGGGGCAATGCCAAGGTCGTTGTGACGACGTCGCAGCTCGTGCGGCGATTCGCGGGTCTCGAGGCGATTGCGCCGGTGCGCATCACGGTTGGAGAGGCACAAAGCGGTTGGCTCGCGTATGGGGAGTCTCACGCGGCCGGCGAGCGATTCGAAGCTGTCGCCGACACGCGGGCGGACGACCTCTTGTTGCTCTACTTCACTTCCGGGACGACGGCGCGCCCCAAGTTGGTCGCCCACACGCAGGTGAGCTATCCAGTCGGACACCTGTCGACCATGTATTGGTTAGGGTTGCGGCCGGGCGATGTTCATTTGAATCTGAGCTCCGCCGGCTGGGCCAAGCACGCCTGGTCGTCCTTCTTCGCGCCGTGGAACGCGCAGGCCTGTGTGCTGAGCCTGCAGTACGACAGATTCGACGCGCGCTCGGTGTTAGATCAGATGTCCCGCTGCGGCGTTACCACGTTCTGTGCGCCGCCGACGGTGTGGCGTCTGCTCATCCAACATGACCTGGCGAGCTGGCGGATGAGTCTCAGGGAGGTGACCAGCGCCGGCGAGCCCTTGAACCCGGAGGTGATCGAGTGCGTGCGCCAGGCGTGGGGAATCACCATACGTGATGGTTTCGGTCAGACCGAGACGACCGCCCAAGTTGGCAACCCTCCCGGTCAGCCTATCAAGGTGGGATCCATGGGCCGGCCGCTGCCGGGCTGTCCGGTCACGCTGCTCGACCTGGACGGCCGTGCGTCCGACGAAGGCGAGATCTGTATCGACTTGGCGCGCGGTCCGCTCGCCCTGATGCGCGGCTACCTCGATGATCCCGAGCGCAATAGCGGAGCGATGGCCGGTGGGCACTATCACACGGGGGACATCGCCTCCCGTGATGCCGACGGCTACCTGACCTACGTCGGTCGCACGGACGATGTCTTCAAGTCCTCGGACTATCGTATCAGCCCGTTCGAGCTGGAGAGTATTCTGATCGAGCACGATGCCGTCTGCGAGGCTGCCATCGTACCCTCCCCGGACCCGGTGAGGCTGGCAGTGCCCAAGGCGTTCGTGGAGTTGGTAGGCGGCGCGCTTCCCGATGCGCAAACAGCGCTGTCGATCCTCCGGCATAGCCGCGCGCGCTTGTCGCCCTTCAAGCGCGTGCGCCGGATCGAGTTTGCGCCATTGCCGAAGACCATTTCGGGAAAAATACGGCGCGTCGATTTGCGCAAGGCGGAGGAGGCCCGCGGACCGGGGGGCGTGGGGCGCAACGAGGGCGAATTCTGGGAAGAGGATTTTCCCGAGCTGCGTTGACGCCCCAGCGCGCGGTGCGCGTACAATCGCGCGAGTTTTCGCAGGAGCGTCTTCTCAAACTATGACTGTTTCATCCGCACCGTGCCGCGCGGGGATGTCTGTCGTCCTCGCGCTGGCTGCTTTCGGCCCGGTTATGGCCCAGACGGCGTCCGACTCCGGTCAGGCAATGGATCCCACCTTCGCGCAACACGTGAAGGAGTGGACGACCAAGCCGGAATTCTCCAGTCCGTTGGTCGACCACCTGCCGGCGGCTACCACGGTTCCTACGCCGCGCGACGTACTCGGCCATGACATCGGCGCACCGCGGAAGCTGGATTACTACGAGGATCTGCTGAAGTACTACCGGGCATTGGCCGCGAAGTCCCCGCGGGTCAAGGTTGTCGAGACCGGTAAGACAGAAGAGGGCCGGCCGACCGTCGTCGTGTTGATCTCCTCGCAGAGCAACATCGACAACCTTGAAAGCAATCGCCAGAACATGGCCAAGCTCGCCGATCCTCGCGGCATCACCGAGGCCCAGGCGCACGAGATCATCGCGAAAACCAAGCCGATGTACCTGGCTCTCGGTGGTCTGCACAGCGCCGAGACCGGGCCGCCGGAAATGCTCGCCGAGTTGGCCTATCGGCTGGTCACCGAAGACTCGGATCTGATTCGCGAAGTCCGCGACAATGTGATTGTCGGCATCAATCCGGCGAGCGACCCGGACGGGCGCGACCGGTACACCGACTGGTATTACCGCAACATGCTCGATGATACGGACGATCTCGATCCTGTGCCGGATGCGCCGTATTGGGGTAAGTACATTTTTCACGACGACAACCGCGACATCAACTACAGCGGTTACAGCGCGCGCGGTCTTCTCAGCTTCTACCTGCAGTGGCACCCGCCGATCATGCATGACTTGCATGAGTCGATTCCGTTCTTGTACGTCTTCAGCGGGCAGCCGCCGCAAAGTCCGAACCTCGACCCCATCACCTATGCCGAGCTGCCGTGGTTTGCCAACTTCGAGATGGCACAGCTGACGAAATACGGCATGCCGGGTGTCTGGGATCATGGCTTCGTGGATGCCTGGTCGCCCGGCTACGTGGCCTTCATGTCGTCCAACCATAACGGCTTGGTGCGGTTTTACGAGACTTTCGGCAACAGTGGCGCGAACACCAAGTTGCGGCACGTGAAGCCGATCAAGGGCGCGGAGGATGAGTTCTTCCTGGGCGATGAAACCAAGCGTGAGTGGTACCGTCCGAATCCGCCCTATGACAGCGTCGAATGGTCGATGCGCAATAACACGAATTTTATGGAGACCGGGCTGCTGACCGGTCTGCAGATGGCCTCGATGTTTCCGCAGGCCATTCTGGAGAATTTCTACCGCAAGAGCCGTAATTCCATCGAGGCCGGGCGCACTCAGGCGCCGTACGCTTATGTGATTCCGGCCGAGCAGTCGGACATGACCCGGGTGGCGCGGGTTCTGGAGCTGTTGCACCTGCAGGGTATCGAGATCGGTCGCGCCGCCGCGCCGGTGAAGCTGAAGGAGGGTAGCTTTGCGGCGGGCTCGTATGTCATCAAGCGTAACCAACCGTACGGTCGCCTCGTCAAGACGTTGTTGGAGAAGCAGGACTATCCGAAGGAGAAGGGCTCGCCGCCGCTGAAGACCTACGACGATTCGGCCTGGACCATGGGTCTGGAGTCGCACGTGAAGGTAGTCGCCAGCGCGGATCTTGCGGCGTTGGATATTCCTGCGGAGCCGGTCGAGCGCTTCGACACGCCAGGTTCCATCGATGCCGGTGGCGCGGCCAACTACGCGGTGCTCGATTTCGGCTCGGTCAACTTCGCCACGCTGCGCTACCGTCTGAAGGATGTTGCGGTGCTCGTGGCCGAGAAGGGTTTCACGGCCGCCGGGCACACGATTCCGGCCGGCTCATTCATCGTACCGGGAAGCGCGTACGCGCGCCTGAAAGCCGCGGTGGAGCCGCTCGGACTGACCGCCGTGGCTTTGGCGACCAAGCCTGATGTGCCCACCCATAAGGCGGCGTTGCCAAAAGTTGCGATCTACAGTACCTGGGGCTCTACCCAGAATGTCGGCTGGGTGCGCTATGCGTTCGACCAGTACGAGACTCCGTACAGCCTCCTTTTCAAGGATGATGTGAAGAAGGGACATCTGTACGGGCGCTACGACATCATTATCGTGCCCAGTCAGGGACGTTCGGCGCAGGACGTCGTGTTCGATCTGCCCATGCACGGTAAGCCGCTGCCCTACACTAAGACGGCGCAGTCGAGGTATCTCGGCGATTACGGCTCGAGCCCTGATATCCGTGGCGGCATGGGTCTGGGTGGCCTGGAGGAGTTGCGCAAGTTCGCTGCAGCGGGCGGCACCCTCATTACCCTCGGCGAATCGAGCTCGGTTGCGCCGGTATTCGGTCTGACGCCCGATATCAACGTCGAGCGTCCCTCCAAGTCCTTCTATGCCCCCGGTCCGCTGGTGACCGCAAAGGTACTGGCCCCCGCCAATCCGATTTTCTATGGCTATACCGATGAGACGATGCCGGTGCGTTGGGCGACGAGCGAGTTGCTCTCCGTGCACCTGCTGCACAAGAACGACGTCCTGATGGAGTTTCCCGGCGGCCCGAAAAATGTCCTGAGTGGGCTCATGGCCGGCGCCGAGGAGATCAAACACCGGCCGGCCCTGGTGGACTTCCCCGTGGGGGCAGGTCAGATCGTGCTGTTCGCCACCAACCCGGTGTATCGCTGGCAGAATTTCGGCGAGTTCCGCATGCTCTACAATGCGATGTTCAACTACAAGGACTTACGGCTGGGCCTCCCTACGAGCAAGCCGAAACCGGAGCCTGTGGACGATTCGGACAGCGATTAGAGGTGATTCGATGGGTGCCCCCTTGGCGGGTCTTCGGGTGGTGGAGCTCGCACGAATCCTGGCGGCGCCGTGGATCGGGCAAACGTTGGCGGACCTCGGGGCCGATGTCATCAAGGTCGAGGCTCCCGAGGGCGATGACACGCGGCGCTGGGGCCCGCCGTTCGTGCAGGACGCGAGCGGCGCGAATCGCGATGCCGCGTATTTTCACTCCTGCAACCGCGGCAAACGGTCGTTGATCGCCGATCTGCGCACCCCGCAGGGGCAGGAGGCCGTGCGGCGCCTTGCGCAGCGCTCGGACGTATTGATTGAAAATTTCAAGGTCGGCGGGCTCGCCAAGTACGGTCTCGATTATCCGGCCTTGAGTGCCGCCAACCCACGTCTGATCTACTGCTCGATTACGGGATTCGGGCAATCCGGGCCATATGCCCACCGGGCTGGCTACGACTTCATGATCCAGGCAATGGGCGGCATCATGGATCTCACCGGAGAGCCGCAAGGCTCGCCGCAAAAGATCGGTGTGGCGTTCGCGGACATCTTCACGGGCACCTATGGGGTGATCGGCGTGTTGGCGGCGCTGGCGCAACGGGAGAAAACCGGGCAAGGCCAGCACGTCGACATGGCACTGCTGGACTCGATGGTCGGCGTACTGGCGAATCAGGCGATGAGCTACCTGGTTTCCGGCGTCGTGCCGCACCGCATGGGCAATGCCCATCCCAACATCGTGCCCTATCAGACGTTCGCGGTCCGTGACGGTTATGTTGTCATTGCGGTCGGCAACGATGCGCAGTTTATCCGGCTATGCGGGTTTCTTGGCTTGCCTGAGCTGGCTGTCGAGCCGCGTTTCGCGAGCAACGCGGGGCGCGTCGCCCATCGGGATGCGTTGCTCGAAAGGCTTTCAACTGCTCTGGCCGGGCGAGGACGCGACGAGGTGTTGAGCGGCATGGAGGCGCGAGGAATTCCCGCTGGTCCCATCAACACCCTGGAAGAGGTGTTTGCGGACCCGCAAATACTTCATCGCCGTATGCGCGTGGACCTGCCTTTAACGGGCGGCGGCGGAACCGTGCCTTCTGTGCGCACACCCGTGCAGTTTTCCGGCGCCGAGTTGACTTTGCAGCGGCCATCACCTCGACTTGGCGAGCATACGGATGAGATTCTCGCGGAGTTGGGGCTCGGTAGCCATGAGGGGGCCGGTGCGGAGCCGGGGCGTGGCGGTCAGTAGCCGCGCGAGCGCGAAACCAGGCCGCTGAGCGGTCTGCCGGCGCGGAATGTGGCGACATTCCGCGCCGCTATGGACGCCGCGGATGCCGGGTCGGTGGTGGCGGCGACATGAGGGAGGACGGTGATCCCCGGGTGCGACCAAAACGGATGCTCCGGCGGCAGTGGCTCCTGCGCGAATACATCCAACACGGCGTGACTGAGTCTGCCGTTGTCGAGGGCGGCGAGCAAATCGGTCTCCTGGAGGTGCTTGCCGCGGCCCAGGTTGATCAAAGCGGCCCCTCGCGGCAGCTGCTCGAAGAGTTGTGTGTTGAGTATGCCGGTGGTTGCAGGCGTCAGTGGCAGAAGATTGAGCACAATCTCAGAGTTGCGCAGCGTGGCCTCGAGGCCCGCCGGCCCCCGTGCATAGTCGACTGGCTCCGTCCCGCCGCGCGCCTGTTGGCCCCACGCACGCACGTAAAAGCCCAGTGCAGCCAGCGCCCGGGCCGCTGCCTCCCCCATCTGCCCGAATCCCAGCACCGCCACCGTGCGGTGGCGGATACGAGGCTGCGGCAGCTGGCGCCAGCTGCGGGTTTGTTGTTGCCTCAGGTAAGCGGGAAATTGCCGATGTATGAACAACGTCGCCGCGATGGCGGCCTCGACCATGGTTTGCGCCATTGTCGGATCGATGAGTCGCGCCACAGGGATATTTTGCGGCAGCTCGGGGTCGCCCAATAGTCGATCCACGCCAGCCCACAGACTCTGCACGAACCTGAGGTTGGGGTAGGTCGCGAGCTCGCCCCAGGGAGGATTTGCCGCCAGGGCAATGTCCACAGCCTCTTTGTCCTGGCACTGCGGAGCCAGCACGAGCGTCTCATCCGGCGGCAGCTCGGGCGCGAGGTACTGGCGCCAACTCGCGTAGGCGGCTTCCGTCAAATCTCCGATCAGTACGATGCTCATCGCATTGCCTGCATTGCCTGCATTGCCCTTGACAGCGGGTATACCTTAGTGCTGGACTGTATGCATATTATCATACAGGTCCACGGGCGGACATGCAGCCAGCGCTTCACATTCAGGATAACGGCGTTCCCGTTTACGTCCAGATCCGTGAGCAGATGTTGCAGGCCATCGGCGCGGGAGTTCTGCGCCCGGGCGAGCAGATGCCGACCATGCGCCAGATCGCCGTCGCCTTGAAGGTCGACCTGAACACCGTCCGGCACGCCTACTCCGATCTCGAGCGCACCGGCGCCATTGTCATTCTCCGGGCACGCGGGACTTACGTGGCCGAGCGGCCGCCACCGCTCGATGCGACCCGCCGTGCCCGGCAGGTGGAAAGCCTTGCGCAACAAACGATTGCCACAGCCCACTCGGCGGGGGTCGATCCCACCGATGTGGCACAGAAAATTCTGCAGCTAGCTGCGAAGGGAAAGAGGAGTCTAACATGAACGGCACGGGCAAGAGTCCGATTGCGATACTGATTGCGGTTGTGTTGATTGTGTTGGCGGCGCTCGTGACCGGCTTCGGCAGGGCAGTGGCGCCCCACCTGGCATTGGCGATAGCGGGGATGCTGTTGTTGCTCGCGGCGCTCACGCCATTTTCACTGCTCATGGCGCGCCAGTGGGAGAAGGCGGTCGTGTTGCGACTCGGCAAGTTGCACGCCATTCGCGGTCCCGGATTATTCGTGATTATCCCGTTCCTCGATGCCGTGACGGCCTGGGTCGATCAACGCATCCAGACGACGGAATTCAACGCCGAGCAGGCGCTTACCAAGGACACCGTGCCGGCGAACATCGATGCCATTTTATTCTGGCAGGTCCACAATGCCGAGCGTGCGGCGCTGGAGATCACCGACTACAAGGCGGCCATTCTGCGTGTCGCGCAAACATCGTTGCGGGAGATGATCGGCTCGTCCTCGTTGAGCGCGTTGATGGCGGAGCGCAAGACAGCCGACGAGCAGTTGAAAGAGGAGATCGGCCGTAAGACGGCCGACTGGGGAGTGGCTGCCTTGTCAGTAGAGATCCGTGACGTCGCCATACCCGCGCAGCTGCAAGACGCCATGAGTCGCCAGGCGCAAGCTGAGCGCGAGCGGGCGGCACGCGTCATCCTGGGCGCGGCGGAGGAGGAGGTGGCGCACAAGTTTCTCGCGGCGGCTGACATCTACGCGCGCAATCCCGCAGCGCTACAGCTGCGGGCGATGAATATCATTTACGAGACCACGAAGGAGCGCGGGGCTACCATTCTCATTCCCTCCGTCATGGTCGACAGCATGAATCCGGGCAATATCACTGGCCTTGCTGCCATAGCAGCGGGGAATGCCTCGTGAAAGCCGCGCGACTCGCGGCGCGGGAGAGCTCAAATGGGTAACGTCACCATCTATCACAACCCGCTGTGCAGCAACTCGCGTAACACGCTGGGACTCATTCGCAGCGCCGGCATCGAGCCTGTCGTGATCGAATATCTGCGCGATCCGCCCACGCGCGAGCGGCTCACGGAGCTGATCTGCGCGGCCGCACTCACGGCTCGCGAGGTGTTGCGCGAGAAGGAGACCCCATATAAAGAGCTCGGCCTCGCCGATCCCACTTTGACGGAGGCGCAGCTGGTGGACGCGATGGTGGCGCACCCGGTTCTCATCAACAGGCCGATTGTCGCGACGAGCCGGGGTGTGCGTCTGTGCCGGCCGCCGGAGCGGGTGCTGGAGATTTTGCCGACGTAGCGGCAGGTGCTGGAGTTGTCCCTGGGCTCAGGAATTGATGCGGTGCGGTAGAGCTGAGGTTGCCGGCGGGCGGGTGGGGCACTGCACGTGGAGCCTGGAGGCGCGCGCCCCACACCTCACACCTCAGTTGAATTGACAAACCCCCCGCCAATAGACACCGTGTGTCAACTCGTTCACCGGTCGCCCACTTGGCTACCCATCCGGCCAACCTCCAGACGATGCATTTCCCGAAGGCGCTCATGACGCAAGCGCTGGGGATGGTGGTCGAGCACTTGTCGGAGGGGCTGTTGATCATCGACGCCGCGAGCCAGCTCATCTACTGGAATCCCGCCGCACTGAAGCTGTATGGCTTTGCGGGCGCTGAGGAGGCGGTGCGCGCGCTGCACGAGCTCCCGAAGGTGTTCGAGCTGGCAACAGTCGACGACAAGATTCTTGCGGTGGAGGAGTGGCCAATCACTCGGGTGCTGCGTGGCGAGACACTGTGTGAAGTCGATCTGAAAATCCGCCGTCTGCAATCCGGGTGGTCGCGCTGTTTCAGGTACTCCGGGTCGCGAGTCGGTTATGGCGGCGATCAGTCGCTCGCGTTTTTGACTGTCACCGACATCACCGAGCGCAAGCAGACTGAAAGGGAGCTGGAGCGCGTCAACCGCCTCAACATCGCCCGCAGCCATGTCAATCAGGCGATTGTACGGACACCGGAGCGCAGGGCGCTGTTCCGGCGAGTCTGCCAAGCGCTAGTGAATGTGGGTGGGTTCCGCATGGCATGGATCGGCTGGCGCTCGGCGCGGACGGAACGATTGGAGCCGGTGGCGCGGTGGGGGGAGGAGGGCGAGGACGTCTCTATCGCGGAGGTCTACACCGACGACCGTCCCCTTGGTCGTGGACCCAGCGGGATCGCGTTTCGCGAGGAACGGCCCTACATCTGCAACGACGCGTTCAACGATCCAGCGACTATTTTGTGGCGCCGCGAGTTCGAGCGACTCGGCTTGCGGGCTTCGGCGGCGTTTCCGATCCGTCGCAGCGGCCGGGTTCGGGGCGTTCTGGCCGTGTACGCCAAAGAGGTCGGCTTTTTTAGGGACAAGGAGATCGCGCTGCTGCAGGAGGTGGCCGATGACCTCACATTCGCCCTGGACCACTTCGCCAGCGAGGCGGTGCGCCGCCGTGTGCAGGCGCTGATGCTGCGGGAGCGGTCCTTCATTGACGCGACTATCGAAAGTCTGCCGGGAGTCTTGTACCTCTACGATGAGCAGGGGCGCTTTCTGCGCTGGAATCGCAGCTTGGCCACCGTTACCGGCTACTCGGACGAGGAAATCGCGCGGATGCATCCGTTGGATTTTTTCGCCAGCAGCGACCGGGAGCGCATTGAGAAGGAGATTCGCAGGGTGTTTGAGCACGGCGAGTGCGCCATGGAGGCGGATTTCCTGACCAAGGACCGCAGCTCGAAAGCCTATTTTTTCACCGGCAAGCGAATCGATTTTCGCGGTTTGCGCTGCGTGGTCGGCATGGGAATCGACATTACGGTTCGCAAGCGCGCGGAGGCGGCCACGGATCAGTATGCACGCCGCCTGCAGGCGACTTCCCATCGGCTGTTGACGGTGCAGGAGGCGGAGCGACGCACTCTGGCTCGCGAGTTGCACGATGCGGTCGGCCAGGAACTCACCGCTCTGAGTCTCAATCTGACCATCATCGACGATTCGTTACCGATGACGACCCCGCCTGAAGTCCACGAGCGCCTCGAGGACTCGCAGGAGTTATTGGAGGAGACGACGCGCAACCTACGTAATATCATGGTGGAGTTGCGACCTGCGGGTTTGGACGAGTTTGGGCTGCTGGCAGCTCTGAGTGAGCACTCCGGGCAGGTCGCGCGCCGCACTGGTGTGAAGGTGACCGTGACAGGTGTCGAACCGCAGCCGCGGCTGACACCGACTGAGGAGATCGCTTTGTTCAGAATCGCCCAAGAAGCGTTGAACAATGTCGTCAAACACGCGCAAGCCAGTGAAGCCTCGATCTCATTGCGACAATCTGCTGTCTCCTTGGGGGCTGTTTGCCTGGAGTTGACCATTACGGACAACGGCGTCGGTTTCGACACGCAGCGCAAGTCCATCATGGGCGGCTATGGCATGGGTACGAGTACGATGCGGGAGCGCGCGGAGGCGATCGGGGCGCAGCTCAGCCTGGATTCGGCGCCCGGCGGGGGCACGCGAATCAACGTCGAGCTGCCTTGGCCGCCTGTCGCGTCGTGAAGGTATATGCCCACCACCAGCGTCTTATCTTGCCGATGACCACGCAATCGTTCGCGACGGGCTGGCAGCGTTGTTGCAAGCGCAACCCGATATCGAGGTGATCGGGACTGCCGCCAACGGTCGTGAGGCGGTGATCGCAGATCAGGCGTTTGGCGCCGCGCGTCGCAATTCTCGATATCTCGATGCCCGAGTTGGACGGAATCGAGGCCACGCGGCAGATTCTTGCAACCAACCCGGACGTGCACGTCATGATCCTGTCGATGCACGCGGGGGCACAACATGTGTTTCATGCGCTCGAGGCCGGAGTGCGTGGTTATCTGTTGAAGGAGTCGGCCAGCCGTGAGGTGATCGAGGCCGTGCGGGTCGTGCAAGCGGGCCGGCGCTACTTAAGCCCGCGGGTGGCGGAGATCGTGGCGCAGGGAGTGAGTGATCGCAGTGGTGTCAGTCCGCTGAGCAGCTTGAGTCAGAGGGAGCGGGAAATCTTCAAGCTCGTGGCCGACGGGTATTCGAGCGCCCGGATCGGGACGCTGCTGCACCTGTCCCCCAAGACGGTCGACACCTATCGCAGCCGAATGATGCAAAAACTGCATGTCTCGGATTTGGCGGGAGTCATCAAATTGGCCATCCAGCACGGCTTGACTACTCTCGACTGAAGCCTGCCAGGCAGGCTTCTGGCGCCGCCATTTAGAACTCCCTACAGGCGCGCCTGCCTTGGTGCGGCTAGAGTCGCCGCGGTCGATCTTTTCCGATGACTCTCATGCTCAGCTCCGAGTCCGCTGGAACCGAAGCGCCGGCCTTTACCGTCCTGGTCGTGGACGACCACGCTGCCATCCGCGAGACGGTCATGGCGCTCGTTGCCGCCGAGTATCCGAGGTGCCGGGTATTGGCAGCGGAAAGCGCAGAGGAAGCGCTCGCGCTGTGCCGTACTGAGCGGCTGGACCTCATTGTGCTGGACATCAAGCTGCCCGGCATGGACGGATTCGAGGCGACCCGTCGAATCAAGGAGTTGAGCCCGCAGACGGTGATTGTCATGCACTCCAGCAGCGATCAAGCCGTCTATCAGGCCGCCTCGCTTGCCGCCGGCGCATCGGCCTTTGTGGGCAAGGGACGCAATTCGCGCAAGCTCGTTCCCGTCATCGCCAGTCTCATGCCGAACTGGCCCACGAGCGGCGCGGGCTGACAGATAAGAATTCCCTACAACATAAGTCCGAGACTCCCGGCATTGCCAGCGCTGTCATGGCAATAGGATGCCGCCCCCGCTGGCCCTCATGGATGGGTCGATCAGTCTATGGCGAGCATGTCCCTGCCTGACAAGGAGAAAGAGCGATTGCTCGCACTGTATGAGTGCGACGTCCTCGATACGGCTGTTGAACCACTGTTTGACAGCATTACGACCCTTGCGGCGCAGGCGTGCGAGGCTCCGATAGCCCTGTTCAGTCTCGTCGACCACCAGCGCCAGTGGTTCAAAGCGAACCATGGCCTGAGCAGCATCGCGCAGACCTCGCGCGATATCGCTTTTTGTGCCCACACCATTGCGGGCGAGGGCTTGTTCGAAGTCCCGGATACGATGAGCGACAACCGGTTCGTCGCCAACCCGCTGGTCACCGGTGACTCCAAGATCCGTTTCTATGCGGGCATCCCGTTGCGGGATGCGCACGGATATGCCCTAGGTGCGCTATGTGTCATGGATCGCAAGCCCCGCCAGCTGACGCCCTCGCAGCGTATGGCGCTGGAAAGCTTGTCGCGCCTCGCAATGTCCCTGTTGGAGCAACGTCGCGGCGCGCGCCGACTGCGCGAAAGCGAGGAGCGCTTCCAGGCGGCCGCCAAGGCGACCAACGATGTCGTATGGGACTGGGATCTGGCGACGGACGAGGTGTGGCGCAGCGAGAACTTTGCCCAGATTGTCGGAGCGCAGCTCAGCGCGGGGCCGTTCGATTACTGGGTGCAACGCATTCATCCGGACGAGAAGGAGCGAGTGCTCTCGGGTGTCCGGATGGCGCTCGCCGGTAGCGGCCAGTTCTGGAGCGATGAGTACCGCCTACGGGTTCGGGGCGGCAACTATCTGTACGTTTACGATTGCGGTTATATCATTCGCGATGCCGCAAGCAGAGCGGTCCGGATGGTCGGCCGCATGGTGGATGTGACCACGCGGCGCGAGTCCGAGCAGCAGGGACGCGAGCGCGAACGGCGACAGAAGCTCATCGCTGACCTGGGGCAGCGCGCGCTCGCTGATCCCGATGCTGACTCGCTGATGGCGAATGCCGTGCGGTTGGTGAGTGAGACGTTGGGTTTCGAGTACTGCCGGGTGCTGGAGCTGGGGCAGGCTGGCCTGAACCTGATGTCCAGGGCGACAGTGGGCTCCTCGGCCGATATGCCCGATTCCGGCAGTCGCCAGGCGGCGTTGATTTCGGGGCCGCAGGGGCCATTCGGCCTGCTCGAGGTTCGCAGCGTCACCGCGGGCAAGGTCACCGCGGAAGTCACCAATTTCGTGCAGAGCGTTGCCAACATCATCGGTACCGCGTTGGCGCGCCGGCGTGCGGATGAGCAGCTCGCCTACGCCGCGCAGTTTGATACGCTCACCGGGTTGCCCAATCGTCAGTTGTTTCGCGACCGCATGTCTCAGGCCATCGCGCGGGCACAGCGCAAAGGTCGCCCCGTCGCCGTGGTCGTGCTCAATCTCGACGGGTTCAAGATCGTCAACAATGGACATGGTCTTGCCGTCGGTGATCAGGTGCTGGTGCAGGTCGCCGAGCGGCTGATAGCCTGTGTTACGGCGTATGACAGCGTCAGTCGCCTGGGAGCCGATGAATTCGCCATCGCGCTGGCCAACATTGACGAGGTCGAGGAAGTGGCTCCCGTGTTGCAAAGCGTGCTGCACGCCGTCGCGCAACCGTTCGATCTGGCGGACGGCGAGGTGTTCATCTCGGCAACCGCGGGCGTAGCGGTCTTCGGTACCGACGGCGGCGATGCGCATACCCTGATCAAAAACGCCGAGCTGGCGATGCATCGAGCACGCGAGGGGGGCCGTAACCACTATGAGTTCTTCGCGCCGGAAATGAACCAGCGCTGTCTGGAGCGTATGCACCTGGAGCGCGGCCTGCGGCGGGCGTTGGAGCGCGGCGAATTCCTGCTGTACTATCAGCCGAAAGTATCGTCCGCCACCGGCAAGCTCTGCGGTGCCGAGGCGCTATTGCGTTGGCAGCATCCGCAGCGCGGCCTGGTGTCGCCGGCGGAGTTCGTGCCGATTCTGGAGGAAACCGGGCTCATCGTGCCGGTGGGCCTGTGGGTGTTGGAAGCCGCCTGCGGGCAGGTGCGCCGTTGGGAGCGGTCCGGCCTGCATGTCCATTCCGTCAGTATCAACCTGTCGCCGCGGCAGTTCCAACAATCGCACTGCGATGCGCATATGCGCAGGATCATCGAGTCCTCGGGCCTCGCGCCCGGAAAGATCGAGCTGGAAATCACCGAATCGATGTTGATGCATGATCCGGCGCAGGCTATCCAGACGCTAAAGCGGCTCAAACAATGCGGCGTTTCGCTGGCGGTGGACGATTTCGGCACGGGCTACTCCGGGCTGTCCTACCTCAAGCAGCTGCCGCTCGATTCGTTGAAAATCGCCCACGATTTCATCAGCAACATCACGCATGATCCGGATGACGCGGCCATTGCGCTCGCCATCATCAGTCTCGCCCACAATCTCGGCCTCGAGGTGGTCGCCGAGGGTGTTGAGACGGAGGGGCAGGCGAAGTTCCTTGCCTCCAACCATTGCGACATCCTGCAGGGCTTCTACTTTTCGCGGCCGGTGGACGCGGATGCTTACAGCAGGTTGGAGCTCACCTGGGGTTCCGCGCGTATTCCGAAAGGGATGAGCGAGTCCGGCCTGATCCTACCGTTCCACCATGGGCGGCAACATCCCGGGGGCCTGCCTGACTGATGCTCGCCTACTGCGGACGACCCGCAGCGGCATCTTTCGCACGATCATTAGTCGTGCCAGGCCCCTGGGGACGGATGAACTGGCCCACCTGGCTGAGATAGTCCTGCTTGCCGATGCTTACTCCGTTGTGGCGGAGGATGTCGTACGCCGTCACTACGTGGAAGTAGAAATGAGGCAGCGACCAGGATCGTAGCAACCGCAGGCCATCCATCTCGATCATCATGCCGTTGGGCAGCGGGATGTTGCAATTGCGCCCCTCCGAGTTGGCCAAGGAGGCCGGGTTGGTTTCCTTGAGTTCCTGGATCGCGGTTGAAATCCGCTGTTTCAGGTCAGCGACCGATTTATCGCCGTTGTCGGTGGCTGGCTGACGAGCGGGTTTGCCTTGAAGGCGGGCGGTAGCGTCGGTGGCGTAGTGACACGCCATCTGCACCTGCTTTGCGAGGTCGTACATGTCCGGAGCGAGGCGGGCGCGCACCAGATCCATATCGTGCCGTGAGGCGTGCGCGGCTCCTTTGTCCAGGACCTCTGCGAGGCTCTCCAACATAGGCACGAAGCTGTCGACACTCATGGTGTGCATGGAAATCGTCATGGGGCGATCCGTCCTTTGCTGCTGTAGGTGTTGAGGTATTCGGCCATACGCTGGTTGCTGGCTTCGATCGGCCCGGTGAAGCCGATCGCGAGGGCGATTTCGCGGTCCTCGGGCGAGAGGAAGCGCGCGAGCAGCCGCCACCCGGTCTTGTCATCGCCCAGGTCCTGGAGAGTGACCGTAAAGACAATATCCCGCGGGCCGCCCGCGTGGCCGCTGTCGGTCTGCTGCCAGACCAGTTTGTGCGGTTTTTCCACCTGCAGGAACACGAAGCTCATATGGAGTTCGTTGCCGTCGGGGAAGCGCATGACGTGACGCCATTGGCCGCCGCGACGCACGTCCATCTCACATACAGGGTTTGTAACGCCCGGGCCGCCCCACCAGCGGGCAACGTGCTCGGAGTCGGTGATGACTTCCCACACCACATTCAGTGGGGCGTCGTAGATGCGGGTCATTTCGATGACCGACGCCGTTGATTCCGGCGCCGCCATGGCGGGTGATCGTGTCGAGACTCGCGCGGCCGGCCTTTTGGACTTCGCGCTCATTTGCGCCTCCGCGTCTTCTTACGCGACTTTGTTGGTGGGATTGTTTTCAAGTACTCACCGAGGCTGTCGAGGTTGCGCTCCCAGAGTCGTTTGTAGTCCTCGAGCCAGTCGTACACCGCTGCCAGGGGGCGCGGCTCGAGCTGGCATGGCCGCCACTGCGCATCGCGTGCACGCGAAACCAGTCCGGCGCCTTGCAGCACCTTCAGGTGCTTGGAGATTGCGGCCAGGCTCATCTCGTAGGGCTCGGCTAGCTCGGTCACCGAGGCCGCACCGTTTGCCAGCCGCGCCAGGATGCCTCGGCGTGCCGGATGGGCTAGCGCCGCGAGCGTGACGCTCAGGGGGTCGGGAGTCGATAGTGATGGCACTTGAACTTAACCAATTGGTTGAGAACCTATTGGTTAAATACGACTAACGGTGCGGCGTGTCAAGTGGTAGAGGCGCGCGCTGCGCGCCCCCCTTTCAGTGAGCGATGTCCGGATTCGGCGACGTTAGGCTGAAATCAGCAATGGGCGTCACGTTCCGCAAAGATATTCGCGCACCAGGCCTTTAATTGCGCGGTTGCGCATTGTTTGTGCGTTTGCACGTCGGTGTACTGGGCTCCACGCAAGGGCAAACCCGTCGCGAGGCGGGGACGCAAAGCCTCCGGTCTTACGGACGTTGTTGACATAACTCTCAGCAGCGCTTTTTTTCGAAGATAGCGGGGTTGCCGGAACTCGATGCCGCCAGGCGCGGCTCGTGTGCCGCCATGTGATGTCGACGAGTCCGGCTCGCACCCGGATCGCCGCCGCACGTTTGCTTGCCCTGTGGAATCTAAACTACTTACGGGGCAGGTCTGGAATGTATCGTTTCTCAATCGCCAGGGCGGCACACGTGCGGCGCCCGGCTCTGCGCTCACTAACCGCATTCGCTCTTCTCTCCTCACCTTGGGTCATTGCCGCGGCGGCGCCCGTACTTTCGGGGACGCCTGCCGCTTCCGTCGTCGCTGCGCACTACTACGCGTTTCAACCGAGCGCGAGCGACTCGGCCGGCAAGACGCTGACGTTTGCCATCACGAACAAGCCCTCCTGGGCACAGTTCGACACGACGAACGGGCGTCTGTACGGTACGCCGCTGCCCCAAACGAACGTGGGGGCCTACGCCAGCATCTCGATTTCGGCAAGCGATGGTGTGGGACGTGGCTACCTTGCGCCCTTTACGATCAAGGTTCTGCCGCTGGCCAACAACCCGCCGCGCATCAGCGGTACTCCCGCCGGCACCATTGCGGCGGGCAAGACCTATGCATTTCAGCCTGGCGCCACCGATCCGAACGGGCTCACCGTCAAATTTGGAATTTGGAACAAGCCTGCTTGGGCGAGCTTTGATGGCAATACCGGTCGCCTGTCCGGCGCTCCCGGCGCGGCCAACATCGGTTCGTACCCCAACATCGTGATCACCGCATACGACGGCTACACGAAGGCCTCGCTGCCTGCCTTCTCAATCGCCGTCCAGGCGGCTGCAACCACCACGCCGCCGCCTGTTCCGCCGCCATCAACAGGCTCCGCGACCCTGTCGTGGACGCCGCCGACGCAGAACTCGGACGGGTCGGTGCTGGCAAACCTGGTCGGCTACCGTATCTACTACGGAACCAACCCGGATAATCTGACACAGAGTGTTACTGTCGCCAATCCCGGTGTGACGCGCTATGTGATCAGCGGACTGTCCGCGAGCTCCTGGTACTTCTCCATGACGGCCTATAACTCCGCGGGAGTGGAGAGTGCCCGCACGGCGGTGGAAGCCTTCGCTGTAAATTAGCAATCTTCCATCGTTCGCAACCTGCCGGCGCCTCGCCTGTCTGCTTCAACAGATCGAGCGGGCCGCTCACGTGAGATTTTTCAAGGCTTCTCTGCGGCTCAAGGGGCTCAGGCGAGCGGCATTCGCCCGGACATAGCGCTTGATTTCAGCCCCGTCGGTCCAGGCATGCTGGCGCAGCGCCCAGCCGATCGCCTTTTGCAGGAAGAACTCGCGCGAGCCGAGGGAAGGCTCGATGCATGCGTAGAGCAGCTCAAGGTCGATTTCCTGCTTGAGTCCGAGCTGACAGATGATGGCGCTGCGCCGCTTCCACAGATTGTCGCACTTACTCCAGACGAGCATTTTGCGCCGCATAGGATTTGGATGGTTCCGCAGGATGGGGCCGATCCGGTGGGCTGCGACTTCATCGACGAAGTCCCACCACGCGCCCGTGACTATGAGCTCCTCATACATCTTCATCGCGGCGGGTTTCTGGTAGGGCAGGGCTCGCTTGTCGCCGGCGAGAGTCAAGGCTGCGTAGCGTTCCTCGCGGAAGCGGGCGTTGCGCCACAAGCTCAGTACCTGCGATTGCCAATCGGCCGCATTCTTGAAGGCCGCCGCGGCGAATACTTCCTTGCAGACCTTGCGGACCCGTGGGAGAGGAACCCCATGGTACGCCATTGCAGACTTCATATAAGCCTGCATCACGGGCGCCTTGACCGGATCGCCCGCACGCTGCAATGCTCGCCGCAGTTCGCTCAGCACAGTTGCGACCTCCTTGCTATGAGAATCATTCTAGTGACGGTGCTCGCATTGTTCACGGGGGTTGTGCCGTGATGCAATCCCTGTTGGATGCGCAGCGCGCGGCATTTCATTCTGAAGGGCTCGTCATTTGGAGTGCGCATAATTGATGCGCATTCCACTATGTGATAGTGTGCGCATTGACCTATGAGGAGCATGTAGCCATGCCACGCCTTAGTCAGAGTGCAGCAAAACGTGCTACTAACGTCAGTGTCCGCGTTGATCTACTGATGGCGGCTCGTAAAGCCGGAGTCAATTTATCCGCGACGCTCGAGCGAGCGCTGGCGGCGGAGCTTGCAGGCATAAAGCGCAAGCAATGGCGAGAAGAGAATTGCGAATCGATTGCTGCTTACAACGACCACGTCGATGAGCATGGAACGTTTTCGGACGACGTGCGCAGCTTCTGATGGCCCAATTCGCGGTTTACAAGAACAAAAACCCGCGTACGAAATCGATCTTCCCGTTTCTGGTAGACGTGCAATCGGATCTGCTCGAGCCGTTGAATACCCGCGTGGTGATTCCGTTGACCAAGGCGGTGGGACTCACCAGAAAGCCGGTGAGTCACCTGACGCCTGTCGTTTCATTTGACGGCGATGCATTCGTGTTGGTGACTCCGCAGCTTGCTGGAATAGCACGCGTCGACCTTGGGCCTCATGCCGGCACGCTCGCGGGCGAGCGCGAGAAAATTATGGCGGCGGTCGATTTCCTCCTCACCGGGTTCTGACTATCGGCAAGCATAGGGCACGACAGGTGGGGCAATCTGGCACATTGACGAGCAGCGGATCCGGGGTACTCTGAGCGTACTGTATGACTAAGCAGGAAATTGACGAGCCTCTCATTGACCGATTGATCCGTGCCTTTTACGACCGCGTGCGGGTCGATCCGCTCATCGGCCCTATTTTCAACTCGCGGATTCAAGACTGGGAGCCGCACCTGGTGCGCATTGCCGACTTCTGGTCGTCGGTGATGTTGAAAAGCGGGCGTTATCAGGGTCAACCCATGCGGTTGCATCTGCCATTGCCTATCGACGCACAACACTTCGATCGCTGGCTCGCTCTGTTCGAGACAACCGCGCGCGAGTTGTGCTCCGAGCAGATCGCCGCGCAGTTTGTTGCCCGCGCTCGCATGATCGGCCGAAGCTTGGAAATGGGGATTGCCGCCGCAAACGGTACGATGCTCATGAGCGCCGAGCGCTACCTGCGTCAATCCGCCTAGTCGGTTCGCGTGCTCGTCCGCCTGGTAGATCCGCCTCGAGGAGGCAGTCGGGCGCAGCGGGGCGCGCATCACACTCTTCACACAAAAGCGGTTGACAGTTCCGTACGGATCTCTATCCTTTGCGGCGGGCCATCCGCTCCCAACGGCGGACGCTCATCTGTAAGGATGGGAGTACAAACTGATGACACGCATGCCTGCTCCGGACCGTCGTCCGGCTGATTCCCGATTTTCCTCGGGTCCGACCAAGAAACGTCCTGGCTGGAATCTGCAAGCCCTGAACGGGGCCTTGCTGGGACGCTCACACCGCTCCAAACCTGGGAAAGCCAAGCTCAAAGAGGCCATCGACCGCACTCGCGCGGTGTTAGGCGTCCCGGCTGATTTCAAGATTGCGATCGTCCCGGCCTCCGACACCGGTGCCGTCGAGATGGTCATGTGGTCGATGCTGGGCGCCCGCCCCGTCGATGTGTTCGCCTGGGAAAGCTTTGGCGAGGAGTGGGTGACGGACGCGGCAGAGCAACTGAAGCTTACGGATTGCCGCATTCATGTCGGCCGCCCTTACGGCGTTCTGCCGGATCTGAAGTTGGCGCGTAAGAACGCCGACATCATTTTCACCCAGAACGGCACCACTTCCGGCGCGAAGATTCCTAACTTCGATTGGATCCCGGCCGACCGCGAAGGTCTTGCCATCAATGATGCCACCAGCGGCGCGTTCGCCCAGCCGATCGATTGGGCCAAGTGCGATGTGGTGACGTTCTCCTGGCAGAAAGTGCTGGGTGGCGAGGCGGCTCACGGCATGTTGATTCTGTCGCCGCGCGCGGTAGCCCGCCTGGAAAGTTACCGGCCGGATCGGCCGCTACCGAAGATTTTCCGCATGACCAAGAAGGGCAAGCTCGACCAGGAGCTCTTCGAAGGCGCCACCATCAATACACCCTCGATGCTGGCCACCGAGGACTATCTGGATGCCTTGAAGTGGGCGGAAAGCATTGGCGGACTGCCTGCGCTGCAAGCCCGTGCCGATGCCAATGCGAAGGTGTTGTCAGACTGGGTGGAGCGCACAGCTTGGGTCGACTTCCTGCCCCCCGATGTGGCAACGCGTAGCAACACCAGTGTCTGCTTGAAAGTGGTCGATGAGCGCGTGACTTCGCTGCCGGAAGCCGGCCAGGCGGAGTTTGCGAAAAACCTCGCCGCGGTGCTGGAGAAGGAGGGTGTGGCATTGGATGCAGCCGCCTATCGCGCGGCACCGCCGGGTTTGCGGATCTGGTGCGGAGCCACGGTCGAGCAAAGCGATCTCCTCGCCCTGACACCCTGGCTCGACTGGGCTTTTGCCAGCACCGTCGCGCAAATCAAGACCGCAGGATAAGGAAGTCGCCATGCCTAAGATTCTCATCGCCGATGAGCTGAGCCCGCGAGCGCTCGATATTTTCAGAAGCCGCGGTGTCGAAGTGGACGTGAATGTCGGGCTGAAGAAGCCTGACCTCATCAAGATCATTGCCGGTTATGACGGCCTTGCGGTGCGTTCCGCCACGAAGGCGGACAAGGACATCATTGCGGCGGCGAAAAGCCTGAAGGTGATCGGTCGCGCCGGTATCGGCGTCGACAACATCGATATTCCCGCGGCCACCGCCCGCGGTATTGTGGTCATGAATACGCCTTTCGGCAATTCGATCACGACGGCCGAACACGCCATCGCGCTGCTGTTTGCCGCGGCCCGGCAGATCGCCGCCGCGGATGCGTCCACCCAGGCCGGGAAATGGGAAAAGAACCGCTTCATGGGCGTGGAGCTGTATGCCAAGAACCTGGGGCATCATCGGCTGCGGCAACATCGGCGCGCTGGTGGCCGAGCGCGCGCTGGCGCTGAAAATGAAAGTGATCGCCTATGATCCTTTCTTGTCGCCGGAGCGCGCGGTGAAGCTGGGTGTCGAGAAAGTCGAGCTGGATGATCTGCTGGCACGCGCGGATGCGATTTCGCTGCATACGCCGCTGACCGAAAAAACCCGCAATATCCTCTCGGCCGCAGGCCATTGCGAAGACCAAGCCGGGCGTCATCATTGTCAACGCGGCCCGCGGCGGCCTGGTCGATGAGGCTGGCGCTGCGCGCGGCTCTCGACAGTGGGCATGTCGCCGCTGCCGGATTCGATGTATTTCATCGGAGCCGGCCAAGGAAAGCCTGTTGTTTGGCGCGCCAATTTCATTGCGACGCCCGCATCTTGGCGCCAGCACCAACGAGGCCCAGGAGAACGTCGCGCTGCAGGTCGCCGAGCAGATGTCGGATTTCCTGCTGGCGGGGGCGGTTGACCAACGCGCTCAACATGGCATCCATCAGCGCGGAAGAAGCGCCGCGCATGAGGCCGTTTACTCGACCTGATTGAAAAGCTCGGCACCTTTGCCGGACAGATTGCCGACGATGGGCTCGATGCGATCGAGATCGAGTACGAAGGAGAAGTCGCGCGTCTCAACACCCAGCCGCTGACCGCCACCGCACTGGCTGCACTGATTCGGCCGCTGATGCCGGACGTGAATATGGTGTCCGCGCCGGCGTGCTGAAACAGCGCGGCACGCCGTTGACGGAATCGCGGCGCGATTCCTCCCCGATCTATGGATCGCTGATCCGCATCAAGGTCTCGACGGGCGGGCGACTGGCGAACGCTTGCCGGCGTGGTCAGCGCCGGGACGCCAAAATCGTCGAGGTTAAGGGCGTGGCGCTCGAGGCGGACTTCCATCCGGTGATGCTGCTCATCAACAACTCGACAAGCCGGGCTTCATCGGCGCGCTGGGTACCATGCTGGGCGAGGCAAATATCAACATCGCGACATTCCACCTCGGACGCCATCGCAGCGGCCAGGATGCCATTGCCATCGTGGGCGTCGATCAGGTCGTGCCGGAGAGCATCCAGCAAAAGTTTCGTGCGCTGCCCCACGTGCGGTATGTGAAAGTGCTCAAGTTCTGAAACTTCGAGCCGGCTCGTGGCTGCCCGATCCGCGGCAGCCATGGGCCAGTTGATCGTCACGCGGGCTGAGCCGGTGTCCCCACCCTTACGCCGCGTCGATGCCGTGTGGCTCTTGGGTCGAGGCCACGACTAGCGATACAGGGGCGCCAGCTCACGCGTGCCATGGGGCGGCGCCCGGTTGGGCAGCGGCAGTGCCGGCAAGGCATTGGCGAGTGCTTGGCCATCCCAGGAACCTTGTGCATAACAGGCACGGTCCAGAGCTTGCAACAGCCCGGCGATCTCGGAGTTGGCGAGGAGCTTCGCCAAGGCGTTCAAGCCGTGTATCCGTGAGCCCTTCCATTCAGCATTGGCCCATAGAAGTAGATTCCGCCGGGCGGCCGGCGCGTCATTGGCACGACACGCGGCGAGAAATGCGGAGCGTGATTGTGAGCGGCCGGCGGTCGGCGGTGACTGATCGATCGAGCCGCGATTCGCGGCTGCGGGAGTGCGTTTGCGAGTGCCGAGCCATGCGCCCAATGTCGCCAACCAGAGCAAGCCCAGCCCCAGGCTGATCCACTTCCAGGGGGCTTGCTGTGAGGCAGATGTCGTGTTGGGTCCGGATCCGGCGCCGTTGCCGCCGGCCGAAGTTGACTGCGATTCATGATTGTCGGTGCTGGCTGTGATGCCGGTGCCCCGCTGCGCCGGAACTTGCTGGGTGTTGCCAGAGCCCGGCGCGGCCAGCACTGTCAGGGTCTGCGACGGCACGCTGACTTCGCGCGACTGGTTCGTCTGGGTGTCCCACCAACTCAGATGCAGTTCCGCAATGGCGAATTGTCCGGTCTGGTCGGCAATCAAAGCGATGCTTTGCTCGCGGCTGCCAACGACATCCAAGCCCTGCGGGTCGTCCTTCAATGTTGGCTGGTCTGGATACGCTTTGAGTCCCGGTGGTAACTTCAACAGGGTCGAAAGGTCGGGCAACTGCGCGCCCGTCAGGCCTTCGGCGCGAAGTTTCAGAGTCAATGTGATTGGATCGCCCACATGGGCCTCAAGAGAAGCGGGATTCCAGTGGGCTTGCAGACTGACATCGCGGGCCGGCAGCCAGTAGCTCGCGGCTACGCCGGCTGGCCGGGGCCGAACATCCAACACTATCGGATCGGCGTGCACGCGAATGGGTTTGACCATGCCCATCATGCCGGCGAACGGTGAATTGCCGAATACGTCGGAGAACGGATCAGTGAGGCTGCGGGTGCGATCCGGAATGCTGCCACTCAAGACCGGACCTTGGATCGCGATATGGCCGCTGTGTTGCGGGAAGATGAGGTAATGGCGGGTGACAACCTGATAGGACTGGCCGTTCCTTTCCACTGTGCTGACACCGTCCTGGCCGGTTTGGCGTACCAGGGCGTCGTTCGTATCGGGAAATTCCAGGTCGGCGTGCGCTATCGGCACTCCGGTATATACCTTCACGGTCATCTGCGCGGCGGCCTGGACATAGGGGGATTTCGGGTCTACCTGCGTTTCGACAAAGACTCTGCCGCCCGTGGCGGCGGCAGCGGCGTTATTGTTGGCTCCAGCGCCGGGGCCGGCGGCGCTGACGTTCAGCGTGAGAACCGGGCTTTTGTCGGAGTCCCAGGTGATGGAGGGGATGATCAGCGGTCCGGAGCGCTTGGGCGAGAGAGATAGGTCCAGCTCGGTGATGGACGAGGCATGGCCATTGTTGATTTGCAGGCTCTGGCTGGTGCTGCTGCCCAGGATATCGAAGTCCCGTTTGAGGGGGCTCAGATCAGGACGGGTGTTGGTCTGCCCGTCGTGCGCGAGGGTCAGGCGCACGGTGTCGCCGGGCGCGATCTGTGGATTGTCGACCCACGCGCGCAGAGCGGCGTTGGCGGGCAAGGCGGCCGTCAGGAGGAGCAGGGGTGCGAACAGGAAGCGGCGTATCATCGCCCACCCTTCTGTTGTTGGATCATGTGCTCGATCAGGAATTTGCGGCGCAGGAGCTCGCCGGAGTCGTCTGGGATGCCGCGGAGCCATTGGTCGAGGGCGAGCGCTTGCTCCGAGGGCGGTTCTGGGTGTTGCAGTTCAGTGGCGCCGACACGGCTGCCGCCGCGCGCCTGCGCGGCACCGAGCTGGTCGGGACCGGAGGACTTGGCCGCGCCAGCGGCGCGGGACTGTTGGTCCTGCTGGTAGTGAAGGCCCGCGGCGGCGTCTTGCTGGGCGGATTCGGCGCCTGGGCCTGCCGGTGCTTGGGGGTTGCCGGCCTGGGCGTTGCGCGCCAGTGCGGATCCGGAGCCGGCGTTGTTCGCAGCTCCTGCGGGTTGGGCGGAGTTGGCTGATTGTGATGGGTCGCCGGGCTGTTGCCCGCGCGCTTGCGATTGTGCCCCGGACTGCGATTGATTGCCGCCACCTTGCGAGCGGTTGTTGGCCTGAGCCTGCCCGCTGGATTGCTGCTGGCTGCCCGCTTGCGATTGTGAGTCGGAGTGCGACTGGTTGCCGGTGTCTTGCGGGCGATTGTTGGCCTGATCTTGCCCGCCGGACTGCTGCTGGTTGCCCGCTTGCGATTGTGAGTCGGAGTGCGATTGGTTGCCGGTGTCTTGCGGGCGATTGTTGGCCTGATCTTGCCCGCCGGACTGCTGCTGGCTGTCTGTTTGCGCCTGCCCACCGGCTTGCGATTGCCCGCCCGCTTGCGACTGATTCCCCTGGCTCCCAGCCGATGATTTCCCCCCGCCGCCGTTGTGTTGCTGGTCGCTCTGTTGCTGTTGCTGCAGCGCCCGCTTGACGAGGTCGCGGTTGCGGATCACGTCCTCATCGCCGGGCGCCGCCGCCAGGGCTGCGTCATAAGCGGTGAGGGCTTCGCGCAGGTTCCCCGTGTGGGCCAGGGCGTTGCCGCGGTTGTACTGCGAACTCGCATCCTTGTAGGGTTTGAGCAGCTCTGCGGCCTTTGCGTACTGCCCGGCCTCCAATTGCGCGTATGCGCGGCGTCGAGCGTCACCGAAAAGAGAGGCTGCCTCGGCTGGGTGATTTGCATCGAGTGCCCGCTGACCCTGCTGTTCGCGCGTCGTCCACAAGTCGCCCCAAGCGCCTGCTTGCGCGGTGGCGCTGAGCAAGCCGAGCAGTAACCCGAGTGTCAAACGGTTCGCTCTCATCGCTTCACACTCGTCCCCGCCTGGCGAGCCATGCGGCCAACAACAACATGGGCGGCAGCAGCCAGATGCCTTCGTTCTGCCAGCTCGTGAGCTGCGAGGTTTGCGATTCGGGGGCGCTTGCGGTGTTCAGGTCGCGCGATTGGGCTGCTTCCAAGCGCCTCAGCAGGCTCGCAACCGCATTCACCGCTACGAATTCGCCGCCGCCCGCGTTGGCGATGCGGCGCAGTTGCTCGCTCTGCAACTGCGTAATGACCGGTCGCCCATCCGGATCGTGTAGCAAGCCTCCCTTGCCGTCGGGCTCGGGTGCGCCGGTCGCTGTGCCGACACCAATGATGTTGACAGTCGTTCCTTTCTCGCGCGCCTCTTGCGCGGCGGCGAGGGCTTCGACTGGATCGGAGACCCCGTCCGACAAAACGACGATCTGTCCATGTTGCCCAGGTCCGCCGGCGTCCAACAGACGCTGTGCTTCCTGAAGCGCTGGGGCTAATCTGTCACCGGACTCTGGCATCAAGCTCGGCGACAACGGCCGCAGTAGCACCTGTACCGTCGCGACATCGGAAGTCAAGGGCGCCACGGTATGCGCTTCGCCCGCGAACACTACCAACCCCACGCGCGCATCGCGCGCGGCTGACAGGATATCCGCCGCAGCATAGCGTGCTCGCGCCACTCTGCTTGGGCTCGCATCGGTGGCAGACATGGAAGGCGAGAGGTCCAGAGCCAACACCCAAGAGGCTGGAGCGCGAAAAGCCGGGCTCTCGATCCGGTTCCAGGCGGGCCCGGCAAGCGCGAGCACGGCCAGAGTCCAGATGGTTCCGACCAACGGCCAAGGCGACCGGCCGCCCTTGCGTCCTTCATTGACTCGCAGGAGTGCCAGCAACTGTGAGTCGACGATGCGTGACCAGTTGCCGTCTCGTGAGACTGAGCGCGCGAGCCAGGCCGTCAGCACCCACAGAAATGGCAGTGTCACGAGCCACGCCGGATGCAGGAAGTGCAGTGCGCTCAGGTGGCTCAGGCCCATGCGCGCCGCCCTCCCGCCACGGCAGCAGGGATACTCAACAGCAAAGCCGCGGCCAATGGCCACGTGAACCACTCATCGGCAGGGCGCAGCCACTGTTGGGTACCTTCCGCAGGCTCGAGCTTGTCGATCTGGTGGTAGACCGCTTGTAGCGCGGCCGCGTCGGTGGCGCGGAAGTATTCGCCGCCAGTTGCTTTGGCGATGGCTTTGAGGGTGTCCTCGTCAAGGTCGGTATTGCCCGCACCCATGCCGAAGAATCCGCTGCCGGGAGCCGCGCCCACTCCAATGGTGTAGATGCGTAGTCCTGACTGCGCTGCCAGGCGCGCTGCTTCCTGGGGTGGCATCGCTCCTGCGTCGTTTTCGCCGTCGGTGAGGAGGATGAGCACCGTTTGGCCGGGCACGGCAGCTTGTTCAGTAGCGGACTCGGCGCGCAGGCGTTTGATGGCGAGCCCAATGGCATCGCCAATGGCGGTCTCAGTGCCGGCGACACCCACAACCGCCTCGTTCAAGAACCGGTGGACTGTGCTCAGATCCGCGGTCAGGGGCGCCTGCAGGTAAGGTTGGGTCCCGAATAAAATCAATCCAACACGATCCCCGTGGCGGCCGTCGATGAAGCGTCCCGCAACCGATTGCACGACGCGCAGCCGACTGGCGCCACCGGCCATGTCTTCTGTCGCCATCGATCCGGAGGTGTCGACTGCCAACATCAGGCGCCGGCCGCTCGTCGGGACGGGTAGCGGATCACCGAGCCACTGAGGTCGCATCGCGGCAGCCACCAGGAGTAGCCAGATCGCGGCGAAGATCACTCGTGCGCGGCTCGGCGCGCGCAGGGTGGCCGTAACGCTTGCGCTGGCCAGGCTCTCGGCCATTGGTACGAAGACAGTCGCGCCGCGCGGCTGCGCCGGTGAGCTAAGCGCGTAGCGCAACAAGGGTAGGGGAAGCAACAACACCATCCAGGGCCATGCCAGGTGAATCATTGGACAGCACTGCCTTGCGCGCCGGCAGCGCTGCGGCGAGTGTCCAACGCCTGCGACTTCTTTCCCGCGCGCCTGATAAATCCTTCCGCGCCGGCGAGCCATTGTTGCCGATCGTCGGTGCTGTGGTTGCCAAACGCGGCCGTCAGCATTGAGCGACCCGGAGCGCCGGCAAGTGCGTCCCCTCCTGCATTCATTACGAATGTCAGCCACGCCTCGCCGGTGAGTTTTGCGACGCGGGTCTGGCCAAACACTTCCAGCGCGTAGCGGCGCATGAGGTTTTCGGTTGCTCGCGCGACCGCCGCTCGTCGGCGTCACTGGCTCGTATGTGGTGCAGTTGACGCAACGCTGCCTGGCGCAGGGCGCGGCGCGGGTCCCTCAATATCCGAACGAGGAGCACCACCAACACAACGAGGACGAGGCTCACAACCCACCAGCCCGGTGCCGGCGGCCACCAGCCGGCCGCGACGGGGGCGTGCGCGGCAGCCAGTTGATTCAACCAGCTTGGGTTCATGCCGCCGTCCGTCGACCCAGCAACAGCGGGCGTAGGACGCTTTCCACCGGCTCGCTCGTGTCCAACTGCGTGACGGGAGCGCGGATGTCTTGCGCGAGATGCCGTATACGAGCTTCCCGCTGGTGCCACTTCTCGATCCAAGCGGTGCGGGTGGTCGCTCCGTCAATCGATACCGATCTGCCCTGTACGTCGACTCGAAAGCGGCCGTCGGGCAACGCCTGCCGCTCCAGGGGATCGGTCACCCAGAACAGTCGGAATTCATTGTGGAGCGACAGAGCGGCCCAATGGGACTCCACGCGGCCGGCGTCGAGGCTCGCGAAGTCGCTCAAAACCAACACCAGACTTCCCGGGTGCATCAATGGCGCCAGTGCCTTCAACCCGGTATGCAGAGCATCCGAAGCGGGTGCGGGCGCGTTGGGTTGCAGGTCGAGCAGTGTCGCCAGGACAGGCAGCACACCCGCTTCCCGCGAGCGCGGCGGGATGATTTTGCACTCGGACGCTCCTGACACCACGGCGCCGATGCGATCTCCGCCCAGTGCGGCGCTCCACGCAAGCAGTGCCGCGGCACGCGCGACGACTGTTGATTTCAACTGTCTGCGGGTGCCGAAGAACATCGACCCGTTGAGATCCGCCAGCAGCCACACCGGCCGCTCGCGCTCTTCGCGAAAAAGCTTGGTGTGTGGTTTGCCGCGACGTGCGGTAACGCGCCAGTCGATCGTGCGCGGATCGTCGCCGCTCACGTACGGCCGAACCTCCTGAAATTCCAAACCTCGCCCGCGCTGCGTGCTGCGATGGCTGCCTGAATGAGGCATGTGTGCCGGCCGCCGCGACTGTAGTCGTAGCCCTTGCGCCGCGCCGCGCAGCGCAAGCAATTCCTCCAGCGCTGCTGCGGTCACGGGGCCGGCACCTTCCCGAGCAACTCCTCGATGCAGGCGTCAGCCGTGATGCCTCGGGCTTGTGCGCCGTAGTCCAGCAGGAGTCTGTGGCGCATGACGTCCGGGGCAATTGCCTGCACGTCCTCGGGACTCACGAAATCGCGTCCTTCCATCCAAGCCAGCGCTCGCGCGCCGCGCTCCATCGCAATCGCTGCGCGCGGACTTGCGCCCCAGCGCAGCCAGTCGCGCAGATTCGTGCTGTAACCTTCCGGGCGCCGTGTCGCATCGACCAATGCGGCAATGTACTCAGCCACGGGATCCGACAGGGTCAATGCTAGTGCCGCACGCCGCGCCGTCTGAATTGTTTCCTGGCTGAGCCGATGCTCCGGCGGTGGCAGCTCACGTTGGGTCACCGCTTCGCGCCGGGCGAGTTTCATGATTTTGAGGGTGGTGGCGCGGTCGGGATAGTCGACCTCGGTATGCAGCATGAAACGGTCAAGCTGTGCCTCCGGCAGAGGGTAGGTGCCTTCTTGCTCGATCGGGTTCTGGGTAGCCATCACGAGGAACAGCTGAGGCAGGACATAGCTGGTGCCGCCGACGCTGATCTGCCTCTCCGCCATAGCTTCCAGCAGCGCGGATTGCACCTTGGCAGGGGCACGATTGATCTCGTCCGCCAGAATGAGATTGTGAAACAGCGGACCGCGCTGGAAGCGAAAGCTGCCTTCCTCGGGGCGATAGATATCCGAGCCGGTCAGGTCGGCAGGGAGCAGGTCCGGTGTGAATTGCACTCGCTGGAAGTCGGCCTCGAGGGCGTGAGCGAGTGCCTTGATGGCACGGGTCTTGGCGAGCCCGGGTGGACCTTCGACCAATAAGTGCCCGTCGGCCAGAAGCGCGATCAGTAGGCGCTCGACGAGCTTGTCCTGGCCCACGATCTGGCTGGTCAGATAGTCTTTGAGGCGCATGACGGCATCGCGCACCGAGCGTGCTTCGCTGCCGCTGGGCACGGTGGAGAGATGACCAGTTCCAGCATTAACCATTAGAGTAGAGCCCTCGCTTGACCTTGGTTGCGATAGCGGCCGCAAGCGTTCCGGGCCGCGCCCGGCATGATTGCACCGCTGCCTTAACGTTCACTTAAATCGCAAGGCGCGCCGCCGGATTTCCGCGTTCGAATCCTAAGGATGGCCCGGCAGCCGCCTTCCGGGGGTGCAAATCATGACGGGTGTGACGGCTGGCTACCAGGTTTCGACGGGTCGGGGAGAGCCTCGAGGCCCAGGTTCCTTACCAAGTTCCGTACCCAGTCGGCGGGCGCGTTTCGAATTGCGGCTCTCGCAGCGTAGGATGCGCCCATGCGCTCCGTGACGTGGTACTTCGACTTCATCTCACCCTACGCGTACTTCAGCTCGTACGCCCTCGGCAGGCTCGGCGATAACGTTGAATTAAAGCCTCAGCCGATCTTGTTCGCGGCTCTTTTGAATCATTGGGGGCAGAAGGGACCGGCCGAGGTGCCTTCCAAGCGGATCTGGACCTATCGGTCCTGCCTTTGGTGGGCGCAGCAGAATCACGTGCCGTTTCGGGTTCCCGCGGCGCATCCCTTCAACCCGCTGCCTTACCTGCGGCTGTCGATTGCCGCCGGCAATTCCGTGGCGGCCATTCGGGCCATTTTCAAACAATTGTGGACCACCGGAGTCGATCCCGCCGATCCAACTGTGGTGGCTTCTCTCGCGCAGTCATTAGGCTTGTCCCCGGAGCAACTCGGAGCCGCGGACGTGAAGAGTTCGCTGCGCGAGGCAACCGAGCAAGCCACCCAAAGAGGCGTGTTCGGGGTGCCCACTTTCTACATCGATGGGTACCTGTTCTGGGGGAATGACTCGGTTGAGTTCGCGGCGGCTTACCTGAAGGACCCTGCATTGATGCAGACGCCGGACATGCAACGCATCGACTCGCTGCCGGTAGGTGCTTCCAGGATCTGACGCCCCTGCGGGACGGTGTATTGCGCGTTGAGAAATGCGTGAGTAGCCGCCGTTAGCGGGCTACTAGCGCCTTGAACTGCGGGAAAATCCCGCCCCAGATCATGGCGCCCACCATGACGGGGAAGATGTAGGCCTCGAAAATCGGATTGCCGACGCGCATGTGGGCGGCGACAGCACCACCGAGGTAGCCCGTCAGGAGAAGGGCGCCGAGTGTGGAAGTACTCGGAACTACATAGAGCGCTGTGCAAATCAGTTCGATGACGCCGATTGCGAAGGTGACGTCGAGCGGGAATCCGAGCTGATTCGTTGCCGTCACGACCGGTGCCGGCTGCGCCAGGTGCATCACACCGTCCACGATCAAAAACAGGATCACCAGGCCGCGCAGGATGCGCGAAGTCCATAGGGCGGACTTGGAAGTACTTGATTTGTCTCGGCTGGACGTTTCCACGATGGGGTCTCCGGGTTCTTGGTGGAGGTGCTTGTCGCTCCAAGGACGAACCTGGCAGGCGCGCGCCGACAGCAGGGTGGAAATATTGACGCGGCGGGCAGCGCCTCTGGATCCCACATCCTGGTACCTACGCCGCCAGGCGACTGTGTGCGGTAGTGGCGGCAGCGCTGGGGCGCCTCGATGCTCTGCCAGCGTGGTGAGTATCACCAGCGTCAGACACGCGAATAACGACGCGTCTTCCACCGTGCGTACCCGACGTCGATCTCACCGCGCGGACATACACGTTAGGATGTCACATCGACCTAACACGTGATCGCTCAAAATAGCCCTTGCGCCATGCCTCAAAATCCGGTGAACTGTCGGATATATGCCATTTCTACAGAAATCCACAACTTCTGACGATGGGCTGACGCCTGAAGGCGGGGTATGCTGCCGCACATTCCTCTCGTCACGGACGACGATCATGCCTTTGCAAGCTAACGCGGTGGATGTGCTTGTCGAGAAAGCTGACTTTGGCTCCGACGTCGCGCTGGCGATTGCCGAAGCCATGGATCTCACGATTCAGGCCCACCACGAGTTCGTTGTTATCCCTGTGCTGGATGCGCGCTTCGCCGCGATGGATGTTCGCTTCGCCGCGGTGGATGTTCGTTTCGCTGCAGTGGATGTTCGCTTCACCTCGCTTGAGAAGTTGATAGAGTCGTCGATAGCGTCCCTGAAGGTCTGGGTGATGACTGTCCATATGGGTCTGGCGGTCACGTTCTTTGGCGCGCTTGCAGTAGATACTCATTGGCTGGTGAGCCGCGAAGACCAACTCATCGCGCAAGTTCAGGCGCGCTCAGACCAGAGGTTCCAGCAGATCGACACTCACTTGCAGCAAGTCGATGCCCACTTTCAACGGTACGATGAGCACTTTCAGCAGGTCGACGAGCACTTCCGACAAATCGACGCCCGCTTCCAGCAGATGGATGCGCGCTTTCAACAGGTGGATGACCATTTCCAGCGAATAGACGCTCAGCTGCGGGAAATACGCGCGCTCCTGGTCAAGCGGTACCGCCGCGAGCCCAAATGAACGCGGCCGATGTCCCGGCCGGGTGAGTGCTGGCGGTTGCGGGAACGGTGGGCGTTGGGTTCGAGTGAACCTCGCTCACCACGCCATGCGTCAGGGCGAGCGCTCTTCCCATGAGCGCAGCGGTGAGAACGTCTTGCGAGGCTATGCCTGACCAGTTACTTTACAGTGCAAAGTTGGATAAGCTGGCACGCATTAGCTTTGCAGTACAAAGTTTCTGGCGACGCAAGGGGCGCCCGAGGGCAATGAAAGCAGTGTCGGTAAGGACGGAACGTGGGTGGGGGCGGTACCTGTGGGTTGTGCTGTGCACCCTGATGCCCGTCAGCGCGCAGGCGGGCGGTCCGTTTGGAATCGATCGCGAGCTCGCCCTGGATCAGAACGGGATCTGGGCGCGCAAATACCAGACCGGCCTCGAGTTCGGTGTGGTTGCGGTGGAAATCAGCGGGGCCCTCTGGTTTGGGAATGACAACGAGCTGGGCCATACAATGTGGCAGACATTGGACTCCTCGATCATCTCCGGGGTTGCCGCGGAGATCATGAAGAAGAGTTTCAGCCGTGCGCGCCCCGACCAAGGAAATAATCCCAACGCCTGGTTCCGCGGCGGCTGTTGCGAGAGCTTTCCCAGTGGCGAGGTGACGTTGCAAGCAAGCTTCGTCACCCCGCTGATAGTCAATTACGCCAAGCAGGATCCGTGGATCTGGGCGCTGGAAATCCTACCGGTCTACGATGCGATTGCGCGAATGAAGAGTCAGGCGCACTGGCAGTCCGATGTCATTGCCGGTTGGGCGTTGGGCACGGGAATAGGGTACTGGACCACGAGGTGGAAGACGCCGCTTACGGTTCGAGTCCTTCCAGGGGGAGTCTCGATCGGGTTGTCGAAGAGATTTTGAGGGCGGCCGCGGCATCGCGGACCACCTGCTCCAGAACGGCAAGGTATTCCACATACCGCTTCTGGCCCTCGGTACTCAACCGGCAGGTCGTCTGCGGCCGGTTTTGCTCGAAGCCTTTCGCCACATCCACCAGGCCCGCCTCTTGGAGTACCTGCATGTGCCGGCTGAGATTCCCGTCAGTGAGACCGCAGAGCGATTTCAGGTCGTTGAAGCTCAGTCCCTTGGGATGCCGTGCCAGCGACGTGAGCACGCTCAGCCGCGCGCGCTCGTGAATCACGCGATCGAGGCCCGGGTAGGCGTATTGATTGGCGCGCGCCTCGCCTTTCTTGCGTGTGCCGCTCATTGTACGCGCTCCGCGTGACGGCGCTGTTGCATGATGACCGCAACCAACAAATGGCCGATTCCGTAGGGAACTCCCATGGCCCAAGGTGAGTTGGCGTGAGTCTGGGCGGCGAGCCCCAGGCATACCAGCCCGCAGGCCAGGTACCAGACGCCGACCACGAATGTCGCGCGCGGCAGAAAACGACAGGAGGCGAAAACACCGAGTGCGAAGAAGGTATGCCACAGGCCGGGGAGCATCCACAAATCACCTGAGGCGAGTTCCAGCAACGCCACGGTAACCAGTCCGCCGGCAATCACTGCGGGGAGGAACTGTTCGAGCGCTGCTTGCAGCATCGCCGTCGCGAGGCCGCCGTGCACGAGACGTGACTGGTTGATCGTTGCGATGGCGATGGCCACTACGCACACAGCCGCTGTCACGGCCCACACGGCGACGAACAGCCGCATGTTGGTCGCTGATTCGGGTAGCCAGTGAGCCTGCAGCGCGGCGATCAGGAGGGCGAACACGCCGGTGCTGGTCAGGGTGGCGGGAGCGTAACCCCTGAACTCGGTGCTTTGCGCGAGTTGCTCGCGAATTGCACTGATATCGGTCAAGGCCCGTTCGAGGTCCCGCATGCGCTCCCCTTATGATTTACGAGTTAAAGTACACCAGGGCGGTTGGCGTCACAAGAAGCGCTTCCCCAAGCGGCAGATCAGGGGGCCGCGGCGCCTCGCAAGCGCTCGCAGCCCCGGCCTCTATGGCCACCGCTGGGGCCTGCTACAGCAAATCGGAATGATCGATGTCGGGTTCTCGCTGCATCTAACTCGTTCGCGTCCCGCGCCAAGTCGGGAAAACAACTCTCGTGCGGCAGATGATGGAGGCTCCCCCGCCTGCGTGCTTGCTTCGCGAGCGTCGACGAGCCCACGCCGCGGGGTGACGGCGTAATCCAGTTGTGGCCTGAAGGAAGCCAAAGCCGATGGCGAATACCGGGGGCATCTTGTCGAGTCGGCTGTTGGCACACAACTGGTGTCGCCGGAGCAGGCGTGTCAGGATTTCACGATTGGCGGGAGGACGGCTAGGGAAGTTCTCCCGAATTGTCCGGGATTTCCTCCTGGTATCATATCCCCGCGCACGTGCGAGAATCGTCGCAGGAAGCATGGAGGATGAGATGACGTCGCGACGTGACGCACCGGTTACGGTACTCCTGGTCGATGATCATCCCGTAGTACGCGTGGGCTACCGGCGAGTACTCGAACATGACCGCACCCTTACGGTGGTGGGCGAAGCAGCCAACGCTTCGGAGGCGCTGTGTTGTGACCGTGAGCTCACCCCGGACGTGGTTGTTCTCGATCTGGTCTTGCCGAGCGTCGGCGGAATCGAGACGCTGCGCCGTCTTTGCAGGCAGCGTCCCGCGGCGCGCATTCTGATGTTCAGCATGTACGACGACGGGATCTACGCATCGAGGTCCTTGAAGGAAGGGGCATTGGGCTATTTGAGCAAGGCCAGTGCGCCCGAGTTGTTGGTTACCGCTGTCCGAGCCGTCGCGCAGGGCCGGCAATACATCAGTCCTGACGTCAGGAGGGGTATGGCCGAATTCGCCCCCGACGCGTGTGATCCTTTGTCGCCCCGCGAGAGGGAGGTGCTGCTATTACTCTCCCGCGGCTGCGATGCCAAACAGATTGGCGCTCACCTCGAGGTGAGCGTCAAGACCGTGGCCAATCTGCAGTCGGCAGTCAAACAAAAGGTGGGGGCGCGAACTGCCTACCAGCTCGTCGTTATGGCGCGGCGATTGGGTCTGGAATAGCAGATGGGCCGCAGGCTGCGCATCAGAATCCGATGCGCACGCCGCCTGCGCGGGGGATTTGTTACAGAACGTTTTCGGGAAGTCTGCGAGCCGCCCGACACGCCAACGGGCTAACTCTATCGGCGCCAGCTTTCTGCGGGCCTCGATTCGATATTGGTGCAGTGCTTTGCGGGTCAGTCAGGTCAGGCACTACCGGTTGCCGGTCAAGGCCGATCAGCGCCGAGGCTGGCGAAATTCTGCTGCGCGCGGTGCGCGTAAAACGCCAGCGCCGCGTCTTCGAAATTACCTACAAGCAGCGCTGCCAGTGGTCGCGCGTACCAGTTAAAGCTCGTGCTCACGCGATAGGTCATGCGCGCCCGCAGCTCGGTTCCCGTCCCGAGTTTGCGTAGAGTGTATTCTGTATCGATCAGATCGAAGTAGCGGCCGCCGATCCTGACGTGATCATCCAAGGCTTGCGGGGGGAATGAGTCCGCGGAGAAGCGATACAGCCAACGTACCCGCCGATTCGGCTCCCAATCCGCGGCAACTTGATCGAAGTGGATTCCCCTTCCCATTGTGATATGCCGAACGGCTGTGCCTTCCGCAAACTCGGTGACCGCTGCCGTCGGCAACGGAACTCCAATCCGATACATCCAGGCGCTGCCGATCTCTTCTTTGCGGATGTCGGTGGCTCTCAATAGTTGTTGCCATACGGCCTCCGGGCGGGCCGAGACGATCAGCTTTCTTTCGATCGTGCTGACGTCCTGCGGTAAGGGAAGGTGCTGCTCGATGTCGCCGAGCACAAGTGGCAAAGCCGTCATACAAAAGATCGCGCGCTTCGCCCATTGCGTCCAACGACACACGATTCCCATCGCGATTCCGGCAAGTCCACCCAGGATCCAGAAAAGCGGTATCGCCACGATCGTGCAGACCAGTCCTTCGATCATGATGGCGAAGGTGCCGAGCACGAACAAGGCGTTCGCCTTGGCGCCGATCCAGAAATGAGTCTGCCAGGTTCGCTTTTCGTATCGCTCGGCGATGAATACGGCAACGGCGCCGACTAGCACCGGGACGAGCAAAACAAAGGAGCTCATCATTGCGGAATAGGGATCGCGCGAATGACCGGAGTACACCAGCCGCATGGCGATCCCGACGACCGCCCCGCTGCCAACCGGTGCCCACCAGCGCAGCCGCTGAAGACTTGAAATCTTGGGAAGCGTTGGTTCAGGTGGCGATGTCATGATGCAAATTTTCTGGAAGCTCACCCGGTTGTGCGCGGACCAGCCGCAATTCGGGCCGGTAGGGGAGGTCGGCCGGGGTGCGCAGTGCCCAGACCAGGCCGACCTTATGCAAGGCCTGCAGAGCCCACCAACCCGGATCCCATTCCCCTGGAGCCAGTCCCAGTCGTGCGGATCCCGGAAAGGCGTGGTGATTGTTGTGCCAGCATTCCCCCATGGTGAGGAGCGATACGAACCGGACATTCCGGCCCTGTACGCCAGCCCCCCGAACCTCGCGAGCAATTGATCCATGGTTATGCGCTAGATAACCAATCAGCCAGTGCCCAAATACCCCGGCGGCGATTCGGGCGCATACTCCCCACCAGATGAATCCCCACCCGCCCAGGACATATAGAAGCAAGGCCGGTGGTATCTGTTGCGCCATCCACGTCCTTTCCAAGAAACGATAGCAGCGATCTTCCTGAATTCCGGCCTCGACGTGAATTTCAGGAGGATCGTGCAACACCAACTCGCAATGCAGTTGCCACCATGCGTCGATCCACGCAGTCCTGCCATGGCGCAAATACACATGGCAACCAGGTAGGCGCTGCGCGTAGTCCCGGAGCTCGTGCTGGCGCAGTAGCCCGATCGGTCCGGCCAGACCCACTTGCACTCCGCAGTACACCAAGGCGTACTCGAGCCACTTGGGACACTGATAACTCTGATGCACCAGTTTGCGGTGATTGCCTAGCGAGTGACCCAGTAGGAGTACCGCGCTGGTGGAGAGTACGAACATCAGGAATGCAGCCCAGGTAAACGTCAGCGGCCCGCCGATCAGTGCACCTGCGGACATGCAGAGAAACCAGAGAGACTTGATTGGAGCGTAACGCACGACGCCGTTGCGCACGCAATCGAGGTCGAGCGCCCGGATGCGGTGTCGATCAGTCTTGGGGTTGGTAGCAGGCAACATTCTCGTCCAGCACGTCGGCCACCTGGCGGCTACCGTGCGTGTGTCCACGCAGCCAGCGCAGGATATCCTGGGCAAAGTCGAGGCGCTGCTTCTCGTTGTGTTGACAGGCAGCATAACTGAGGAGCGGCCGCCACACCACCTCGACCAGGGTTGCTTTCGCACCAGGAGGGCTGGACGGCGACTCACCTCGTCGCGCAGAATCGCCCGAGATTGCCATTCGGACAGGATGTCGAGTGAATGTTTCTTCTCGGCGCGCCTGCCTGGGTCCTTCGCACGCGTTTCAACCGATCTGATCCGGCCGTTGCAGGATAGCGACTCAACCTATGTGCTGGCGCGGCGGTTGCCCAATGCGCGTCGAGTCGTTCTTCGGGGGACGGGTCACACCGCTCCCCACGATGACGGCAAACCCGGCCTTGTTGGTAACACCTGCGGGCGTTTTTCAAACCTCGCGACCCGCCTTGACACAACTAATCGATCTGATGGGCGCGCTGAAGGCGAGCCTGGCCAAGAACAAGACCCGATCACACTTGGCGCGCCGACCGCCGTCCAGGGCGGAAGCGGGCGTAACCGCGCTGCATGCTATAGCGCCATCCAGGGATCGGCGGCGCAGGTGCAGATGGCGCTTGCTCTCGCCGTCGCGAATCCGGCATATGTCTTGCGTGTTTGCCAAGCGATCGGTTTTGTCATTATCGGGAGGATCGCGAACTATGGCTCCTCTGCAGAAGACTCTCAAACGTATTCTCAACATTGATGGCCGGGACTACGTCGTCGCCGTATCTCCCGAGGGCCTGAAGGTGACTCCGAAAGGAAAAAGGAAAGGAATCGAGCTCAAATGGGAGGTGCTCATCAGTGGGGAGGCGGCGTCGGCTGCGGCCCTGCGTGCCTGAGAGATCCAGCTCGGGCGTCGCCGGCACTGGAGTGATTGACATGCAACAGCTAAGACATCTTCCCTGCATGCTCGCTATTGTGGCACTCACGGGCTGCTCCACATTACGCGTCGGTAGCGATTTCGACAGACAATCCAGCTTCACGAACTTTCACACCTTTACGGTGATGCAGCGCCGGCATCTGCGCGTGAGCAACCCGCTGGTCGTCTCTCGTGCCCAAGACGCGATTGTCGAAGAGCTGCGCCGCAAAGGTTATCAACAGGCGGCCGATCCGGCATCCGCGGACTTCTCGGTGGACTTCACGATCGGCTCCCGCGAGCGCACCGATATCAACTCGTATCCCGAACCCTACGCGGGAATGGGCTGGACAGGCTGGGGCGGGGGACCGGGATGGTGGGGAGGGGCGTACTGGGGCAACAACATCGACGTACGTCAGGTCCGGGAGGGCACTCTATCCATCGATGTTTTCGATACGCACTCTCATAGACCGGTATGGCACGGTTGGGCGAAGAAGGACCTGTCTCAGAAGGACATTGACCAATCCGAGCAGCCGATCCGCGCGGCCGTTAGCGCAATCCTGGCGCGATTTCCTCCGACCTAGCGCAGATTCGTCGCGCAAGGCAGGCAGCGAGGTCGCGGAATTCGTGCGCGTTTGCCGAACCACGCAGCTTTTATTGCCGTTGCTGCGCCGTCAATCACTGATGAGAAGCCCAATCAACAATCCGACGCCTGCGCCAATGGCCGCTGTCGACCATGGTCGCCGGTGCGCGAATTGGTTCACAGACACGGCCGTATCGCGAGCTTGGTGATACTTCTCCCGGGCACTCGCGAAGAAGGAGCTACCCAACCTTGCCTTGAGATCTGCGATGCTGGTTGTAAGCCGATCGCGTAGTTCCTTGATGGAATCGCCACCTTCATTGCCAAGGGCCGTCAGCAATGCCTCTGAGCTGGCAAGAACGTCGCGCAGCTCCCTGGCCGCGATATCTCTGGGGGTAGGATATTCCTGTTTCATCACGGGTCCTGATTGAGCCGTCGTTATCCATTAAACGTTGGCTCGGGCCCTCTGTTCCATCTGTGTGCCCCGCCCGAGCGTCGGATTTCCCGACGCAGCGAGTTGGGAGCGCGATCTGCGCGATCCCAAGGCGGACCTGCAGGGTCAAAATCTGCCTGTCGGCTCCGGCAGCCGTTGATGCGCCGTGGGCGGTGAGGCCAAATGCCTCGTTGACTCAACGGGTGCTGGATTTTGCCTCTGCGTCCCACTTTTGATAGCACGGCAGATGAAAGTGCAGCGCAGGTTGGCGTTCCAGCTCCACTTCGTACTCGATGTCGCTCGCTCGAATCGGTGCGCCGCATCGGGTACAAGGATTCCCTTGTCCGTGGCCGGCCCAAACGCGCTGTGGCGTGTGATAGGTATTCTTCAGGGGAGACCGCTGTTCGAGTTCGCGGTAGTTTGTCGACTGCTTGCGTTGGCTATGCATTTTGGTTCTCCCGACGCCAGGCGATTCACGTGTTCAGGATTGTTGGATCTCCTTTGACGACAGCACAAGGATGCTCCTGAGCGGGCACTATGTCGAATTCGGTTCCATGGACCCTATACATATGTTGCAGTGCGGGAGATCGCCTGCAAAGGGTGTGACCGATTTGGCCGGGCGCGCTTCTTTTGCACCTTTCCCGAGCATTCATCGGTCATGCACGGCAGGTTTGTGTTGGGTGACTCTGCGAGGCTTACCAGGCGTTGACGCCGGGCTTGCTGCTCACGCGCGACAGCATGTGCCAGGCGATCTGTTGGGGTCTCATGGATGGCCTCCCGGCTCTTGCGCGAGCAGCTCGCGAATCTCGTGCGCTGCAACGGCGCCATCGGCTGGCCAGAAGCCGATATGAGTGAAGCGCACCCCCCCTCGCCGGTCGATAATCAGGCTGGTCGGCATGCTCGTGATTTTGAGCTGTTGCGCGAGGCTGCCCTGCGGATCGAAGCTCACCTGGAATCCAGGTTTGAATTGTTCGAGCAACCGCTGGGCATCGCCGCGATCGTGATCGACGTCGACGGCGATGATGGTCAGGCCCTCGGACCCTGGATCTCAATCTTCCGCGCCGCAACGCGAATCGACTGTCTATGCCAATGAGCGGGGCAGCCTTCATGGAAATAGATCCGCTCAAGCTCAGTCGGAACGATTCGCCGCTACGACCGTTGCTATAGCCGATGCTGGTTCGCGTCGCGAACGTTTTGGTCCGGCGCCTGCTGGATGGGCCGAGGGCCAAAGCTGCGGCGCGTGAGGAATCGGCGGGTGGTCGCTTACCACGCCCCAGTGGGGCGGCGTTGGCGCATTTAAAACCAAAAGGTGATGCATGCAGAAGGTTATGTTGTTGGTTGCGGCCCTCGCTGTATCAAATCTCTGCGTGGCACAGGTGGGTTCGACGGCTTCCGAAGGCGCGAAGGCCACCGCGGAAAAAGCCAAGCAGGCGGGCGATCAGGCAAAAGCTGCCGTGTCTTCCGAGCCCAATAAATCGGTGGACAAGGCGAAGGCTCATGTTCACAAGGCCAAAGCGCATCATCATGCTAAAGAGGCCAAGGAAGCCGCCAAGGAAATTCCGAAATAGCGTTGCAGTCGTCGAAAGAGGAAGCGCGGTAGCGGGTCGTGCTCTCCAATACTCTTAACCATGCAGCCATGATGTGGTTCAAGCCGGGCATGCGTTAGGCCCGAACGTACAGACCCCGGCGGGCGTCAACTGACAGGCGAGACTCTCAGGCTTGAACGCGCTCACCCCCAATCGCGGTCGCGGCGCCGAACTGCCTCAGGAAATACCGGCGGCAGGCTGGTGGGACATCATCTGGCGGGTCGTCAAGAGACTCGGAAACGATAACGTCACGCTCGTTGCCGCCGGCGTGGCGATGTACGCCCTTTTGTCAGTGTTTCCAGGTCTGGCAGCCGCAGTGTCGATTTACGGCCTGTTTGCTACACCTGCGGATGTGATTCGTCACATGAGTACGTTCTCTGGCGTGCTCCCGCCCGGGGTCTGGGATATCTTCAACACTCAGCTCCAAACAGTCGCCAGTCACGGGCAACGCACCTTGAGTGCGGCCGCCGCGCTGGCAGTTGGCGTGGCGTTGTGGAGTGCGCGCTCGGCGATGAGCGCGCTGATGACTGCGAGCAACATTGCCTATGGGGAGCGGGAGAAGCGCAGTTTCATCGTGCAGGTTCTCATATCGCTGGTATTGACAGTAGGTGCCGTGGTCGGATTTCTCGGCATGCTATTGCTCGGGGTCGCCATTCCAGTGGCGTTGAAAATCCTGGGCACGAGTAACTGGTTGCAGTGGGCGGGGGTTATCCTGCCATCGGCCGTGCTATGGGTGTTTGCCGTTGTCGGGCTGGCGTTTGTCTATCGGTATGCTCCGGCCCGACAACCTGCACGTTGGCAGTGGGTAACGTGGGGTTCGGTGATCGCGTCCACGTTATGGCTGGTGGCGAGCGCACTCTTCGCCGTATATGTTCGCAGCTTTGCCAACTACGGCAAAACCTACGGTGCCTTGGGCGGTGTCATCGCGCTGCTCATGTGGTTCTATTTTTCCAGTGTCCTGGTGGTGCTCGGTGCCGAAATAAATGCAGAGATGGAGCGGCAGACGAAGCAGGACACCACGGAGGGGCCTGAGGCTCCGATGGGTGAAAGAGGCGCTTACGCCGCAGACACGATCGGTCCCAGCGTAGGCGAACACGTGCCCGCCGGACACAGGCAGATTGAGGGCCGGTAGGTCCAAGGTGTCAGATGGCGCCGACACCGGCTGGCATCGGCTACCTACAGGTGAGCCAGCACGTTGACTCCACCTTCGGTGTGCCTGGAGGGCACTGTGCCCACTTCATCGCCGCGGCGATGAAACTCGATGTCGTTGACTGCTCGCCAGCACTCGCGCCGAAAGTAACGCCTAACCGGAATCGTTCACCATTGCCGCCAGGACTGCGGCTGAGATCGTCACCGGAGCGCCGCAGCTTCACACCCTTCCTTTCGGGGTCGCGCTCTGACGCGTCTGATCGGATTAGTGAGAACTACCACCCGAGCGGCCGAAACCGGGCACAATGGGTTATGCACGAGCTGCAGCGAAACAATGTCCACGTTCTCGGGCGTGGTCCTCGTACCATGGTTCTGGCGCACGGCTTTGGATGCGACCAGGCCATGTGGCGCCATTTGGTGCCGGGGTTCGAGAATGACTTTCGACTGGTGCTATTCGACTACGTAGGGCACGGTGCGGCGGATGCATCGGCCTTTGACCGAACGCGCTACGCAAGCCTCGATGGCTATGCGGATGACATTCTGAGGATCTGCGAAGCGCTGGCCATCCACGATGCGGTGTTCGTGGGGCATTCCGTGAGCGCCATGATCGGTATCCTTGCCGCGCAGAAAGACCGCACACGTTTCAGCTCTCTTGTGTTGATCGGCCCTTCACCGCGCTATGTGAATGACGGTGAGTATGTTGGCGGATTTACGCGCGAGGACATCGACGGCCTGCTCGATTTCCTGGACTCGAATTTCTTGGGGTGGTCCAGCACCATGGCCCCGGTGATCATGGGGAATGCCGATCGGCCTGCTTTGAGCGCGGAGTTGGCCAACAGCTTCTGCCGGACCGACCCGGAGATCGCCAAGCATTTTGCTCGCGTCACCTTTCTTTCAGACAACCGTGCGGACCTGCGGAGTGTGAATGTGCCGACACTCATCCTGCAGTGCTCCCAAGATGCCATCGCGCCCGAGGGCGTTGGACGCTACGTCGAAGCGCACATTGCAGGAAGCACGTTTGTGCAATTGCGTGCGAGTGGACACTGCCCTCACTTGAGTCACCCGGCCGAGACCATTGCAGCTATCCGCTCCTTTCTTGCCGCAGGAGTGCTAACAGAATACGGTGCCGTCCGATAGTGTGAACATCGAGGACGATGCGGAGGAGCTTTTCGAACATGCTCCTTGCGGCTATCTCATTACAGACGCGGATGGCAGAGTCATTCGTGCAAATGCGACTTTTTGTGCTTTGAGCGGTCGCACTCCCGAAGCCCTTTTTGGGCTTCCCTTTCCAGAGTTGCTCACGGTGGCGGGCCGTATCTACTACGACACACACGTTCGACCGCTGCTGGCCATGCGGGGCTACGCGCGCGAAATCGCGTTTGATCTCAAGGTGCCCGAGCCAGGTAAGGCCCGGTCGGTGATCCTGAATGCCACACAGACCACTGATCCTCAGGGCCACGCGCATCGCCTTCTCATCCTGGTCTTCGATGCCTCCGAGCGCCGTCAATACGAACGGGAGCTGCTCCTGGCGCGCCGCGCCGCGGACGAGGCCAGGGAAACCGAAAAGCTCGCGCGAGAGCAATCCGAGCGTGCGAGCCGCGCCAAGGATGATTTTCTGGCTCTGGTGTCGCACGAGTTGCGCACACCGCTGAGCGCGATCCTGAGTTGGACTCAGTTACTGCATCGAACTCGCAATGACGAAAAGAAGGTCGAACAGGGACTCGCTGTCATCGAGCGCAACGCGCATCTCCAGGTCCGCTTGGTAGAGGACTTACTCGATATGAGCCGGATGGTGGCCGGGAAGCTGCGCATGGACGTGCGGAGTGTGCCGCTGGTGGAGGTGATTGACGCGGCGGTTGAGACCGTCGGGGCGAGTGCGCAGGCGCGTCAGATTCGCCTGCAGAAGATCCTGGACCCCACGGTGAGAGTATCGGGGGACTCGGGACGGCTGCAGCAAGTGTTTTGGAACCTCCTGAGCAACGCCATCAAGTTCACCCCAAAGAATGGATTTGTGCGCGTCGTCATGCGGCGGGTGAACTCACACATCGAGGTGTGTGTGATTGACAGCGGTCAAGGCATGTCGTCGGAATTCCTCGCCCACGCGTTTGAGCGCTTTCGTCAGTCCACCACGGCCGGTGCGCGCCAAACGGGCGGCTTGGGCCTCGGGCTGTCCATCGTCAAATATCTCGTAGAAATGCACGGCGGATCGATCCATGCGCAAAGTGAGGGTGAAGGGCAGGGCTCGACCTTCGTCGTCAAACTGCCTCTTTGGGTCGCAGAGGCGGGAGAGGATGCCGATCGACATCCGCAGGCCGCCATCGGCGATAAAACTTCCCACCCACCCGTCAGCTTGAGAGGTATCAAAATTCTGGTCGTGGACGATGAGCGCGATGCGCGCGAAGTGCTCTGGCACATCCTATCCGAGCGGGGCGCTGCAGTGACTGCTTGCGCTTCTGCCGCCGAAGCGCTCGCGGCAATCGAACGGATCGCACCTGATGTGCTCGTCAGCGATGTCGGAATGCCCGGGGAGGACGGCTACGAACTCATCCGCAAGGTACGCATGTTAGGGGAGCCCATCGGGCGCGTGGCCGCTGTGGCACTCACCGCGTACTCACGACTCGATGACCGAACGCAGGCGCTGCTCGCCGGCTTCCAAACCCACTTGGCGAAACCGGTCGACGCACGCGAGCTCATTCTGACCGTGGCTGCGATTGCAGGCCGATCGCAATCGGCTCCTGGCACGGCTTAGCGCCCAAGTGTGGTCGCGCTCACCGGCTGGGCACCGGACGGCAAAGGCACCCTTCGTTGGCGTTCCCGTGTCTTGACGCGCTGTCGACCCCTGCTACCATTTACGAGTGAGAATGATTCTCAATAGCAATCGCATTGGGGAGGTATGAATCGTGGATACGGGTGTGGCGGCGGATATCCAGAGGGTGGTGGTCACGGGTCAGTACACAACTCCCGAGCCGGTACCTGAGCGCTTCGCCGGCACTGACAATCAGGTGATTCCGGGGGCCGTGAGTGTGCGGTTCTCGCCATAGTCAGCGCGACAAGAGTCGGTGCGACAATGGCCTCGTGGTCGATTACGGATCTCCTGAGCGGCATGAGTCCGGACCGCCTGCGCGAGTTGCTCACGCGGGATGCAAATCAGGCTGCCGCATGGGTTCGGGTCATGGCACACGACGGCGTGGCGGAGGGCCAGCTGTGTTATGGCCGCATGTTGCTGGAGGGCAGCGGCGTGCCACGAGATGTGGATGCTGCCTTCAACTGGTTCCTCCGCGCCGCCGCGCAGGGCAACGTTGAGGCTCTCAACATGGTCGGCCGCTGTTACGACATGGGCTGGGGAACTCGGGAAACCCCTGAGCTCGCGGCGAAGTACTACCGCCGGGCCGCCGCGGCGGGAGACGGCTGGGCACGCTACAACCTGGGGCATCTGTATCTGAACGGCCGCGGCGTTGTGCGCGATCCCGCGCGGGCCTACGAGTACTACCTGCAAGCGGCAATGCAAGGGCATGTCCGCGCGATGAACCTGGCCGGCAGGTGTTGTGAGTTGGGCTGGGGATGTCCCCCCGATCCGACGGCAGCCGCTCACTGGTATGAGCGGTCGGCTCACGGCGGGTACTTCCGAGGTCAGTTCAACTGGGCGACGCGACTGCTCGAGGAGGGGCGGATAAACGAGGCTGCGGATTGGTTCGAGTCTGCCGCGCGCTCCGGAACGCCTGCTGTCCGCTCGGCTGCGCTTCGGATTATCCGATGCCACCCCGCCTTCGAGGCAAGACGTTCCGCGGAGGGTCAGTCAGGCGCGGACTCGTGCAGCTCTCGAGTGGTCGGCCGCTCATTCCAGGCTTGACTCTGGACCCTGGTCCAGACTCTAAGATGGGAGCCTCATCGAGGAGTCGGACTGATGGAATCGATTGGAATTGGCAGCCTTGCGAAACGCGCCGGCGTCGGTATCGACACCGTTCGCTACTACGAGCGCGCCGGCCTGCTGGCGCCCAGCCGCAGGCTCGCTTCCGGCTATCGCCGCTACACGGGTCTGGAGCTGGCACGGCTGCGCTTCATTCGCAGGGCGCAGGGGCTCGGGTTCACCCTTAGCGAGGTCCGCGAGCTGCTGACCTTGTCGGCGCGGCGTGACGTCGCACGTGTGAAGCGCTCGGCGCAGGCCAAGCTCGCGGACGTCGATAAGAAAGTTGCCGAGTTGCAGAGGATTCGCGCAGGGCTCGCGACGCTCGTCGCTGCGTGTCCCGGTCACGGACGAGCCGCGGACTGCCCGATTTTGCTGGCCTTGGGCGCTGACGAGGAGTGAACATGCCACAGCATCCACAGCGTCCGGCCTCCACCGAAAAGTCGTGCTGCGCCAGCCACGGCGCCGCCGGGATCACGCACACCCGCTCCGCCAGTCGCAGCGCCGCTAACGCCAACACAACCTATACGTGCCCCATGCATCCGGAGGTGCTGCAGCAGGGTCCCGGAACGTGCCCCATCTGCGCAATGGCACTCGAGCCGCTCGCGCCTCACGAAGCGCCCGAGGATGATGGCGACTTGCGCGCCGTGCGTCGCAAGTTCTGGTTTGCCGTGACGCTGAGTGTCCCGGTGCTGGTTGTCTCCATGTTACCGGACTTGCTCGGCTTGCGGATTCCTCCAGGTACCGCCTGGCTGTTGCGTCTTGCGCAGGTTGCTCTGACGGCGCCGGTGACTGTATGGCTGGCGGCCGACTACTACCGTCGCGGTTGGCTAGGCGTAGTCAATCGCTCTCCCAACATGTACACCTTGATCGGGTTGGGCGTTGCGGTCGCCTGGCTTTACAGCGTGTTTGCGACCTTCGCGCCGACAGCCTTTCCGGCGCAAATGCGCGGTGAGCAGGGGATGGTGGCGGTGTACTTCGAAGTGTCGGCCGTCATTGTTGCGCTGGCGCTGCTGGGTGAATGGCTCGAGCTTGCGGCACGGGGCCGCAGCAGTGCGGCGATCCGCGAGCTTCTCAGCCTTGCACCGAAGACGGCCCGGCGTATTGGTCCGCATGATAAGGACGAGGATGTGCCGCTCGAGAGCCTCGCCATCGGCGACCGGGTGCGGGTGCGGCCGGGTGAAAAAATATCGGTCGATGGACGAGTCCTGGAAGGACGGTCGACTGTGGATGAGTCTATGTTGACTGGCGAGCCCATGCCGGTGGACAAGGGACCGGGCGACTCCGTGGTCGGTGCCACGCTCAATCAGACAGGAGCCTTGGTTGTCGTGGCTGAGCGCGTCGGCGCGACCAGCTTGCTGTCGCAAATTGTGGCGCTCGTGGCGCAGGCGCAGCGCACCCGGGCCCCCTTGCAGCGATTGGCGGACCGTGTGTCAGCCTGGTTCGTCCCCGCGGTGCTGGCGGCTGCCCTGCTGACCTTTGTAGCCTGGTGGTGGCTCGGCCCGCAACCGGCGCTGGGCTATGCTCTGACCAGTAGCGTGGCGGTGCTCATCATCGCTTGTCCGTGCGCTTTGGGCCTTGCTACACCCATTTCCATCATGGTGGCGAGCGGGCGCGCCGCTCAGCTGGGGGTGTTGTTCCGCGACGCCAAGGCGATAGAGTCTCTGCGTCAGATCGACACTCTGGTGCTGGACAAGACCGGCACCCTCACTGTGGGACGTCCGACGTTGGATCGAGTGATCGCTGTGTCGCCCTGGAGCGAGACGGAGTTGTTGGCCTTGGCGGCAGGCGCGGAGCGCTCCAGCGAGCACCCGCTGGCCCACGCGATCCTCGCCGCGGCAGCTGAGCGCGGCTTGACGCCGCGTGCCATCGGTAACTTTGAATCTCTCACGGGACATGGGGTCCGGGGAAGCGACGGCCGGCGCGTGATTGTGATTGGCAATCAGGCTCTGATGCGAGAGGAGGGTGTCGACACGCGTTCGCTCGAACACGACGCGCAAGCGCTGCGTGCAAAAGGCGACACCGTGATGTTTGCCGCCATTGATGGCTCCCTGGCCGGGCTCATTGCGGTGGGCGATCCAGTCAAGCAGACCGCCGCGAGCGCATTGCGCGATCTGCGCGAAGATGGATTGAGGATTGTGATGTTGACAGGAGATGCGCGCGGCACAGCCGAGGCGGTTGCCAAGTCCCTTGGCATCGATGCGGTGATTGCCGAGGTCAAACCCGCCGGCAAGGTTGCGGTGATCGAAAATCTACAGCGCGACAACCATCGTGTGGCAATGGCCGGCGACGGGATCAACGATGCGCCCGCCCTGGCGCGCGCTGATGTCGGTATTGCGATGGGTACCGGAACCGACATTGCCATGGAGAGTGCGTCGGTGACCCTGGTGAAAGGTGATCTCAACGGCATCGTGCGGGCGCGGCGCCTGAGCCGCGCTACAGTGCGCAACATCCGGCAGAATCTCGGGTTCGCGTTCGGGTACAACGTGCTCGGCATTCCCTTGGCCGCAGGCGTGTTGTATCCCGTGTTCGGGCTATTACTGAGCCCGATGATCGCGGCTCTGGCCATGAGCCTCTCCTCCGTATCCGTCATCAGCAACGCACTGCGGCTACGCGGAGTCGCTCGCTGAGCCTCGATTACGTTGCCTCGATTACGTTAATTTGCGCATGATGCCGTCGGCGCCGACTCCGAAGTCGCTGCCGCGCCAGGTGAAGCGCGAGGTGAAGAAGCTGCGGCACCACACCCAGCAGATCAAGAAGTCGCGCGCCGGCAGCAGCCACAGGTCCGCGAACAAGGAGCGCTGGCCGCGGACCCGGTGGTGAAGTGCAGCGCCAGGCGGGCGAGCGACCGTGACCTGGAACAGCGGCCAGGCGACTACCGCGGAGGCGGTTTCCGGCATCACCAACAACAGCCCCAGCAACGCCAAGGGCAGGCTGAAGGTGAAGAAGATGAAGCGGAAGCTGCGGGGCCTCAGCACGCACAAGGTGCGCATCCAACGCAGCTCGTGGCCGCACCAGCGACTCCAGGTTCGGCTCGTGGTGCTCGGCCTTCAGCTGATAGGAGGACAGCACGATTCGCAGTCCGAGGCGGCGCACCAGTTGCCCGAGCTCGTAGTCGTCCGCGAGGTGATTGGCGATTCCGCAGCAATCCGCCGATGGCCTGCAGAGTATCGCGGCGCAGGCACAGGGTCTGTCCCGACACATAGTTCTCATGGCCGAAGAGCCATGCCACGAGCACCGAGGGCATGTACCACTCGTTGATGTACATCGCGCCCAGGCGCGACCAGACCGGCTGGGTGGGCTCGCCTTGGTAGAGACACGTGACCAGCCCGACTTTTTTGTCCAATAGCGGAGCCGTGACGCTGGTGAGATAGTCCGGTCCCACGAACGCGTCGCTGTCCGCCATGACGAGCACGTCGTGGCGGGCGTGCTTCGAGCATGTTGATCAAGCTGCTGATCTTGCGGTTGTGGCCGTGCTGCTGCGGGTCCACCACCACATCCATGGAAAGGTGGGGGAATTCCGTCACCAGGCGTTCCACCACGCTGAGCGCCGGGTCCGCCACATCGCCCACGCCAAACACGATTTGAAATTGCGGATAGCTTTGCCGGCAAAAGGAACGCAGGTTCTCATACAGTCCCGGCTCGGCGCCGCACAGCGGCTTGAGGATGGTGACGGGCGGAAGTCTCGCGGGGGCACGCCCGCTCTTGCGGGTGCGCCAGACGAGGACTGCAATGAGCGCCAGGCAGGTATAGATTGCCGCAAACGCCAAGCTCGCGACCCCGATCATTGCCATGAGCGTCTGCAGGGCGACCATGAAACTTTGTATCATAAAGTGCACAGAACGTGACTCGAGAACGCATTATCCGTAAGGTCGCAGACGGCTTACGGTTCCCTAACGCCCGCGGCGGCCCTCCGGCGCGGTTCGCGGTCGGCTCGGAAGGCTTCCTTGCGCGTCCCTTTTTGCCCGCTGAATGTTGCAAGACCAAGTAATTTCATAAAAATTCATTCGTGTGCGGGTTCGGTAGACCACCCGCGCTTGTGGAAGGGAGGATCACCATGGCAGCCAGGCCCCGCATCGCCGTCGTCGGCAGCGCCAACACCGATCTGATCACTTTCGCGGACCACTTCCCGCGTCCCGGCGAGACATTATTCGGACAGAATTTCGATCTGGGATTCGGCGGCAAAGGCGCGAACCAGGCCGTGGCCGCATGCCTGTGCGGCGCGGAAGTGCTGATGGTCGCCAAGGTCGGTAACGATCTCTTCGGCGAGGCGACCGTGCGAAACTTCAACTCCTTCGGCGTCGATACCGCCCACGTGCAGATCGTCGCGGGTGTTCCCACGGGGGTCGCACCGATTTTCGTCGAACCCGACGGCCAGAACCGCATCATCGTCGTGAAGGGCGCCAATGACAGGTTGGCTCCGGCGGATGTGGATGCCGCAGCGGCGGTGCTCAGCCGTGTGGACACCATCATTCTCCAGTTCGAAGTCCCGCTCGAGACGATCTATCACACGGTGCGCTTTGCCCGCGCTAACAACATCCGCTGCATCGTGAATCCGGCACCCGCGGTGCCCGCGAGCCTTGCCGACCTGACGGGCGCGGACTATTTCATTCCGAACGAGACTGAAGCCGAGCTGATCACCGGCTTGCCGGTGCAAACGATCGAGCAGGCGGCTGCGGCCGCGGCCGCGCTGCTCGGCAAAGGTTTCCGCAAAGTGGTGATTACCCTTGGAGCACGCGGCGCGTTGTTTGCCGACTCGACGGGACATGTGCATATACCGCCGTTCGCGGTGTCCGCTGTGGATACCACCGGCGCCGGCGATGCGTTCATCGGCAGCCTTGCGGTCTTTCTCGCCGAGGGCGTGCCCGAGAAGGATGCGGTGGCGCGCGCGAGCCTGTATGCGGCGCTGTCCACGACCCGGGTCGGAACCCAGAAGTCATTTCCAGCTCGCGCCGAATTCGAAACGGCGTACGCCGCACGCCAGCGCTGAACAAACCAAAAGACGGTCGCGGCCTTCGAGGCACGGTACTAGGAATAGGGGGCATTCCATGTTCATTGTCCAGAGCTATCCGCTGGCGGTCGTGTTGTGTGTCGTGACCATGTTCTGTTGGGGCTCGTGGGCCAATACCCGCAAGCTTGCGCGCAAGGACTGGCGCTTCGAGCTGTTCTACTGGGACTACGCCATCGGTGTGCTGTTATTGACGGCGTTGCTGGGCCTTACGCTGGGGAGCAGCGGCGCGGCGGGCCGCTCATTCGGCGCCGATCTCGCGCAGGCCGCCGGCGGCAGCGTCGTCTCAGCGCTGATCGGTGGCGCCATTTTCAATCTGGCCAACATTCTGCTGGTCGCCGCGATCGAGATCGCGGGCATGGCGGTCGCCTTCCCGGTGGGTATCGGGCTGGCGCTTCTGATCGGCGTCATCGTGAACTACGTGGCCGATCCGGTCGGCAATCTCGCATTGCTCACAACCGGAGTCATTCTGGTTACGCTGGCCATCGTGTTGGATGCCATCGCCTATCGGCGCCTTGCCGGTGCGGCGCTCGGAGTGAGTACCAAGGGCCTCGTCCTATCCATCGCCTGCGGCATTTTCATGGGCATGTTCTATCGCTTCGTCGCCGCGGCGATGTACGCCGATCCCGCCCACGCCGAACCCGGCAAAATGGGCCCCTATGCCGCCGTCTTTGTCTTTGCCGCAGGCATTTTTCTCAGCAACTTCCTCTGGAACACTCTGGTCATGAAGCGGCCCTTCATCGGGACCCCTGTCGCTTTCGGCGATTATTTTCGCGGCGGTTTCAGCACCCACCTGACCGGCATCCTCGGCGGTGTGATCTGGGGGGTGGGCATGTCCTTGAGTCTGATTGCATCCGGTCGCGCCGGGTACGCCATTTCGTATGGGCTGGGGCAGGGTGCGACGATGGTCGCCGCCTTCTGGGGCGTATTCATCTGGAAGGAGTTCCAGAACGCGCCGCGGGGAACCTCCATGTTGCTCGCGGCCATGTTTGCTTGCTTCCTCACCGGCTTGGCGCTGATCGTCCTGGCCCGAATGAGCTGATGCGGAAGGTGGTCGGAGGGTGTGCCCGCCCCGACCATCTCCCGTAGCTAACGCAAGCGCGTTATCGTTATGCCGCTGCTCCCGGAAGTACTGCGTCCAGCGAGCGCTTACGGCGCGTCACGAGGACGAGTCCACCGATGCCGCTGAGGAACAGCCAGGCTGCCGGCGGCAGGGGCACGGGCGCAACGTCCACGCCGCGATACACCTGACCGAGGGCCGCGGTGTCGAGCACACTGAAGTTCTCGCCGCTGACCTGGCTGGAAGAAGTCGCGGAGAGGTTGTCGTTGATGGCGACGATCTGGTTCGGATCCGCGCCGGCGTCGCCGAGTACGCTACCTTCCGTGGAGGTGATTGCGTAGAGGGTCACCGTACCGTTGCTGTTGACCTTGCCGGAGAGGTTGCGCAGACCGTCCACCGTGGTGCTCAGGCTGTCGCCTGCCAGTGAGCCTGTACCGTTGACCGTGTAGCTGCTGCCGATCAGTGAGCCTTTGAGCTCGTAGTCGAGGTGCCACGTCCCGTTGATGAGACTGTACTTCTGCAGACCGCCGGCTTGCGTCGTCGGGCTCGTGCCGAAATCGGTCGCGGCACCCGAGCCCTCATCGGCCACGTAGAGTGTCGTAGCGTTCGCGAACCAGATGCCGAACGGATGCGGGCCGTTGGTGTCGGTCTTGGCCGGCGACGTGTTGAAGCCCGGCAAAACGGTGATCGGTGTGCTGGTGCCCGCCGCTGGTAGTGAACCGGCGGTACCAACCTGGTACACCGTGTCCACGCCGTTGGAGCCGCTGCCTTTGGTCACGTACAGTGTGTTGTTGAAAACCGTCTCGCCGCGGAAGTTATTGTCCTTGGCAACCTTGTCCGCCGTGTTGCCGACCTGCGTGGTGTTGAACTGACCCACCATCGCGTTGGTTCCCAGCGCGCCATTGGTTCCCGAGGCGGTGACCAGCTGCACGCCCGTGTTGGCGGTCGTCTGGGTGCTGCCGTTCCCGTTGCCGGCATTGCCGACGGTGTAGTACTGCCCGTTGCCGATCCCAATCGCCGCGCGGCCGTTATTGCCGTTGTAGGCATTCGTGGTCGTCACCTGCAGCGCATTGGTCGAGAGATTGATCTGGCCGATCGCGCGGTAGGTCGCCGACTGGATGTCGGTATTGCCCGGCTCGATTGAGCCCGGTGTGTTCGAGTTCGACACGTCCAGCTGGCCGCTGGTGCTGTTGTAGCCCATGAGGGTCAGGGATGTGCCGTCGAGCGTCGGGTTGAGCGCCAGCTCCGATTTGGAGGAGAAGCTGGTCACCAGGTTGATGCCGGCGTTCGCCGCGATCTGGGTCACGTTCACCGTATTGTCGACGGCGCCGCTGGCGCTATTGATGTTCTGCAGAACGATCCCGGCGGTGATGCCGAAATTCGCATCCGAGTTAACGTTGTTCCAGACGTTCACGGAGCAGTTGCTGCTCGCGCAAAAGGCACTCCCGACGGAGGCGTTGAGCGTGGAAGTGGTGCCTGTGCCGGATGAGTTGAAGGGCAGCGGCGTGCCCGCCGCGAACCCTGGATCGATATAGGTGCTCGAGCTGACGATCAGATCGCCGCCGAAGTTGCCTAGCGCCTGTTGGGCGTGGGCCGCGGGAGCCAGGAACGCGCCTGCGACGAGCGTCGCCGGCACGGCGGCCCGGAATAATTGCTGCTTCATTGTGGGAACTCTCTTCTGTTTTATCGTTCGATGCCAAGTCCAAGTCCTTTGCAGCGCAAAGGACTCAACCGCACAAACTGTAGGAGCAGGCCGGCCGGCACACGTGACGGTCTCGTGAATTTTTGGTAAATTTTCTACCGTTGGTACCGTGGTACCATTGTACATTGGTAAAGAGAAAGCGAAATGAAAGAAATCACCCGTGTGCAGACCGGCGTGCGCCTGGAAAGCCGTCTGCTGAAAGTCCTGAAGGCGCTGGCGGCCGAGCTGGAAATCTCGCTCGGCGATCTGCTCGAGGGCATCGTGCTGCACGCCTTCGAGGGCAAGGCGCCGTTTTCAGCCGCGACAGTCAGGAAGGTGAAAGTGCTGAAGGGTGTGTACGGCCTCGATCTGACCGCGGAGGACTCCCATCGGCTTCGCGAGAAGGAGTGAAGCGAATGACGACCGCGATTGACGATGATCGCGAGCTTGCGCGGTTCGTGCGCGGCGAGATTGATCCGCGCACGTTCCCTCATGCCGAACCCGGATTTGATGAGTCAGTCGGCGCTGGCGCCGTGGTATAGCGCGGAGCGGCTGGCGACCAGTGAGGCACGTATGACGTTTGTGCTGCCTGACCGCGTTCCGCAGGTGTGACCCGACGGGGGCGTTAGGCTAAGGGGCCGCAGCCGGGGGTTCCGCAGTCCCCTTCGTCCTCGATCTGTACCGTGGTGTGCTCGACATTCAGCCGCTCACCGAGCCGCACGTGGATGGCGGAGATCGTTTCGCGGTGGATGGTGCCGGGAGCGAGATTGGCGTGCAGGGTGACCATGGGGCGCTCGCCCGTCATCGACCAGACGTGCACGTGATGAACGCCGGTGAGTCCCGGCACATGGCCCAACAGTTCCTTTTCGATGCGCTCGACTTCGAACCCGGCCGGGGCGCCTTCCAGCAGCACATCCGCGGCCTCGCGCGTCACAGACCAGGCCGAGCGGAAAATCAGCGCCGATACCAACAGCGACAGCAACGGGTCCGCAATGGTCCAACCTTTCAGGAGCACGAGAAGGGCGGCAACACTCGCCATACCGGAGCCCAGAAGGTCGCTCAACACGTGGGCGCGCGCGCCCCGCTCGTTGAGCGAGCGCGCGCCTGACAATGTCATAAATGCCCCGAGATTGGCGACGCCGCCAATCAGCGCGATGATCAGCATCAGGCGGCCATCGACGGCGGGTCGCTCCGTGAGACGCAAAATCGCCTCATAAACGACCCAGGCGGTGAGCAGCAATAGCGCCTGGCCATTGATGAAGGCGGCCAGCGTTTGATAGCGGCGATGGCCGAAGGTACGGCGCGCGTTGGCCGGCCGCCGTCCGACCCGCAAGGCGACTATCGCCAGGATCAGCGAGCCGGAATCGGCCAGCATGTGAGCGGCTTCGGCGAGGAGCGCGATGGAGTTGGCGATGTATCCGCCCACCGCTTCGATGAGTGTGAAGGTGCTGAGGATCAGCAGGGCAACGAATAGTCGGCGCTCGCTGGCGTCGTGGCCGTGGTGATGGCCACCAGGTCCATGATGGTGGCCGTGCCCGCCGTGCCCGCCGTGGTCGTCGGTGTGAGCTTCGTGCTCGTAGTCGCCGTGGCCGTGCTCATGGCCATCATTTGTGTTGTCGTGCGGGTGACCGTGAGGGTGGTTGTCGGCGGTGTGCCGATGGCCCTCGTGGCCCTGTGGCTCATGCGAATGACCTTCATGGCCGTGGCCGTCATGATCCGCGTGGTCGTGCTTGTCGCGGGCCTGTTTTTCCGTGCTACTACCTTGCATCCGGACAGTTTAATCTGCCCCCTTCCGGGGCAGCAACCGGGCTCATCCCTCTTTGGGTTGTCGGTGTAACGCCACCCCGGCCATGACCAGGGCAATGCCGAGCAGATCGTGTACCGAGGGAATCTGGCGCAGCACGATGGCGCCAATGATGGTGGCGGACGCCGGCAGCAGGGTCAGCATCAGCGCAAAGCTCGCCCGTGAGAGTCGTGCCATGGCCAATTGGTCACAGATGTACGGGATCACGGAGGAGCAGATACCGACGCCGACGCCGGCCAACACCAGCAGCGGGTGCGGGAATGCCGCGGCAGCCTGCGCGATTCCTATCGGAAATACCACCACCAGTGCGACGCTCATGGCCGCACCCAGCCGTTGTATGCCGGACGGACCGCCGGCGTTGGCGATACGGTGGCCGAGGATGATGTAAACAACAAACAGCGCGCCGTTGAGCAGCGCCCAGAAGAGGCCGGGGCCAGACCCGTGACGAACACCGCTCGACCAGTGCACGCCGATCAGGAGCATCACGCCCGTCACGGCCAGCGATAGCGCAATGAGGTTGCGGGCCGTACGCAACCCGAACAGAGCCAGTCCGATCGAGCCGACGAACTCGATCGCCGCAACGAGACTGATGGGCAGTCGCGCCAGGGCCAGATAGAAACTGCAGTTCATGATGGCGAGGCAGGCTCCCAACGCCAGTAACAGCCGGCGGTCGCGTGTGCCGAGGGCGCGAAAGGTACGCCAGGGGGCGGTGACCGGCGCAAAGACCAGAGCGGCCGATGCAATTCGCATCCAGGCAACGCCCAACACACCGACGGTTGGAAATAGCAGGACCGCGAAGGACGGCCCGAGATAGTGAAAGATCGCACTGATCCCGAACCAGGCCTGCGGCGGCACTTTGCGCAGTGCTACGCTGCTGCGCGGTGTTGCGACGATTTCCATGGCGTGCATGTTAGTCGCGGCAGGAGCGAGCGACCATTGCTGAAATCAGGCCAAAGGGCGATTTGGGCTTGCGTTATAAGGCAATCAGGTCGATTTGCCTTGGTGTCAGTGCTCGCAGCTCTGCGGGACCGCCGGCTTTTGCGGCTTTGAGGCCGGCGTGCGCCGCAAGCTCCATGATCCGAGGCCGCTGGCGCGTTGCCCCTGCGGCGCGTGGCACGTCAGCGCAGGGCGGGCAGTCGCGGATCGACGGGGCTGGAGACGATAATTGACGTGTTGGTTGTCGCGTAGGGTAGCAGCCGATCGATGAGCCGCTCGAGACTCTCCATGCTGGCGACGTGCGCTTTGGCGATGAAGCAGTCTTCACCCGTCACGCGGTCGCATGCCGTCACTTCCGGCAGCGCCGCGAGCATTTTTGCGACACGATCGAGCTCACCCGGCATGGGGCGAACGCGCAGGTAGGCGCCAATCGGTTTTCCAACCGCGGACGGGCTGACCTCGACACGATAGCCGTTGATGACTCCAACTTCCTCGAGGCGGCGTACTCTCTCGGTTACGCTTGGGGCGGAGAGTCCGACGCGCAGCGCCAGCTCACGCATCGGTGTGCGCGCGTCAGCGGACAACGATTCCAAAATCGCAAGGTCGATCTTGTCGAGCGCGCCGTTGAGGTATTTCTTTCGTCGCAAGATGGCGCGTTCCTCAGCTGAATCCGAGCCTTATCGGGAGCGAAGCGGCAGGCCACAGGATAGCGCGTCCGCCGGGGGCGCCGATTTTGTTAACACCGTAACGAAATTTCTGCGGCGCCCTGCGACCTGTTCGACTTCTCGTGGTCCTTGTCTCGTGAAATCCTGCGCACATCAATTACGGGAAGGCCCTTGAATCCAAGGGGCGGTGAGGTTGTGATGAATTCGCGCAAGCCCAAGCAAACGCTCGAAGAACTGATGACCGACTGGCAGGAACAGCGCCTACAGCTGGTCGAGGCAGTGCCGGCCCGCCAGACGAACACGCCTGCCTCGCCACCTCGCTGGCAAGGTGCGCTCGAGGTCACCGTAAACTTCCCGACGGCGCGGCCGCCGCGCTCACGCTTGCACTAAAGGAAGGTTGGCCGCGCTCGGGCGCCGGGATCCAGGAAGATCTCACGCCGTACGAGCCTGTATGACTGCGAGGCGCGCCGCAGGCGGTCGTGGCGCTCCGCGCTCAGAAGCTGCTGCGCCTCCTCAGGCCGGCCTCGCGTGATCAACAAATAACTTACGACGTCGTATTCGTCGCAACATCCTGCGACGCTGACGATGATGTTGGTGATAAAACGCCGCGGATGCTCGAGCGACTCGGTGCCAGAGCGGGCGCCGGCCAGATGGCTGATGCGCTCGCGGATGGAGCGGTAACTTTCTTCAAAGCCGTCGGGCACTTTTGCGGCGGTCCGGTAGACGAGATCGTCCGCCAGCAACGTCGCCCATTCATCATAACGCTCGTGATCCAACAGGTACGCTTCCCGAAACAGGAAGTGCTGGATGTCGTGGTAGACACCAGGGCCTACCGGAATGAAACGCTCGGGTCTGTGTGCCTGAATGCCCTGTATCGTGCCCGTCTGGAGCTGAGTAGCCATGGTCGCAAACCCCCTCAAGTGCTGCTTTTTGATCGCTTGAGTCGCACCCGGTCCGCCCCTTTTTCATGGGCATCACCGGGCGCGTTCAGGCCCAAGTTGGGACTGCGACGGGGTGCTTGTCAATAGCGCGACCTCAAATGGGGGTAGCCACCCCCATCAGGGGCTTAGCGGCGGTCGTGGTCGTCTTTATCGCGTTCATGGCCATGGTCGCGATCATGATCATGATCATGTTCACGATCATGTCCTTGATCATGCTCTTCTTCGTGGCGCATTTCGCGCTCATGACGGTCGTGCTCATCGCGATAGTGTTCTTCGCGGCGCTCTGCACGCTCGCGCTCGTGGAACTGGTGGCGCGGTGTGTAGACGTCGCGGTACCAGTGGTCGGAGACAAAATAGACCGGCCGGCCGCACGCGTTGTACTCGCGGCAGTGCTGTGCCCAATGGCGCTCATGGCCCGGAGGAACGTGCAGGTACAGCGGCGGTGGCTGCGAGACCACCCCTTCGCGCGGGGCAATGGCGACCACGGGCTGCGACAGAATCAGCTCAGGCGCTGGAACGTCGCCTCCGAGTGTGATCTGGCCGTAAAGGCCTGGGGCGTTGAGGTTGACGGAGACACTCACGTCGCCGGCGAATGCCATCGTCTGGCCGGCCAGAGATGCTGTGATTGCTGCAGCGATTCGGACGATGAGGTGCGAAGTCTTCACGGGCATGGTTTCTCGTAAATCGACGGGCGTTCCGCCGGAGCTGCCCGCATCCTAAGCGGACCACTCATTTACATATTGTTACGCCTGTCACGGATTTTGGGGCTACGGCCGTGCGGCGTCCGAAGCGTTTGCCAAGTTCGCCCGGCTCAGGTACAAAGCGCCAACCCTTTGGGGAGTAGCCGCCCGGCGCTGACCGGGTCGTACGTCAACATACTTGGGCATTGCCCATGGCGTACGAGGCCTGCGGGCATGGCGAGACCAACGGCTGCGACTCCGGCACGAGCGACGGGGGCGTAGGCCGTTGTCGTCGTGCGCTCGGTCTGGAGCCTGTCGATGGAATCTTTCCTGGTTTCCCTCTCTACCGTTGCGATCGCGGAGATCGGTGATCGCACCCAGCTGCTGTCACTGATGCTCGCGGCCCACTACCGGCGGCCTTGGCCAATTCTTGCCGGGGTGCTCTGCGCGACGCTGGCGAATCACGCGGTAGCCGGCATCGTCGGGGTTCATCTGGGCCGGTTCCTGACGCCCACGGTGTTGGATGCCGTCGTCGGAATCAGCATGATCGGCATGGCCCTTTGGACGTTGAAACCCGATACTCTCGACGAGAGCAAGGTCGGTGCGCGCCGCGCGAGCGCGTTTGTGGCAACGCTCGTTGCATTCTTCATTGCCGAGATCGGCGACAAGACCCAGATCGCGACAGTCGCTCTTGCCGCCGCCTATTCGAACCTGGCGGCGGTGGTCGCGGGCACGACGGTCGGGATGTTGCTCGCCAATGCTCCGGTGGTCTTTATCGGCAAGGCCTTTTCTGACCGGTTGCCGCTGAAAGCGATCCACTACGTGGCGAGCGCCGTGTTCCTGATCCTCGGAGCAGTATTCCTGTGGCGCGCTTTTGGCTGAGCTTTCCGGCGGGCGCGCTTGGGTTATGCGCGCGTTCCGGAGACGCCGAAGAATCCCACTCGATAGCCTCCGGCGCGCAGCGGTCGTGGCCTGAAGATAGCCGATCGCATCACGGTCCGTGGTTTTGTTCGAAGTCAGTGGGCGGTTGGGATTGCGGCGTGCCGCGCGCCGGCGGCCCGTGTTTGAGCGCGAATTTTACGCGGTAAGCCAGTCGCGCCGGCCGGCCGGCCGGATTCCTGTATGTCATGACGTGGGCCAGCTTCGAGGCGGCGGTGCCGAAGCCGAATTCTTGCGGGTCCTCGGACAGAATCGATGTCTGCGTGGGGAGTCCCGCAGCATCCAGTATTACTTGGATCACTACCATGCCCTCAACGTCCCGTCGTTTCGCCTCCCGCGGGTAGTACCCTTCGAGGTTGGGGAAATTCCCCAGGCTCGGCCCCGGGGCGGCGCCGTCATTTGCCGTCGGAGCTGCGATCGCTGAACGGCCTTGGGCGAGTTTCAGCGCGTTTGATCCCAATGGCATTGCCGCCGCGGCCAGGGCGGGCAGCAGAGCGGTCATCACCAATACGCGCTGCGACAGCTTTGGCACGGCTGAAGGCGCGACTCCGGAAAGAATCCGTTCGATGCGCTTGGAGATGTTGGGGCGGGCCATAGCCGCAGCCGCATCGGGCGCGGCGCCGCCGCCGGCTGGTTGAGCGAATTCGAGGAGGATTTCCGCATACCGGGGTTGATCTCCCAGCATGGCCACAGCCGCCTCGTCGCTCGTGGTCTCGGCCAGCAGGGCGAGGCGTCGTTGTATCCACCACGCGAGGGGGTTGAACCAGAAGACACACGCATACAGGCGCGCCAGCCACAACATGTAGCAATCACGGTTGATGACGTGCGCACGCTCATGGGCGATCGCCGCCGTCAGCTTTTCGAGGGTCCAGTTGTCATATCCGGCGGGCAGCAGAACAGTGGAGCCGAAAGTGGCTGGGGCGCGCATGTGTGCACTCACACGCACGTCGAGACCTCTCGTCCAACCTCCGTTTAACGCACGCGCATCTGTGCGGATGCGCCACATGCGCAACAGGCCGCAGGCAAAGCGGCAAAGAAGCGCCAGGACAGTGAGCTCATAGACAGCACTGGTTAAGTTCCAGGCCGGGCCCGAGTGAGGGGCGACTCCATGGCCTGCCTGCAGTGTGACAACGTAGTCGGGCGCCTCGATTACAGGCATCACGTGGGCGCGCAGCAGAAATGGCAGCGCCAGAGAAGCCAAAACGACCATGACCCATGCCATCTTCTGAAGATGTGCATTGCGCGAGCGGGTGAGGGTCAATGCCAGCCCCAGAAGCGCTCCGAGTACACACGACCGAAGCGCCACTTCGACGAGGAGGGGGATCATGATTTGCGCTCTGCCTTGGCTTTGGCGATTTTCTCCGCGAGTCGATGCAGCTCGCGCCGATCCAGAATGTCCGCGTCCACCAGTCCGACCAACACCTCTTCCACGGAGCCGTTGCAGAAGCGGTCGACGATGCCCTTGACGGCGCGCGCCGCGGCGCTAGCGCGAGTCTCGGTAGCGGAATAGAGGAAAGTTCGATTTTCGGTCGTGTGGTTGAGGTATCCCTTCTCTTCGAGGCGCTTCAACACGGTACGTACCGTGGATTCCTTCAGAGGGCGCCCGAGCTGTTTTTGCACGGTGTCCGCGGACACCGGGCCGTGCTTCCACACCAGCTCCAGTACTTCCCGCTCGAGCTCGCCGAGGTCGGTGATCTGATGGCTCATAGAATTGCTACCCGATGTAGTGCTACAGAATGTAGCTGTAGAGGGCGGCGCAGGCAAGCGCTCATCTATCGGATAGGCGCTAAAGATATCGCTTGAGCCAATCCGCCACGGCGGTCCGCACCTGTTCCAGTCCGTGGGGGTCTGCAGCCCACGCGTGTGACACGCCAGGTTCGACCACGATCTTCAGCCGTTGCGCGTTGCCGGACTCCTCATACAGGGGGTGTAGCGCCGCGCCAAGCGCGGCGGTTCCCTGGGGCGCGATGACGGTGTCCTGCGCTCCATGGAAGAGAAACACCGCTGGTGCAGGAGGTGGATGACCTGCGGCGATCTCAGTCGCATGGGCGATCGCGTCCGAGTGTTGCGCCAGCCGTCGGGAGGGGGCTGACCAGACGTAAGGATGTTGGGTGGCGTGCTCCACCGCATCGACGGCGGCGTTTAAACTCGTGGGTGCGTTGATGGTGATTGCGACGCCAACAGGCAGGCTCGGGTCCATCAGCGCCAGCAGTACCGCCGTGCCTCCGGCTGAAAATCCAAGCAAGCCGATCCTTTCATTTGCCCGAAGGCAACTGAGGTCCCGCAGGGCACGCAGTACTCCATGGAGCTCCTGCTCGGCTCCAACCACCACCGGCTCGAAGATCCGCAAGGCGTAGTCCTGCGCCTGCCGTTGCCCCAGCGACTGTTCGCCGGCGGTTGGGGCGCGGGCTCCAAATAGCGGCAACCCCAGATAAACCTTCACAGCCGGCACCTCATCCAGCGGCAGTGCCTGCATCAATTCCGCCTCGCTGCCCGGAGCTCCGAGGCCGTGCCACAGAACGACAGGCGGTTTGCGGATGCGCTTGGGTATTCTGAGCAGCGCGGGTACTCCCGCTAATGTCGTCCGCACCGTGGATACAGCGTCGCCGGTCGCTGCCGCTGGGGCCTGTTCCGCGTGCGCACCCGCTGCGCTCATCGCGACAAGTGCGGACGCGCAATCGTCGGCGCCGCGTGCCTCACCAATCCAAAGTCCGCAACAGATCGCTGCGGCGGTAAGCTGTATCGGAAACGTCCCCAGTACAGTCCATTGCTGGTGCGGCCCTGCCGCACCGGTACGGCGGGGCTGTTGGGAAGGGATAATCGATGCACTCGTTCGCAGGATGTCCTTCATGCGTACTCCGATATTCCAGGTCGATGCCTTCGCGTCGCGGCTGTTCGCCGGCAATCCCGCGGCGGTGATGCCCATGGAGCGCTTCCCGTCCGATGAGGTGATGCAGGCTATAGCGGCTGAGAATAATCTCGCCGAGACGGCATTTCTCGTCCCCCGAGGTGAGGACTATCAGTTGCGCTGGTTCACGCCCGCTTGCGAAGTGCCTCTTTGTGGTCATGCGACTTTGGCAAGCGCGGCGGTGGTGTTGCAGAGACTGAAGCCCGGACGCCTGAGCGTTGTATTCCATACGGCCAGTGGTCCGCTGACCGTGACGCGCAAGTCGGGCGGCTATGTCATGGACTTTCCGGCTCTAGCGTCGCAGGAGGTTGCAACGCCTGCGGGTCTGGCGGAGGCGCTCGGTCTGCGGCCCATCGAGGTGTACGCGAATAAGGTCAACTACCTGGCCGTGCTTGAAAGCGAGGGCGCGGTTCGCGGCTTGCAGCCGGACATCGCGGCGGTCGCGCGCCTGGATCGCAGCGGTGTCATTGTCACGGCCCCCGGGGAGGGGGGTTACGACTTCGTCAGTCGCTATTTCGCGCCGGCGAAGGGTATTCCGGAGGACCCGGTGACCGGTGGCGCCCATTGCATGCTCACGCCCTATTGGGCCACGCGACTGAACAAGACGCAGCTGCGTGCCTACCAGGCATCCAGGCGTGGTGGCGAGATCGGGTGCCGCCTGGCGGGTGAGCGGGTGGAACTGGAAGGTGCGTGCGTTTTCTACCTTGAAGGGACCGCGGAGGTTTGAACGTGTTGGCAGGATCCTGTCATTGCGGGGCGGTAAAGTTTCAACTGGACGCGGCCATCACAGAGCTCACCACCTGCGACTGCTCGCTGTGCGTGATGCGTAACGCGGTGATGGCCAAGATTCCCGAGAGCGCGTTGAGCGTTCTCGAGGGCGAGTCGATGTTGACGCTCTATCAGTGGAACACGCGGCGGGCGAAGCACTATTTTTGCCGCCGTTGCGGCATCTACGTGTTTCACCGCAAGCGCGTGGCACCGGATCACTTCGGTGTGAATGTATTCTGCCTCGAGGACTTCGATGTGACTTCCGTACCGGTGCGCGCCACCGAGGGATTCAACATGTCGGTGGAGGATCCGAATGCAAGGCCGCGGTGGCCTGGCCCGCGCGCCCTGAAATCGTAAGGCGGACGTTGGGCGGCGCTAGTCGTGCGGCGCGGGCGGTCGCTCGGGCTCACTTGGGCAAGCTCTGTCCGCGCGTCTCCAGCGCGAAGGGCACGATCGCCAGGCCCAACACGAAAGCCGCGGCCGTCCACGCGACCGGCAGCCCCAGTGAGCCTTGTTGTTGAATGGCCCAGCCCAGCAGGAAGTTCACTCCCGCACCGATCAGGCGTCCGAAGGACGTCGTGAACGCAAAGGCCGTCGCACGCACCGATGTTCCGTACTGTTCGGGCAGCCAGAGGCTGTAGATAGCGAAGTTGCCGCCGAAGAAGCCGAGAAAGAACAACACCGCGATGAAAGTCGCCAAGCCCTGTGGAAGGTAGAAGGCCCAGCCGAAACTCAACCACACACACAGCGCCATGCCGCCGAAATAGAAAGCCAGGCTCCCGCGCCGGCCCCACGCCTCGCTCAGTACCGGCGCTGTAAGACATCCGAGCACCGTTCCGATCGAGAGCAGTGCGGTGCCTATCGACGCCATGCGCGCCGCGTGGGGTGGGTCCATGCCCGCCTGTCCAGCCAGGGTAATAATGGCTGTGGGCTCATACACGGCACCGGCCCACAGGCCGACGATCGATACAGTCAGTAACAACGCGTTGACCACCGTCCGCCGACGATAGTCTCCAGAAAAGATGCCGCGCAACGGATTCGTCCGTTGCGACTCGCCGACGGCCTTTTCCCACCGCTCGGGTTCTTTAACCTGGAATACGATGTAGAGCGATAGAACCACCGGCGCCAGCCCGCACACGAACATGGCGCGCCAACCGTAATGGGCACCGACAGTGAAGTTCAATGCAGCTGCCAGAAAGAAACCGACGTAGTAGCCGGTTTGCAGATACCCGGCGCCCATCTTGCGCCGGTCCTCCGGCCACGCTTCTGCGACATAGGTGCCGGCCAGCGCCCATTCGCCGCCGATGCCGATGCCGGCAAGGAGTCGGAACCCTGCAAGCTCCCAGACGTTCTGCGCCAGTGCCGCGGCTCCCGTGAACAGCGCATACACCAGCACGGAGGCTGCTAGAGTCCGCGTCCGCCCGAAACGGTCTGCTATCGGGCCCCACAGGAATGCGAGCCCCCAGCCCACCAGGAACAAGGCAAATAACACCGAGCCGCAGAAAGCCACGCTCGCGGGCGCCGCGCTCAAAGCGGATTTCGGTAGCAACTCGGTGAGTGCCGGACTCAACACCAAGGCGTAGATGAAGGCATCCATGCCATCCAGTGTCCAGCCGCTCCAGGCGGCCCAGAAACCACGCCGCTGTGCGGACGTGAGAGGTGGGCGCGTAGTCCGTGAGGTGGTCGCCAGCTCGACTTCCCTGCTCGTCACGATTGCTCTCTCCCGTGGTCGCCGGCTTGTATAGAATAATACCCATGGTGCGGGCCTACCACGAGGAAATGGGCGCAGCCAAAGAGGTGCAACAGCCGCCCACGCGGAGCTGGACCGCACGTCGGGAGGCTAAAGCGCGCAGGCTGGCGGGAGTTGCCGCGCACACCCGCGGCAAGCTCGTGGACCCGAATGCCGTGGTTGCCGCGCTCGAGAGCCTGATCCAACCCGGCGATCGCATCGCCCTGGAAGGTAACAATCAGAAACAGGCGGACTTTCTTTCGCGGTCGTTGGCCAAGGTCGACCCGAGTAAAGTTCATGACATCCACCTGCTGATCTCCAGCATCAGTCGCCCCGAGCACCTGGATCTCTTCGAGCTCGGCATCGCCCGCAAGCTCGATTTCTCTTTCGCGGGCCCACAGAGCTTGCGACTTGCGCAACTGCTCGAGGACGCCAAGGTCGACATTGGTGCCATCTACACCTATGTCGAGCTCTATGCGCGGATGTTCATCGATCTGACCCCGCACGTTGCGCTGGTCTGCGCGGAGAAAGGCCGACCGCGCCGGGAATCTCTATACCGGTCCCAACACCGAGGACACGCCGACCATCGTGGAGGCGACCGCCTTCCGCCAGGGCATCGTGCTCGCGCAGGTGAATGAGATCGTGGATGAGTTGCCGCGGGTCGATATTCCCGGCTCGTGGGTAGACCTCATCGTTCAGTCAGACCGTCCTTTTGCTGTCGAGCCGCTCTTTACCCGCGACCCACGCCAGATCACCGAGCTGCAGGTGCTGATGGGCATGATGGTCATTCGTGGCATCTACGAGCACCATCAGGTGTCCTCCCTCAATCACGGAATCGGCTTCGATACCGCGGCAATCGAGCTGCTTGCTGCCGACGTACGGGGCGAGCCTCGGGCTAAGGGCAAGATCTGCCGTAACTGGGCGCTGAATCCGCATCCGACGCTGATCCCTGCCATTGAGAGCGGCTGGGTCGAGAGCGTGCACTGCTTCGGCAGCGAGGTCGGCATGGAGGAATACATACGTGCGCGGCCGACGTCTTTCTTCGTCGGGCATGACGGCAGCCTGCGCTCCAACCGCGTGCTGTGCCAGCTGGCCGGTCAGTATGGAGTCGACCTGTTCATTGGCTCGACCTTGCAGATGGATGCGGATGCGAATTCCTCCACCGTCACGCTCGGCCGGCTGGCCGGCTTCGGCGGTGCGCCCAACATGGGTCATGATCCGCATGGGCGGCGCCATGGCAGCCCTCCCTGGCTGAGCCTGATCAACGCAGAGGCGCCGATTGTAGCGCGGGCGCAAACTGGTCGTGCAGCTGGCGGAGACATTCAAGAAGGGCGGTACGCCGACGTTTGTCGATACGCTCGATGCGGTAGAGGTCGGCAAGAAAAGCGGCATGCCGATCGCGCCGGTCATGATCTACGGCGACGATGTGAGCCATGTCGTGAGCGAAGAGGGCATTGCCTACCTTTATAAAGCGCAGGGGCAGGAAGAGCGGCGCGCAGCACTGGCCGCCATCGGGGGCGCTACGTCCGTCGGCCGGCGCGCGGATACGACGCGAAGCGGCCGCGCTGCGGGCGCGGGGCATCGTGGCGTATCCCGGAGATCTGGGTGTGCGCCGCCTGCAGGCCAGCCGCTCGATGCTGGCGGCGCGGAGCATTGATGATCTGGTGGCCTGGTCGGGCGGGCTATATACCCCGCCTGCCCGTTTTCGCAGCTGGTAGCTCTATGAGTGAGTCCCAGCACATCGCCCACCTGGCCGTGGACGCGTTGGTCAACGAGGCTCTGCTGACACCCAAGCCCGCTCTGGTGGACCAACGCGGGTCAGGCGCCCATCATGACCTCGACTTGGCTCGCTTGCTGTGCTCTGCCTCCTCGTTGCGTGAGAGTTTTGGGCACATGGCGCAATGCGCGCAGGGTCGGACGCCGAGTCAGTCTTTGCGGGAGGACCTGGCGCAAATCGGCCGCGAAGCCGAGAGGGCGATGTTCGTTGCGACCGGCGGGAGCAATGCGCACCGCGGAGCGATTTGGGTGCTGGGGCTGTTGATCGGCGCGCGCGCCATATGCGGTAGGGTTACCGAAGAAGTCGTCCGCGTTGCCGCGAGCATTGCGCGCTTCCCGGACCGCTTCGCTCCAAACTCTCCTACCAACGGCTCACGTGTCTGCGAGCATTATGGCGTACCGGGTGCCCGTGGCGAGGCCCAGGCAGGGTTCCCGCATGTCATCAACATAGGGCTCCCGGCTCTGCAGCGTGCGCGCGAGCGGCAAATTCCTGAAGACTGCGCGCGCCTGGATGCGCTCATGGCAATCATGGCACAGCTGGCCGATACCTGCCTGCTGCATCGTGGTGGCCCGGCTGCTCTGGAAGCTGCGCAAAGCGGAGCACGCGCGGTCGTCGAGTTGGGCGGAACCTCGACAGTCGCACTCCTGGAGGCTCCTCGAGTTGG
>CAVVXG010000012.1:0-147058 GCA_963752125.1 uncultured Pseudomonadota bacterium | reverse complement strand
TGACCACCAGTTGGTATGCGCATCGGGTTAACGGGCGTTATGAGCGGTGCATGGGGAAGTGATTTGAGCGGTGGGGTTGGCCCGGTCCCCGGCGTCGGATTGCGCCTCCTGCTGTATCGGCGTGCGGTGGAAGCGGGCTCTCCCTTTCGGGGGTTGATGCCAACCCGGTCAAGATGCGAGATTGATGCTCCGATAGGCCCGAAGCTGGGTGAGGTGAATCCGATGGATCCCGTTTCGCAGTCCCTGCTGGAAGCGCAAAACAAGGCAGAGGCGCTCTTTGACGAAGTTGTACGGCGCGGCCTGATTCAGGCAGGCAAGCTCGAAAGCGAGCTGAGCGAGGAGATTCACCAGTTGGCGCGCGAACATCATGGCGTGCAGCGGCACTGGCATAAGCGCATCGCGCGCGCCGGCCCCAATACCTTACTGGGCTATTACGATGAGAGCGCGGACCGGCGTATCGAGGCCGATGACGTCGTGTTTCTCGATTTCGGGCCGGTCTTCGACTCTTGGGAGGCCGACTTCGGGCGCACCTACGCGCTCGGTCAGGACCCGATCAAGCATCGTCTCGTCAGCGACATCGGTGTGGCTTTCCGCCGTGGCAAGGAGCTGTACGAGAACACCCCTAACCTGACGGCCGGGCAGCTATACGACTTTGTCGCCGGGTTGGCGACGACTTCCGGCTGGGAATTCGGCGCGCCGACGGCGGGGCACCTCATTGGTCACTTTCCGCACGAGCGTGTTCCCGAGGACCCGAAGCGCTTCTCAATCCGCTCGGGAAACGAGCTGCTGCTGCGTGAGCCCGATGCGAGCGGTAAGCCGCGTCACTGGATTCTCGAGATCCACTTCGTGGATCGCGCCCGCCAGATTGGCGGCTTCCTCGAAGAGCTGCTGACGGTGCGGACCCCTCAATAGTCGCCCCCGCACCGCCGCCGGCCCCTTCCCGTCCGGCGGCGGTGTGGTAGGATGCGCGCCCCCGCAAATCTCGCTCCCTGGCATCGCCAGCAGCGTGGTGGGGCGCGAAGCGACGATAAGTTTCGATTTATCAGTGGTTTACTGAAAAATCACAACCGTTCTTCGCCGCACAGTTTCGCTTGCGCGCCCGTAGCTCAGTTGGATAGAGCGTCTGGCTACGAACCAGAAGGTCGGGAGTTCGAATCTCTCCGGGCGCGCCAAATCTCCATTATCTATCAATAACTTAGCGGCCTCTCACTGGCGCATCGCGCGGGATAATGGCTACGCGGAGATTGCTTCCGGACCTGAGCATCTTCAGAGCGCGCCGTGCAAAAGCACATCGCGCGCGCTATGTTCTTGCTGCTCAGGATGGATGCGAAAGGAGCAGGAGTGACGCTCACCGGTGAATCGAAGGTCACACTACAGGGGAATCAGCTGGTGCTGGAGCCGCAGGAATCCGCGGCGCTTGCGCGGCACCAGAGTCCGACACCTTAAGACCAAGACCACTGTTGCCTTGTCGCTGGTACTAGCGGCCACTTTCTTTGCAAAGATGTGAAAACGGGGGGGCGAATTTCTTCTCGCCCGGTTGTCTACATCAAAGCGGGGCGTCCATTTGCGCGCGCCGCCGGTTGTAGCACAACACAAACACACATCCAGGCAAGGGACTGTCGGGGGAAAGCATTGATGCCCGGCCAGGTACGTTCGCGGATTGCCTCGATCTTACCGCCAGGTCTTCTGCTGACTTTTCTGTCAATGGCCGCGCAGGCGCAAGTCCGCTTCGACTTTCCGGCCCAGCCGCTTGCACAATCACTGGTTACGTTGGGAAGCCTCACCCATCTCAACATCTACTTTGATGTGCCGACCGTCAATGGCATCCAGGCGCCGGCACTGAAAGCACGGCTGAGCCCGGAGGACGCCATCGCGCGGCTCCTGGAGGGTACGCGCCTGCATGTCGTACGCGTGGATGAGAATACCTACCGTGTCGTATCGGATTCGGAACCCAAGAGCGCACAAACTCAGCAGCAACCTGCTACAGGGGCGACGCATGCTCCCGCAAACCTACATCTGGCCGCCGCCGGTGCGGCCGCTGCAGCAGCGGTCGACGGCATTGACGGCTCACCAACATCCACTGCAACCCGCATCCAGGAAGTCCTGGTGACCGCGCAGAAGCGCTCTGAGCGCCTGCAAGACGTTCCAGTTCCTGTCACCGCCATCAGCGCGGCCGCTCTTGTCGATGCCAACCAGGTTCGCCTCCAGGACTACTACAACGAGGTCCCGGGGTTGAGTGTGACCTCACAAGGCTTCCGTGATGCGCCGGTTATCGCCATTCGCGGAATCACGACCGGAACGGCTTCGAATCCCACCGTCGGCATCATTGTCGACGATGTCCCGTACGGCGCTTCCACCAATCTAGGAGGTGGCACGCTTGCCCCGGACATCGACCCGAGCGATCTCGATCACATCGAGGTTCTACGCGGTCCCCAAGGGACTCTTTATGGCGCCGATAGCATGGGTGGGCTGGTCAAATACGTCACGATCGATCCATCCGTCGCGGCTCTGAGTGGACGCCTCGAGGCCGGAACGTTCGGTGTGAGCCACGGCGCGCAGCCGGGTTACCAACTGCGCGGCTCCCTCAATGTGCCGGTCAGTGACACCTTCGCCGTGCGTTTGAGCGGCTTCAGCCGTCAGGACCCGGGCTATATCGACAACCCCGTGCTGTCCGAACGGGGCGTGAACGAGTCGTGGGACTCGGGCGGGCGCGCGGCAGCGCTCTGGAAGCCCACGGAGGCTTTCTCTTTGAAGCTGAGCGCGCTGCTGCAAGAAAGCAGGACCGACGGCTCTCCCCTGGTGTTTCCCCTCCTAGGTGACCTGCAACAGGACTCCGCGCGTGGAACAGGATGGTCGCGCAAGCGGCTGCAGGCCTACAGAGCGACTTTCGACGCCAAGCTGGGTGGCATCGATCTCACGGCCATCAGCGGCTACAACGTCAACCACTTCTGCGATGACATCGATTTCACAGCAGTGCTGGGCGCACTCTCCAAGCCCTTCGGCGTCAACGGCTGGGCGGTTCCGGAAAACAACAGAACCAGCAAATTTACCCAGGAAATCCGCGCCTCCATTGCGCTGGGCAGCCGCATCCAGTGGCTCCTTGGCGGCTTCTATAACCACGAGAGCACGACATATCTGCAGACCAATCTGGCCGTCGATCCGATCAGTGGAGCGACCGCCGGAATCTGGGGCACGAACTCCTTCCCGAGTCGCTTTGTCGAGTACGCGGGGTTTACCGATTTCACCTTTCAGATCACGGCAGCCTTCGATGTCCAGGTCGGCGGGCGCGAAAGTCAGATCCGGCAAACTTACGAGCAGGTCATTGCCGGCAACGCTTTTACCGAACTCTTTTATGGCCAGCCGGCTCCGCTCATCCAGCCCGAGGAAACGGCCAAAGCCAACTCATTCACGTACCTGTTCACGCCGCGCTATCGGATCGCTCCGGACTTAATGATTTACGCGCGGCTCGCCTCGGGCTATAGACCCGGCGCGATCAACTTGGGCAACACATTGTTCGATCTGCCGCTCATCTCCAAGCCGGACAAGACCCAAAACTACGAGCTCGGCGCGAAAGGCGGCCTGCTGGACCACAAACTCTCGTTCGATGTCTCGCTCTACGACATTGAATGGAAAGATATTCAGCTGACGGTTGTGGATCCCCTCGGGGGTGCCACGTTCTACGACAATGGCAGTCACGCCCGCAGCAGGGGCACCGAGCTGTCTGCGCAAGCTACGCCTTTGGGTGGCTTCAAGGTCGGCGCATGGTTGACGCTCTCCGCTGCAACGCTCACTCAGAACATGCCGCCCCACGGTGCTGTCTTCGGCGGGCCAGGCGATCGTCTGCCGTACAGTAGTCGATTTTCGGGCAACGTCTCGCTCCAGCAGGACTTTCCGGTTTGGAGCGGCGCGACCGGTTACGCAGCGGCGGTGGCGAGCTATGTTGGCGCGCGTGAAGGCGAATTCACGGCCACGAGCGCACGCCAGCCTCTGCCGGGGTATTCCATCGTCAACTTCCGCTTGGCAGCTCATCAGGATGAGTGGGCGTACATGTTGTACCTCGACAATGCCTTCGATCGGCGCGGCGTGCTATCCGGGGGACTGGGGACATACATTCCGAATGCGTTCACCTACATTCGGCCGCTGACTCTGGGCTTCACGGTTTCCAGGACTTTTTGATGCGCACCCGCGAGTCCAAGGCAATGCTGACGGATCTGCGAGCTCTGCGTGCCGGGAAGCTGACACGCAGAGCCGCCGCCGAGAGTCGCACGTTCCAGATGCTGCTCCTGACACTCTCGGCGGCGGCGGCGGCCTATGCGAAAACCGCGGTCAGTCCGCTGCAGGAGACCATGCGAATCGCCCTCGGTCTCACGGACAATCAGATGGCGCTACTGCAAGGCCCGGCATTGGCTCTGCCCATGATCGTAGTGGCCATTCCGCTGGGCCTGCTGATCGATCGCAGTCCGCGAGTTCCGCTGCTGATCGGGTTCGCGCTGTTGAATCTGGTCGGTAGTGTTCTGACAGCGTTCGCGCACAGCTTCGCGGCGCTGTTCGTCACTCGGTGCGTCATCGGACTGACCGCTTTCGCCATCACACCCATTGTCGTGTCACTTTTCGCCGACCTGTTTCCACCCACTCAACGCGGTCGCTCGACGATGATCATGACAGTGGGGCAGTATGCAGGCGCTGCCGCGGTATTCGCCCTTGGCGGCAATTTCCTTGCCATGTCCGAACCCGGGCCGGATGGCTGGCGCTGGGCGATGCTTGCCTTATGCGCACCTCTGGTGCCCGTGCTGGTCCTGACGCTGTTACTCCGTGAGCCACATCGGATCGGTCACTCGACCGAGAAGCCCGCTGTGCTCGAACATGCGCTCGAGCTGAGGAAGTGTCGGGCGTTGTTTTTTCCGCTGCTATCCGGCGTCGTAACCATTGAAGTCGCGCTCAGCGCGGCGCTCGTCTGGGCCGCGCCGTCTTTGGCTCGTCATTTCGGCCTCTCCCCCGAACGAGTCGGTTCGGCCATGGCGTTGGTTCTCTTTCTAAGTGGCCTGCTCGGAACTCTTGCGGGCGGCTTCCTGGCAGACCTCGGGCAACGCTCCGGTGGACCTCGCCGCACCATTGGAGTCCTTGCGGTACTGGCGGCATTGAGTCTGCCCGCGGGGCTGTTTGCGGTAACACCGGGCGTGATTGCTGGCAGCGTATTGCTCCTCCTTTTTGTAGCGGCGACCAGCGCCATTTGTGTCGTGGGCACGACCCTGTCTACCGTGGTGATTCCTGCCCATTTGCGCGGTCTGTGCCTGGCGATCCTGTTCGCCGCCGGCGCGATTTTTGGGGTGGGGTTGGCGCCGATGGTCGTGAGCGTGCTCTCAAAGGTCCTGGGTGGGCCGACAATGATTGGCACCGCGCTTGCCGCCGTGTGCGTGTTGGCGAGCCTGGTGAGTGCCACGACCCTATTCCTCAGCCGACGCGGATTCGATCGAGCTATCGTGCAATGAGCGCCGGTGAGTGGTGGCGCTCGGGGCTGAACCTGTGGACGATGCAACCGCGCTGACGCGTGACGGCGTCGCGATTCACTTTCAGACACATGGCAAACGAAGTCGGCCCGCAATTTTCCTCGGGCCTCATTTCTACGTCTGCCGCCCGGCGCATGAGCCTCCCTACACGTCCGCCTGGATCGAGCGGTTGAAGCAGGACTTCTTTCTGATCACAGCCGACTATCCGCGCGGTGTTGGCAGAACACGAAGCCCACTCGGATTGGCTTACACCCCGGACATAGCAGTTGAAGAGTGCGAGCGAATTGCGGACGCCGCGGGCGTCGACCGCTTTGGTTGGCTAGGCTACAGTTTCGGTGGTGCGCTCGGCGTTCAGTTCGCCTGTCGCAGCCCACGCATTGCGGCGCTCGTGGTGGGCGGATTTCCGCCACTGCGAGGCCCGTTTCAGTTGCTCGCGGAGATTTTGGCCTCCGAGGCCGTGTTGTCCGCGGCAGCGCCGCGTCGAGTTGACCCTGCGATCCTTTGGACCGCGGTGGGCTTCTACCGCTCGCTGTTGAGCTGGCCGGAATACCAGGCTGTGAGTCGGATGAGTCTCCCCCGCCTGGTCTTCATGGGAGATCGAGACACCGCACAAGGCCTTCCGGAACCCTGGTCCGTACCCCTTGCCGATCATCTCAAAGCCGCCGAAGCCACTCTCCGACGCTGGAAATGGCACATCGAGTGGTTGCGCGGGCATGATCATGCCACGGCGATTCAACCTGACGTATCTCTTTCACTGGTGCACCGGTTCTTTCTCGAGTCTCTCAAAGGATGACACCTGATGCGTAACCTCCAGCGATCAAGGAGTTTCGATTGCCTGCGCCGCTGTATGCATTTCCCTTACTATTCCCAGGAGTGTTTGGACAGCGTCCGCGGTGATTGAGCGCGCAGCCGCGCCCGTCTGATCCGTCAGGAGGCGCGGGAGTCGTCGCACCAACACGTGAGCGCCCGGTAAGAATCTCATGAGATCCGCACACAGGACCTCTCCGGCAGCTTTCGACATCGCGTACTCAGTCATACCCGCCGGGCGCTCCTCAATGAAGGTAGTGGATGGATAGAAGACCCTTACCCCCTGAGGTCGCAGGCGTACGCAGGCTTGCACGAGCTCGACAAAGGCGGAGAGGTAGAAGAGGTTGAGGCTGCATGAAGCGGCCGCGATCAAACAAGGCTGTCTTGCGGCCGGCGATGCGAGGCGTGGCGAAATAGTAGAGATGAGTTGGAATTGCGCCCAGCTTAGCGAGTTGCTCGGCAGCAGGACGCTCGGCGTTGTACGCTGCAGCGCGACAGCGTCCGCCCCAGTCCTGAATCTCCCGCGCGACAGCCATCGCATCGGCCTCTCCGCTGGCGTACGTAATGAGAGCCTCGCCATTGCCCGCCGCGGTGAGCTTCGCAGTCAACTCGCCAAGTCCCCGAGATCCACCGATGACCAAGGAGACGCAGTCCCGGAACTCTCCGGGTCTCACCAACTGAGCCACGCTGTGCATCGCAGGCTGGGCGACGGGAGGCATACGACAGACGGTCTCCAGAAAGCCGCGCAAGCCGCGGCTCGCAACGCAGATTCGGACGGCGCGGAAACGTGCGGCAACCGAATCGACCGAGAATTCGATCGCGTTCTCGGGCGCAGCATGCTCATCGACTGTCTCGAGCTCCAGGCCGCAGAACGTCGAATGCAGGCCTGGCACCACCATGCCCACCAGGCAAGAGAAGCCGGCCAGGGCGGCGAGCCGCTCGACTCCGAGCCTTTCGGCTGCGAAGGAGAACCATTCCGACAGCTGTTTGCTCGCCGGACTCAATGACAAGCGGCCGTGCAGACCTTCCATCTCGTCCAGGTGTCGTTCGATCGGCACCCCCGGCGGTAGAATTGGCGGCGAGGTGTTGTTCACACCGAGTGGTTTGCGTCGCAGCGGCTCCAATCCCAGGTTGACAAGGACGACTTCCTCGCCTGCGACAAATGCCCGTGCCCGGTACCCGCCGCGATCGTCCGCGGAGAGTTCGAGCGAAGCCTCCTCGTCGATGTAGATCGGACGTAGCCAGCGCGCTTTGATGCTGCGCGGAAGTTGCTCCACAGGCTGACTTTGACAGTAGCAATCCAGGATCCACAGCAGCGCGTGGATGCCGTGCACGATAGGAGCGCCGGCATGCGTTCGGCGTGCGACGACCGGGTCAACGTGTATGGGATTGAAGTCGCAACTGAGGCGGGCGAATTCACTCTGCTCATTCCAACTGAACCGACGCGTGGCGCTATACATTGTGTATCGCCGTCCTTGTCACGGAACTTCTCGCGGCGGTTCTAAAGGGGATTTCTGACGTTGGAATCTACCGTCCCTGCGCGTCAATCGTATGACAGCAGATCAGCTTTCGCGGCTGCGTCACCCCGTTGGAAACGCGTGCGCTTGAAAGCAACACCTTGCATCCGGTAAATTTTTCAGTACAGTCACGTCCGCAATTGAACAGAGCACGGATGTCTCTCGTTGAAGTGCCGCCACCGAAATCCAAGGTGTGGTACGGCTTTAGGAACAAGCGTCTCGCGTTTCAACGCAGTTGAATCGAGCGCCAAGCGGCGGCGACAGCAGCGCCGCCAAATCCGGGTCGGTAAGATCTTGTAGTGGAACGAGGTGGCGTCGATGGACCGACTGGACCGGCTGCAGCGCAGTTCTGCGACTGCTTTCTCTGAGCGTGACGAGCCTCGGCAGGGCTATGACCAAGGTCTCGCCACGAGATCGTCACGAAATCCCGACAGCAAATCGACCTCACAACACACGTCGACCATCGTCGTTGCCTCGACTTTTACCGTCGACCCGCTGACTCGCCCCCTCGGCTTCTGGCTCGAAACCCTGGACATTGCAGCGCGAGTCGAGCTTGCGCCGTACGCGCAAGTGATGCAGTTGTTGTTGAGTCCGCAGAGTGCGTTCGCCGGCAATAGTAGCGGATTTAACGTCCTGGTCGTGAGGCTCCAGGATTGGGTCCGTGACCGGCTCTGCAGCCATCAGTTCGATGAGAACGCTGCGCATCTGGACCGGAGCGCGGACGATCTCGTGGCTGGGATCGAGAGCTTGCAGCAGCGCACCAGCGTGCCGCTGCTGCTGTTCCTTTGCCCTACATCCAGGAACTTGTCCGCCACCTATCAGGAGCTTCTCGCGCGGACCGAGGCTGTCGTGTGCGCTCGAGTAGCGTCTTTGGCGAACGTGCACTGTGCGACGCACGCCGAGCTGGCGCCGCTTTATCCGCTCGCGGACTACGAAGATGAGCGCTCCGACCGAATCGGTCACATTCCTTTCACAAACGACTACTTCACCGCCATGGCCACCCAATTGGCGCGGCGAATTACCGCACTGAGCAAGCCTGGTTACAAGGCGGTCGCAGTCGACTGCGACAATACGCTTTGGCAGGGAATCTGCGGCGAGGATGGACCCGGGGGTGTCGAATTAACAGCCGCGCACCTCGCCTTTCAAGATCTGTTGGTACGCCAACACGATGCCGGAGTTCTCCTGTGTCTTTGCAGTAAGAACAACATTGAGGACGTGCAAGCGGTCTTTCGCACCCGGCCCGAGATGCGCCTTCGCGAGGAACACCTCATCGCCTCGCGCATCAACTGGGAGCCCAAGTCCGCCAACCTGCGCTCGCTGGCAGAGGAGCTTAGTCTGGGGCTGGATGCGTTCGTCTTCGTGGACGACAGCGCCATGGAATGCGCCGAGGTCCGCAAGGGAACCCCGGCTGTCCTGACACTGCAGTTTCCCGAATCCGCGCAAGCCATCGCCCATTTCTGCTCTCATGTCTGGGCCTTCGATCGAGTGGGCGTCACCGAGGAGGCGAGGCGGCGCACGGCGCAGTACAAGGAGAACCGTTTGCGCCAGACGGCCTCCAAGCAGGCCGCGAGCCTCGAAGACTTCATTCACTCTCTGGAGCTGAAAGTCGATATCACCGAGATGCAAGCCACGCAGCTGCCGCGGGTTGCCGAGTTGGTTCAGCGCACTAACCAGTTCAACCTCACAGGCCGGCGCCGCCGCGCTGGCGAGATCGAGGCGCTATGCTCCTCTGGCCAGCTTCGCTGCCTCGTGATTCACGTTCGCGATCGATTCGGCGACTACGGGTTAGTGGGTGTGCTGTTGCTGCGTCCCAGGCTGTCAGTCCTCGAGGTAGACACTTTTCTAGTGAGTTGCCGGATGCTCGGCAGAGGGGTGGAGTATGCAATGGTCAGGCACCTTGGTCGGCTCGCGCAGCACAGTGCCGTCCCAACGGTGGCGCTGATCTATAGGAAGACTCAACGGAACGCCCCCGCGCGCGACTTCCTGACGCAATCCGTCCAGCAGTTTCAGGCGCCCTCTGAAACGAGCGATAGCGACGCGGAAACGCTCTTTGCGGTGCCGACCGACTACGCAATCTCTTTGCGGCCTGTGTTCTCGGCGGAACAAGTAGACGGCGGTGAGAGCGCCGCGAGCGACAAGTCCGCGCAAGCGCGTGACGCGCAGGCCCGGTTCACCGGCGGCTGGCATGAGGCGGCATTTCGACTCTCTCGCATTGCTGACATCACTCGTGAGCTGAGCCGCCGGGAATCGCTGTCTGCGCAAACGGCGCCCACGGTGACTGACGATCCGGCCGCGCCTTACATTCCGCCGCGCACGCCGACGCAGGAGGCCATCGCCGCAATATGGTGTGAAGTCCTTGGTTTGCCTCGTGTGAGCGCTACCGCGGATTTCTTCGATCTGGGCGGAGACTCCCTGCTGGCGGTACAGGTCATCTCACGTATCGGAGCCAACCTGGGTGCGGAGCTTTCACTCCACGAATTCTTCGAAAGGCCCGCGCTGTCGGAGATGGCCACCCTGATAGAGGCCGGCTCTCGCGGTCGCGGCTCGAGCATCCCGTTGGCGGACCGATCACGGCCTGTACCACTCTCCTGGGCACAGCAACGCCTATGGTTCATCGATCAGCTCGAAGGCAGCAAGGCGTATCAGGTGCCTCTGGCCGTGAGACTGCATGGCGAGTTGAGTCTCCCGACACTGCAGGAGGCCTTGGAAGCGCTGGTGAGTCGGCACGAGATTTTACGTACGACATTTGTCACGCTCGATGGAGTGCCTACACAACAAATCGCCGCTGTGGGCCAGTGGCCGCTGCCTCTGGTGGACCTGACCGCCTCAGACTCGCAAGACGCGAAGTCGCGCAAGGCCGAACAGCTGCGCGAGCAGCTCGAAGTACCATTCGATCTGGGCAGCGGGCCGCTTTTCCGCAGTCAGTTGTTGCGATTGGGGCCGAGCGAGCACGTCTTGCAGGTCTGCATGCACCATATCATCTGCGATGACTGGTCGCGCAGCCTGCTGGTCCGCGAGCTCGCCGCAGTGTACGAAGCAGGCCGCGACCATGTGCCCAACACACTTGCGACTGCATCAGTGCAGTACGGTGACTACGCCAGCTGGCAACGTGAGGCACTCACTCCGGAAGCACTGCAGACTAAACTGAGTTACTGGAAGGAGCAGCTTCAGGGCGCTCCGGCGCTGCTCGAGCTGCCGACCGTCCGTCCTCGTCCGGCCATTCAGAGCTACCGCGGCGAGAGTTTCCCGCTGCGGCTCGAGCCCGAGCTCGTGGCTAACTTGAGAGCGTTTGCCCGCCGTTTCGATGTCACGCTCGCCATGACGCTGTATGCGGTGTGGACGATCCTGCTTTCGCGGCTCAGCGCTCAAGAGGATATTGTCAGCGCAATCCCGGTGGCCAACCGCAACCATCCGCAGCTCGAGGGGCTGGTCGGCTACTTCGTCAACACACTCGCCGTGCGGGTGCGCCTCGAGGATGATCCATCGGTCGCCGAGCTGCTCGGCGCCGTAAAGACGGCCTTCGTGGGTGCGTTGGCCCATCATGAGGCGCCGTTCGAGCAGGTCGTCGATGCAGTACGGCCCGTGCGCAGTTTGAGCTACAGCCCTATCTTTCAGGTGATGTTCGTCCTGCACAACTCGCCACACCACAGGGTCGAGGTTCCGGGTCTGGCGTTTTTCGAGGAAGAGGTCCCCTTGCGGAGCGCGCAATTCGACCTGCTGCTGTCGCTGCGGGAGTCCAACAACGGTATCGATGGTTACCTGAACTACGCAACGGACTTGTTCGACCGAGACACCATTGAAAGGTGGACCGATGGCTTCCGGGCGCTTCTGAATGGGTTGCTGGCGGACTCACAGGTTGCGGTCAGCAAACTACCGCTCGTGTCTGATGAGGCGCGTCGTTTGGTTCTGGAGGGATTCAACGCGACGCAGGCGATCTGGGCGAACGAGGCGCAATGGGTTCACGGTCTCTTCGAAGCGCAGGCCGCGAGGACCCCGGCGGCGGTTGCGGTCGAATTTGAAAGCAAGACACTCACCTATGCTGATTTGAATGGGCGGGCCAACCAGCTGGCGCGCCACCTGCGCAGCCGCGGAGTCGGCCCGGATTCCCGAGTTGCCCTCTACATGGAACGCAGCCTCGAAATGGTGCTCGGTCTGATGGGAATCCTCAAGGCGGGCGGCGCCTATGTTCCTGTCGATCCATCGTACCCCACCGAGCGGGTCGCCTACATGCTCACGGATGCGGCGCCGCAGGTGGTGTTAACCCAACAGCATCTGAAAACGAGCTTGCCTGCAACCCACGGCGAGATTCTTACGCTCGATCTCGATTGGCCAGCCATTGCCCGGCATTCCGAGGAGAGTTTTTCGCCGGCCTCGCTCGGGTTGCGTCCCGATCACCTGGCGTATGTCATTTATACTTCCGGCTCGACAGGCCAGCCGCAGGGAGCCATGAATGAGCACCGCGGCGTGGTCAATCGACTGCTCTGGATGCAGTCGGCGTATGGTCTGAGCGCCGCCGACCGTGTCTTGCAGAAGACGCCATTCAGCTTCGACGTCTCGGTTTGGGAATTCTTCTGGACTCTGGCCACTGGGGCCCGCCTGGTGGTGGCCCGTCCGGAAGGCCATAAAGATCCTCACTACCTCAGCGAGCTGATCAGGAGCAGCGGCATCACAACGCTGCATTTCGTCCCCTCCATGTTGCAGGTCTTCCTGGACCAACAGCCGCTGGCTGAGCATCCGACGCTGCGCCACGTCGTTTGCAGTGGCGAGGAATTGTCCGCCGCACTTCAAGGGCGTTGCTTTGAGTGTCTCCCTCACGTACGCCTGTCTAACCTGTATGGCCCGACGGAGGCTGCCGTGGACGTCACCGCTTGGGAGTGCCGCGCCGACGATCAGGGTGCGCGCGTCCCGATTGGCCATCCGATCACCAACATCCGAATGTATGTCCTGGATCGTCGTGGACAACCGGTGACAATCGGGGCGGTCGGGGAGATCTTCATTGGTGGGGTTGGCGTGGGTCGAGGGTATCTCAACAAACCCGATCTCACCCGGGCCCGCTTTCTGCCGGACCCCTTTAGCGCGACGGCGGCCGCGCGCATGTATCGCACCGGCGACCTCGGCAGGTGGCGCCCGGATGGGGCGCTCGAATATCTCGGCCGCAACGATTTTCAGGTCAAGATCCGCGGCCTGCGCATCGAACTCGGTGAGATCGAGGCGCAGCTCACACGTTACCCGGGCATCAAAGAGGCGGCGGTCCTTGCGCGAGAGGACCGGCAAGGTGAGAAGCGGTTGGTGGCCTACATCCTGCCGGCCGCCCGCGTTGGCAATGACGAGCTCACTCTCATCGAACACTGCCGCTCGCATCTACATACCGTGCTGCCGGAATACATGGTGCCCACGGCGTTTGTGACGCTGGAGCGCTTTCCGCTGAGTCCCAACGGCAAGCTCGATCGGAACAAGCTCCCGGCGCCCCAACTCGCCCCGCGAAACGCGCCAGCGTTCGAGCCGCCATGCGGCGAGCTGGAGCAAACGGTGGTCGGGCTATGGCAAGAGCTGTTGGGTGTCGAGCGAGTTGGGCGTCATGACAACTTCTTTGAGCTCGGCGGACACTCGCTGTTGATCGCGAAACTGATGGACCGATTGCGACGGATCGGACTCGCCGCGGACGTGCGCGGCCTCTACACCAATTCGACGGTTGCCTCCCTGGGGGAGTACCTGAAGACTCGCCATGTCGGCGTTGCGGAGAATTTGTCGTTGCCGAGCGGCATTCCGAGCGGCACCACTGTCATTACACCCCAGATGCTGCCCCTCGTGGACCTGAGCGCCGAGCAGATCAAGCGCATTGCGCGCACGGTCCCTGGAGGAGCAGTAAACATCCAGGATATCTATCCGCTGGCACCGCTGCAGGAGGGCATCCTGTTCCACCACCTCCTCGGTTGTGCGCAAGGCGATGCATACGTCGCGGCGATCTTGCTTGTCGTCTCCTCATACAAGCGCGCAATGGAGCTGGCCGCCGCCCTGCAAAAGACTATTGAAAGACATGACGTCTTGCGCACCGCTATTCTCTGGGAAGACTTGCGCAGACCGGTTCAGGTCGTTCACCGGCAGGCACAGCTGCCTATCGAAACTGTGACCTTGGGGCGCGGTGCCGGCACCGCGGAGCAGGTCGCACGCTGGCTCGAGCCCGAAGAGCAGAAGGTGGATGTCCGCGAGGCTCCCCTGGTGCGCTTGCGACTCGCAGAGGATCCGTCGGCCGGCGACCAATGGTACGCCTTGCTTCGGCTGCACCACATCATTGGCGACAACACATCTCAGGAGATCATCATCTCCGAGATCGTCGCGGATCTGAACGGCGTAACCGAGCCCAAAGCTGCGCCTGTTCCATACCGTCATCACGTTGCCCAGGCTCTCGCGTACGCCGCGACGCACGCGGCGGCGGAGTTCTTCCGCGGAAAATTGAGCGACGTCACGGAGCCGACGGCTCCGTTCGAAATACGCGATACCCGCGGCAACGGTTTCGGTACGGCGCAAGCGCAGGCAGAGATCGACATCACTTGGTCGCAACGCCTGCGCACCCAGGCGCGCCGTGCTGGAGTAAGCCCGGCTGTGTTGTTCCATGCGGCCTGGGCGTTGGTCGTCTCTGCCACGAGTGCGCGCGAGGATGTGGTCTTCGGTACGGTCTTGTTGGGCCGGCTTCATGGCGCCACCGAGACCCAGGGTATGGTGGGGATGCTGATCAACACCCTGCCGCTGCGTATCGGGTTGCAGCAGCTCACGTCGGAGGGACTGGTCCGCGCAACCGCTACCGAGTTGATGGAGCTTTTGAACCATGAGCAGGCCTCGCTCGCGCTCGCGCAAAGCTGCAGTGGCGTGCCGGCCTCTACGGCGCTTTTTAGTACCCTGCTGAACTACCGTCACGCCACCTCCAGCGCCGCGGCGCTGTGGGAAAAGGCCGACGGGATCCGGTTGCTGCAGCGTCGGGATCTCACCAACTATCCCATCACCCTGTCGGTTGACGATCTGGGAGAGGGCTTTGGTTTGGTGATGGACACGGACCGTCGCATCGATCCGCGGCGATTGTTGGGCTACGTGCAAAGCGCGGTGCGCTCCTTGGTGCAGGCTCTGGAGCTCGCCCCCGAGACCCCGGCGCTTGCCCTGGAGGTGCTCCCGGAGCCGGAGCGGCAGCACCTGCTGCGTACGCTCAATGCAACCCAGCTCGACTACTCGCGCGAGAAGCTCGTCCACGAGCTCTTCGAGGAGCAGGCACTGCTGGCTCCCACCGCGCTCGCCGTCGTGCACGGGGAGCGCTCCCTCACGTATGCCGAGCTCAACCGCAAAGCCAATCAACTGGCCCGCTACCTGCTCAACCAGGGCGTGGGTCCCGAGCAGCTCGTCGGCATCTGCACCGAGCGCAGCCCCGAGATGGTCATTGGCCTGCTGGCGAGCCTCAAAGCAGGCGCTGCCTACGTGCCGTTGGATCCCAGCTATCCTCCCGAGCGGCTGCAACACATGCTCCAGGATGCCGCCCCCCGGGTCATCCTGCTCCAGCACGAGCTTCAGGGGGTGTTGCCGCCGGGTGACGCTGAGCGGCTCGCTCTGGATACCCATCTGGAAAAGATCGCGCACTATGTCGGGGAGAACCTCGCGCCGGCCGAGTTGGGACTCTCCCCCCGACATCCGGTCTATGTGATCTACACCTCCGGCTCCACCGGCCGCCCCAAAGGCACCGCCATGGCGCATACCTCGATGGTCAACCTGCTGCAGTGGCACCGCATACCCTTTGGCGCGCAGCAGGGGCAACGCACGCTACAGTTTGCGGCCCTGGGCTTCGATGTGGCCTTCCAGGAGACCCTCTCCACTCTGTGCTCCGGCGGCACCCTGGTGCTGCTGGATGAATGGGTCCGGCGCGATCCTCGCGCACTCACGCAACTGTTGAGCCAACAGAATGTTCACCGGCTGTTCCTCCCCCCACTGATGTTGCAGAGCCTGGCCGAGTGCTGGGGCAATGCCCAGGTCCCGCTGAGCCTGCGGCACGTCGCTACCGCCGGTGAGCCATTGCGCATTACCCCGCAGATCGTGCATCTCTTCGAGCAGCTCCCGGGGTGTCAGCTCCACAACCACTATGGACCCACCGAGACCCATGTTGTTACGGCACTCACCTTGCACGCAGAGCCGCGCCAGTGGCCGGCCTTGCCCAGCATCGGCCGTCCCATTGCCAACACGCAGATCTACGTGCTGGACGCACAACGCAAGCCCGTCCCCGCGGGTGTGGCCGGGGAAATCTATATCGGCGGAGTAGGGGTGGCGTGTGGCTATTTGCACCGTGCCGAGCTCACCGCGCAGCGCTTCCTCCAAGATCCCTTCAGCTCGGATCCCGCCGCCCGGATGTATCGCAGCGGAGATCTGGGCAGGTGGCGCGAGGAGGGCACGCTGGAGTACCTGGGTCGCAACGATGACCAGGTGAAATTGCGTGGCTTCCGCATCGAGTTGGGCGAGATCGCCGCGCAACTGCAACAGCACCCGAGTGTGAAGGACGCCGTGGTGATCGCCCGCGAGGACGTTGCGGGAGACAAGCGTCTGGTGGCGTATCTGACCCCGCACGGCGAGCCGGCGGTCGATACCGAAGTGCTGCGGGCGCATCTGAAAACGGTGCTCCCGGAGCACATGTTGCCGGCGGTCTTCGTCGTTCTCGAGCAGCTGCCCTTGAGCCCGAACGGCAAGCTGGATCGTGGCGCGCTGCCGGCTCCAGCGCAGAGTACCCATAGCGCACGCACTTATGAGGCCCCGCAAGGGGAGACCGAGCAAGCTCTCGCCCGGATCTGGCAGGAGATCCTGCGCGTGCAGCGTGTCTCGCGACTGGATAACTTCTTCGAGCTCGGCGGACACTCGCTACTGGCGATGCAACTGCTGGTACGCATCCAAGCGGAGATTGCGGTCGAGTTGCCCATGCCGGTCCTGTTCTATTATCCAATCCTGCGCGAACTGGCCGTGCGTGTTGAAAAGTGCCGCCAGGAGCAGTTTCTTCAAGGACTGGCCGACGGCGGCGCGGACATTGCAGCGCTCTCGAGCCAGAAAGCGCAACTGATGCGGTTCAAGATCACGGCCCGTCCTCGCCCGGTGAGCGGCGAGCCGCAGCGGCTGCGCGCCTCCGCGGCACAGCAGCGAATGTGGTTTGTCGATCAGTTGGAGGGCGGCAGCAGCGCCTACCACATCCCGATTGCGCTGCGCCTGCACGGCGTGTTGGATTACGAGGCACTGCAACAGGCATTGGATGCAATGATCGAACGGCACGAGACGCTGCGTACCGGATTCATTTGTGAAGACGGCACGCCACGCCAGGAGATCTCGGTGCACGCCAGTTTTCCCTTGCAACGCATCGATTTGAGCGACGGCGAAGCGCAGCCGCGCGAGGAGCGGATCCAACTGCAGCGCAGGCAAGAGGCCCAGGTGCGCTTCGACCTGCGCCGTGCTCCTCTCATTCGCGGCAGATTGCTCTGCCTGCAGCCTCGCGAGCACATGCTGCTCATCACGATGCATCACATCATCAGCGACGGCTGGTCGATCGGTATTTTGATCGAGGAGCTTGCGCAGCTCTACAGTGCGTATCGGGAGGGTGCCACCCCGCAACTGAGAGCGTTGGCAATCCAATATGCCGACTATGCACTGTGGCAAAGCAACACGCTGCAAGGTGCGCCCGGCGAAAACCACCTGGCGTACTGGCGTGAGCGGCTCTCAGGCGCTCCACCACAGCTGGATCTCCCGACTGATCGGCCGCGTCCGGCGGTGCAGAGCTACCGGGGCGAGAATCTGCCGGTGTGCCTCGACGCAACGTTGACGGCCCGTGTCAAACGGCTGGCGCAACAGCGAGGTCTGACGTTGTTCATGCTGCTCTACGGGGCGTGGGCGATTGTCCTCGCGCGCTTGAGTGGGCAGCAGGACCTTGTGATCGGCACTCCCGTCGCGAACCGCGGGCGGCCCGAGCTCGAAGGCTTGATCGGTCTTTTCGTGAACGCACTCGTGTTGCGCGCCGAGGTCCGACCCGATCTGACCGTGCAGGAGTTTCTCGAGCGCATCAAATCGAGCACCCTGGAAGCTTACACTCACCAGGATGTTCCGTTCGAGAAGATCGTCGAGACGATTCAGCCCGAGCGCCGACTCGACCGCAGTCCGCTTTTTCAGGTCATGCTGGCGTTGCAGAACGCACCAGCGGGGACGTTGCGCGCCACTGACTTGACGGCTGAGATGGAAGAGGAGCTCATTGAGACCGCAAAGTTCGATCTGACCTTGTCGCTCGAGGAGCGTGCCGACCAGATCCAAGGCGTGTTGAATTACGCGACCGACCTGTTCGATCGGTCGACTCTCGAGCGCTGGTTCGGCTGCTTCGTCGAGACTCTGCAACAACTCCTCGAAAGTCCCACGCGCCGTATCGGCGAGCTTTCCATTCTGCCAAGGAGCCAATGGGAGGAGCTCGTCCAGCAATTCAACGCCACCGCTGTCGCTCATCCACAGAAGCTGATCCATCAGCTTTTCGAAGAGCAGGTGGCGCGCACGCCTGATGCCCTGGCGGCAAGTTGCGCAGAGCAGTCCCTTAACTATCGTGAGCTCAATGAGCGGGCGAACCGGCTGGCGTGGCACCTGATCGCAAGCGCGGTCACCCCGGGCCAGCTGGTCGGAATCTGCCTGACCCGCGGTATCGATATGTTGGTGGGGATTCTGGCAACCTTAAAAGCCGGTGCCGCTTACGTGCCGCTGGATCCGGGTTATCCGCTCGAGCGGCTGCGGCACATGTTGAGCGATGCGGCGCCCCAGGCGCTGCTGAGCCACGCAGCGCTGGTCGCGAAGCTGCCGCTGACCCATGCGAAGATCGTTTTGCTGGAGCGGGACGCCGTACAGATAGGCTGTCAGAGGACGACCAATCCTGATCCGCATCAGTTGGGTCTCAAATCCGACAACCTGGCCTACATCATCTATACCTCCGGCTCGACCGGCCTCCCTAAGGGCGTGGCGATCGAGCACCGCAATACCTCGAACCTGATCCAATGGGCGCTCAGTGTGACCGCGCCCGAGGTCTTCGGGAAAACGTTGCAGTCCACCTCGCTCAATTTCGACCTCGCCGTGTATGAGTGTTTCGTGCCGTTGGCTTGCGGTGGCGCGGTACGGATCGTCCCGAATGCGTTGGCGATCAAAGACGATCCGGCTGCCGTCACGCTCATCAACACCGTGCCTTCGGCCATTCGTGCTGTACTCGACGAGCGCGCGGTGCCTGCAGCCACGCGGGTCATCAGTCTGGCCGGAGAGCCTTTGAAGGAGGATTTGGTCAAGCGCATTTTCGTGGAGACCTCGGTCGAGGAGGTCTGGAACTTATACGGACCGTCCGAGACCACCACCTATTCGACGTGGTTGCCCATGAGCCGCGCGCAGGGGTTTGTGGCCTCGATCGGTCGCCCCGTGGACAACACTCAAGTCTACCTCCTGGATAGCAGTCGCCAGCTGGTCCCGCGGGGCGCCATCGGGGAGATCTACATCGGCGGCGCTGGTCTTGCTCGCGGCTACCTGAATCGACCCGAGCTGACCACTGAGCGATTCATTTCCAACCCACTGTGGCTGCCATGGCCCGGACGGTTGTACAAAACCGGTGACCTGGGTCGTTGGCGAGCGGACGGAACGCTCGAATACGTGGGCCGCAACGATGACCAAGTCAAGGTGCGCGGCTTTCGTATCGAGCTGGGTGAGATCGAGGCGCAACTCCTGCGGCTCGAGACTGCCAAGGAGGTGGCCGTCATCGCACGTGAGGAGGTTCCGGGCGAGAGGCGCCTGGTCGCCTATGTTGTCCCAGCCGGGGCGCCGGTGGCGGCCGAGGACTTGCGCGCCCATCTCAAGGCAGCCCTCCCCGAGTACATGATCCCGAGCGCCTTTGTGACGCTCACCCAGATGCCGCTGACCTCGAACGGCAAGTTGGATCGGAAGGCGCTCCCCAGCCCCGAGCTCGGCGCCTTCGCGACCCGAGTCTATGAAGCACCTGTGGGCGAGCTGGAGCAAACCCTCGCGGGCATCTGGCGTGAGCTGTTGCGAGTGGAGCGCATCGGTCGGCGTGACAACTTCTTCGAGCTGGGTGGCCACTCGTTGCTGATCGTTCGGATGTTGGACCGTCTGCGTCGCATCGGACTGACCGCCGAGGTGCGCGGCGTGTATGCGAGCGCCAATCTTGCGGAGCTGGCGACCGTGGTGCAGGGAAACTCCGTGGCGGACGTCACGGACACCGGCAGTCTGATCCCGCCCGAGTGTGAGGAGATTACCCCCGAGATGCTCCCGCTCGTCGAGCTTCAGCCCGAGCAGATTGCGATTATCGTGCGCGCCGTGCCCGGAGGGGCTGCGAACATTCAAGATGTCTATCCGCTGGCGCCGTTGCAGGAGGGAATTCTGTTCCATCACCTCCTGATCGAGGACGGCGGTGATCCTTACGTTCTGCCGATGCTCTTCACACTGTCCTCGCGCGAGAAGCTCGACTCCTTCATCTCGGCGTTGCAGTTCGTGATCGCTCGACACGACGTGCTGCGCAGCGCGGTACTCTGGGAGCATCTACCCAGGCCAGTTCAAGTCGTCTATCGCCGTGCCGTCCTGTCCATAGAGCAACGTCCAGTGAGTCCGGGACGCGCACTGGAGCAAATCAAGGAGGGAATGCAGCCGTGGCGACAGAAGATGCATCTGCAGCGTGCGCCACTCTTGCAACTCGAGACAGCTACAGATACCTCGAACGATCATTGGTATGCGCTGTTGCGCATCCATCACCTGGCATGCGACTACAAATCGTTGGATACGCTCCTCACCGAGGTGATGACCTATATCAATGGACGTGGGGCCGAATTGCCCGAGCCGCAACCGTATCGACAACACGTAGCGCAGGTTCTGCAGCACGCTCGAGCGCATGACGCCGAGGTCTTTTTCCGCAGGAAGCTTGCCGACGTCGATTCCCCGACGGCGCCTTTCGGGCTGCTGGACGTCCACGCAGACGGTAGCAACATAGAAGAAGCTCACGGTCACATCGAGCCAGCACTGGGGGAGCGCCTGCGTGCGCAGGCAAGACGCCTCAATGTCAGTCCCGCGACTGTGTTTCATGCGGCGTGGGGCCTGATCCTCGCTTGCACTACCGGGCGCAACGATGTGGTATTCGGGAGTGTGCTTCTAGGCAGGCTCCAGAGTACTGCCGAGTCGAGCCGCATGTTGGGGTTGTTTATCAATACCTTGCCGATGCGGTTGACGCTGGAAGATCTCACAGCGCAGGAGTGTGTCCAGCGCAGCCAACAGGATCTGGTGGAGCTGCTGACGCACGAGCAAGCCTCGCTCGCGGTCGCGCAGAGCTGCAGTCGTGTGCCGGCCTCTACACCTCTGTTCAGCACGTTGTTGAATTATCGGCATAGCGCCGTGGATCTAGGTTCGCAGCTCGGCAGCGCGCCTGGAGTGCAGTTGCTGATGGCGCAGGCACGCACCAACTATCCCATCACCCTGTCGGTTGACGATCTGGGAGAGGGCTTTGGTTTGGTGATGGACACGGACCGTCGCATCGATCCGCGGCGATTGTTGGGCTACGTGCAAAGCGCGGTGCGCTCCTTGGTGCAGGCTCTGGAGCTCGCCCCCGAGACCCCGGCGCTTGCCCTGGAGGTGCTCCCGGAGCCGGAGCGGCAGCACCTGCTGCGTACGCTCAATGCAACCCAGCTCGACTACTCGCGCGAGAAGCTCGTCCACGAGCTCTTCGAGGAGCAGGCACTGCTGGCTCCCACCGCGCTCGCCGTCGTGCACGGGGAGCGCTCCCTCACGTATGCCGAGCTCAACCGCAAAGCCAATCAACTGGCCCGCTACCTGCTCAACCAGGGCGTGGGTCCCGAGCAGCTCGTCGGCATCTGCACCGAGCGCAGCCCCGAGATGGTCATTGGCCTGCTGGCGAGCCTCAAAGCAGGCGCTGCCTACGTGCCGTTGGATCCCAGCTATCCTCCCGAGCGGCTGCAACACATGCTCCAGGATGCCGCCCCCCGGGTCATCCTGCTCCAGCACGAGCTTCAGGGGGTGTTGCCGCCGGGTGACGCTGAGCGGCTCGCTCTGGATACCCATCTGGAAAAGATCGCGCACTATGTCGGGGAGAACCTCGCGCCGGCCGAGTTGGGACTCTCCCCCCGACATCCGGTCTATGTGATCTACACCTCCGGCTCCACCGGCCGCCCCAAAGGCACCGCCATGGCGCATACCTCGATGGTCAACCTGCTGCAGTGGCACCGCATACCCTTTGGCGCGCAGCAGGGGCAACGCACGCTACAGTTTGCGGCCCTGGGCTTCGATGTGGCCTTCCAGGAGACCCTCTCCACTCTGTGCTCCGGCGGCACCCTGGTGCTGCTGGATGAATGGGTCCGGCGCGATCCTCGCGCACTCACGCAACTGTTGAGCCAACAGAATGTTCACCGGCTGTTCCTCCCCCCACTGATGTTGCAGAGCCTGGCCGAGTGCTGGGGCAATGCCCAGGTCCCGCTGAGCCTGCGGCACGTCGCTACCGCCGGTGAGCCATTGCGCATTACCCCGCAGATCGTGCATCTCTTCGAGCAGCTCCCGGGGTGTCAGCTCCACAACCACTATGGACCCACCGAGACCCATGTTGTTACGGCACTCACCTTGCACGCAGAGCCGCGCCAGTGGCCGGCCTTGCCCAGCATCGGCCGTCCCATTGCCAACACGCAGATCTACGTGCTGGACGCACAACGCAAGCCCGTCCCCGCGGGTGTGGCCGGGGAAATCTATATCGGCGGAGTAGGGGTGGCGTGTGGCTATTTGCACCGTGCCGAGCTCACCGCGCAGCGCTTCCTCCAAGATCCCTTCAGCTCGGATCCCGCCGCCCGGATGTATCGCAGCGGAGATCTGGGCAGGTGGCGCGAGGAGGGCACGCTGGAGTACCTGGGTCGCAACGATGACCAGGTGAAATTGCGTGGCTTCCGCATCGAGTTGGGCGAGATCGCCGCGCAACTGCAACAGCACCCGAGTGTGAAGGACGCCGTGGTGATCGCCCGCGAGGACGTTGCGGGAGACAAGCGTCTGGTGGCGTATCTGACCCCGCACGGCGAGCCGGCGGTCGATACCGAAGTGCTGCGGGCGCATCTGAAAACGGTGCTCCCGGAGCACATGTTGCCGGCGGTCTTCGTCGTTCTCGAGCAGCTGCCCTTGAGCCCGAACGGCAAGCTGGATCGTGGCGCGCTGCCGGCTCCAGCGCAGAGTACCCATAGCGCACGCACTTATGAGGCCCCGCAAGGGGAGACCGAGCAAGCTCTCGCCCGGATCTGGCAGGAGATCCTGCGCGTGCAGCGTGTCTCGCGACTGGATAACTTCTTCGAGCTCGGCGGACACTCGCTTCACGTCATGCGATTGAATGTGAAGGTGGCCGACCGCTTTGCGATGTCGCTCTCGGTAGCCGCCGCCTTCAAACATCCCACTCTGAGGCAAATGGCTGTTGCCATCGATAGTCTACGTGCTACATGCGATAGCACGGAAAGCTCAATGGAATTCGAGGCGGGTGTTCTGTAGGACGCGCTTGCGCGACTCGCTGTGTAATTTGTCTGTAAACCGTGGCCATGGAGAGGCTCGTGAGCACATTTCACGGAACAACCGATTTGTTGAGTCACTTCCACTCAAAAGGCGTCCGATTCTGGTCCGAGCAGGGGCAGCTGCGCTATCGGGCCCCCAAAGGCGCTCTGACTCCGGAAGATCTCGACGCGCTCAGAGCCGCTCGTAACGGCCTCGTGGCACTTCTGCAAACGGGAATTCCGCGGGCGCTCCCCAGCGCGCAGCGAGCTGCCGAGCTGCTCGCCAAGCTCGAGCGATTTCCGCTCTCTTTCTCACAGCTCGCGCACTGGAATCTCTACAAACTCGGTGAGCGTCCGAGCTTCCGTCAGCTCGCGTGCGCCTTTCGCCTTCAAGGTCATTTGAAAGTCGACGTGCTGTGCCGAACCATCGCAGAGACTATCCAACGGCATGAGGCGCTGCGGATTCGAATAGTCTGTCACGAGGGCACCCTGACACAGGAGCTCCGCAAGCCGGGTCCCTACGAGTTGCAGGTCCTGGATTTGTCAAAACGGCCCGTGGAGCTGCGCGAGGCGCAGCTCCAGCGTGCTCTCGAAACACTCATTATCGACCCCATCGATGTGGCCCGCGATCCACTTTGGGAGATTCGGCTGGTGCTCATCGGTCCGGACGAGCACGTTCTCGCGGTAGCGATGGACCACCTGATCGGCGACGGGATCTCCCTCAATATTCTGCTGTCGGACCTCTTTGGAGCCTACACACGAATGTTGCACGGCTTGCCGGCGTTTCCCGAGCCCGCGGGGCTGCAATTCTCCGACTACGTCCTGTGGCAAAGAAACCTGATGCGGTCATGGGACACGAAGCACGGGGCGTACTGGCATGAGCGCTTCGCGGGGCGCCCCCGTACTCGTTTTCCTGGTGATCCGACGGCCGACAAAGATGCCGTAGGCTGGGCCACCGTACCGCTTCGCATCGGCAAAGCGCTGAAGGCGGAACTGATCGAAACATCCCGGCTGCGGCGGACGACCCCGGCGATGTGTGTCTTCAGCGCGTATATAGCAGCTGTCGCGCGTTGGTGCGACGAGTCGGACGTCGGCGTGCAGTACGAGTCCGGCGGCAGAGGTAACTCGCAACTGCAGAGCACGATCGGCTACTTGGCTTACCCACTCTTCCTGCGTATAGAGCTGCGCGAAAGCGACAGCTTCATCGATCTGATGCAGCAGGTCATGCAGGAATACTGCGCGGCAGACGAGCACGGCGACTTTTCCTATATGGAGTCGCAGCTGCCTCGGCCGGAATTCGCGCGCAATCCGGCTTTCAACTGGATGCCCCAGGAGCCACGCAGCGATCTGGATGACTCATTGAGCCGTGACGCGTCTATCACCTCAACGCCCGTTGCTTTTCGACATCCCATGCTGCAGACACTCGATCGAGACAACGAGCCCATGGTATTGCTGTATGACACCGCAGAGGAGATTCGCGGGGAGATCTATTTTCCCCTCAACCGCTTCTGCTGCGCGACTATGGAACGCTTCGGGCGCGACCTGCTCCTCTTGCTCGGACGGCTGCTGCGTGGGCCGGAAACTCGTGTCCGGAATGTACCGCTTGGACGTTGACTCGCTCCCCGCCTCGATTGGCGAGCCCTATCGCGGCACGCTCCCTTGCGGTTAAAGTGCCCGCGTTCGGGCGTTCCCAGCAAACAACGCAGACCCTGTTTGGTGTGTGCTCATGGCGATCAAAGCCGTCGTCTTCGACTTCGACCTGACTCTCGCGGATTCGACCCTTGCGGTCGTCGAGTGCTCAAATCACGCACTGGTCGCGATGGGATTCGAGCCCGCGGAGGCTCAGCAGGTGCGCGGTACGATTGGACTCACGTTGCCGCAGGCATTCAGGACGCTCACCGGTCGTAGCGATCCGAACCTGGAGAGTGAGTATTCGCGGCGCTTCGTGAGTCGTGCTGATGAGGTCATGGTGGCCTGGACGCAGGTGTACCCGCAAGTTCCTCAGGCACTTGAAGCACTGCGCGGCCGCGGCATTCGCCTCGCAATCGTGTCGACCAAGTTTCGCTATCGAATCGAGCAGATTTTGGCCAAGGCAGGACTGTCCGAGGCGGTCGATGTCATTGTTGGCGGGGAAGACGTCCAACGGCATAAGCCACATCCGGAGGGGCTGTTGCGTGCCATCGCCCAACTGGAGGTAGATCGAGCGCAGGCTCTTTACGTTGGCGATCATCGGGTTGACGCCGAAGCGGCCCAGGCGGCCGGTACTCATTTCGTCGCTGTGCGAACTGGTGTGTCGCTGCCGGAAGCGTGGGACCAATGGCCGCAGGTCTGTGTTGTTGACAACGTGGGCGGGCTCCCTGAATTCGTAAGCGCGCCGCGGTGAAAGCCGCGCTCTGTCCGCCTGACGCACGCCAATCGCCATAGGGTTGCAGGTTTGGGGGACCAAACCGCCGCCCCGACCTGTCATGTACAGTGAGAGGTGTCGAAATGGCTCTATGACGACCCCGGAATGGTCACGACAGATCGCCGCATGGGCGGATGAGTGGCACGACGACCTGGTTAAGTTCCTCGCTCGTCGCACCACCACGCGGGCAGATGCACAGGATCTTGCGCAGGAGGTCTATTTGCGCCTGCTGCGCGTGGATCGGCTCGATCTGGTCCGCCAGCCGCGCAGCTACCTGTTACGCATCGGGGCGAATCTGCTGCATGAGTGGCGGTTGAAAGCCCGGCAGAGCCATCTTCATGACCAGTCGGCCGTGCTCGATGACCTGCCGTCGCAGGACGACCCGGAACACGACATGGAGCTCTCGTTGCGCGGCAAGCGGCTTGCCGACGAATTGAGCCGGCTCTCCGCGCCTGTGCGCATGGCATTGGTCCTCCAGGTCCGCGAGGGCCTGAGCTACGAGGAAATTGCGGAAAAAATGCACGTCACGCCCCGAATGATCAAGCGGTACCTGCTGGCCGCCTTCGCGCGGCTGCGCGCGCGAGTACCCGCGGATCTGTAGAGGGTTTTCCGATCGTGAGCGCTTCAAACAAGAATCACTCGAATCGGAATGGCGCGGCGGAAGCCGCAGAATGGTTCATCAGCCTCCAGGGAGCCGATGTCTCCCGCGAGCAGCAGGAGGCCTTTGCCGATTGGTTGCGCCGCTCGCCCGTGCATGTGGAGGAATTTCTGCACCTGACCGCGCTACAGGGGGAGCTTGCGCGCCTGCCTGAGTTCAGGAGCCTCGACGTCGAGAAGGAACTCGCGAGCCTGCAGCTCCCCGGGGAGGATGATAACGACAACGTCATCTGCCTGAATGTGATCGAGCCGCGGAGCTCGGATGCGCAAAGCGCTGTGTCCCACGCGGTGCAACTATCCGGCGGCGGCGCATTAGAAGGTCGCGTTTCCTCCAGTGGGAGGGACGATAGGAGGCCTCGGGGCGCGCGATTCCTATACGCCGCGGCCGCGGCAACGGCGGCCACGGTCGCCATCGGTCTGTGGTTCGCCGGCCCTATCCGTGATTTTCTCGATAACGAGCACTATACGACCGCCATCGGTGAACAACGCTCGCTGACCCTGGCCGATGGCTCGCAAATCCAACTCAACGCCCGCTCGAATTTGAGCGCCAAGGTCGACAAGACCGCGCGCGAGCTGCAATTGGAGGACGGCGAGGCGCTGTTCCGGGTCGCAAAGGATTCGGTGCATCCCTTCCGTGTGCACACGCCCCAGGCCACGATCGAAGCCAAAGGCACGCAGTTCAACGTTCATGTGAGCAACGGCACCACGGTCGTGTCGTTGCTCGAGGGGCATGTGTTGGTGACTCTGCCCGCGGCACGCAGCGGACGTGACGCTTCAGCAGCAGGGGAGACTACAGAGGCGGTGATGCTCAATCCCGGCGAGGAAATCTCGATAGCCGGGCGCACCAGCAAACCGCCGCAACCCCATCCGGTCGATCTCAAGGTTGCGGTTGCCTGGACGGAGCACCGGCTCGTGTTCGAAGACGCGCCACTGGCGGATGTGATCGCCGAATTCAACCGCTATAGCCGCCAGCCTTTTGTCATTGAAGAGCCTGTATTGGGCGATGCGCGCATCACCGCGAGCTTCGATTCAAACAGCACACAAACATTCGCTGGTGCGCTCTCGGCCGCGGGCGGACTGCGAGTGATTCAACTGCCTGATGGCGCTTGGGTCATCAGGCGAAGGTAGTAGCTGTTTGCCGCTTGCGATGGGCTCGAGCGCCGTGCCGGCGTCCGCCACGCGGTTTGCGTAACCGAAAACTGGGGACCGAGCCTGCTCGGGAACCCGTCATGGAAGGTAGGGGACGAAAGACAGTCCGCGTTGCGAATAACATCTTGCGAGGGGGGACCACATGCGCAGCACGCCTGACGCGGTAGCTATTTCAGAACAAAATCACGCCATTGTAGCGGGCTCACGGACGTTGTTGCGGCGGGCGACGCTCAAGCCTTTGTGTGCAGTGCTGGCCGCGCTCTCGATCTGCGGCACATTCGCTCACGCTCAAGATACTGCCCGACATGATGTCAAGATCGAATCGCAGCCCATTGGCGGGGCGCTCAAAGCGCTTGCGGCACAGACCGGATTGCAGGTTCTGGTGTTCTCACAGGACGCCGGAAACAAACAATCTCCAGCCGTTCACGGCAGTCTCATGAACGAGGAGGCGCTCGTCGAGATCCTCGCGGACAGTGGCCTTACCTACGAGAAGATCGATGACAACACCGTAGCCATCCGCAAGGTCGCCGCCGCGCCTGCAGCAGCGGCAGCCGCGCACTCGACGGACTACGATCGAGGCAATGGGGCGCTGCGGATCGCGCACAACGACGCCCTTCAATCAGGTCCGCGCGGAGGCAGTTCTTCACAACAAACAACATCTACCTCTCAGGATGCATCCGTCAACGCCGACAGCCGGGTCGACCTGCAGGAAGTCGTGGTTACGGCCACGAAACGCAGCCAAAACGTCCAGGATGTGCCCATCGCGATCTCGGCCTTTTCGTCCAACATGCTCAAACAGAAGGGAATCACGGATATCACAGCATTGTCGCGGCTGGCGCCGAACGTGAATCTCGACGCGGGCTCGCCCTTCTCAGGATCCTCCTCGGTGCTCTCGGCCTCCATCCGCGGCATCGGGCAGGATGACTTCGCCTTCAATCTCGACCCCGGAGTCGGGGTCTATCTCGATGGTGTCTACCTCGCGCGCACCGTGGGCGCCAATCAAAATCTGCTCGATGTCGAGCGTGTGGAAATCCTCAAAGGGCCACAGGGCACGCTCTTTGGGCGCAACACGATCGGCGGTGCGATCAGCATCGTCACGCGCACACCTGGCGATCACTTCGTTGTCGACGGTCAGGTCACCACCGGTAGCTACCATCGTCTCGATGTATCGCTGCTCACCGATATCCCACTCTCTGACACCGTGCGCACGACCTTCACCTTCTCCTCGCTGGCACGGGATGGTTTCGAGCAGCGAATTCAATACCACTCCCCTGTCCCGTATGTGTCTGATCCGGACAACGTGTTTCATGCCTCTGGCAATGAGACCTTCGACACCCAGGGCGGACAGAACCAACAGACGGCACGCGCGAAGTTCCTGTGGCTCGCATCCGACGCGGTCACCGCTACCGCGACGTTCGATTGGACGCATACGAATGAGCCGGCTTATGCGAGTACGGTTATCCGAACCGCGGGACAGTTCACTGATCCCGGCGCCGCCCTCGGGGCGATCTATAACGCCTGCATCCAGGGAATCATGTTCGTCGCCGACCGCACCGCTCGTGTGTGGGCCGCGCGGCGTCGTTGGTACGCCACTGTGGAATGCGAACGCCAATCCGGCGACGTACCGCCTCATCTACGGGCCCGCCGATGCCATCACGGGAGATATCGACAAGACGTATGCCACAGGCCCGAATTTCGACAAGCTCGATAGTTATGGCACCGCCGTCATTGTCGACTGGAAGCTCAGTGACTCCATTTCGCTGAAGTCGATCAGCGGCTGGCGGGAGCTGCACTGGGAGAGCGATCTGGATCAGGACGGCTCACCGCTCGACATCCTGCAGAGCTCGTTCGCCGAAGGCCAGAGGCAGATCTCCCAGGAGCTGCAACTCATCGGTAAAGCGTTCGATTCACGCCTGTCCTATGTCGGGGGGCTCTATTTCTTCGAGGAAAGCGGCTTCATCCACGATTACGTAACCTTCCCCGAAGGACTGCTGCAGATCGACGGGCCGAACAGCCTGCGCACCGACTCCGACGCGGCCTACTTCCATCTCGATTACCAGCTGACGGATGCGTTCGGACTGACTTTCGGCGGCCGCTACTCCCAGGACCGCAAGCAATTCCGGGGTGGACAGCAGGATCTCAATGACTTCAACTACAAGATCTCCGGCTGCTATCCGCCGCAGGCCTCGGCCTCCCTCATCGGGGGGCCCGCGAACCTTACTTGTCAGCAGGCGCTCTTCTTTCCGAATCCGGCCAATCCGGAACAGCTCTATCCCGTGGGCCAGAATCACCTGTCTTTCAATGAGTTCACCCCGACCGCGGGGGTTCAGTACCATATCAATTCCGAGATGATGGCCTATCTGTCGTACTCCAAGGGTTTCAAGACGGGCGGTTGGACGACGCGCCTGCAGAACCCGATCCCGCCAGCCACGCCGGGCGGCCCGCTGCCGAGTGCCCCGACATTCAATCCGGAGACCGACAATTCATATGAGGCGGGATTCAAGTCCGAATGGCTCGATCACCACCTGATCGCCAATGTTGCGGCGTTTCTGTCCAAGTATGATGGTATCCAACTCAACTATCAGATCAGCACGACGCCGATCACCCAGAACGCGGGTAATGCCACCATCAAGGGCACTGAGCTTGAGCTGCAGGCGAGGATGGGGAGGCATTTCGTCCTCAATGCCAATATGGGCTTCATGGACGCCTACTACACGTTCATCGCCCCGCAGGCACTGGCTTCGACCGGAGCTTCCCTGCCGAAGACGCCTCGTTGGAAGTACGATTTGAGTCCCGAAATGCACTTCGCGCTGCCGAACGGCGCGACGTGGAGATTCGGTGTCGATTACACGTACACATCCAAGAGCTACAACGATGTGCAGAATACCGAGGAGATTGCCCGCAAGGCGGCTGGGGTCGTGAATCTTTCGACAAGTCTGAGCTCACCCGACGATAAGCTGAGCCTGACTCTAGGAGGCACGAATGTCGGCAATACCCGCTACCTCACTACGGGTCAGGAGCAAGCAGCCGGCGGCACGGTATACGGGACATACAATGCTCCTCCAGAGTGGTATGCAACGTTGTCGCTCAAATACTGAGCGACCCGCCGCCGCAGGATGACGCGAACTTCAGCGGCTCGCGGTGCTGTCCGAGATCATGCGGATCTCACGCTGCGGAACTGGCATGTTGATGCCACGGTTGCGGAATAACTCCAGGATGGCCCGGTTGACCTCGCCGGTAGCCGGGCCATAGTCCTGCACGCTAACCCACGGCTTGACTGCAATGATGACCGACCAGTCGCCCAGCTGCATGGTACGCACGATCGGCGCGGGGTCGGGCAGAACGCGCGAGTTGTTTCGCAGCACCTCCTCGACGAGTCCGAGGGCCTCGCTGAGGTCCGTGTCGTAGGAGACGCCGACTGAAACATCGAGCTGGCGCACTTGTCCGAAGTTGTGGAGTATCTCGCCGGTGATCTTGCGGTTCGGAATGACCACCCGCGAACGGTCGAGGTGTCCGAGAGTCGTGTTGAAAAGGGTGATTGACTCCACCGTGCCTTCCTCGCCGACGATCGAAATGTACTCCCCGACCCGGAACGGCTTGGTGAAGATGATGGAAAGGCCGGCGACGATGTTGCTCAATACACCCTGAGTGGCCAACGCGAGGCCGGCCCCGGCGACTCCCAACCCTGCTATGAGGGGCAGCAATTCCACGCCGAGATTCTGTAGAGCGAGGATCGCGAACAAGGTCATGCACAACAACCAGGCGACCCGTCCCAACAAGGTGCGTACCGGAGGCTCGAGCTCGATGTGGCTCAAGCCGCGCGCCGTCCAACGGGTCACCCAGCGGCTCACCAGGACTCCGACGAACAGAATCAGCAGGGCAGCCAGTAGTCGTGGTCCGAAGCGGATGGCCAGGTCGAGGACGGTGTTCTTGACCTGATCGACTGTTGCGATGGAATCGTGCATTGCGGCGCGCTCCTTCAACGGCAGCTAGCCTCGATTATTGACGAAAACGCGAGTGGGCGCGCAGACCTGAGCAAAGAAGGCGCTTTCCGGGGGCTTGCCTTGTAGGGAACAGGGCCAGAGCCTATAGGGGCCCGACGCATGCGTCGCGCGGGTTGGCCGTGGGCGCCTAGCCCGGGGGCGCAGCCCGGCAGGGACAACACCGGATCAGAAGCAGGCGACTGCCTGCGCCTCGGACTTGCGGCGTCCCCCGGAAAGCGCCTTCTTTGCTCAGGTCTGCGCTGCCTTGAGCAGGCCTTCTTCCGCAGCCGACCTGATCCGCTACGCGGCCGTGTACTGATACAACCAGGTCTCCGACAGCGTTTGCTCTTCGTGCTTCAGGTACAAGCGCATCTCGACCACGCCAGGGCCCGCGGCGGTGAAGTCAAACGAGGCGCGCCAATGACCTGGAACACCATCGGGTACCGCTTCCGTAAAAACATAAGAAAACGTGCCCGAGGAGGCGGTCAGGATCGGTTGTGGCTTGGCGCCGAAGGGCAGTGTTGCAAGCGGCCCGCCGAGAAACTCCACGACGAATTTGCGCACTCCCGGCGGCCGTGGCTTGCCGGGCTCGCCGCCGCGACCCAGCCGTGTGGCGCTGCAACGGGCGAGAGTCGTTGGATGAGGCTCGTCCGCGCTCCAGTAGAGGCGATAACGCAGGCGCAGATTGTTGCCTGCCTTGGCGGGCTGTTTGGGAACCCACATGGCGACGATGTTGTCGTGAAATTCGTCGTCGGTGGGCAGCTCAATGAGCTCCACCGTACCCTCGCCCCAATCCTCCAGAGGCTCCACCCACAGACTCGGGCGTCGCTCGTAGTGCACGCCATCGAGGTAGTGGTCGAAGAGGCGATCGCGTTGGAGCAAACCGAAGCCGCGCGGCGCTTTGTCAGTGAAGGCGGAAGTCGCGGCATGCTCGGTGTCATTGAGCGGCCGCCAGATGTGCTCGCCCGTTCCGGTCCAAAGCGCCAGACCGTCGGAGTCGTGGACCTCGGGCCGCCAGTCGGTGGCGGTGGGCTTGGTCGTTTCCGAAAACCAATACATGGAGGTGATGGGCGCGATGCCGAGTTGGTTCACGTCACGCCGCAGAAACAGTCGCGCCTCGATCTCCATGGTCACGGCTTTGTCCCGGCGCATCAGGAACCGGTAGGCGCCGGTGATGCTGGGTCCATCGAGGGTTGCGTAGACCGTCACATCGTGTGAGTCATCCGCCGGCGGCTCGAAGTAGAAACGCGTGAAGTCCGGGAATTCCTCCGGTTGGCCTGCCGCCGCCACATCGATCGCGATGCCGCGCGCGGACAGCCCGTACTGATAGAGCTCACCGATGGCGCGGAAGTAGGAGGCACCTAGGAACGCGGCCCAGTCGTTCGTGCGCCAGTCGGGGTTCTGCTGATCGCCGCGCCGGCTTTCCTGAAAGCGAAAGCCCGCGAAGCCGGCGCCCTTGGGCAACTGGCGCGCGGGACTGTCGGCGGGCATGCGGAAATATCCCGGGTCGTAGGCGATTTCGCGCGCGGTGGAGGCGCCGGCGCGGGAGCCGAGCACATACATGTGCACCGGCGTTGGGAAAAAATGTCCCAGGTGGAAGAAGGTCACCGGATAGAGCCCCGGGCCGTCGCGAAAGAGCGCGTAGTCCGTGTCGAACTTGATCTTGCCGTGAGCTTCGTAGTCGATACGGTCGAGTATTTGTTGCGGCAGGTGGTCAGGGCGCGCGTACTCGCGCGCTGCCTGTGCTTGCATTTCCTGGCTGAGTTTGTCGAAAGAGAAGGGCTCGGCCGGGCCCAGCTTCAGGCCGGCGGCAGCGAACGCTCTGGCAGGGAGGCCGAGCGCGGCAATAGCCAGGGAGGCGCCTGCGTTCGCAAGCACGGAGCGACGGTCGATCATGTTCGGGGGACTCAGGCGCGTTGTGGAAACCGGCGCCTTCGCAGCAAGGAGGGTGCCTATCGCGCCCGAGAGCCTTTTGGGGCTACCGCTTGCGTTCGAGCCGACCCGCGAAAAATGGCCGCGCCGACACAGGCCGACGCGGCCATCAGCTCACCAGATATGCACTCGCTTGTCCGGCGGCAGGTACAGTTTGTCCCCCGGCTGGACGTTGAACGCTTTGTACCAGGCGTCGACATTGCGCACGACCCCGTTCACCCTGAACTGCTCGGGACTGTGCGGGTCGGTCATGACCTGGTTGCGCAGGCGCTCATCGCGCACGAGAGAGCGCCAACCCTGCGCCCAGGCGAGGAAGAGACGCTGATCGCCTGTGAGACCGTCGATCACCGGCGGCTTCTTGCCGTGCAGAGACAAATGATAGGCGACGTAGGCGATGGTGAGTCCGGAAATGTCCCCGATATTCTCGCCCAGGGTCAGCCGTCCGTTGACGTGCAGGCCGTCGACCGCTTCATAACTGTCGTATTGCGCGGCGAGAGCATCGCCGAGCTTCTTGAACGCGGCAGTGTCTTCAGGCAGCCACCACGTGCGCAAAACACCTTTGGCATCCGACTTCGCCCCCTGGTCGTCAAAGCCGTGGCCCATTTCGTGGCCGATGACACCGCCGATGGCGCCGTAATTCACGGCAGCGTCGGCGTTTGGATCGAAGAAGGGCGCTTGCAGAATGGCGGCGGGGAACACGATCTCGTTGAACACCGGGTTGTAGTAGGCATTGATGGTCTGCGGTGTCATGAGCCATTCGTCGCGATCGCTGGGCTGGTCGATGCGGCTCAGCTCCCGGTGCCATTCAAACACGGCCGCGCGCGTCTGGTTGCCAAACGCCTCACCCGGGCGTACCTGGAGTGCGGAATAGTCACGCCATTTGTCGGGGTAAGCGATTTTCGGGCGGAAGGTGGCGAGTTTCTGCAATGCTACTTTGCGCGTCGCGGCCGACATCCAGGGTACGGTTGTGAAGTGAGCCGCGTATGCCTTACGTAGGTTCTCCACCAGATCCAGCGCCTGTGCTTTGGCCGCTGGCGCAAAGTACGCCTTCACATACAGTTGTCCGACCGCCTCGCCAAGCTGCCTGTTGACGACGGCCACGGCGCGCTTCCAACGTTCGCGCTGCTGCTGCTGGCCGTTGAGCTTGCGGCCGAAGAAGTCGAAGGACTCGGCATCGAAAGCCTGCGGTAACACCGGGGCGAACGTGTCGAGGTAGTGCACCTCCAGATAAGCCTGCCAGGTCGCGACCGGCGTGTTGGAAAACACGGTGGCGAGCTTCGCGATGGCGTCGGGCTGCGCGACGTTCACCTCTTTGCGGTCCTGCAGTCCGCCGGCGCCCAACAGCGCCTGCCACGGGAATGTCGGTGCCAGTTTCTCCAGGTCCGGCAACGATTGCAGGTTATAAGTCAGATCACGCTCGCGTAGCTTGGCGCGCGGCCAGTGGCAATCGGCTATCTTTGTTTCGAGCTCCAGGATCTGACCGGCTTTGGTCGCCGCATCGGCCACGCCCGCGAGTGTCAACATCTTTTGCAGATGCTCGCGGTACTGCGTGCGGATCTGCTGGAACTTGGGTTCTTCCTTCAGGTAGTAGTCGCGATCAGGAAGGCCGAGGCCCCCCTGCCCGACGCTGGTGAGGTATCGGTCCGGGTTCTTCTCATCGATATCGATCCCATAATCCATGGGGGACTTCAGCTGCAGATCCGGCCGCCCCATGAGGGTGGCGATGTCCTCGTAGGAGTGCGCCGCGGCGATGGCATCGAGTGCCGGTTGTGCCGGCTTCAGTCCCGCCGCGTCTATCGCCTTCTCGTCAAGGAACGCGTGATAGTAGTCGCTGACCTTCTGCTCAATGCTGTCCGCAGGTGCGTTCTCGGGCAGTTCCTGGATCAGTTTGCGAACTCGCTCGTCGGCTTGCTCGCCCAGTTGCTCGAAGGTGCCCCAACGGGTCCGGTCGGCTGGAATGGTATTCGACTGCAGCCAATGCCCGTCGGCATAGCGGTAGAAGTCGTCGCCGGGTTTGATCGAATGATCCCCGGCGGAGAGATCGAGACCGAAGTGACCATACTGCGCCCGGGCCGGTGGAGTGGTCGTACCCTGCGCAGCGGTGAGTGTCAGGCAGGCAGTTGCGAGAAAAAGAGCGAGTTGTAGGCGCTTCATGGGTTCCGTTTCCTGAATGTGGGTAGCGCGTGATCGTGGGCGGAAATACCGTGCGTGTCTCAAAACAACCGCGCGCCATTGGGCACGGCGCGGTCCGGGGAGAACAACACGACCTCGCCGCTTTCGTCCGGAAAGCCGAGAGTGAGTACTTCAGACATGAACTTGCCGACCTGCCGTGGCGGGAAATTCACCACCGCGGCAACCTGCCGGCCGGGGAGTGTGGCCGATTGATAGTGGCGGGTAATCTGGGCGCTCGATTGCTTGACGCCGATAGCGGGTCCGAAGTCGATGCGCAATTTAATGGCCGGCTTGCGGGCTTCCGGGAACGGCTCTGCCGCTACGATCGTACCTACGCGGATGTCGACGGTCAGAAATTGATTGAAGTCGATGGTCGGCGCGGGTGGCGCGCCAGGGTTGTGCGCGAGATGCATTTGGAGTCGCTTTGTGAGCTCGCCTATTAAAGAGTGTGAGTGTACGACTAAGTCCGCTTAGGCGTAGGCGGGGGCGAGACGAACGCGCGCGGTCGTGCGACGGACGCCCGCCGGCGTATTGGGCCCACGCGGTCTGGCGAGCGTAGCCGCTACAATGGGGAACTTACGGAGTCCCCGCTATGGCACCCCCCGATCAGCCGCATCAAGCTCGCGCGCCGCAGCCACCCAACGAAGCGCCTCGTTACCTCGCGAGGGCGTCTCGGGCGCTAGTCGTTCTGGCTACTGTTGCCGTAGCGGCGTTGCTCTACTTCGCCCACGAAGTCTTCATTCCCGTGGCCTTGGCGTTGTTGTTCGCGATGGTGCTGTCGAGCGCCGTCGAGGGACTGCGCCGGTTCGGCGTTCCCCGCGCGGTCAGCGCGTTCCTGATGCTGCTGGTCCTCATAGTGGGTATCGGAGCGGCCACTGATTTCCTCATAGAGCCCGCGCAGCAGTGGCTTGCCAGTGCGCCACGCACCTTGCAGATCGTCGAACGGAAGATTCGTCCTGTGGAGCGTTGGATGCACCGCCTCGAAGGCCTGACGCATCGGGGCGGGGAGTTGGGATCGCACGGTGCGCCGCTGCTACAAAACGGAGCCTCGCCGGCGTCAGCCCTCACGGGCGCCTCGGTATTGACGGCGACCGGCGCGACGCTGGTGGATATTGTCACGATCGTGATTTTGGCGCTGTTTCTGCTGTCAGGTGGACCGCCGATGCTGGCGCGCATGGCTGCCTCGCTTGGCTCGGATCTCCAGGCGGTGCACGCGCTGCGTGTCATTGACGCCATCCGCAGCGAGCTCGGCAGGTACTATGGCACCATCGCGCTGATCAATCTCGGGCTAGGTGTAGCCACCGCGGTGGCCATGGTGTTGTTGGGTGTCCCCAATCCGTATCTGTGGGGCGCCGTGGCCGCGGTTCTCAACTTCATCCCTTATGTGGGCTCGGCAACGACGCTGCTGCTGTTGGCGGTAGTCGCTCTGGTATCGTTTGATGATCTCAGCCGGGTTCTGGCCGTCATCGGCAGCTATCTCGCACTGGCTACCATCGAGGGACAAGTCGTGCAACCGCTGTTAGTCGGACGGCGGCTCGACCTGAATCCGATTCTGGTGTTTCTGGCAGTCTGGTTTGGCGGTTGGTTCTGGGGTGTCGCCGGGATCGTCATAGCGGTGCCGAGTCTGGTCGCCCTGAAGGTTGCCGCAACGCATAGCGAAGGTGCCGCGGCGGTCGTGGCTTTCTTGAGCCCAAGCGGCTCAAAAGCACTGCAAACGTTGCAGGGACGGGTGACCGAGGTCCGCGCTCGGTTGCGGACGGTTTCGAGCCGCTGACAGGCGGTCGCAGTAGGCGGTCATTGGTCAGACAGGCTCCTTAGCCGGTTGCCTGCAGCAGCGCCACGATCTGCAGCGTTTTGGTGTCAAACACCGCGAGCAGCGGGACGCCGTGGCCCGTCATGGGTAACGTGTCCGGTATGTCGGTCGCGAGGCCTCTCGCCTTCATGCGCTGTACGAGGACCTTGCGCTGGTTGCCCGAGAAGTACCGCAAATCTGCCACTTTCTGGAGCCGCGTGCGCAGTTCCGGCAAGCCCGCTGGCCATGGTTTGAAGTAGCGCGGCATTGCGGTGACGTCGCGTCCGCCACTGACCGCTGATTTGATGATGGCACTGCGCGTGCCCGGATCCTGCGGCAAGGGAGCCCACGCCCAGCGCGGCCGGCTGTACCAATGGGGAGCGAAGTCAGGGTTGGTCGCGCGACCGAGCTCGATTTCCTCCCGGGTCAGGTCCATGCCCTGGGTCACCGAGAGCTCCTTTTCGGAAAAGGTGTAATAGAGCGGGCGGCCGTTCCACAAGGTCACGGTTCCGTAGCCGAGCGCCACGAGCTGCACGACGGCGATGCAGGCGACATCGCGGGCGAGCGCGCGCAGCGATTTGCTCGGACTGGCGATGATGAATGTCATCAGTGGGCCGAGCACGACATCGACGCCCACCATCACGGGCAGCACGTGGAGCACACCGGTGAGATACCAGCCCGGCCAGCGGTACCAGCCGAGATACAAAGTGCCCAGCACCAGCAGCAGCACACCGGCGCTGCCCCAGAAGTGCCAGCCGAACGCTTTGAGCCGTGATTTCATGAAGCGATTTTCACTGTTGCAGGAACGGTACCAACGAAGAATTATCTGACAAGACGGGGTTGGAAAAGGCAAGCCTCAGGCCCGGTTCGACACCTTCGTTCTGTGGAACGCGTCACAAAGGTCTCGTAATATCCGTGATTCCACGCCCCAGGAAAAAGAAGGCTCACGTGAAGAAACGGATACTCGCGCTCCTCATTGGAAGCGTTGCTATGACGGCTGCCGTTCAGGGTTTTACGCAAGACTCCAAGGCTACCTCCCAGCCAACTGGCAGGTGTGCGGCGAGCGACACCGGCCTCAAACTGCCGCCGGGCTTTTGCGGCAGCGTGTTCGCCGACAAGATCGGTCATGCGCGTCACTCGTAGTCGCGCCATCCGGCGTGGTGTACGTCAACACGTGGAGCGGCCGGTACTACGGCAACGACAAGCCGCACAGTGGCGGCTTTCTCGTCGCACTCCAGGATACGAAAGGCACTGGTCATGCCGATGTCAACGTGCGTTTCGGGGACACGGTGCAAACCGGTAGCGCGGGTGGCACGGGGATCGCCCTCTACAACGGCGCGCTATATGCCGAGATGAACGATCGGATTCTGCGCTACACGCTGTCGGAAGGATCGGTCGCTCCTGCCGGCAAACCCGCTGTCGTCGTTTCGGGACTGCCGCTCACCGGCGACCACCCGATGCACCCCTTCGTTATTGATGCACAGGGAAACCTGTACGTCGACGTCGCCAGCGCCACCAACTCCTGTCAGAAAGAGAATCGTACCGCCAATGTCCCCGGCGACAAGCCCTGTACGGAGTTGGAAACCCGCGCCGGCATCTGGCGCTACGATGCCAACAAGACCGGACAGGTGTTCTCGCCCGCGGAGCGATATGCCACGGGCATTCGCAACGCCGACGGGATTGCGCTCGACCCGGCGGGTTCCGGTCTCTATGCGACCCAACACGGCCGCGACCAGTTGGGCGACAACTGGTCGCGCTTTTACACGGCGCGGCAAGGCGCGGAGTTGCCCGCCGAGGAGCTGCTGAAGATTCAGCAAGGCGGCGACTACGGCTGGCCCGAGTGTTATTTCGATGACAAGCAGGACAAGCTGGTGCTGGCCCCGGAGTACGCTGGCGACGGCGGCAAGACAGTGGGCGAGTGCGCCGGCAAGTTGGCTCCAATCGCAGCCTTTCCGGCCCACTGGGCGCCGAACGATGTCTTGATCTACGCAAGCGGCCAGTTTCCGCGGGCCTACCACGGTGGCGCATTTATCGCCTTCCACGGCTCCTGGAACCGCGCGCCCTTCCCGCAGGGCGGCTATAACCTGGTATTCCAACCCCTCGCGAACGGCAAGGCGTCCGGAAAGTATGTCATTTTCGCCGACGGCTTCGCCGGTCCCGACAAGGAGCCCGGTAAGGCGCACCACCGCCCGTCGGGCCTTGCAGCCGCTCCTGACGGCGCCCTCTACGTAACTGATGATCAGAAAGGCCGCATCTGGAAGATCACCTATGTCGGCGACGATGCAGCGGCGAAGTTGCAGACCGTCTCACCCATATCGCCGCCCGTTGGGTCGGCCGCGGCCGGCGCGGCGTTGCCGCCCGAGGGGCTGCACAAGAACGCTGGAGCGGGTCTATCGGTACCTCCGGGGGCGACTGCGCAGAGCGTTGCACTCGGGCAGAAAGTATTCACGGGTGAGGTTGGCGGCGCACCCTGCAGCGGATGCCACGGCTCCGACGGCAAAGGCACGCCGTTGGGTCCCGATCTGGCCGCCGGTAAATGGACGTGGAGTGACGGTAGCCTGGGTGGACTAGAGAGGACCATCGCCACCGGCGTCCCGAATCCAAAGAATTACCGAAGCCCCATGCCGCCCATGGGCGGTGCGCAGCTCTCGCCCGAGCAAACCAAGGCCGTGGCGGCGTACGTGTGGGCTCTGGGCCACCCTAAGTAGGGTGGCGCCAGCGCGAGGCGCCGGTCCGGCTGGCGCCATGCTCCGGTACCTCCAGCGGATATAGTTTCATTTGAAACCATATCCGCGAGCATCTACCATGGGCTCATATACCCACTTTCAGGAGCCCGCAATGAGCCGTGATCTGATGGATAACCCCCTGGGCACCGACGGCTTCGAATTCGTGGAATTCACCGGTCCGGACCCGCAAGCCATCGCCCGCCAGTTCGAGGCGATGGGCTTTACGGCCGTCGCGCGTCACCGATCGAAGAACGTCGTGCACTACCGTCAGGGTGATATCAACTTCATCCTGAATATGGAGCCGAGCGGTCCGGCGGCTGATTTTCGCCAGGCACACGGCCCGTCCGCCAACGCCATGGCATTTCGCGTCAAGGATGCAGGCAAGGCGCTGCAGCTCGCGCTCGAGCGTGGCGCAACGGAAGTGAAAGGTCCGGTCGGGCCGATGGAACTCAATATCCCGGCCATCCAGGGCATCGGCGGATCGTACCTCTATCTGGTCGACCGTTACGGAGCGCGCGGGATCTATGAGATCGACTTTGTCCCCATCGAGGGCGCGGCCGAACAGGAGAAAGCCAACAGTGTCGCTCTGACCTACCTCGATCACCTGACACACAACGTCGCGCGCGGCAACATGCGCGTCTGGGCGCAGTTCTACGAGCGGATATTCAACTTTCGCGAGATCCGTTACTTCGATATCGAGGGCAAGGTGACGGGGTTGTTCTCCAAGGCCATGACGAGCCCCTGCGGCAAGATCCGCATTCCGCTCAATGAGAGCCAGGACGACAAGTCGCAGATCGAGGAATTTCTGCACACCTACCGCGGCGAGGGCATCCAGCACCTGGCGCTAGGCACGAGCGACATCCACGACACGGTGCAGCGCATGCGCGCTCGCGGGATGCGCTTCCAGGACACCGTCGACACCTACTTCGACGGCATCGATGCACGCATTCCGGGCCATGGCGAGGACGTCGAGCGGCTGCGCGCCAACCGCATTCTCATCGACGGCGCCCCCACCGAAGGCCAGGGACTCCTGCTACAGATTTTCACCGAGAACGCCATCGGACCGATTTTCTTCGAAATCATTCAGAGGAAGGGCAATGAAGGCTTCGGCGAAGGCAACTTCAAAGCCCTGTTCGAATCGCTGGAGTTGGACCAGATCCGGCGCGGCGTACTGAACGTGGAGCAGAATGCCCGCCGCTGAGCCCGTCATCGTGCCGGCCGAAACAGCGACGGAGCTCCCAGCCCCGTCGCTGCGGCTCGACCGCTATCTTCCATACCGGCTCTCGGTCGCCTCGAACGCCGTCTCCCGCCTCATCGCACGCGCCTACGAGGACCGTTTCGGCCTCACGATTCCCCAGTGGCGCCTCATCGCCGTGTTAGGCGAGGACGGCCCCCTGACCCAACAGGCGATCGGCACCCGCACCGTCATGGACAAAGTGACCGTGAGCCGCGCCACCCAAGGCCTCGTAAAACGCCGCCTGGTACAGCGAGCCCCCCACGACGCCGACGGCCGCTCCCACCACCTCGCCCTCTCCAAGGCCGGCGCCCGCTTGTACAGCGAAGTCTCCCCCGTCGCCCTCGAATACGAAGCCCGCCTCCTACAAAACTTCGACCCCGCGGCCATCGAAAGCCTCAAGCAATTCCTCCTCCACCTCGAACACGCAGCCGGCGAACTCTCCGACCGCGACCCTGGCTAGCCGCCCGCACCCCCTAACGCCATCGTCGGAATGGCCCGCCGCTAGCGCCGAAACGGCGACTAGCGTGCAGCCGAACTCTGAGTAGGCACGTGCCCCGGGCCGTGACTAGGTGCGTGGTCCGTACCATGAGTAGGTGCGCAGCCGTGCACGAGAAAAACTCTTTCCGGGGGCTTGCGCTGTATGGAACAGCGCCAGAGCCTACAGGGGCGCGACGCATGCGTCGCGCGGGTTGGCCGGGGGCGCCCAGCCCGCAAGGGACAACACCGGATCAGAAGCGGGCGGCTGCCCGCGCCCTCGGACTTGCGGCGTCCCCCGGAAAGAGTTTTTCTCGTGCACGGCTGCGCTTCCTTGTGCAGGCACTCTGGCTCTCCCTATAGGCGCCCCCGCGTATAGGCCATCCGAGCAATTTGCCAGGACCCACCCAGAGCTGCTTGAATCCCAAGGCTATGCAGACCACTCTCTCCCCCGCCATAAAAGACACACCACAGGGACAAGAAGCGGATGCCATCCTGCGCACCTGTGTCCACTGCGGCTTCTGCCTGGCAACCTGCCCCACCTACCAGCTCCTAGGCGACGAACTGGACAGCCCCCGCGGCCGCATCTACCTGATGAAGCAGATGCTGGAAGGCGCCCCAGTCAGCACCGACACCCAATTGCACCTGGATCGCTGCCTCACCTGCCGTTCTTGCGAAACGACATGCCCCTCGGGCGTACAGTACGGAAAACTTCTCGACATCGGCCGCTCACTAGTCGAAGAGCGAGTCGAGCGACAACCGCTCTCGGCCTTGAAACGCTATGCGCTTCGCAAAGTGCTGCCGTACCGCCGGCGTTTTGCCGCCGCGTATGCGCTTGCACGCCTGGTGCGCGGAATTCTGCCTCGCGACATCCGCACAAAGATCCCTGAGAAGGCCGCCGATCGCGGGCAAGCACGAGCATGGCCTGCAGCACGCCACGCCCGCAAAATGCTCATTCTCGAAGGCTGCGTACAACCAACACTGGCGCCGCAGGTGAATCTCGCCGCGGCGCACGTGTTGGACCGCATCGGCATTTCCCTGATCCGTATCGGCGCCGCGGGCTGCTGCGGAGCTGTCGCTCATCACCTGTCGGCGCACGACGAAACCCAACAACAGTTGAGGCGCAACATCGACGCGCTGTGGCCGCACATCGAGTCCGGGGCCGAAGCCATTGTCATGACGGCGAGCGCCTGCACGGCGATGCTGACCGATTACGCCCACCTGCTGCGGCAGGACGAGGTCTATGCGCAGCGAGCCGCGCGGGTGAGTGAATTGGCGCGCGACATCAGCGAGGTTGTGATGGCCAACGCCGACGCACTCGGGACCATGGCTGGCAAAAGCGCCGAGCTCGCGCCCAAGGTTGCGTTCCACTCGCCATGTACGCTGCAGCACGCCCTGAAAGTTCGTGGCGTCGTCGAATCACTGCTGGGCAAGGCAGGCTTTACGCTCGTTCCAGTACCGGACGGCCATTTGTGTTGCGGCTCGGCCGGCACCTATTCGATCCTCCAGCCCGAGCTATCAGCGCGTCTCCTGAGTGCCAAAGTGACTGCATTGGAGCAGGGCAAGCCTGCTGTCATTGCCACCGCCAACATCGGGTGCCAGACGCATCTACGCTCCGGCACGACTCTTCCGGTCCGGCACTGGATTGAATTGATCGACGCCCGGCTGCGCGCGCCGCCCGCGCCCGACCTTATTTAGGCCTGCCGCAAAATGTGGGTTGCGGGATAATTACTGCATGAAAGCGCTCGGCCGGATCGGGGGGATGATGCTGTTGCTCGTAGGCAGCGCGCTCGTCTTTCTGTCCGGGACGCTGTACGGGGCCGAGCCGACCTCAGTCACCGTCACCCCTCCCACCCGGGCTTTGAGTGCCGCGGCAGCCCTGGTCGAACAGGGCACACTCGCTATGCGCACTGACCCGGACGACAGTAAGCGCGATGCCGATGAGGCATTGGAAATGCTGAAGAAGAGCCCGGATGCGGATCTCGAGATCCGCGCCCGGCTGCTCCTGTGCGACTACCAGGCCGAGCGTGATACGCCAGCCGCGCAACGGGAAATCGCGGCGGCGACGGCGCTGCTCCCACAGGCCAAGCGTCAGGGGTTGAAGGCTGGGATTCTGGACTGCGAAGGTGAGAGCCTGGAGAACTCGGGCGATAACACCAAGGCGATGGCGCAGTACACGGAGGCCGTCTCCGTCGCCGCCGGCCAGCATGACGATGAGATGCTGGCTCTGAGCCTGTTCTCACGCGGCTACCTGTTGGGTGTGATGGGGGATTACGCCACGGGGCTCATCGAGCTACGGCGCGCGGATGCCCTGTTCGAGAAGCTCAAGAAGCCGCTGCATTCCATGACGACTCTCAACAGCATCGCCACCCTCTACAATCGTATGGGCGATTACGTGCAGGCGCGCCATATCTACACTCGCGCGCTAACCGCGCAGCGGGCGGCGGGGCTGCGACGGGAGCAGGTGGTGACCCTGCACAATCTCGGCCGGGCCAACGAGAATCTGCACGACTGGGATGCCGCACGTGCCGCGTTCTCCGAAGCATTGGAGATCAGCCGCAAGATCAACTACCTGCGCGGCGAGGCGTATGCGATGCGGGGTCTGGCGGCCGTCGCCAACGCCCTCGGCGATCCTCAGGGCGCGCTCGATACTCTCAGTAACGCCGAAGTACTGCAGAAGCAGCTTCCGGACGCGCGGTTGCGCGCGCAGATTCAACTCGCACGCGGCATCGCCCTGCACAAGTTGCAGCACTTGTCCGAGGCCACGGCCGCATTGGAGGCGGCGCTCGTTGACTTCCGCCAGGCCGATGCGCTCTATGAGCTCAACCAGGTGTATTCGGAGCTCGCCGCGGTGTACGCGGAAACCGGCAACTGGCGTGATGCCTACGTGCGCCAGGTCGACGCCAAGACCACATCCGACAAGCTGCTGCGCAACCAGCTCGATCAGGGCTTCGCCACCTTGAAAGTCGAGTTCGATACGGCGACCCAGGACAAGGAGAATGCCGCCCTGAAGCGCCAGAATGAGGCGAACGAGCGGGCGCTGGCGCAGGCGCACAGCGTGCGGCGCCTGCAGGCGACCGTCATCATCCTGGCCATCTCGCTGGTGTTGTTGTTGACCATGTTGGCCGTTTTCCAACACCGCAGCACGCTGCGCATGCACGTTCTGGCGATGACCGATGAGCTGACCGGTGTGCCCAACCGGCGCGCGGTGCTGGGCCGGCTCGATCCGCTGCTGCGGCGGGACAGTCCCGGATCCTGCGCGATTCTGATCATCGACATCGACTATTTCAAAGCGATCAACGATCAACTAGGCCATTCCACCGGGGATGAGGTTTTGAAAATAGTGGCCGCCACTGTGCGCGCCGCCGTGAGAGAGCCGGCGTTTTTCGGACGACTGGGCGGCGAGGAGTTCCTCATCGTTCTGCCGGGCCCGCGGCTCGCCGAGGCGCACGCCGTCGCCGAAGACTTCTGCGACCGGATCCAAGCGATCGACACCTCGCGCTGGTTCGATGACAAGCGCTCCATCACCTGCAGCATCGGTGTATCGGTCTCCGTGCCCGGCCGGGACACGCCCAGCACCATGTTGCAGCGGGCGGATGCCGCGTTGTATTCGGCCAAGCGCGGCGGCCGCAACTGCGTCCGCACCGAGCCCACCCCCGAACCTGGTTTGAGTACGACAGCAGCGGTAGCGGATGCCTGAAGCGAGTTCGCAGGAAAGCGAGACAGGAGACCAGTGGGGTGAGCGCCTGCCGCGCAGCGTCGGGTTGCTCGATGCCGTCGCGGTTCTTGTCGGCGTCACCATAGGCAGTGGCATCTTCAGGGTGCCCGCGACCGTAGCCGGACAGCTGCAGCAACCCGGACCGGTGATCCTGTGTTGGGTGTTGGGTGGTGTGATAGCGCTGTTCGGCGCGCTCACCATAGCCGAGCTTGCCGGAGCTTTGCCGCGCTCCGGCGGCATCTTCGCGTGGCTGTTCGAGAGCTTCGGCCCCCTGCCGGCGTTTGTGTTCGGATGGACGGAGCTGGCGGTCATCCGCGCCTCCTCGCTCGGGGCTACATCGACCATCTTCGCGGACTATCTGGGTCATTTCGTGGCGTTGAGCCCGATGCAGGTGCGTTACGTCGCAGCCGCCGTGATCGTAGTCATTGGCGCGATGAACTACATCGGCGTGCGGCAGGCCGCCGCCGTCATGAGCGTCGCGACCATCGCCAAGTACATAGCGGTGATGGGCCTCGGGCTGTTGTCTTTCACCGCCGCGACCGGTGGCCTGTCGCACTTCACCCCTGCATGGAGCGGGGGAGTGCACCTGTCACTGCTGGCAACGGCGCTCGTTCCGGTCATGTGGAGTTATGACGGTTGGGCCGATCTGTCTTTCATGGGCGGTGAGGTGAAGGATCCGCAGCGCACCTTGCCGCTCGCGCTCATCGTCGGCACCGCCTGCGTAATGCTCGTGTATCTGGTGATCAACTTCGGTTTCATGTACATCCTGACACTGCCGCAGATGGCAGGATCCCCGCTCATCGCGGCCGCGGCGGCGGAGCATATTCCGCTGTTCGGCGGCATCGGCGCGGCCGTGATTTCCGGGGTGGTGATGTTGGCTACCTTCAGTGGCCTCAATGGGACCATGATGACCGGCCCGCGTATTTTTTTCGCGATGGCCGAACGCGGACTGTTCTTCCGTTCGGTGGCGCGCGTCTCGCCGCGGTTTCAAAGCCCATCGGTGGCTATCTGGCTGGCCACCGCCCTTGGCGTGCTGTATGTCTTGCAAAATGATTTCGCCCAGCTCGCCGATAAATTCGTACTCGGTATCTGGCCGTTTTACGCATTGGCGGTGACGGGAGTGTTTGTGCTCAGGCGCAAGCGCCCGGACCTGGTTCGGCCCTATCGCGTCTGGGGCTACCCGATGGTGCCGCTCCTGTTCTTGCTCGCTTCCCTCGGTATGGTAGCGAACGCACTGTGGACCGATCCGGTGAACACCGGGGTGACACTCCTGATCATCCTCGCGGGCATACCTTTGTTTTATGTCTGGAGAGCCGTAGGCCGGCGTACAGGTAGCGCGCCTATCGTATAACATTGGGGGCTTGTGCCGGATCGGCATCCCTCGTGAGACGAAAGGCGCTTACCACATGGATTACCGGGTACGACGGTTCTGGGTTCTCATCGTTTCTTCTTCTCTCGCGTTCCTGGCCGTGGCCGCAGCGAATGCCGCCTCGGGAGCTGCGCCGGCTGTGTTCGGATTCACGGCCGAGGAGGCGTCCGGCGAGCTCGCGCTCGAACAGCGCTTCGATAGTGACATCAACGCCGCCGAGCTCCGCGGCTGGTTAAAAACTCTTTCATCCGAGCCCAACCACGTCGGCTCACCGCATGACAAGGCCAATGCGGAAATGGTGCGCGAGCTCTTTCAGCAATGGGGCTGGGATGCGCGTATCGAGACTTTCGAAGTGCTGTACCCCACGCCCAAACAGCACACCCTCGAGCTGGTAGCTCCGACAAAGTTCGTGGCCACTCTGAAGGAGCCGCCCGTGGCGGGGGACGAGAGCTCGGCGCGCATTGCCGGCGCCCTGCCGCCGTACAACGTCTACGGCGGTGACGGCGACGTCACGGCTGATCTCGTCTATCTCAACTACGGCATGCCGGATGACTACAAGGATCTCGCGCGCCGCGGGATCGATGTCAAAGGCAAGATCGTGATCACGCGCTACGGCGGCGGTTGGCGCGGGCTCAAGCCGAAGCTCGCCCAGGAACATGGCGCCGTGGGCTGTCTCATCTACTCGGATCCGCAGAACGACGGGTACTCGCAGGGCGATGTGTACCCGAAGGGCGGCTGGCGGCCTTCCGAAGGCGTCCAGCGCGGCTCGGTGCAGGATCTGACCATCTACTCCGGCGATCCGCTCACCCCGGGCGTGGGTGCGACCAAGAACGCCAAGCGGTTGGCCATCAAGGATGCGAAAAACATCCTGAAGATTCCGGTATTGCCGATTTCCTACGGCGACGCGCAGCCGCTGCTCGCAGCGCTCGATGGGCCGGTGGCTCCGCGTGGCTGGCGCGGCGGACTGCCCATCACTTATCACATGGGGCCCGGGCCGGCGAAGGTACACCTGGCGATCAGCTCCGATTGGGGAATGAAGACGCTGTACGATGTGATCGCGAAGATTCCGGGCGCACAGAATCCGGACGAATGGATTGTGCGTGGCAATCACCGCGACGGTTGGGTGTTCGGCGCGTGGGATCCTCTGTCGGGACATGTCGCGATGCTGGCCGAGGCCAAAGCGATCGGCGCGCTGTTGAAAACCGGCTGGAAGCCGAAGCGGACGCTTGTGTATGCGAGCTGGGACGGCGAGGAGCCGGGCCTGTTGGGCTCGACCGAGTGGGCGGAGACTCACGCGGAAGAGTTGCAGCACAAGGCGGTGCTGTACCTCAACTCCGATGAGAATTCGCGCGGCTTCCTGAGTGCCGGCGGCAGCCACTCGCTGCAGCGGTTGATGAATGATGTCGCCGCTTCGGTGAAGGATCCCGAGACGGGCGTGACCGTCGAGGCCCGTCTGCGCGCGAAGATGATGGTCGATGGCGCTGAGAAGGGGGCTTCGGGGGAGGAGAGGAAGGATGCCAAGCGCGCCGGCTCCGGCGCCGATCTGCCCATCGAGGCGCTCGGTTCCGGCTCCGACTTCACCCCTTTTATGCAACACCTCGGTATCGCATCCCTCAGTATCGAGTACGACGGCGAGAGCGAGCAGGGCGGCGTCTATCACTCGGACTACGATACATTCGAGCACTATGTACGCTTCGGCGATCCGCAGTTCGCCTATGGGGTGACGGAGGCACAGACGGCAGGCCACGCGGTGTTGCGCATCGCCAATGCCGCTGTGCTCCCGTGGCAATTCACGGAATTCGCCGAGACTGTCGATGGCTACGTCGAGGAGCTTCACAAGCTTGCCGAGGACAAGCGGCAGAGCGCCGAGGATCTCGACAAGCTGTTGGATCGAAATGTGCTCGATCAAAGCGTGTTCGCGCTGGCCGCCGATCCTACGCGGGTCGTGCTACCGCCGGCACGCGAACCCGAGGTTCCGTACCTCAACTTCTCGCCGCTGGATAACGTCGCCGCACGGCTCAAGGCGAGTGCGCGGGCGTACGACGATCTGTACGCCAGGCTCGAGGCGGGATCATTGCAGCTGACTCCCGCGCAAACCAGGGAGTTGAACGGCCTTCTGCAAGGCATCGAGCAGACACTGGCCCCGCCGCGCGGGCTGCAGGGGCGCGAGTGGTATAAACACTTGATCTACGCGCCCGGTATGTTGACCGGTTATGGCGTAAAGACCTTGCCGGGCGTACGCGAGTCCATAGAAGCGGACAAGTGGGACGAGGCAAACGAGTACAGCACGCTCACAGCGGCGGCACTCGGTGCGTATTGCGACCGTCTCGATCGGGCGGCGGCGTTGTTGAAGCAGGGCACATAGGTGCGCACCACGATCGCGCGACGGTTCGCCCGCGTCGCGCCGCTGCTTTTGGCTACGGCGCTACTGGGCGCCGCTGCTGCGTCGGCCGCCTCGGGCGTGGCCGACACTCCAGGCGCCCGGGCTGCTCGAAGCGCTGGCCTCCCCGGCCAGCGCAGCACTGCGACGCCTGCCGTGGCGGTGCCCCTGCCGCCTATCAAACACGTTTTTGTTCTGATGTTGGAGAACCAGAACGCCTGGGTCACCTTCGGCAAAGCGCCTCCAGCTCCCTACCTCGCACGGACCCTGCCGGCACAAGGCGCTTTTCTGCCAAACTACTATGGCATCGGCCACGCCAGCCTGGATAACTACATCGCGCTCATCAGCGGCCAGGCGCCCAACGAAAAGACACAGCTCGACTGTCCGGTATTCGCAGAGTTTCTGCTGCAGCGCCCCCTCTTGGATGCCCATGGTCAGGCACTTGGCAGCGGTTGCGTCTATCCCAAGATCGTGACCACGCTGTCCGATCAACTCGAGGCCGCGGGACTCACATGGAAAGGCTACATGGAGGATATGGGCAAGGACTCAACGCGCGAGCGGGCCACGTGCGGACATCCATGGATCGGGCAAGAGGACCGCACGTTGATTGCAACCGCATCCGACAAGTACGCGGCCAAGCACAATCCGTTCGTGTACTTCCATACGATCATCGACGACCCGGCGCATTGTGATGCGCATGTGGTGAATCTTGATGCCTTGCCCGCGGATTTGCAGAAAGTTGCGACGACGCCGAATTACACGTTCATCACTCCGAACCTCTGTAATGATGGACACGATCCGGACTGCATCGATGGTACGGCGGGGGGCTTTGCCGCAATCGAGTTGTTTCTGCGCAAGTGGGTCCCTCTCGTTACCGGCTCGCCGGCGTTCAAGCAGGACGGCCTGCTCATCATCACCTTCGATGAATCAGAGGGTAGCGGCGCGGAAGGGGCGACCGCCTGTTGCGATGAGAAACCGCTGGCCAGCGCCAAACGGCCGGCGGGTTTTATCGGTCCCGGAGGCGGTCGGATCGGGGCGGTACTGTTGTCGCCCTTCATCAAGCCAGGGACGGTCGCGGCGACGCCCTACAATCACTATTCGTTGCTGCGCACCGTAGAGGATCTATTCGGGCTCGGTCACCTGGGCTATGCCGCCGAGCCTGAGCTGCAGCCAATGGGTGCGGACGTCTTTACGCGCTGAAGTCTCCGCTCTTGACAAATCCGCAATTCAGCGGACAATTAGTTGCCCAGGCAGTAGTCGTACAGGCAGTAATTGTGACGCCATGAATCGCAGAGCTGAAGCAGGTGAGGTCGCCGGTGTGGCGACAGCGGTCGACAACGTGTCGGTGGGTCACCTCATTGGCCGTGCCCGATCGGCATTGCTCACGGGTTTGGACACCGAGCTTGAGCCGTTCGGCTTGACTGGCGCGCAGTACGCGGTGTTGAAGAACGTGGCGGACGGTGTCGCGGATACGGCGGCGGACTTGTGTCGCACCATGCATTACGACACCGGGTCCATGACTCGGATGCTCGATCGGCTGGAAGAAAAAGCAGTGTTGCGCCGTGAGCGCTGCACCGAGGACCGCAGGGTCGTTTACCTGCGGATTACGGATATCGGGAACGAGTTGCTGCCTCAACTACGGACCGCCGCGATTCGTGTGATCGACCACCACCTGGCGGGATTCAGTGGCGCCGAGGTGGAAGAGCTCAAACGGTATCTGGCGCGGATGATCGAGAACGGGCAACAAGCGGTGAAGCCATGAATACTCTGATTCCTAACACACTGCCGCGCGCGGGGCGCCGCGCCGCGAAGCCGTCGCGGGCTGTGGTACTTGCCAGCGTGGGCGCGGTGTTTTATGCGTTGCTGGCGGGTTGTGTGTCGCGTGGCGATTGGCACGCCACAGCGGCGGTCGCGCCGCAAAATCTGGTTGCAACGCGCACCTTGGCCAACGCCACCGTCACGCCGACGGCCTGGCCGACTGATTTGTGGTGGTCGAGCTATGGCGACCCGCAGCTCGACACGCTCATCGATGAGGCATTCGCCGGCAGTCCATCGCTGGAGATCGCGCAAGCGCGCTTGCGTGAGGCGCAATCAGAGACGACTCGCGCGAGGGCGGCGCGTTTCCCCACGACCAGCGCGAATGCGCAGGTTGAGAAGCAGAGGTACCCCGAGAACGGCTTCTTCCCACCGCCGTTTGCCGGCAACTTCGTGACGGATGCCCGGCTGGCGCTCGATTTCAGTTATGACATCGATTTCTGGGGGCGCAATCGGCAGGCACTCGCCGCCGCGCGCGCCAACATGCAGGCAGCGGAAGCTGACAAGGCCGCCGCCCGCCTGGCGCTTGCTGTGGCGGTGGCACGCGCGTATTTCCAACTCGACCTCTCCTATGCATTCCTCGATGTCGCGCAGGCCAATCTCCAGCAGCAGAGCGAGATCCTGGATCTCACCAAGCAGCGTGTCGCCGCCGGACTCGAGAATGTAGCGCGTGTGAAGCAGTCGGAAGCCCAGATGGCTCTGGTGCGCGCGGGTGTCGATGCGTCGCAGGCCAACATCGAGACGACACGCAACGCGCTCGCTGCGCTCGTCGGCGTGGGTCCGGATCGCGGGCTGGACTTGACGCGGCCGCATCTCACGGCGCCCAGCAGCATCGCGCTCCCTTCTGCTCTGCCAGTGGATCTTCTGGGACGCCGTCCTGACGTCGAGGCGGCTCGGTGGCGTGTCGAATCGGCTGCGCGCGGGGTGGCGGCCAGCGAGGCGGCCTTCTATCCAAACGTCAACCTGGTGGCCTTTGCCGGTCTGCAGGCCGTCGGCCTGTCGAAGCTGTTCGATGCCTCGGATACTATTGTCGGGGCTGCCCCGGCTGTGAGCCTGCCGGTCTTCAATCGCGGACAGCTGCGCGGCGCGCTCGAGGCTCAGCAGGCGCAATACGATCTGGCTGTCGGCCAATACAACCAGAATCTGATCGATGCCATTCATGATGTGGCTGATGTCATGAGCAACTGGAAGGCAACAGATAGGGAGACGGCGGACGCGCATGCCGCGCTCGATGCCGCGCAGCGCTCCTATGACCTCACCCGCCAGCGCTACAGCGCGGGACTGGATAACTATCTGAGCGTGTTGTCGGCCGAGAACCAGGTGTTTATCGCCCAGGCGCTGTTGGCGCAGTTGCAGTCGCGTCGCCTCTCGGTCAGTACGGATCTCATCCGGGCCTTGGGAGGCGGCTATTCGCCGCCGGCGTCTCTGGCGATGCCACAATCACCGAGCTAATTTCGAACCAGCGATTCGCGAGTTCTAGATGGACGCAACAGCGGCACCCTCCGCGCAGGGTTTGATGCAGCGACGCCGGACGCGTTGGCTGTTTATTGTGATTGCCGTATTCGTCGTTGTGGCGCTTGCCGCCGGCGCCTATTGGTGGCTGTACGCGCGCAATTACGAGGAAACCGACGACGCCTATGTTGCCGGCGACCTGGTGAACGTCAGCTCGCAGGTCAACGGTACCGTGGTGTCCATCGGCGCTGACGAGACCGATTACGTGCAGAAGGGGCAGGAGCTCATCAAGCTCGATGACACCGATGCCCGCGTCGCCTTGACTGAGGCGGAGGATCAACTCGCGAGAGTCGTGCGCCAGGTCCATACCGTATTCACCAGCCGCGATGAGTTGAATGCGATCGTCGTGCAGCGGCGTGCCGATCTGAATCGGGCACAAAACGATCTCGACAGGCGTAAGAATCTCGGCAAGTCCGGAGCGGTCTCCGCCGAGGAGATCTCGCACGCCGAGGATACGCGGCTCGCCGCTGAGCAGGCTTTGATAGCGGCGCAAAAGAACCTCGCGGGAGGTGCAGCGCTCCTCGGCAGGACTGGGGTTGCTGACAACCCTGATGTGCAGGCGGCCTCGGCAGCGGTAGTGCGCTCGTGGCTCACTCTGCGGAGGACTAGCGTTCGAGCACCGGTGTCCGGCTACATCGCCAAGCGTTCCGCGCAGTTGGGGGAACGGACGTCACCGGGTAACCCCCTGCTTGCGATCGTGCCGCTCGATCGGCTTCGCGTGGAAGCTAACTTCAAGGAAGTGCAGCTCGAGCGTATGCGCATCGGGCAACCGGTGCGCATCGTCGCCGATCTCTATGGAGGTCGCGTCGAGTACAACGGGACCATCACCGGGTTGGGTATGGGTACCGGCGCGGCCTTCGCGTTGTTGCCCGCGCAGAATGCAACAGGTAACTGGATCAAAGTGGTTCAGAGAGTCCCGGTGCGCGTCGCGCTGGATCCGCGGGAACTCGCGTCGCATCCACTACGCATCGGATTGTCGACACGTGCCCGTGTTGATATCCGTGACGACTCCGGTGCGCGACTGGCGCTCGCGCCGCGCAAGGAGCCTGTGTTGAGCACGAGTATCTACGCTATCGATGAGAGTGAGATCAACACGCGCATCGCACGGATCGTCGCCGAAAATGCACCGGTCGAGCCGCTCCACCAGGCGAGCAGGGTGCGCGGCGCCGCGCACGCCGACCCGCTGACATCGAGAGATTGAGCCCGCGGTCGTCGGCCGCGGGCGACAGCGCGTTATTCCGTTAAATCAACATATTATCTGCGGCGCGCGAATTCCCGTCCGCGCGTTGCGACACGGATGCCCGTGTTGAGTTGGGCTGGCGTGCGCGCGGCAGCCCGTCGAACATCAGGCTTTTCAAACACTTGTCCCCTGCAGCTGTACGCGCGTGCATGTGCGGCATGGCCTTTGCTTTAAAGGCACATCACATGAATGAGGAGGAAGGGAGTCATGAAAAAGCACGTTTCGGCGGCGCTCGCTCTCACGCTGTTGATCTCAGGTGTCGGGGCGGCTATTGCAGGCGCCGCAGCAGATCCGGGCGTCAGGCCTGCCAGTAGTACCGACACATTCGGCAACCCGGTGCCGGGCCTGACGCAGGATCAGACTAACATGTTCCTTACGGGACAAGCCTCGTTCGAAAAGCCTGAGCAAGTCGCGGATGGCCTGGGGCCGCGCTTCAACCTGGATGTCTGCGTGGGATGCCACTCGTTCCCGACTCATGGAGGTAGCTCACCCGCCGTGAATCCGCAGGTGGCGCTTGCCACTGCGTTCGGCGCTAACAACACCTTGCCGCCCTTCATCACCGCCAATGGTCCTATTCGTGAGGCGCGCTTCAAGTACACCGCCGCCGGCGTACGCGACGGTGGAGTTCACTCGCTCTTTGTCGTCAGCGGGCGCGTCGACCCCTCCGGTAGCGCGGCGGGATGCACCGCGGTGCAGGAGGATTTCAACACGCAGTTCCAGCGAGGCAATGTCTCGTTGCGAATTCCGACACCGCTTTTTGGTTCCGGCTTGCTGGAAGACATTCCCGATACGGCTCTTACCGCCAATCTCGCGGCCAATGCAGCCCAGAAACATGCATTGGGTATTTCCGGCCACCTGAATACCAATCCCAACGACGGTCGCATCTCCCGCTTCGGCTGGAAGGCGCAGAACGTCTCGCTCTACCTGTTTTCTGGCGAAGCCTACAACGTCGAAGAGGGCATCACCAATGAGCTGTTCCAGACCGAGCGGGATCTCAATTCGACCTGTCAGTTTAACACCGAGCCGAACGACTACACCGGTCAGGTGAGTCCCATCAGCGTCGGCAACCTCAACAGCGATATCACCAACTTCGCGCTCTACATGCGTTACCTTGCACCGCCGGCTTCATCCCCGACCATTCCCGGCGGCGCCACGTCGATCGCGAACGGTCAGCAGACCTTTAGTGCCATCGGCTGCGCGCTGTGCCATACCCCTGCGCTCAAGACGGACGGCACATCGATCAGCGCGCTTTCCGGCCAGACGGCCGCTTTGTATTCGGATCTCGCCGTGCACAAAATGGGTCCGGTGCTCGCGGACAACATTTTGCAAGGCTCGGCCACGGGCGACGAGTTCCGTACAGCGCCGCTGTGGGGCCTTGGACGGCGCATTTTCTTCCTGCATGACGGCCGGACATCGGACCTCGTACAGGCGATTGCGCTGCACGCCAGCAACGGGAGCCGCTGGTACGCGCCGTCGGAAGCCAACGGAGTCATTGCCAACTACAACTCACTCAGCAGCGCGCAGCAGCAGGATCTATTGAACTTCCTCCGCTCACTATGAGTCCGCGTGGTCCAGCGTGACATAGCTCAACGGCAAGGCGGTGGTGTACTTGATGGTCTCGAGCGCGAAGCTCGCGCTCACATCAAGGAACTCCACCGCCGCGATAAGTCGCTTATAGACGGCGTCGTACGCGTCGATGTCGGGCACCACGATGCGCATGAGGTAGTCCACATCACCGCTCATCCGGTGGATCTCCGTGACCTCTGGAATGTCGCGTACGGTGGCGACGAACTTGTCGAACCAGGCTTGCTGGTGCTTCGCCGTCTTCAGCATGACGAACACGGTGGTGCCGACGTTCAGAGCCCGCGCATCGAGCAATGCGACCGTCTGTTTGATGACGCCGTTTTCCTGCAGCTTTTTGATCCGCCGCCAGCACGGAGCCTTTGACAGGCCCACCCGATCGGCGATCTCGGTGGCGGTGAGCTCTCCGTTGTGCTGCAGTAGATCCAGAATCTTGCGATCGAGCTTATCCATGAAACTTTGTTTTACGATATAGATTCAGTGCGCAACATTGTTGCGCAACTCGGTGCCTTTTACCACATCTTCGCAACCGCGTAACCCGGACTAGGCGGTAACATTGTTCCCATGGACGTTCAGCGGCTTTTCAACCAGCACCCCGAATCCGTAGGCGAGACCTACGGGGAGCACATGGTGCGCGCCTGGTGGTTTGGCGGTCGGATGGTTCTGGCGGGCGTGGCCTGCATGGTGCACGCGCTGCTGCCGTTCGTGTTCGTGCGGACGGGTAGTCAGGCGATCGAGGCGCTCAACGCAGAGATGTTGGCGGTGAAGCGCGCCGCGGCACTGCGGGCGAATGCGGCTGTCACCGGCGAGCTTGCCGGTAGTCGGCGGTTGCCGACGTAGGAGCCTGTCGGACTCAGGTTCGCCTGCTGCGGACGACCCGCATCGGCAGCTTGCTGAAGATCCTTCCGCCCTCCCGATCGCTTCAGACCTGGCGGCTCAACTCCCCTCCGCCGGCGAGTGAATCACATACCCACCTGATTTCTCGTTGCGCTCGAGCGAAATGAGGCGGCGCTGCGCAGCCTCCTCCAACAGCGCGTTGAAGGAGCGAAAGCCGTAGTAGCTTTCGTTGAACCCGGGGTGGCGGCGCTTCAGGGTCTGTTTCACCATGGAGCCCCAGATTTTGTCTTCGGCGCCGCGCTCTTCCAGCAGAGCCTCGATGGTGGCCAGGACCAGATCGAACGCTTCCTGCTTCTTGTCCTCTTCCTTGCTTTCCTTGCTCTCCGGCGCCGGGGATGCCGCTGCCGCCTGCGCGGCAGTGCGCTTGCGCGGCGCGCGCCGAGGCTTCTGCTCCCGCACCAGATCATCGTAATAGATGAACTCGTCGCAATTGGCCATCAGGAGGTCCGAGGTCGAGTTCTTCACACCGACACCGATCACGCCTTTATTGTTCTCGCGCAGCTTGCTCACCAGGGGCGAGAAGTCGGAGTCGCCGCTGATGATGACGAACGTGTCCACGTGAGTCTTGGTGTAGCAGAGGTCGAGCGCGTCCACGACCATGCGAATGTCGGCGGAGTTCTTGCCGGACTGCTTCACGTGCGGGATTTCGATGAGCTCGAACCCGGCCTGGTGCATGCCGGCCTTGAACTCCTTGTAGCGCTCCCAGTCGCAGTAGGCCTTCTTCACCACGATCGACCCCTTCAGCAGCAGTCGTTCCAGCACCTTGGTGATGTCGAACTGCGCGTAGCGGGCGTCGCGTACGCCGAGGGCAATGTTCTCGAAATCGCAGAACAGTGCGAGGTTGATGGTTTCGGCCCCTGGGGGCATGTGGATATCCGTGGCTGCTTGGAGTGCAGCCACGGAGTTTGACAGGAGTCGGTCAGTGTGTGGAGTCGGTTTTCGGTCCCGGCGGGGCACCCGGTATGTCCGGGTTGTGGAATGCGAAGTCTTCCACCGAGCGTAGGAGGAATCGAACCTGGGTCGGATCGCAGAATTTCTTGCGTAGCAGGATCTGCAAGCCGCTGCCCATCTGTTCCGCCAGGGCGCTGACCATCACCTGCGCGCCATACCGGTCGCTCAGGCCGGGTATGAGCTTGTTAAGATCATCCATGCATTCGAACACACTCTTCTCAAAGGCCTCCGGGGTATCCGGGCCCCCAATAAACGCGGTCATCTGGTCAACCCCCTGTTTGAAATATCGGCCGAGGGGCCGATGCTGATGGATTTGTAGACTATACTCCGTGGACCAAAAGCCACAAGAGCGTGAATCATCACAGACACGCACGAGCGAATTCGACTGCGGCATGCGTGTAGACCAAATCTCGACAATATTCGGGCAAGTGTTGCGTGAGCAGCGCGTTGCGAAAGAGCTCTCTCAAGAGGAGCTTGCCCTAGCCGCCGACGTCGACCGCACTTTCGTGAGTCAGATGGAGCGTGGCATTCGCCAGCCCACCATTACCACGCTGATGAAGCTTGCGGGCGCTCTCGGGGTCCAGCCCTCCACACTCGTAGTCCGCATGGAAAAGCTGCTTCGCTAAAGCATGCGTTGAGCGCACCGCATCATTGCGGGAGTGCATTTGCTGCGCCGCAAAGATTCTCGCGAAGGGTGAGCTGGGTCACGCGCCGCAGGTGCACTGGCGCTGAGATCGGCCGACATAGCTTTCGAGTACATTTGATGGGCCGCTCGGGCGGACAGTCGATTGCGCAAGCAGATTCTTTTAGCCGCCTGTCTGGCCGCGATGGCACTAGTCGCGGCGGTGTTCTATACCGCCCGGACCGCCCTCAGCCACAGCTTCGCCCGTATCGAAGCGGACGATGCGAAGCAAAGCATCGAGCGCGTTCGTCAGGCGCTGCATGCGGACCTGCGCCAGCTGGATGTGGCGGCCGAGGACTACGCCCTTTGGGACGATTTCTACGACTACGTGAAGCGAGGGGCCGCCCCCACGGGGCTCGATCACGTCTGCGCGCCGCGGTGGCGATCCACGACCTCGTCGTGCGCATGGGAGGTGACGAATTCGTCGTTGTCGCGACTATGTTGCGCGATGCACTGGAGGTCAACGCCACGGCCGAGCGCATTCGTATAGCGCTCGCCGTGCCGCTGGATATCGATGGAGTGTCGTTATCCGTGGCGCCGAGCATCGGCATCAGCGTTTATCCCGAGGACGGCACCGATCCCGAGCAACTCCTCAAGCATGCTGACATCGCGCTTTATACGGCCAAGGACCGCGGGCGCGGCAATCACCAATTTTACACTCCCGAGATGAATGCCCGGCTGCGCGAGCGCATCGGTCTCGAGCGAGCTCTACGCCAGGCCCTCGACAACAATGAGCTCAGTGTCGAGTACCAACCTTGCTTCGACCTTCAGACACTGCGCACCGTCAGCCTCGAGGCGCTGGTGCGGTGGCGCACGGCGGACGGCAACTATATTCCGCCTTCGCGATTCATCCCGATCGCCGAACAGAGCAATCTCATAGTGGAAATTGGGGATTACGTGCTGCGTCGGGTGTGCCGGCAGTTGGGCGAGTGGCAACGTGAGCGGCTGCCGTTGGTGCCCGTTTCGGTCAACATTTCGGTGCGACAATTCGAGAAGACAGCACTTGCGAGTGTGGTGGCAGGACTTGCGCAGGAACTGGGCATTGACGCCAGCCTGGTGCACTTCGAGATCACCGAGAGCGCCGCCATGCAGAACTCGCAACAGCAGTTGGGCGCACTGCAGGCGCTGCGCAATCTCGGCTCGCGCATTCTCATCGACGATTTCGGTACCGGATATTCGTGCTTGAGCTATCTCAAACACCTGCCCATCGATACGTTGAAAATCGATCGCGCATTCGTGCGCGACATGGCCACCAACGCCAACGACGCGGCCATTGTGCGCGCCATTGTCGGTGTCGCGAAGAGCCTGGGCCTGATGCTGACCGCGGAGGGGATCGAGTCCGAGGAACAGCTGGAGTGTCTGCGCAAGCTCGGTTGCGAATGCGGCCAGGGCTTTTTCTTCAGCCCACCTCTGTCCGCGGCGGACTGCCGCAGGTTGCTGTGGCAACTGCGGAGCGCGCGCGTGCCCACCGTGGAAGTGCCAAAGCTGCGACTGCTGAACCCGGCGGGTTGATCCGAAGGAGGGTTCTCGGCGCCGCAGCGAAGCCTCTTGGCTCCTATGATACCCTGGCTGTCCGGTCGAGCAGTCCAGGTGCCCGCAATGTCCGAGAAAGCAAGAACAAGCGTGTCGCGTGAGGACGCCGAGGAGGCGGTGCGCACGCTGCTGCGCTGGGCCGGCGACGATCCGGAGCGTGAGGGTTTGCTCGAGACGCCCAAGCGGGTCGTCAATGCCTATCGGGACTGGTTCTCGGGCTACGACAACGATCCCGCCGACTATCTGCGCCGCACCTTCGAGGAGGTCGGCGGTTATGACGAGATGGTGGTGCTGCGGGATATCTCATTCGAATCCTATTGCGAGCATCACATGGCGCCCATCATCGGGCGGGTCCACGTCGGCTATCTGCCTACCAACAAAGTTGTCGGCATCAGCAAGCTGGCGCGAGTCGTCGACGGTTATGCACGGCGTTTCCAGGTGCAGGAGAAGTTGACCGCTCAGATCGCCAACTGCATCACCGAGGTGTTGAAACCGCGAGGCGCGGGCGTGGTGATCGACGCCGTACACCAGTGCATGACCACCCGCGGCGTGCACAAGCGGGGCGTGTCGATGATCACGAGCCGCATGACGGGTACGTTTCGCGAAGATGCGCGTACCCGGGCGGAGTTTCTCCAGTTCATCGGCATTCAAGGCGTGCGCGGTCAGGTCGGGCCCTGACTATTGATAGTTGACCTGCTGCCGTTCGTAGTTCAGGTCCGACCAAACATAGAGAACCGCCTGCGTCGCCGCGGAGTCGACCAGCATGACCGCTTCCGGTGCCTTCGACTGCGCGGCCACTTTCGAGGTGGCTTCGAAAAATCGCACCACCGGCACTGCTGCTATGAACAGGTCGCTGCCACCGCTGGAGTTCTGCGCTACGGTCTTGAAGCCGTAAAACTGTTGGCCGGCCGTTGGAGCATAGATCAGCAGCCGAAAGGCACTGTTCGCATGGTCGGCCGGGATGATCAACAAGGCGTAGCCGGCGTTCTTGGGGTCCTGAAAGTGCCCGGCCGCGATTCCCGGGCAGGTGAGCGGCCGCTCAGCGCCCCAACGGGTGCGGGCGCCTACGTTCAGATCCGCGGGCTCCTGTATCCTCCAGGTGCTGAAATTGCGGGACAGGCTGCCACGGATGTCTTGCGGCAAGGTGTCCGTACGGCATAGTCCTGATAGTCCGTCGTCCTGTGCGGCGGGAGCCGCAGCGTACAGTGTCGGAATATTCCCAAGCAGTAGATTCACGGCCGCAGCCGTACCTAGCGCCCGTGCGAGGAACGCACGGCGGCGAGACACGAACAACATTTGACCTCACTACGGGTTGCCTGCGACGGCATCCGAGGTCTCGTCGGATTGGCACCGTCCTTGGTTCGGCGCGCATCATTGCCGCAAATGTTGTTGAGGACAAGGGGCCGAAGCTCGCGGACCTACGTCCGCGGGACCAACGTCCCGCGGAACGCGTTGTTAGTCGGCTTGATGCTCGATTTTCTTGAAATCGGCCGGAATTTCGAATACGTCGGCGCCGACGTTGTCGGTGGAAACTGACACCAACTCGGAGGACATGGTGATGAGGGGCGACAGTCCGCCGGGCAGCAGCTGCGCGGCCGTCTGGCCCGATGTGCCCGCGGCCGCGTCGTCCTTCTTCCGATGCAACAACGAGCTCAGCTTGCCCGCCACCTGTCCGGTGAGCCCGCCGGAGGCGGGGGGGGCAGCGGAGTTGTCCGCGTCTTGTTGTTGGGGTTGTCGGGAGCCCTTGCACTGTTCGCCGCCGAAGGCGAACGCAAAGGTCATTTTGACGGGGTAGCCTTTGACATCGCGGGTCTTGGCGACAATCTCGCTCCAGATCCCGGAATAACGACCGAACATCGACTGTGCGCGCTGGGTAATGTCGCTGCGGCCGAGCTCGCCGCGCGAGCCCAATCCGATCTTCTGCGCGTAGGCGCGATGGAAGCGGTCTTCCTCGCCGCTGGCGGCGAAATTCGGCGCGAGCCACTCATCCAGCGCAAGCGCTACTTCGCAGATCGCGCCCGACTCCTTGTCCTTGCACGGTTGCGAGGCGACGATGATGAGCCGCTCGGCCTCGTAACCCGCATACGTGGCCTTCTCGCCCGGCTGGCGCACGTCCACCTTGGGATCCAGCCACTCGCATTTGGAGTCGTCCATGGGCTTCTGGCTTTCCTGAGGCTGGCCCTGGCTTTCCTGCGCTCGGTCCATGACCTTCTGCAGCCGCGCCTTCATTTCCTCGAAAGTGATTTCGGTGTACTGCTTGCGGCTGATGTCGAGTCGGTCGATCCGGTCCTGATCGAGCCGGACGATTTCGGCCGTGGGGCCGACCGCGCGATGTGCCAGCATGCGCACGACGCGTGACTGCAGCTGGATGTCGCTGTCCGTACGCGAGCGGTCCCCCGAGATGATGGTCTTGGTCGTCCCCGACATGTTGCCGGCGCTCATCAGGCCGGTCCCTTCGACCGAAATGTGTTGTTGAACCGTGACGTCCGCGAGTGCCACGCTCGCGGCGCAGGTGAGAAAGGCAGCCGCGACCGCTGCCCCGATGTTCCGAAGCACTCCTGTCACGTGGGTCTCCCCCGGAGCCTGGCTGACCGGCTCCATTCGATGTTTTATCGGGAAACCAATCGTAACAGAATGTTGCCGGTCTGTTCGCCCTCAGGCTGTGAGGACGGCGGCCTGACGCGAGGTGCGTTTGCGGTCGGTTTCCTTGAGGAAACGCTTGCGAATGCGGATCGACACCGGTGTCACTTCCACCAGCTCGTCGTCGGCGATGAACTCAACCGCATACTCGAGCGTGAGCTGAATCGGCGGCGTGAGCAGGATGGCGTCATCCTTGCCCGCTGCCCGGATGTTAGTGAGCTTCTTGGTCTTGATCGGGTTCACCACGAGATCGTTCTCGCGGCTGTGAATGCCGATGATCATACCCTCGTACAGCTTCTCGCCAGGGCTCACGAACATCCGGCCGCGCTCCTGCAGGTTGAACAGTGCGTAGGCCACTGCTTCGCCTTGCTCGTTGCTGACCAGAACGCCGTTATGACGGTCCGGGATCTCTCCCTTGACCGTGGCGAAGCCGTCAAAAATGTGGCTTATGAGGCCGGTGCCGCGGGTGAGTGTCATGAACTCGCCCTGGAATCCGATCAGCCCGCGGGCCGGCACGCGGTATTCCAGGCGTGCACGGCCGTTGCCGATCTGCATGTCGCTGAGCTCCGCGCGGCGAGTGCCGAGCGCTTCCATGACCGCTCCCTGATTGCCCTCGTCGATGTCGACGGTGAGAGCTTCGTAGGGCTCGTGTACCTCGCCGTCGACGACCTTCGTCAACACCTGCGGGCGGGAGACCGCGAGCTCGTAGCCCTCGCGACGCATGTTTTCGATGAGAATCGTGAGGTGCAACTCGCCACGGCCTGAGACGCGCATGACGTCGGGCTCGTCAGTATCCTCCACGCGCAGCGCGACGTTGCTTTGCAGCTCGCGCTGCAGGCGCTCGCGTATCTGTCTGCTGGTGACGTACTTGCCCTCGCGGCCGGCGAGAGGGGAGGTGTTGACCTGGAAGTTCATTGCCAGCGTCGGTTCGTCGACCCGGATCGGCGCCAGGCCCTCGGCGGCCTCGGGGTCGCAAACCGTGACTCCGATGTTCACTTCGTCGATGCCGGTGATGGCGACGATGTCGCCCGCGGTGGCTACGTCCACCGGAGCGCGTTGCAGGCCCGTGAAAGTCAGCACCTGTGCGATCTTGGCAAGGCCGCGATCTTCGTCGCCATAGCGCAGCGCCACCTGTTGGCCCGGACGAACCGAGCCGCGGCGGATGCGGCCGATGCCGATGCGGCCGACATACGAGTTGTAGTCGAGCGTGGAGATCTGCAATTGCAGCGGCTTGTCTTCCTGAGCGGCCGGCGGCGGAACGTGCTTCAACACGGCCTCGTACAGAGCCGACATGTCCGGGCGCCGCTCGGTGTGATCCGTGCTCGCCCACCCCTGTAGGGCGGAGGCGTAAATCACTGGGAAATCGAGCTGCTCATCGCTGGCGCCGAGCTTGTCGAACAGCTCGAAGGTCTGGTCGATGACCCAGCCCGGACGGGCGCCGGGGCGATCGATTTTGTTCACCACCACGATCGCCTTGTGCCCCAGGGCGAGTGCCTTACGGGTCACGAAGCGTGTCTGCGGCATCGGCCCCTCGACTGCATCGACGAGCAGCAATACACCGTCGACCATGGACAGGACGCGCTCGACTTCGCCGCCGAAGTCGGCGTGGCCCGGGGTGTCCACGATGTTGATTCGGGTACCACCGTATTCGATGGCGCAGTTCTTCGCCAGGATGGTGATGCCGCGCTCTTTCTCGATGTCGTTCGAGTCCATGATGCGCTCGCCCATCTTTTCATGGGCGGCGAAGGTGCCGGATTGCTTCAGCAGGCAGTCGACCAGAGTCGTCTTGCCATGGTCGACGTGCGCAATGATGGCGATGTTGCGGATCGGGCGGTTCATACGGTTTCTTGAGTTGGGTGAGAGGCCAGGTTGCTTCCTGCAGATTTGGCCGGAAAAGCTTCAGCGGAAGGCCGCCAAAAGGGGTCGCAGGGTAGCAGATTCGGGGGGTGCCTGCCGGACTTTCCGGGAGACACAAGTCACTGATTTGACTGCCAATCGCGGCCTGGGGCGCATCAGTTGAGGGCGTCCGGTGCGAAGATTCAAGGGCGGGCGGCGCCTTGGCGGGTCTGTAGGAGCTGCAAGCCGCAAGGCTACGGGAAGACTGTTGCGCGCGTATGTCGTTAGCGGCGGCGCGTTCCGCTGCGTCTACACCCCTGCGCGGTGCACGCCTATGCGGAGCGCGGCGGTGGCCAGACGCACCTCGATGAAAAACGCGACGAACGCCCCTGTGAGAAGCAGCATGGCGCCGACGAACAGCAGTGCTATGGTCATTGCAAGTCCAGCCTCGAAGAACGCGTTCGCGAACAGCGTCACCACCACCAGGGCGACCATCACGGCCGAGACTACGCAGAGTGAGATCGCGGCATTTAAGTAGCGCGCCCTCCGGGCGAGTACCTCGAGGTCGTAAAGGAGGTGCTCCCGATCGCCGGTATGGTTCTCCAGGCTCGCTTCGAGCGAGCGGGCCCGATCCACTGCCCGTGCCAGCCGGTTCGTCAACACCCCGAGTGTCGCCGCGACGCCGGACAACAGGAAGACCGGCGCGACCGACGTCTGGATCAGGTGAGCGATGTCCATACTTCCAAGCAAGTTATGAGCTTCCGCGGGTTTGGAACGAGCTGGCCTGACTGCCCGTTGTTTTACAGACCTCGCTATCATGCCATCTCCATGCACAGACTTTCGAGACATCCTGACGAGCGTTTGCTGCTCGAGACCTGCCATGCACGCTCGGTCGAGCTGCTGCGGCGGAACCTTTCTCCGGCTGGAATTTTGGCCGCGACACCAGGCAAGCGAGCGGATCTGCGCGGCTATACCGCCATTTTCGGACGCGATGCCGCGGTATGCGCGCTCGGAATGGCGGTCTGTGGTGATGAGGAGCTGCAGAGCGCGGCTGCTACCGGATTGCACACGCTGGCGGAGCACCAGGCCCCGAACGGCCAGATCCCAAAGTTCGTCGACCTGCAGCGCAGTGAAGCCGATTTCTGGTATCTGGGTTGTATCGACTCCACTCTGTGGTGGCTGATCGCGCTTAGCTTTCTCGATTCCAGGGGTGGCGGCGGACAATTGCGACGGCGCCATGCCCACCGTATCGAGCTCGCGCTGCAATGGCTGCTTGCGCAGGAGCATCAGCGTTTCTTTCTCCTGCAGCAGAACGAGGCCAGCGACTGGGCCGATATCATGCCGCGCTCGGGATTCGTGCTCTATACCAACGCGCTATGGTATTTCGTGAAGCAGTCATATCGCCTCGAGCGCACGGCGCAGACGCTCGCCAATTTCAACGGTCTGTTTCACCCGTTCTCGGCGGGGTTGGCGCAATACCGCCGCGCGCGGCTGTTGAATGACTACGTGTTGAGAGCTGCGCGCGACCGCGACCTGTATCTGAGTTTCGTCAACTTCTCATTCTTCGGGGAGGAGGGCGATGTGTTCGGCAATGTTTTGGCGGTCCTGCTCGGCTGCGCGGATGCAGGCGCCCGCCGGCGTACGCTCGATGCTCTGACAAAGTCGCGTGCGCACGAGCCCTATCCGGTGCGCGCGGTCACCCGGCCGATCAAACGAGCGAGCGCACTGTGGCGGCCCTACATGGCACGGCATCGACAGAATCTCGTCTGGCAATACCACAATGGCGGCGTCTGGCCCATGGTCGGAGGATTCTGGATCGTCGCGCTGGTGGCCGCGGGGCGCCTGCAACAGGCGCGCGCGGAGCTCGTCAAGTTGGCGCGGGCATGTGCCGTGAAGGACTGGGCCTTTACCGAATGGCTGCACGGCAAAACGCTCGCCCCACGCGGCATGTCGGGCCAATCGTGGAATGCCGCGGCGTATCTGATGGCCGAGCGCGCTGTGGTCGACGGCGTCGACCAGATTCTGTCTGGCCGAGGGCGCTACGAACCAGACGTACATCAGCACTGCCGCCAAGGCCACAGCGGCGGTGATTACCCAGTGCACCAAGGTGGGGCGGTAAGCTGGACGAGGGGGCGGCCGGGTCGGCTGCAAGCCGGGGAACTGGTTGAGCACGTTGACGTCGACCGCGCCGTCGAGCGGCCGCAACCTCTTCAGACAGTCTGTCTGGTGCCAACCACTTTCCAAGCGCACGTAGGCTACGTGGTGCCGCGCATCCTGGCTCAGCCAGTGGCGCCACTGCGCGAGCATGGCGGCCGAGGCATCGTCCTCGAGCCGGATGAGCCACTCCGCGGCCTGCGCTTCCGTAACATTTGTCCTGGGTGTGCGATCCAAGCGAAAACCCGATACTTGTGTCCCCTCGCTTGCAATGACGGCCTAGCGAGGAATTTCCGCTATGGGCGCGCGCGTTGACCTGTTTTCAGCCGTTATTGTACGATCGTCCAACAAGGGCGATGTCCAGCTGCCGCTTTTATCAAAGGGCCCGCTTTTATCAAAGGGATGGCCATGAACGCTGCAAGCCGCTTAGAAGTCGGCGCCGAAGAAGAAAGCTACAGCCTGCCGGCGTGGATCTACCACGATGCGGAGTTCTTCGAGCGCGAGAAGGTCGCTGTCTTTCGCAACAGCTGGCAGGTGGTCTGTCATGTGAGCGATGTCCCGCGTCCCGGGGATTTCCACTCGCTCGATTTTCTCGGTGAGTCGCTGGTCGTCGTGCGCGGTGACGATGGGAAGGTGCGTGGCTTTCACAACGTCTGCCGCCACCGGGCCGCGCGATTGCTCGACGGTTCGAAGGGGCATTGCGGACGGCGCATCACCTGTCCGTACCACGCGTGGACCTATGCTCTGGACGGCCACCTCATCGGTATTCCGGACCGACAGGCATTCCCGGGGTTGGACACCGGGGGGCACGGTCTGGTCCCCGTGGATCTCGAGATCTTCGTGGGCTTCATTTTTGTGCGCCTCGAGGCGGGTCTGCCGAGCGTCCCTGAGATGGCCGCGCCTTACGCGGATGAGCTGGCCCTGTATCGCATGGAGGATCTCATTCCCCAAGGAAGGGTCACCTTGCGTCCGCGGCAGGTGAATTGGAAGAACGTCGGCGACAACTATTCGGACGGCCTGCATATCAACGTGGCGCATCCGGGACTGACGCGTCTGTTCGGTCGCAGCTACGGCGTCGAAGCACAGCCTTGGATCGACAAGATGTGGGGGTCGTTGCGTGATGAGCCCTCGAGCAATCTGTCGGAGCGGCTCTATCAGCATTATTTGCCGCAGGTCGCCCATCTGCCGCCGCAGCGCCGGCGCCAGTGGACCTATTTCAAGCTCTGGCCCAACATCGCCTTCGACATCTATCCGGATCAGATCGATTTCATGCAGTTCCTGCCGGTCTCGCCCACCGAGACACTCATTCGGGAGATTGCCTATGTGCACCCCGACTCGCGCCGTGAGATGCGCGCTGCGCGCTACCTCAACTGGCGCATCAACCGCAGGGTCAGCATCGAGGACAAAGCCTTGATCGAGCGCGTTCAAACTGGAATGGGCTCGAGCAGCTACACGATCGGTCCGCTGAGCGAGTCAGAGGTCTCCTTGCGTAGCTTCGGGCGCCGTATGCGCAGTCTCATCCCCGAGAGTCGGTTGTTGCGGGCGCCGCCGCGCGGGTGGAACCGTGAGTAGCGCGGGAAATCCCAGCGCGAACACCGATGCGCTGATTATCGGCGGTGGGCACAACGGCCTGGTGTGCGCGGCATACCTTGCCGCGGCGGGTTTGAAGGTCACGGTACTGGAGCAACGTGCTGTCGTGGGCGGCGCGGCGGTCACCGAGGAGTTTCATCCGGGCTTTCGCAATTCGGTCGCCGCTTACACGGTGTCGCTGCTCAATCCGAAGGTCATCCGTGATCTAGAGTTGCCGAAGTATGGATTGCGTGTCGTGGAGCGCAGGCTGTCGAATTTTCTGCCTACCGGCGATGGGCGTTATTTGCTGGTTGGCGGAGGCCGCACGGCGGCTGAGGTGGCCAAATTCTCTGTCAAGGATGCGGCGAGGCTCGAGGAGTACGGCGAGCAGCTCGGCGCCGTGGCGGATGTCTTGCGGGATCTGGTGCTGGCGACTCCACCGAATGCTGTTGAGGGCAGCTGGCGCCTGGCGCTGCCCGAGTTGCTTCGGGCGGCGCAGGTGGGCGGGCGGCTGCGCAAGCTCGACATGAGCCTGCGGCGCGAGTTGCTGAGCTTGTTCGCGACATCCGCGGGTGATTATCTGGAGGGTTGGTTCGAAAGCGATCCCATCAAGGCCGCGTACGGCTTCGATGGCATCGTGGGTAACTACGCCAGCCCCTACACTCCGGGCTCCGCCTATGTTCTCCTGCACCATGTGTTCGGGGAGGTGAACGGCAAGAAAGGCGCCTGGGGGCATGCGATCGGCGGCATGGGGGCTATCACCCAGGCGATGGCGCGCTCGGCGCAGGCGCGAGGAGCGCTCATCCGCGTTGCGACGCCCGTGCGCGAGGTGCTCGTCGAGGGTGATCGAGCTGTCGGGGTTGTGACGGAGAGCGGCGAGGTCATCCGCGCGGCCGCCATCATATCCAACCTGAATCCTAAGCTTCTGTACCTGAAGCTGCTGGCGGCTGAGGACCTGCCCGACGAATTCCGCGAGCGCATCAGCCGCTGGCGGTGCGGTTCGGGCACTTTCCGTATGAATGTGGCGCTCGATGAGCTGCCGGACTTCACCTGTCTGCCCGGGAAGGCTACCGCGGACCACCATACCTCCGGGATCATCATCGCCCCGACCCTGTCGTACATGGAAAAGGCCTATTTCGATGCACGCTCGGGCGGGTGGTCACGCCAACCGATCGTGGAGGTGGTCATTCCCTCCACGCTGGATGACACTCTTGCGCCGCCCGGCAAGCATGTCGCCAGCCTGTTTTGTCAGCATGTCGCGCCGCAGCTGCCCAACGGCGAGTCCTGGGACGCCCATCGGGAGACCGTCGCGGACCTGATGATCGATACGGTCAATCAGTACGCCCCAAACTTCAAAGCCGCGGTGCTGGGCCGCCAGATCAAGAGCCCGTTGGACCTGGAGCGCACCTTCGGGCTGATTGGCGGCGACATCTTCCACGGGGCCTTGAGCCTCGATCAGATGTTCTCCGCACGTCCGATGCTCGGTTACGGCAACTATCGCGGGCCGTTGCACGGCCTGTACATGTGCGGTGCAGGAACACATCCGGGAGGTGGTGTGACTGGGGCGCCCGGACATAACGCCGCGCGCGAAATCCTGGGTGATTTCCGCCGGCGCCGCTTGCGGCGTGTAGCTTGAATACACTCGTATTTCAAGGTGCTTCGGACTTGTATTGGTCTAAAGTCCAGTGTGCGGTTGGCGCACAGCGGCGTGTGTCCCGTCCTAGTGACATAACATCAAGAGACTTGACGAGCGTGCCGCCAAGGCGCAACTTCTGCGCGCCGAACCGATCTGTAGCAGCGTCGAATCGAGCCTGACAAGGAGTACGTTGGAGGAACCAACGTCAAACTGTTCATAGCTGTGTTGTGTTCGATACACTTAGGAGAAATAGATGAACGCGCTGAAAATGGAAGAAAGCGAGCCTGGGCTGGCGAGGGAAGGGGTGGAGCTGATCGATTGCGGCCGGGCTTCTGAACGCACCAAGGGGGGGGTCCTGGCCAATGCGTTCGAGTTCAATTCGCCGCCTTTCCACTGGTTTGCCCCGGAATGATCACGCTCTTCTGATCGCAACCCGTTCTCGCCGCGCTCACCAGCGGCGGGAACGGACGTGCCCGGCAGCAATAAAAATAAGCGCAGGGGGTCTGCCATGGCTCGTTACGGGCTGGCCAAGCACGTCTTCGTCTGTCGCGACGAGGACTACATCGTCGTGCTCGACATCCGGCAGGATCGTTATTTCGCATTCGAAGCGGCGCGGACTGCGTCTCTGGTGCCGCTGTTATCCGGATGGCCCGCCGATTCCGCGCACACGCCGGGGGTCGGCGCCGAGGAGGCGGCCCTGCCGTTGCAGCGGCAAGGTTGGTTGTTGGAGCTGCCTGCTGAGTCGAAAGAAGCAACGCCGGTGCGACCGCCTGCACCTCAGGCTGAGGTGTCTGCCGTTTTGGAAGGCGAGCCGGCGAGAATCGGCGTGCGCGCCGTCGTTGCGTTCGTTGCGGCTTCGTGTTTTGCGAAGCTTGCTTTGCGTTTTTGGCGTTTCGAGCGGGTGATTCGCCGGGTCGCCAGGCGCAATCAGGCGCGTGCGGGCTACACTCTGGATATGGCGCGAGCCCGCCAACTGGCGGAGACCTTTACGCGTCTGCGCGCCTTTCTCTTTTCTCATCGAAATGAGTGTCTGCACGACTCGCTCGCGCTGCTGGAATTCCTGGCCCGGTATGAGGTTTTTCCGAACTGGGTGTTTGGCGTGCGCGCGCGCCCATTCGTGGCTCACTGTTGGGTGCAACACGAGGATGTCGTTTTCAACGACACCGCCGAGCACGTGGGCAGTTACACGCCGATCATGGTTGTCTGAAAGAAAGGCAGCACGTGTACCGATATCTAGCCCTGATCTGGAATCCAGCCGACTCGCGCGCGTCCTCATTGGCGCGATCGATGGCGCGGGGACTGCAGGCCCGGGATGCTGCCACCCCCTGGTCGCCCGCTTTGGATTCCAACGGGGTGCTGGTGTTGGACGCCGGTCCCAATTCGGGCGCCGGCGTTGGCAGTCCGTTGCGACATGCGGCGGGCGTCGTGCTCGGCAGCGTCTTCACGCGCGAGATTGAAAATCCAGTCGCCGCTGCCCGGGTGGTTTTTGACGATGGCGAGAGCTCGCGCATCGTGGCGACAGCCGGGCAACGTCTGTTCGAGAGGTGCTGGGGTCGCTATGTGGCGATTGTGCGCAACAGCGTCACCGATGAAGTCTGGGTTCTGCGCGACCCCTCCGGTGGCTTTCCTTGTTGGTACACCAGTCATGACGGGGTGACCGTCCTGTGTTCCGACATCGATGACTGCCGCGAACTGAGGGAACTGTCATTTACGGTCAACTGGGATTACATCACCGGTCTGGTCGCTCACGCGGGGCAGCAGATCCGCGATACCGCGTTGAAAGAAGTCACGGAGCTGCAACCTGGCGAGCGCCTGCGCTTTTCCGCAGGAACAGTGCAGCGCTCCATGCAGTGGAATCCGATCGACATCGCCCGCCATGCGCCGTTCGAGTCTGCCGAGGAAGCGGTGCGGGCCCTTCGCGCCACTACAGCCGGATGTATACAGACCTGGGCATCTCGCTATCCCGGCATTCTGCACAACCTGTCGGGGGGATTGGATTCGTCGATTGTGCTGAGCTGCCTGGTGACGGCGCCTTCGCGACCGAAGATCACCTGTTTGAACTATTTCGCCCGAGGCCCGAACGAAGATGAGCGCCGCTACGCGCGCACGATGGCGCAGCACGCGGGCGTTGAACTGGTGGAGCGCGACCTCGATTCGGGTGCCGTGCGGCTCGACGAGCTTCTGAAGCTGCGGCGCTCGCCGCGGCCGTGGTTTTACATGTATGAGCTCGAGCATGGCACGTTCGAAAACCAATTGGCGGCGCAACACGAGGCCACCGGCCTGTTTTCCGGGTCCGGCGGCGACAGTGTGTTTTATCAGGCTCAGGCGGATCTGGCGGTCACCGATTATGTGTTAGACCACGGCCTGCGGCGCGGGTTGCTCGATACGGCCATCGATGCGGCCCGAGTGTCGCGTAAATCGGTGTGGTCGCTGCTCTTTCAGGCCATTCGGCACCGGATCCGCGAGCCCGAATGGGACCCGATCGCCAGGACTCGGTCGTCACCTCGAACGATTGTGAGGCCCGAGGTCCTTGCGCTCGCAAAGAGCACGGCCGCTAGCCATCCATGGCTAACGCCGCAAGCCGCGCGGGGCGTCGCCCCCGGCATTTTGTGGCATATCACGTCGCTTTCGATGCCGCCGGCGTACTACAGCTGCTTCCACCGTTGGGATCAACTCGAGAGAACCATGCCGTTGTTGTCGCAGCCACTGGTGGAGTTGTGCCTGCGGATCCCGACCTATCTGCTCATCCGTGGCGGGCGCGATCGCGCCCTGGCGCGGCGCGCCTTCGCCAGCGACCTACCCGAACAGATCGTGCGGCGCACCGCCAAGGGCCGCGCCGATCAACATTTTCGCAACGTCCTCGACGCCAATCTGGACTTCGTGCGCGAGCTGCTGCTCGACGGGTTGCTGGTGCGACACGGCTTGCTGGGCCGGGAGAATCTGGAGTTGTATCTCACTCGAGGACGCTCGCCTGCGGACTCTCAGTACGGGGAAATCTTGCAGGAGCACGCCTGCACCGAGGCGTGGTTACGGTCGTGGCTCACCACTGCTTGCGTATCTCGAGGCTGAGCACGCGGCCGTAGGGATTCGAATTCTCCTGGTCGTAGCCGATGCCGACGATCTGGTTGTTGAGAAAGGGCGGATCGACGTTGAAAACGTTATGTGCATTGAGCTCCATACGGGTGCCGTGCAGCCAGCCGGAGCGCTCGGGGAAGTCGTAACGCAGTTGCACGTCGATGGTGGTCCAGGAGGCGATACGGCGCTGCGGAATGCTAGCGGTATCGTGGTATGCATTCGCGAAGTTGGCTGCGACGAGTGCGCCGAATCCTCCCAGGTGCCAGCCTGCCGTGCTGCGCATTCTGAGATTGATGGGCTGGTTCTGGGTACTCAATAACGAGCTGAGGGGCTCATCGGGGCCGTCGGCCTGAGCGAAGCTCAGCAGGTACGTGCCATTCAATCCCAGCTGCAGGTCCCCCAGTGGCAGCGAGTACCGATACTCGCCGTTGAAATCGATTCCCCGGGTGGTGAGCCGTGCCACATTGCGGACTCTCAGATCTATCAGGGCTTGGGCGCCCGAAGTCGTGCACTGGGTCCCAATGCCCACTGCGTATGTGGCCTGGCTGCAGAAGGCATCGATCTGCGCCGTTGTCGGATTGTGAGTGACGATGGGCGCATCGGAGGGGTCGGTCAGGACGTTGCTGGTAAAGTCGGGTGGCTGGATGCGGCCAGTGAACACGGTGTCGAAGTACGTCAGGCTCATTCCGAGGCCCGCAACTTGCGTGGGTACAAAATCAAGTCCGGCTGTCCAACTCCGGGCGCGCTCCGGTTGCAGCGCTGAATTGCCGCCTGACAACACCAACGCGTTGCTGGTCCCACCCGGCGCCGCCGGATTCGGTAGCGGCTCTAACTCCACCTGATTGTGCGTGCTGTCGAGATCGACGAGCGTTGGCGGTCGGCTGGCGCGGGACCACGTCCCGCGTAGCACGAGCTCCTGCAGCGGCGCCCAGACCATGCCAAGCTTCGGTGTGGTGGAGCTTCCGAAGATGGAGTAATCCTCATAGCGGGCGGCCGCGGACAGTTCCAGTCGCGTGAGCGCCGGCAGCGCGTTCTTTTCACTTACCAGTGGCGCCACCACCTCCCCGTAGATGGAAGTGATTCCGCGGCTGAGCCGTACGTTTTGCGGCGGCACACCTTGATACGCCGTCGTGTCCGTATCGAACTCCTGCGCACGGCGATCCGCGCCCAGGGCGAGGTTCAGCGGACCGCCGGGAAGCTCGGCGATGTGGCCATCGGCAGTGAGGTCCAGCGTCTTCAGCTGCGAGTTCACCCAGAACTGAGGGTTCACACGGATGGCCCGCAGAGTGGCCGGGTTCGTGTTGGAACCGTCGCCGAATGGATTGAAGGCGGTCGCCGGATTCGAATCGGCCAGCGAGCTCGTCAGGACATTGATGTCCACTAGATTCTCATTGAGCTGGTTCTCCTTCTCGCGCACGAAGCTGGCATAGAGACTGATCGCCCAGGATGCGCCCACCTCCAGATCCAGGCCCAAGGTGGTGTTGAGGGTGTCAACCCCGACACGCGTGGTGTCCGCTCCCAAGTCCTTGCCGAAGTTGTAGTAAACCGCGACGGGGTTCGGGAGTCCCACAGGATAGAACGCGTTGGTGCCTGGGACCAGAAACGCCGCGCCGAGTCCGACGCCATCGGCTGCGCTCGCCTCGCGATGAGCCGCCAGTGCATCGGCAAAGATGCTCATGTGGTCATTGATGGCTTGTCTTGCGGTGGCGTACAGGCTGTAACGGCTCTGGCTCGGGATGATCTGGGTCCCTTGCCACATGTTCCGCAGGTTCGCCCCGCCCTCTGTCAGGTCCGCTACTGTCAGATGCTGACCATTCTGTCCGGCCGGGATCGCCCAGGTCTGGCCGGTGGCCGGGTCGATGATGGTGCCGGGATTGTTGGCCGGCGTGTCGAAATCGCCGCCGCCGAACGGACGCAAGTCGCTCACGGCGTAGGCCCGATCGGCCGCGGGGAGCGCGCCGCGATTGTAAAACTCGAAGGAAACCAGGCCGTGTCCCCCGTTCCACGAATCGCCCAGAGTCTGGGAGAACAGGTATTCCTGCAGGTCACCGCGAGTACCGGAACCACCGTGGACGATGGTCTCGGCGCCGTCGAACCGGTCGCGCAGGACGATGTTAACCACGCCGCCCACCGCGTCAGCACCATAGATGGCTGAGGCGCTGTCCGGGAGGATGTCGATGTGGTCGATGGCTGTAATCGGAATGTTTTCAATGTCGACGAACTCGCCAGCGCTTCCGCTGGGGGCGAGCCGCCTACCGTTGATGAGAACCAGCGTGGCCCGCGCCCCCAAACCCCTCAAATTGACACCGACACCGTAGCTGGAGTTCGTCGCTGCCTCCTGACCGAGCACCGTTCCCTGGTTCGGGCCGCCTCCGAAGGTTTGCGGCAATGTGCTCAGGAAATCGGCGACAGTGGCGAAGCCGGCTGACTCGATATCGTCGTGGTTCGGGCTGATGAGTTCCTGCCCTACGGGTTGCTCGTTGTGCACATACGTGCCGGTGATACGTACGACGTCCACCGGGGTATCCGGTTCTCCTGCCACCGCATGGCTGTTCTTGTTCGGTTGGCCGCGTGCTGGCTCGTTCGGCCGCGCCGCGACCACGTTCGCGTCCTCGATCGGAGGCTTCTTCTGCGTGACCGCGAGCGTTCTCTTATTGACGAAGTCGAATTCCAGATCGGTGTCTGCCAGCAGTCGTTGCAAGGCCGCGGTTGGCGTGTAGAGCCCGTTGATCGGTTTGGTGATGTGGCCCTTGACGAGAACGTAATCAAACAGGATCTGCAGGTGCGTCTGGCGACCGAATTCAGTGAGTGTCGCGGTCGCATCGCCCCCGGGGATGTGAAATTCCAGGCGCGCGGCGACGGTGTCGGCAAAAGCCGCTCGCACCAATGCCGTTGCCAGGAGCCAGACCATGAAGGTTCGTATCCGGCTGTAAGTACGAAAATCCATGCGCTCGAACTTTTTCCGACCTCTGTGCCGCGCCCGAAGGAACCGCCGCGATTGCGGGCGTTTGCTACGGTCGTGCAGCCGTCCGTTGGCCGCTGCTAGCCAGTCGAATTATCTCGTCATCTCCCTGAACTGTGGGCATGCGTCGCACGCCGAAGTGCTTTTCGAGTGTTGCCGCGAAGCTCTCCGGGTCGGTGGCATCGAACATGCCGCCGATCCGAAGTTGGGCGATCGCGGGATCGGCGATGGCGAAATGCCGGCGGTTGTAGCGGTTGAATTCGCGCACCGCTGTCGCCAATGTCTCCCCGTCAAATGAGAGGCGCCCGCTCGTCCATGCGAGCTTGCGCGCCATGTAGTCGGGTGTTTCGTGTTTGATCGCCCAGGCTCCCGGGCCGACCACGACGCTGTCACCGGCCGAGGCGTAGCGCGCGCCGTCGCCTACGACAACTCGACTGCCCGAGTGCACGTCTAACGACCCGATTGTCACCCGGCCGTCCGTGACCAGCACCTCGACGGTGCGGGTCTCATCGCGGATGTGCACGGAGAACGACGTCCCCACGGCGCATACCAGGCTGCCGGCGGCTTTGACATAAAACGGACGTAGCTTGTCTTGGGCGACGGTGAAGAGCGCCTCGCCGCGCAGGAGCTCGCTATCGCGTCGGGTCGAGGCGAGTCGTACCCGAACCCGGGTGTCGGTATTGAGGAAGACCGAGCTTCGGTCCGGGAGCACGGCGCGCCGGTAGCCGCCCACGCCTGTCTCAAAATAGGACCAGCGATAGCGGCGCGTGGTAAGCCAGGCGAGGACTCCTGGGCCGGCCGCTAGGGTGCCCACCGCCGCTGCCGCGACGAGCCAACGTCTGCGTTCCATGTTGAGTGGGGCGTCCTGCACGGACGTTGGAATTTGCTCCAACAGGTCGCGGTCGATATGGCCGTTGTCGGGGCGCAGGAGCTTGCACCTGTCGCAACGGGTCCAGGCCGTGCGCAGTCGGACGAATGCGGCCTGGTGGCGTCGATCCGCTTCCATCCAGGCCTGGAACTCATCCCAGATCTGTGGAGTGGTCTGCGCCTCGAGCCGGATCAGCCACGCTGCCGCCGCGGCGGGGATGTCATTTCTGGCGGTTATCATTATGGGCATTTCCGGTTTGCGTCCGGCGCCGGAATCGCTCGAATAAGGTGGCCTGCCGCTCACCGACCGGCTGGTCGAACAAAGCCTGGGCGCAGTGGCGCGCGGCCTTGGTGAGTTGCTGCTCAACGGTGTTCTCAGAGATGTTCATCCGTGCCGCGATCTCCTTTTGCGAGTAGCCATACACCTTGCGGAGGGTGAAGACCTGGCGGCAGCGCTCGGGAAGCTGCTGGACCGCCTTCACGAGCATCATCAGCTCCTGATGACTGTTGACAATGGCCTCGATCTGGTCGCGCTCATCGAGGATATCCATGGCTTCCATGTCGGCCACGAGCTCGATCGGCACCACTTGCTTGTGCCGCAGCCAGTCGAAGGCCACGTTTCGCGCGACGGTCAAGGAGAAAGCGCGCACCGAGCGGACTTCCGGCTCGTTGGACGCGCCCGCCGTGAGAAGTCTGGCGTAGGTTTCTTGCAACAGCTCCTCGACATCCGAGGCGTTGCGCGCGTATCGATAGAGACAAGCGCGCAGGACGTTCTCGAATTCCAGCGCCTGCACCAAGTAACGTTCTTCGTCTTTGGCCACGTCCCGCAAGTCCCCCCATCATCCCTGTCCTGCGCGGGCGCTATTACGCACCTAACGAGTCGCAACTGCAACGAAAAAAGCAGCGCTGCAAAGCGATGGGGCCAAGGGACCGTAACGGATTCCGGCATCGCGGCCGTCTTATCAGAACGAGGAACACACGATAGCCATGGTCGGCTCCTTGTCAGGATCGGTAAGGTGACCGTGGTGAGACGCCCGCTGCAGCCGATGGTCTGCAGCGGGCGTTTGACTGTCCGCAGTCCTAAATTTGACTAAACGTGCCCGGGGTACGGGAACGGATTAAATCGCCAGGCGGCTCGCCGTCCATGAGGCACCCGGGCGTGCTGGCGCAACCCAACAGTGTGGTTAGTTTAGTGGCCTGATTCTAACAAAGAGTTATGTCAGGACGGGCGGTGCGCGCCGCCGCCATGGCTTGCACGTGAGCTTGGCGGAAATGGGTGCCGTGTCTCGCGGCTCCCCGGCATCAGCCGGTGAGGGCCTGCACGCACGAGTGAGCTTCGGTCCGGCAAGAGCGCGCCGGAGGGGACTTCGAGCCCCTCCGGGGCCGGTAGCCATTGGAATAAGCCATAATCGACCCCATCTGTACCGTGACCATATCGGGAGATGGCATGCAGGGGCAGGAGCGACCACGCGTCGTAATCGTAGGTTGCGGATTCGGAGGGCTGTTTGCCGCGCGGGCACTGCGCGGGGCTCCCGCCGATGTGCTCGTCATCGACCACAACAACTACCACCTCTTCCAGCCTTTGCTCTACCAGGTCGCCTCCGCCGCGCTCGCGCCCGCGGATATCGCGCAACCCATCCGCACGATTCTTCGTTACCAGGCCAATGCCTCAGTCATGCTGGGCGAGGTGGATCACGTCGATCTCGGCGCCAAGTATGTCCATGCCGGTGATAGCCGCGTCCCCTACGACTACTTGATCTTGGCGCCGGGCGCGGTCGACAACTATTTCGGCCACTCCCAGTGGCACAGCTACGCCCCCGGCATGAAGGAGGTGGAAGACGCCACGCTGATTCGTTCGCGGATGCTGCGGTCCTTCGAGACCGCCGAGGTCGAATCCGACCCGGACGAGCGAGCCGCGCATCTCGCCTTCGTGATTGTCGGCGGAGGCCCGACGGGCGTGGAGTTGGCTGGCGCGATCAAGGAGCTGGCCGTAGACGTCATCGCTCGGGACTACCGGGTCGCGGATACGCGACGAGCCCGTGTCACTCTGATCGAGGCGGGGCCGCGACTGCTGCCGGCGTTGCACCCGGACTCCTCCGCGCGCGCCCTCCAGCAGCTTCATGGACTGGGCGTGGAAGTGCTTCTCGGCAAGCCTGTCACCGAAATCTTCGCGGACGGCGTGGAAGTCGGAGGCGAGCGCATTCGCAGCTATAACGTGATTTGGGCGGCGGGAGTTCGTGCATCGCCCTTGGTCGCAACGCTGGGTGCCGAGCTCGGGCCGGGTGGGCGTGTGAAGGTCTCACCCGATTGCTCCATTCCAGGGCATCCCAACGCGTTCGTGATCGGCGACGCCGCTTACCTGGTGGACTCGGCGACCGGCCAGCAGGTGCCCGGCGTGTCACAGGGCGCGCTGCAGATGGGACGGTACGTCGCGAAAGTGATTCAGGCGGAGTTACAGCCTGGCGGCGCCGCGGCCGCCAGGCTGCGTGTAACCGGGTTCCACTACAAGGATTTGGGCTCCATGGCCACCGTTGGGAAATCGCGCGCCGTGGTCGAGATCGGGCGGCTGCACTTCGGCGGGCTGCTGGCCTGGTTCGCGTGGATGGCTTTGCACATTACCGTGCTCATCGGCTTCCGTAACCGGCTGGCTGTGCTGTCCTCCTGGGTCTATAGCTACATTTTTTTTCGCCGCGGCTCCCGACTGATCACCGGGCTTGCGCCGGCGAACATCAAACGGCCGATCGCGCCCGCGACGTCGACGTCGCAGCCGCCCACTCCATGACTCGACGCCCGAGCGCATGACTCCGAAGGCATTGCCGGTATCGCGGCGGCAGCGCTCCGCGCCAGCCGAGGGTGACGGCCTTTCGCTGCAGGGCTTTTTTGGGGTCTTCCGCTACAGCCGTCGTGCCCTCGAGTTGGTGTGGAGTACAAACCGCGCTCTCACGGTGGCGCTCGCCCTCCTCACACTCTTCGCCGGTGTGCTGCCCGCATCCGTGGCTTATGTAGGCTCACTGATCGTCGATGCCGTTGCGAAGGCAATGCAGGCTCCACAGGCTGCCAATCCGGCGCATGTTGTCGAGCTGGTCGCCCTGGAAGGCACACTCATCGCCATCATCGCGGCCGCCCAACGCGGTTTGTCGCTGTGCCAATCGCTGCTGCGAGCCCAACTCGGACAGCGAGTCAACGTCATGATTCTGGAGAAGGCGTTGACCTTGGAGCTGCGCCACTTCGAGGATTCGGAGTTTTACGACAAGCTCACGCGGGCGCGGCGCGAAGCCTCCACGCGCCCCCTGAGTCTGGTGACCCGGACCTTTGGTCTGGTGCAGAACGGCATTTCCCTGGTCAGTTATGGAGCGCTGCTCAGCCACTTTTCGCCGTGGGCTGTCACGGTGTTGCTCTTGGCCGGCCTGCCTGCGTTCATGGCCGAAACCAAGTTCTCCGGCGATGCGTTTCGCCTGTTCCGTTGGCGCTCGCCCGAGACGCGCATGCAGATCTATCTGGAGACCGTGCTGGCGCGCGAGGATCATGCGAAGGAAGTGAAGTTGTACGGTCTTGGGCCCCGCCTGCTCGAGCGCTACCGCGACATCTTCCGCCGGCTCTACAGAGAGGACCGCGCGCTCACCATCCGACGCGACGCGTGGGGCTTTGGCCTTGGGCTCATCGGTACCCTGGCTTTGTACGCAGCATATGCGTGGATCGCGGTGAGCACCGTCCGGCGCGTCATAACGCTCGGTCAGATGACCATGTATGTAGCGTTGTTCCGGCAGGGCCAGGCCGCTGTTTCCGCCATTCTCGCGGCGATCGGCGGGATGTACGAGGACAATCTGTACCTGTCGACGTTGTACGAATACCTCGAGACTCAGGTGCCGCAGGCCGGCGGCAACGCCGTCAAAGGGCCCCATCCCGAGGATGGGATCCGTTTCGAGGATGTCAGTTTTACCTATCCGGAAGCGCAGCAGCCGGCACTCGAGCACATCACTCTGCACTTGGTTCCCGGGGCCAGCCTTGCCCTGGTAGGGGAGAATGGCTCAGGCAAGACCACGCTGATTAAGTTGCTGACACGGCTCTACCCGCCCACCTCCGGGCGCATTCTGCTCGACGGCCGCGATCTGACCGAATGGGACGAGCAGGCCCTGCGCGAGCGCATTGGGGTGATCTTTCAGGACTTCACTCGCTATCAGATGCTGGTGGGCGAGAACGTGGGGGCCGGAGATGAGCGTTACTTCGAAGACGAGACGCGCTGGCGCGATGCGGCGCATAAGGGGATGGCGAGCGAATTCATCGATACCTTGCCGGAGCGTTATCAGACTCAGCTGGGCAAGTGGTTCAAGGATGGTCGCGAGCTTTCCGGTGGCCAGTGGCAGAAGATCGCGCTGTCGCGCGCCTTCATGCGCACGCGGGCGGACATTCTGGTGTTGGATGAGCCGACCGCGGCGATGGATGCGCAGGCGGAGGCGGACATTTTCGAGCACTTTCGGCAACTGGCCAAAGACCGGGTCACGATTCTGATCTCGCACCGGTTCTCCACGGTCCGGATGGCGGATCAGATCGCCGTGCTCGAACAGGGCCGTATCGTGGAGTGCGGCAGTCACGAGGAGCTGATGAAGCTCAACGGGCGGTATGCGCACCTGTTTACACTTCAGGCGCGCGGCTACCGCTAGCCGCTGGCCGCCTTCGCGGCCTTCGCTTCCTCAGCTTCCTTGCGCATGTCCTGTCTCATCCGCTGATAGTCCACCGGGCGGATCTCCTGGATCGGACAGCGCCAGTGGCCGACCTTCACAAAGTCGAAGCGCGAGGAGACGGTGTTGGCGGTGGAGGTGAGCCCGATGCGCTGCGCGAACTCGAGGTTGTTGCACGGCGGGGCGACCTTGATCAGATAGGCTTGAAAGGGCGTGGTCCACACCACTACCTGGTTGGTCCCGATCGACTGCCAGCTGTCGTAGCGCCCGAGATACGTGAAGCTTTCGACCGGCGGCCCGGCGTACGATTCGTAACGGCTGCGCTCGGCTTCCTGACGTTGCTTGAGAGGGATGCCGGAACACGCCGTGAGCAGCGCCACCGTGGGTAGCAGCCAGGTACCTTTGAAGCCCAGTTTGCCGAGTCTCATACCGTTCACTCCTGTACGGTGATAAACGTATGGCCGACTCTACAGTTGACCCGGACCCACATCGTACAGCAACGCGACCGGAAAGTTTGCCAGCACGTCCGCAGCTCGCACGGCGGGTCGCGAGCCACTCACCAGCGGCACCCCCGACCCGTCGAACAGATTCCGCAGTGCAGCATCTGCTCCACCGTAGTCGCGCGGCAGCTCAATCAATGTATTTTCCCAGACCTCCCCGCCCAGCGGCGGCTGTTCGCGCTCGCCCAAGAGCCGTAGGTAGAGGCGAGGCGCGATCGAGATGACGAGCGCGCCTTCGTGGCGGCGCGCGAATGCGCAAAGGTTCGAGGCGTGCTCTCCGCTCGTGCGCAAGGGTATGTATTCACCGCGACGAAACAGCTCCTCGTGCTCACGCCGGAACTGCAACACCTTCCATGTCAGATACAGCTTGCACCGGCCGTCGGCGATGTGATCCACGAGCTGGCGGACCTGGCCTGCATCTGAGGGCCGGCCTTGGCGCAACTCCGCCAACATCCTACGGCGCTTCGCGTAGTCGACCGGACGTCGATTGTCTGGATCGACGAGAGAGAATTCCCAGATCTCGTTGCCCTGGTAGATGTCGGGAACGCCCGGGGCTGTCAGCTTGCACAGAGTCTGCGACAGGCCGTTCAGCAGGCCGAAGCGCGCCAGGCGCCGCTGCACGGCCGCGATATCGGCTAGAAATAGGTTGCCCTCGCGTTGCTCGAGTGTGGTACGCACGAACTGCGTCAACGCGTCTTCGTAGTCGGCATTGATGTTTGCCCAACTGGTGCGCAGCTTCGCCTCACGCGCGGCCTTGATCATGTAGGCCTCGATACGCTCGCGGTAGGCGCCATTGCCCCCGTACTGCGGATCTTCGAGCGGCCAGCTGCCGATCAAAGTCTGGTACAGAAGGCATTCGTCGTTGGGCGAGGGCGCGGGTTGGCCATCGACCGCGCGCTTGCGGGTGCGGTTCATGCGGCTCCAGCGCTCGATGGTCTTGCGCCACGCCATGGTCATTTCCGACAGGACATTGATCCGCGCGCGCACATCTTCCGAGCGTTTGCTGTCATGTGTGGAAGTGCCGAGCATCTCGTGCGGCCAATTTCTGGCGCGATACTGCGAGTCGGCATGAAACGCCTGCACGCTCGTGCCGTAAGCGTCCGGCTCGCCGCCCACCTCATTGAGCGAGGTCAGGCGGTTGAAACGATAGAGCGCGGTATCCTCAACCCCCTTGGCGGTGATCGGCGCCGTAATCTGTTGGAACTTCATGACGAAGCGCCGCATCCGGTTGCGCATCCGTTCATTCGGCGCCGGCAGCTCCAGCAGCAGCGCCGAGCGCACGAAGTCCAGGATCGGTGCCTCGGTCGGGGAGCGCCGCCGTTTGGCGGCGGCGACCGCCCATTCGATATAACGGCGGTCGTTTTCCGATACCGAATCGGTGATGTACGTCCGATAGACCGGAAAGCAGGCGATGACCTCCGCCAGCGCGTGCCGCAGGCCGTTGAATGTGAAATCGCGCGAGTGTCGATCGAGTTGCGCGATCCGCGCGAGCAGGTTCGCCACCGTATTCAATTCGGAGGACAGCGAGTGGCGCAGGACCAGGTGCTGACACTGGTAGGCCACCGTCGGCCACTCGAGATTCTCGTCAATGAAGCCGCGATATACCCGGTCCATGCGGACCCGGGTGGCCGCATCCACCAACATCCGGTTGACCACGTTGCCGAAGTGATACCCGGTTTCGCCATGCACCGGCCAGTCGGGGGGCAGGTGCTCGAAAGAGGCGGTAATTTTCTCCACGACCAGATAGATCGGTAATGCGACCGGAGCGTGACCGGAACGCAGTGGAGGAAATCCCGCGAAGCACCTACGGTGCGACGTGGGGCAGCGGAGGGAATCCCGAGAAGCGCTAGCGGCGCGACGCGGGACGACCGGATTGGCGGTCACCTCGGCCACTCGCCTCTGCAGGCGCTTGAAGTAGCCGGCAGGGTCATACAGGCCGTCCGGATGATCCACCCGCAGTCCGTCGATCTTGCCCGCGCCGACCAGCTCCAGAAGGAGCTTATGGGTCGCCTCGAACGCGGCTTCGTTCTCGACGCGCAGGGCGCCGAGCGAGTTCACGTCGAAGAAGCGGCGATAGTTGATGTCGTCGGAGGCGACTCGCCAGTAGGCGAGTTGATATGCCTGGGACTCGAGAACCTCGTGCAGCGCATCGAAGCTGGCGGGTTCCTGGGGGTCACCGGCGAAGCTGCGCACCGCCGCGTCAATCGCTTGGGCCACCGAGGAATCGGACGCATACAACTGAGCGAGCTCGCGCTTGCGAGCCTCCTTCTCCCGATGGCGCTCGCGGATCTGCTCTTCGGTGGGCTCGCGCCGGTCGGGCAGATCGCCGCAGGCCCGCCGCAACGCGTCGAGCTTCGGGTTGGATGTATGTGCGAGCGCGCGGTCGAGCACGCGTGGATAGCTGCGCGGATCGAGGGGGAAACGATGCTCATGATAGAAGAGGGCGAAGGAGCCCAGCTCAGGCTCGAAGCGCAGCTCGATCTCCCCTTTCTCGAGCACGACGCCGTAAACATCGCCCAACACCGGCACGAGTACCTTATCCGCCAGAGCGGGGTTGGCGGGACTCCAGTCGATGTCGAAGAAGTCCGCGTAGACGGAAGCCTCGCCGTTCTCGAGGACATCCATCCACCAGGCGTTGTCGGAACCCATGATGCCGACGTGATTCGGCACGATGTCGAGCACGTGCCCCATGCCATGGGCGCGCAGCTCGGCGACAAAGCGCTCGAAGTCGTCGCGGCCGCCGATCTCGGGATTGAATGAGTTGTGATCGACTACGTCATACCCATGAGTGCTGCCGGCACGGGCGCGAAAATAGGGCGAGCAGTAGACATGGCTGATGCCGAGCTCCGCGAGGTACGGAATGATCGCCGTGGCATCCTTGAACGTGAAGCTCGAGTTAAGTTGGATACGATAGGTGGCGCGCGGAATGAGGGGGGCGCCCCAGCCCGCTGTGCGGCCGTTCCCTGAAATGTGCTCACTCTCCGGCAACGCCGCGCTCCAGGAGCCACGTCACGCTCCACGGGGCCAGCTCGTTCCGGGTCGTCGCGGCCCGGATGTTGGGATGGGTAGCGAAGATCAAACGTCCGGCCACCCGACCGACGATCGGCACGGCGCGCTCGGTCAGATTCGCGAGCAGGTGCAGAATAGAGCCGTCCTCGAGTCCCCAGTCGACCGCGAAGGCCCCGCTGGCCTCCAGCTTGATGCAGGTGCCGGCGCGGATTTTCGCGATGAGGGGCACGATGTCCACCTGGCGCGTGGCCAGCAGCCGGCGGAAGTGTTCGAACAGGTCCGCGTGGTGCCGCTGCTTGAGCACGCTCCAATCAAGGTGTGCGGACCGGTAGGTGTCTACTGAGGTCGGATCTGGCGGGGCGGCAACTCCGAAAGCCTCGAAACGCGCGAACTCGCGCTTGCGGCCTGCGCGCACCTTGCCCGCCAGCTCCGGCTCAAAGTCGCAGAAGTAGGGGAAGGGTTGCGGCGCCTGCCACTCTTCGCCCATGAAGATCATGGGGGGCGAGGGCGCCAGCAGCAAGATGGCGTAGGCTGCGGCTAATGCTTCCGCCGAACGCGCAACGGCCGCGATCCTGTCGCCGAGCGCGCGGTTGCCGATCTGGTCGTGATTCTGCAGGAAGTTCACGAACGCGGTCGGTGGCAGGTGCGCGCTCGGTTCGCCGCGGGCGCTGCCTTGGTGCGCCGAGATCTGCCCCTGGTAACCGAATCCTTCCGCCAGGCAGCGACATAACATAGCGTGCGGGTTTTCCGCGTAGTCCTCGTAGTAGCCGTCTTTTTCGCCGCTCAGGATGACGTGCAGGCAGTGGTGCAGGTCGTCATTCCACTGTCCGTCGAAGGTGTCAGCGGCGGCGGCCGGTCCGAGAAAGCGCGCCTGGTTGGCGCCGTTCTCCAGCACCAGGAATATCTCGCGGTCGCGTCCCGGTCCCTCGCGTACGGCACGCGCGATGTCGGTGAGGATGTTCGGCTCGCTGTCATCCAAAATCGCGTGCACCGCGTCGAACCGCAGTCCGTCGAAGTTGTATTCCTCGAGCCAATACAGGGTGTTGTGGATGTAAAAGTCGCGTACGGCGGCCGACTTCTGCGAGTCGAAGTTGATGGCGGCTCCCCAGGGTGTCTGGTGCCGTTCAGTAAAGAACTGCGGCGCGTAAAGGTGCAGGTAGTTGCCTTCCGGCCCGAAGTGGTTGTAGACGACATCGAGCATCACAGCGAGGCCGCGCTGGTGGGCGGCCGCGATGAACGCTTTCAACTCCTCCGGCCGGCCGTAGGCGGACTCCGGCGCGAACAACAGCACGCCGTCATAACCCCAGCCGAGCTTGCCAGGGAAATCGGCGATCGGCATGAGCTCGATCACGCGTCACACCCAACTCGACCAGGTGATCGAGCTTCTTTTGCGCTCCCGCGAAGGTTCCCTCCGGGCGTGAACGTGCCGACGTGCAGCTCGTAGATAACAGCTTCGTGCCAGGGACGGCCGTGCCATTGCAGGTCCTCCCACTCGAACGCTGTTGGGTCGATGACCTCGCTCGGGCCGTGAACGTCGTCGGGATTGCTGCGCGAGGCGGGATCTGGAACCTCCGCCTTGCCATCGATGCGATAGTGGTAGCGGCTACCGGGCCGCGCCTCCGCCGTGACGATTTCGAACCAACCGTCCGTTTGCGGGCGCAGGGTCAGAAAGCGCCGCTCGCTGGACTCGCCGTGGAGCGCGAGCTCGACCTGACGAGCCGCGGGCGCCCAAAGCCGAAACCGAACCTTGCCGTCGGCGGTCGGCTCCGCTCCAAAGGGCATGCTGTGGCGTCGCTGGCGGCTCATCTGTAGGCGGTCTCGCGCAGCAACGCCAGCGAGCGCCCTTGCAGCGGGTACTCACTGCCGGGCTCGATACGGTTCTGGACGAAAGGCTTGCCCACCAAAGCGGTGTCGAGCACGGACCACCAGGCTCTCTCGGTGAGGAATTTCGGCAGCTTGAACGGGATCATTTCGTGGTGCGCGTTGAACAGCAGCAGAAAGTTGTTGTCCTGGACCGGATGGCCGTGCCGGTCACGGCGCTCTATGGCGGCGCCCGCAAGATATACGCCCAGGCAGCGTGCGAAGTGCTGGTTCCATTCCGTCTCGGTCATTTCGGTCCCCTGGGGGGTGAGCCAGATGATTTCCTTCAGACCGTCGGCGGTCATGGCGTCAGCCTGCAGGAAGCGGCGGCGGCTGAATACGGCGTGGCGGCGCCGTAATGCAATCATCTGAGCCGTGAATTCCAAAAACCGCCCCTGCTCCTCGTCCAGCTGCCAGTCGAGCCAGAACATTTCGTTGTCCTGGCAGTAGGGGTTGTTGTTGCCGCCCCGGGTATGGCTGAGCTCATCCCCGCCCAGAACCATGGGGACACCCTGCGACAGCAACAAGCTAGCCATGAGATTGCGGCGCTGTTTGGCGCGCAATGCCAGCACAACCTCATCATCAGTCGCTCCCTCGACCCCGCAATTCCAGGAGCGGTTGTCGTTGTGGCCATCGCGGTTGTCTTCGCCGTTGGCCTCGTTGTGCTTCTCGTTGTAGCTGACCAGGTCCTGGAGCGTGAAGCCGTCATGCGCGGTGATGAAGTTGATACTGGCGTGCGGCTTGCGGCCGCTGGCCTCGTAGAGGTCCGCGGAGCCGGTGAAGCGGCGCGCGAAGTCGCCAATCAGGCCGCCGTCGCCCTTCCAATAAGCGCGCATGGTGTCGCGGTATTTGTCATTCCATTCGTTCCAGCCGGGCGGGAAGTTGCCGACCTGGTAGCCGCCGCTACCGATATCCCACGGCTCGGCGATCAGTTTGACCTGCGAGAGCACCGGGTCCTGGCCGATGGTGTCGAAAAACGAGCCCAACCGGTCCACGTCGAAGAGCTCGCGCGCCAGCGCCGAAGCTAAGTCGAAGCGGAAGCCATCGACGTGCATTTCCAACACCCAGTAGCGCAGGCTGTCCATGATGAGTTGCAGGACGCGCGGATGCTGCAGATTGAGCGTATTGCCCGTGCCCGTGAAGTCCATGTAGTAGCGCGGGTCTTCCGGCTGCAGGCGATAGTACGAGGCGTTGTCGATGCCGCGGAACGAGAGGGTTGGGCCTAACTGGTTGCCTTCGGCGGTGTGGTTGTAAACGACGTCCAGGATGACCTCGATGCCCGCGGAGTGCAGCGTCTTCACCATCGTCTTGAATTCGCTGATGCGTCCTATGGACGAGTAGCGCACATCGGGGGCGAAGAAGCCGATGGTGTTGTAACCCCAGTAGTTGCGCAGGCCCTTCTCGAGGAGCGTACGGTCGTCCACGAACGCATGCACGGGCATCAATTCCAATGTCGTGATGCCGAGACGCTTCAAATGCTCGATCACCGGGGCGGTTGCGAGTCCGGCATAGGTGCCACGCAGTTGTGGCGGAACTTGCGGGTGCCGCATGGTGAGCCCGCGCACATGCGCTTCATAAATGACCGTGTCGTGCCAGGCAATCCTGGGCGCCCGGTCATCGCCCCAAGTGAAGGCCGGGTCGATGACACGGCATTTGGGCGTGCCCGCGGCGCTATCGCGCTTATCGAACGACAGGTCGGCTTTGGGGTGCCCGACCCGGTACCCGAAGTGCGAATCGTTCCAGATGAGCGGGCCCTGCAGGTGCTTGGCATAGGGCTCGATCAGCAGCTTATGGGGGTTGAAGCGGTCGCCCCTTTCCGGGTCGTAAGGACCGTGAACCCGATAGCCATACAACAAGCCCGGGCGGGCTTCGGGCAGATAGGAGTGCCAGATCTCGTCCGTGCGCTCACGCAGCTCGATGCGTTGCAGCTCGTGTTTGCCGGTTGGATCGAAGATGCACAGCTCCACTTTGTCGGCGCGGCCGGAAAAAATCGAGAAGTTGACTCCTTCGCCATCCCAGGTAGCGCCGCGCGGGTAGGGCTGGCCAGGCCACACCGCGGTGATGGGCAGGAGGGTCCGGGTGTCCATGACTTTCAGGTCACTCGGCGACCGCGATCAGGCTGCGCAGCGGGATGCTCGCCCACTCGGGACGGTTGCCGAGCTCGTAGCGCACCTCATAGAGCGCCTTCTCGATTTCAAACAGTTGCAGCAGCGGACGCATCTCGTCCAAGGAATCATACAGACCGTTGGCGCGCGCGACTTCGTCGTACGCGGCGATGAAGGTCCGGCGGGTCTCCTGCTCCCAATTCTCGAGCAAGGACTCCAACCTGGCAGTCTGGTCGGTGAAGATCAGGCTGCCGCGTTGCAGGGCCGCCCGCCGGGCGTAGGCGAAGGATCGCAGCATCCCCGCGACATCCGTCAGGGGTGAGTGCTTCACGCGCCGCTCCTGCAACGTTCGGCCCGGCTCGCCTTCGAAGTCGACCAGGATGAAGTCGTTGCGTCGCACGAGCACCTGGCCCAGGTGATAGTCGCCGTGACGGCGGGTTTTGATTCCCTTGGGAAGCCGCTTCGCCAGGCCCTCCATGCGCCTCAACAACAACGCGCGACGCTTCAACAAAGACTCCGCGGCGGCTGCCACGTCGGGGGGCAGTCCTGCGGCGTGCTCGTTGAGCAGCGCCAGAGTGTTTTCGGCCTCGGCCATGGCGTGCGCGCGCCAATTCGTGACGTCCTCCTGGGTGATGGGTTCCGGCGCGAACGCCGGGTCGGTGCTCGGCCTCGATAGAGCGACGTGCAGCTCGGCTGTCCTGATGGCGAGAGTCCTCATCAAGGCCAGATAGAGTCCGTGCACCTCTTCGCCGGGCGGCGCGCCGGTACGGCGGTCTTCGAGGAAGCGGACCAGGTAGTTGACGGTGTAGTCCCAGCCGTCGCCCTGGTTCATCACGAACGCTTGCAACAGCGCCAGTGTCATGACGGTGCCGTCCTGCGTTCGATATTCCACCGCGCCGGCCACCGGGACGATGTTGGGGAAGCGCGCCTGCTCGGTGAGATACCGGCCGATCTCCAGCTCGGGATTCACCCCGGGCTGCAACTTGCGGTAGATCTTCAGGAAGAACTGCTCGCCCACCCGGACCGTCGTGTTGCTGCTCTGTCCCGGACCGGGAGTGACATTCAGAACGGTCGAAGGGTCGCCGCGCAGCTCCGCGTACAGACTGGTAGGGGTGGCACGCATGTGGCCGATGTGGGTGGGCAACTCCAGCGAGCTGCCGATCGCATCGACGACCACGCGGCAGAAGTTCTCATCGAGGCAGGCATCCGACAGCACGCCCACGGTTGCCTGTTGGCGCACGCGGGCGATCGCGGCAGGTTGCAGTTTTTTCCAGCGGGACTCCTCGCCATCCTCGACGGCGATGGCGAGCGGGATGAAGTACTGGTTGGTTTCGGTCGCGCTCTCGATGGTGAAGAAGGTTGCCAACCAGCGATCGAGCGAGGTCTCCCGCAAGCCGTAATCGGTCAATCTGCAGCTCACGATCGGTGCGCCCTTGGCGGCATACCAACGTTGGCCGGCGACGAACTGGGGGATGACGCGGCTTTCCAGTTGCACCCGCAGTCGTGTTGCAAGGCTCGCGCGCCAGGTGGCGACGCGCTCCGGGAAGAAACTGTTCCAACCTTCGACGAGCACCAGTACGGGCAGGTCCTCGGGTGCCATGCGCTCGTCGTGCCACGGCGGTGCTTGAGCCTCGCGGCTCAGGCGGAACCAATAGAAGCCGTAAGCGTGCAGAGTGAGGAAGTACGGCAGCTCACCGATGGGCGGAAAGGCGGTGCTCCCCAACAGCTCGATCGGCACGGCGCCCTTGTAGTCGGCGAGGTCAATCTCGACCGGTTGCGCGGAGCGCGACAGGTTCGCCACGCACAGGATGGTGTCGTCGCCGTACTGGCGCAGATACGCCAGCACCTTGCGGTTACCGGGGCGGATGAACTTCAGGGTGCCGCGGCCGAAGGCCTGCGAGGTCTTGCGCACCTGGAGCATGCGCTTCATCCAGCTCAACAGCGAGGAGCGATCGCGGGTCTGGGCCTCGACATTCACCGCTTCGTAACCGTAGATCGGATCCATGATCGGCGGCAGAAACAACTGTTGCGGATCGGCGCGCGAAAAGCCGGCGTTGCGGTCGGGGCTCCACTGCATCGGTGTACGCACACCGTTGCGATCGCCGAGAAAGAAGTTGTCGCCCATGCCGATCTCATCGCCGTAGTAGATGGTCGGCGCGCCTGGCATGGATAGCAGCAGGCTGTTCATGAGCTTGATGCGCTCGCCGTCATTGTCGAGCAGCGGCGCGAGGCGGCGGCGGATGCCGAGGTTGAGGCGGGCGCGCGGATCGGCCGCGTAGGACTGGTACATATAGTCGCGCTCGCGGCTGGTCACCATCTCCAAGGTGAGCTCGTCATGGTTGCGCAGGAAGATGGCCCACTGACAGTTGTCGGGAATGTCCGGTGTCTGCTCCATGATCTCGACGATCGGATGGCGATCCTCCTGTGCGATCGCCATGTACATGCGCGGCATCAGCGGGAAGTGATACGCCATGTGACATTCGTCGCCATCGCCGAAGTAGTCGCGCACGTCTTCCGGCCACTGGTTCGCTTCCGCCAGCAGCATGCGATCGGCGTATTTCTCGGTGATGACTCGGCGGATGGCCTTGATGATCGTATGCGTCTCACGCAGGTTCTCGTTGCTCGTGCCCTCGCGTTCCACGAGGTAAGGAATGGCGTCGAGCCGGAAGCCATCGACGCCGTACGCGAGCCAGAACTCCATGATGCGGATGACCGCCCGCACCACGTGCGGATTGTCGAAGTTGAGATCGGGCTGATGGCTGAAGAAGCGATGCCAGTAATACGCCTTGGCTACCGGGTCCCACGTCCAATTGGATGTTTCGGTGTCACGGAAGATGATTCGCGTGCCGGCGTAGCGATCCGGTGTGTCACTCCAGACATAATAATTGCGTTTCGGCGAGTCCGGTGGCGCGCGGCGCGCGGCCTGGAACCATGGATGCTGGTCCGAGGTGTGATTGATGACCAGCTCGGTGATCACACGCAGCCCGCGACGGTGGGCTTCCTGCACGAAGTGCCGGAAATCGTCACGGGTGCCGTATTGCGGATGGATGTTGTGATAGTCGGCGATGTCGTAGCCGTCGTCGCGGCCTGGGGACGGATAGAACGGCAGCAGCCAGATCGTGTTGACGCCGAGGTCCTGGATGTATTGCAGCTTGCTGGTCAGGCCGCGGAAGTCGCCAGAGCCGTCGTCGGTGCTGTCGAAGAAGGCTCGGACGTGCACTTCGTAGATGACGGCATCTTTGTACCAAAGCGGGTCGCTCGGAGCCGGCCGATCCACTGGTGCGTTCATCTCCTACCTTCGCCAAAAGCTTTGTGCAAAGCGACGCTGCGCTCAAGCAAGGAGCATGCCCGTCGGGTGTTACAGGAAGTAATCGAAATCGCGCTCCGTGCGGACCCGGCGGCGCACCCGGAAGATATGTGCTGGCGTGTGTTGCGGATCCAGAGATACGAAATTGCGCGGGCCGCGCCACAGGAATCGCGACCCGGAGAGCAAATCGTCCATTTGGAAAGTAGTTTCGGCGGGCAACCCGAGTGAGCGCAGATCGATGCTGACCCAGCCTGCTTGGGTGTAGTGCGGGTCGACATTGGCCACCATGAGCACCGACTCGGTGCCGGCAGCGTTCGTTTTGCTATAAGCGATCAGCATGTCGTTGTCGACTTCGTGGAACCTCAGGCCGTGATCGCTTTGCAGCGGCGGGTTCTCGCGGCGGATGCGGTTCACACGAGCGATGAGCCCCTTGAGGCTCGAGGTGCGGTTGCGGTCCCAGAGGCGTAGCTGGTATTTCTCCGAGTCCAGGTACTCCTCGCTCCCCTGCTCGCGCGCTTTGTCCTCCATCAGCTCGAATGCCGGACCGTAGATGCCGTAGCTGGCGCCGAGGGTGGCGGCCAGTACCAGGCGCACCATAAAGGCGGCCCGGCCGCCGTACTGCAGGTACTCCGGCAGGATGTCAGGGGTGTTCGGCCAAAGGTTGGCGCGGAAGAATTCGGACACCGGCGGCGAAGTGAGCTCTTTGAAGTAGGCTTCGAGCTCGCGCTTGGTGTTGCGCCAGGGGAAATAGTTGTACGACTGGGTGAAACCGGCCTTGGCGAGGCGGTACATGACCTTGGGGCGGGTAAAGGCTTCAGCGAGAAAGATGACGTCCGGCTGGGTGCGGCGGATTTCCGCGATCACCCATTCCCAGAAGGCAAACGATTTGGTGTGCGGATTGTCGACGCGAAAGATGCGTACACCGTGGGCAATCCAGTATTCGAACACGCTCTTGAGCTCGCTCCACAAGGCTTTCCAGTCCGGTGTCTCGAACCAGAACGGGTAGATGTCCTGATATTTCTTCGGCGGATTCTCGGCGTATTGAATCGAGCCGTCGGGCCGCTTCAGGAACCACTCGGGATGCTCGCGTACGTAGGGGTGGTCGGGGGTGACTTGAAAGGCGACATCGAGCGCGAGCTCGATACCGTGCTCGCCGGCCTTGGCAATCAGGCGCTGCAAGTCCTCCAATGTTCCCAATTCGGAATGGATCGCTTTGTGGCCGCCCTCGGCGCTGCCGATCGCCCACGGGCTGCCCGGATCGCCGGGCTCGGCCCGCGCCCGGTTGTTCGGTCCCTTGCGCTCGGTGACACCGATCGGGTGGATCGGGGGCAGGTAGAGCACGTCGAAACCCATCGCAGCAATCTCTGGCAGGAGGGCTTCGACATCGGCGAAGGTACCGTGTTGGCCCTGCGTGTCGCCCGCTGAGCGCGGAAACAACTCGTACCAGCTCGAGAAGCGTGCCTTTTCCCGCTCGACATCGATGACCAGCGGTGGTTCGTGCCGCGCTATGGTTTGCGGCTCGGGATGGCGCATGGCGATCTGATGGATGCTGTCGCTTTGCGCCAGGACCACCCGCTCTTCGCGATCCCGGACTGGATCGGAGATCGCATTGGCCCAATCTTTCAACGTCCGGGCGTCCGGCTCCCGCACGCGCGCGCAGACTTCCCCTACGAGAGCTGCGCCCTGACGCAGATCGAGCTCAATGTCCTGGCCCGCTTCGAATTTCTTCGCCAGGCCCTGACGCCAGGACTCCAGATGATCCACCCAGCCGGCAACCGTATACGTGTAGCGACCGAGGGATTGCACCGCGAAGCGGCCCTGCCAGCGATCGTTTCCTATGGGGCTCATCAGTACGGCATGCCACTCCGATGAGCCTTCGTGACGATAGAAGAGAGTTGCGGCGACAGCGTCATGGCCGTCGGTGAAGACGTCGGCCTCGACGGCTACGCTTTCGCCGATTGTGCGCTTGGCCGGAAACCGGCCGCAGTCAACCCGCGGCGTGATGTTTTCAATGACGACCCGGACTTTGCTCATATCGTTTCATTGGCTGAAAGTGGCCTGCGGCCCTTTCAGCGGAGGTGGTGGCCGGACTTCGGTTTGGCGCCCGGCAAAAGGCGTGACTTTTGCCGGGTAGTCGTGCTTGCGTCAGTACGAGCACCGCCGGAGGTGGCAGGTGCAGGCTCAAAAAACTAGCAATTTCTGAGCCGGCCCAAGCTTCACTCCGGAGTGAGGACCACGATCCCCAACGGTGGCAGCCGCAGGCTCAACGATTGGTAGTGCCCATGAGACGCAAGCGGGGCGGCTTCGATGCCACCAAAGTTGCCCATGCCACTGCCGCCGTAATACGGCGCATCGCTGTTGAGTCGTTCGAGCCAACGTCCGCCGCGCGGCACACCGACCTGGTAGTTGTCGCGTGGCACCTGCGTGAAGTTGCACGCGACCAGCGCAACATCGCCCGAGCGGCTCTTACGCAGGTACACCAGGATGCTCATGTCGCCGTTGTTGGAATCGATCCACTGAAAGCCGTCATTCGTGAAGTCGAGCTCGTACAGCGCGGGAGTCTTGCGATAGAGCTGGTTCAGGTCGCGCACCCAGCTCTGCACTCCGGCGTGCAGCGGGTACTGCAGAACGTGCCACTCGAGGCTCCCGTCATGCTGCCACTCCCGTTTCTGGCCGAAGTCGCAGCCCATGAAGAGCAGCTTCTTGCCGGGGTGCGTCCACATGTAGCCCAGGAACAGGCGCAAGTTGGCGAACTGCTGCCATTCATCGCCGGGCATCTTGCCGATGAGCGAGCCCTTGCCGTGCACCACCTCGTCGTGCGAGATCGGCAGCACGAAGTTCTCGGTGAATGCGTACCAGATACTGAACGTCAGCTTGTTGTGTTGGTACTTGCGGTGCACCGTCTGCGACTGGAAGTAGGCCAGGCTATCGTGCATCCAGCCCATGTTCCACTTCATGCCGAAGCCCAGGCCGCCCAGGTAGGTCGGGCGCGAGACCATCGGCCAGGCGGTTGACTCCTCGGCGATCGTCTGGGTGTCCGGATGGTCGCGGTAGACCGCGAGATTCAACTGCTTGAGGAATTCAACAGCGCCGAGATTCTCATTGCCGCCGAAGCGGTTCGGGATCCACTCGCCCGCGCGGCGGCCGTAGTCCAGATATAGCATCGAGGCGACTGCGTCCACCCGCAGGGCGTCGATGTGATACATGTCGAGCCAGAACAGGGCGTTGCTGGCGAGAAAGTTGCGTACCTCGGAGCGCCCGTAGTTGAAAATCGAGCTGTTCCACTCGGGGTGGAAGCCCTGGCGCGGATCCGCGTGCTCGTAGAGGTGCGTGCCGTCGAAGAATGCCAGGCCGTGCTCGTCGGACGGGAAATGCGAAGGCACCCAGTCCATGATCACGCCGATGCCGCGACGATGCAGGTAGTCGACGAAATACATGAAGTCCTGCGGGGTCCCATACCGCGAGGTCGGCGCGAAGTAGCCGGTAACCTGGTAACCCCAGGAGCCGTAGAACGGGTGCTCGAGGATCGGCACCAGTTCCACGTGCGTATAGCCCATGTTGCTCACATAATCGGCGAGGGCATGGGCCAGCTCGCGGTAGGTGAGCGAGCGGTTATGCTCTTGCGGTACCCGTCGCCAGGAGCCGAGATGAACCTCGTAAATGGAAATAGGAGCGTCCAGCGCGTTCGCGCGCGACCGCGTCCTCATCCACTCCTCGTCACCCCACTCGTAAGACAGATCCCAGACCACCGAGGCGGTTCGCGGCGGCACCTCCGCGTAGAACGCGAACGGATCGGCCTTGTCGACCGTGTAGCCCTCGATTCTGGAGACGATGTGATACTTGTACAGCGCTCCGGGGCGCACGGTCGGAATGAGTCCTTCCCAGATTCCGGAGGAGTCGCTGCGGGGCTCGAGGGAGTGGGCGCTGGGGTTCCAACCGTTGAAATCGCCCACGACCGAAACCGATGCGGCATTCGGTGCCCAGACGGCAAAATGAGTACCCTGCTCACCGGGCTGCTCCCGGGAGCGCACCGGATGAGCGCCGAGCTTTTCGTAGGCCCGCACATGCGTGCCTTCACGAAAGAGATAAATGTCCTGTTCGGTCAGCAGCATAATAGTTCGGGCCGTATTTAATCAAAAGAGCACAGCAAGTCCTATGCCTGTCGCCCGCCCCGTGATGTGGAACCCGGCGCCGGGGCGCCTTGCAGCCGCCTTGCTCGGTCTGATGATGATGGGTTGGGGTATGACAAGTACAGCACAGTCGAGTCAATTGATTGCTCCGATCGTGATAGGGCATCGGGGCGCCAGCGGTTACGTGCCGGAGCACACGCTTACCTCGTACTTCATCGCCATACAGGACGGCGCCGACTACGTGGAGCCGGACCTCGTAATGACGAAGGACGCAGTGCTGGTCGCACGTCATGAGAATGAAATAGGCGGGACCACGAACGTCGCGGAACATCCCGAGTTTGCAGCGCGACGCGCGACCAAAGTCATTGACGGCACATCCATAACAGGATGGTTCACGGAGGATTTCACACTCGCCGAGCTCAAGACACTGCGAGCTCGCGAGCGTATTCCTGACACGCGGCCGGGTAACACCCGATTTGACGGTCAGTTCGAGATTCCAACCTTCGAAGAGATTCTCGCGCTCGTGCATGGCGTGGAGGAGCAACGTGAGGCGCGGGCTCGCCAGCTCGGCTTGCCGCCGCCGCGGCGGATCGGTGTATACCCGGAAACCAAACATCCGACGTACTTCGCCAAGGCGGGTTTGCCGATGGAGGAGCTTCTGGTGCGTACGCTCGAGCGCCACGGTTACAAGGGGCGCCACGGATTGGCCTACATCCAGTCTTTCGAGGTGGGCAACCTCGAGGCGCTGAGCAAGATGACCCAGCTCCCGCTGGTGCAACTCATCGACGCGCAAGGGGCGCCCTATGACCTGGTGGCGAAGCATGATCCGCGCACCTATGCCGACCTGATTACGCCGGCGGGATTGGCGCGGATTGCGACTTATGCCCAAGCCATCGGACCGTACAAGTTGCTCATCATTCCGCGCACTGCCGCTGGGAATCTCGGTGAGCCGACGTCTTTAGTTGCAAACGCGCACGCCCTGGGACTCCAGGTGCACGCGTGGACTTTTCGCGCGGAGAACACGTTTCTGCCCACCGACCTGCGCCACGGGGCTTCGCCGGGCGCTTATGGAGATCTCGAGGCGGAGCTGCTGCCGTATCTGCGTGCCGGAATGGACGGATTCTTTACCGACCAGGCGGATCTCGGCTTTCGGGCTCGCGCGGTCTTTCTTCACAGACCATGAGTATATGAACATCGAGCTCACACCCACCGAGGCCCGGATCATCGGCTCTCTCATTGAGAAGCAGATCACGACCCCTGATCAGTACCCGCTGTCGCTCAACGCTTTGGTGAATGCGTGCAACCAGAAGAGCAATCGCGAGCCGGTACTGGATCTCGATGAGCGTACGGTCCAACAAACCGTCGATGGCCTCGGGCGCAAGCACTTTGTCGTCGAAAAATCGGGATTCGGGAGTCGCGTTCCCAAATATCAGCACCGGTTTTGTAACACGGAATACGGCACGCTGAAGTTGGATCCTCAGGAGCTTGCGATCGTGTGCGAGCTACTGTTGCGAGGGCCGCAGACTCCGGGTGAGTTGCGCAGTCGCGCATCCCGGATGGCGCCTTTCACCGATGTCTCGGAAGTGGAGGCCGCGCTCACACGGCTCAGCGAGCGCGAAGATGGACCCTTTGTAGTGCGGTTGGCACGCGAGCCTGGCCGGCGCGACTCGCGCTATGCCCATCTCTTCAGTGGCGAGGTGAGCGCCGCGCAGGATGAGCGGCAAGGTGTGACATCGGAAACCGCTGAATCGCGAGCCTCCTTGTCGACACCCGAGACAGCGTTCCCTGACATGAGGCAGGAGCAACGATTAGCTCGGCTCGAGGACGAAGTGCGGGCGCTGCGCGCGGAGTTGAATGACTTGCGAACCCGGCTGGGCGGATAGGTACGCCAGTCATTTAACAGTTAGCGTTTCCGCTGAAACGCGGTAGAGGCTGCGCTCAGCTCGCGCGCAAGGCGACCGCCACCGGCACCCGCGCGGCCCTGATGGCCGGGAAAATCCCGCCAAGCAACCCGATCGCCAGCGCCCAAGCGACTCCCATGGCGATCAGGTCCGGGGTTACCGACATCCGCACGCTGATCCCCGCCGGGCTCACGGCGTTGCCGTTGAACCACGCCCAGGCAATGAGGCTGCCCAGCAGGGCGCCCGGTATCGCGAGCAGCAGCGACTCCAACAATACCGCGACCAGTATGCCTCCGGAGCGGAACCCTATCGCACGCAGCGTCGCTATGTAGCGTCGTCGGCTGTCGACGACTGAATACATCACGTTGATCGCGCCCAGGCTGGCACCGATCGCCATGACTGTCCCGACGAAGTAGCTCAGGAAGTCCATGAGGCCGCCGACCGCCTTCGCATAGATTTGCGCCCATTCAGCTTGGCGCTTGACGTCCACGTTGATCGCGGGGTTGGATTGTAGAGCTGCTTGAAACTGTTCGAACTGCTGCGGTGAATTGAGCAAGGCGTAGATGGTCTGGACTTCGCCGCCGCTTACCGCGGAGGAGAGGGTGCTGCTGTCGGTCACGAGCGCGCTGTCGAACGCCCCGCCGTTGGCCGCGAAGTGCCCCACTATCGTCCATTCGGAGGCGTGCACCCGCACCGTGTCTCCGATCTCCATATGCTCAAACTGCTCGTAACGTGATGTCGCGACGACAACTTCGTGCACACCGCGCTTGAACATGCGGCCCGCGGTGAGATGGATTTCCGGGAATACCTTGAGCAACTCCGGGTCGACGCCCAACAAGGGCGATTGTGTGCGAACGTGGTCGCGCTTTTTGACCAGATCGACGTAGTAGGCCGTCTGCGTACCCACCAGGGGCTTGCCGTCCTCGTCTTTCTTCACCCCCGGTGCGCTCTCGACGATGCCGACCACGCTCAGTGGCAGGTTGCTGTTGAGCGGGGTCAGCGCGCCTTTGCTGGTCACTACCGCGCGATCGTCGCGGACTCCCTGATTGGCCATCTGGCGTGCGCCGACACCCATCGAGAGCATCGATACGAGCACCGTAACCACGCTCGTGATGCCTATCACGGTCACCAGCGCCGCCAGCCAGCGCTGCCGGATACTGATCAGGCTCATCTCGAGCACGGCGAACATCTGTTTGATTGAAATCATGTGAGCGTTCGCCTCATTTAGTGCTCGATCTCGGCAAGCGCTTGCACCACCACCAGGCGCCGCGCGCGCCAGGCGGGCCCAATCGCGGTTGCGATCCCTACTACCGCGGCTATGGCGATGCCAACGATCGCCACGGTTTCCGGCATCCTGACTTCGAGATTGATGGTATGGCGCGCAACAGGCATGATCCAGGCGGCGAGCATGATCCCGACGGCCGCCGCGACCACGCACAGCGTCACAGCTTCCGCCAGAACGATCCAGAACAAGTGATTGTCGGAGAATCCCAGGGTCTTCATGACCGCGAGCTCGCCCGTGCGCTCGCGAATCGACTGCATCATCATGGCGCTGGTTGAGAAGATGAGTGCGAACAGCACGGCCGCGACGATGGCGCGCACCACGAAGTTGAGATCGCCCAAAGACTGTAGCTGCGACTGCGCGACTTCGCGCAAGGATTGGGTGCGCGTCTCGTGGCTCGAGTTGGCGAACAAGCTATCCACCGCTCGCGCCACTTCGGCTCCCCGGGTGACGTCCGTTACGGCGATGAAATAAATGTTCACGTTGCCTTTGCCGGTGTGGCGCGACTCATCGAAGTACGCATAGTTCATCAATGCGTAGTCGGTGGCGCCGCTCTCGTCGGTGGGTTTGAATATCCCCACTAGGTCAAAGGTCCAGGCGGTCGAGCCATCACGCTGCGGCACCTGTGTTTGGAGCGGGATCCGCTCGCCTACGTGCCAGCCGTACTTGCGCGCCAGCGACTCGCTGGCGAGCAATCCGGTGCGTGTGCTCTTCATCGCCTGCAGCGCTTCGGGCGAGATGACGATGTCACCCATTGTCGCCAGTCGGGTCGACATGTCCGCGGCCGAGACCCAGACCTCTTGGGAGGGCTTCTGGTAGGTGCTCAGCATGAAATCCTGCAGGCTTGCCGACTTCACCCCCGGGACCGACTGGATGCGGCCGTACATTGCCAGCGGCAGCGGACCAACACCGCTCTCGCGTCGCACCAGGTAGATATCCGCACGAAGCTTGTTGATGGCGTCGTCGATGCCGCTCTTCATCCCCTGCAACAGCCCGAACAACAAAAAGGCCACGATCACCTGCAGCAGCGTCAATGTGGTGCGCCCCGGCTTGCGCCAGATGCCTTCCCAGATCAGCCGGAGGTATTTCATGCGATGGCTCCGTGCTGCAGCGGGACAATACGCCCTTTGTCGACCCGTACTTGGCGCGAGGCGTAGCCCGCAGCCTTCGGATCATGAGTCACCATGATGATCGTCTTGCGATGCTGTGTGTTGAGTAGCCGTAGGAGATCGAGAATCTGTTCGGCCATGGTCCGGTCGAGGTCGCCCGTGGGCTCATCGCAAATCAACACAGCTGGATCGGCCACGATGGCGCGCGCGATGGCCACGCGTTGTTGCTGACCTCCGGAGAGCTGGCTGGGCTTGTGGCTGCGCCGATCCGCCAGTCCGACGAGATCGAGTGCGGCCAACGATTTTCCTTTGCGCTCCTTGCCGCTCAGGGTGGTCAACAACAATGGCAGCTCGACATTGCGCGCGGCAGTCAGGTGCGGCATCAGGTTGTAGAACTGGAAGATGTAACCGATGTGCCGCGCGCGCCAGCGCGACAACTCGCTCCCGCTCAGACGATCGAGCTGCGCTCCCGCGACCCGGATTTGTCCGCAGGAGGGTCTGTCGAGGCCGCAGAGCAGGTTGAGGAGTGTGCTTTTACCGGAGCCCGACGGCCCCATGATGGCGAGAAACTCGCCCGCGGCCACATCGAGGCTGCAACCCTCCAAAGCGGTGACGCTCTGCTCGGCGCGCCGGTACTGCTTGGATACATCCCGCACCGAGACTACCGAGTCCATAAGGCCGCCCCCCGACGCAATGTTGTTTTATCGAGCGCGGACGAGCATAACACGTTAACTATGTGCGTTCAGCCGCTCGGGAGAGCCGTTTTTTGGCAGCTGGTCGCATGAATGTCGTCGCTTCGCCGCTGCTGCGCGGCACTGTCGCCGACCACCAGGCAGATCAGTTCGTACGCTTGCGTGCGCCGCTGGAGCCTACAAACACGAGCGAGGCGCCCGCGGCATCCGCCGGCGGCGACTTCGCGGCAGCCTGTAAAATAAGTTTTGCCCGGGCGGCGGCGGCGCGCGCTTCGTCTTGCGCCTGCTGCGCTTCCACTGCATAGGCGAGCAGGTATCCCTGTACGCCCACTGGCCCGCACTGAGACAAGAACTCCAGTTGCGTCGGTCGCTCGACACCCTCCGCCACCACCTGGAGCCCCAATCCATGGCAGAGGGCGACAATGGAACGGACGATGGCTGCCGAGCGCGGGTTGGTGTCGACTCCCTCCACCAGCATCCGATCCAGCTTCACACGGGTGATCGGTAATTGCTCGAGCGAAGTGAGGGAGGAATAGCCGATGCCGAAGTCATCGAGCGCGATCGATACGCCCAATTCGCGCAGGCGGCGCAGCGAGTCGACGGTCGTGGCGCCGGTTTGAAACACCGTTTCGGTCAACTCCAGCTCCAGCGCGCTTGCCGGCAGCCCGGTGACTTCGAGCGCGCGGGCGACATGGCCGACGAAGTCGCTTTCGAAGAACTGGGGTGGTGAGACGTTGATGGCCACGCAGGCGCGATGCCACCCTTGAGCGCGCCAGGCCGCCGCCGTGGCGGTCGCCGAGCGCAGCACCCAGTCGGTCAACTCGTGAATGAGGCCGGTCTTTTCGGCGATATGGATAAATTCAGTGGCGGTCGCGATGCGACCGTCCGGCTTGCGCCAGCGCAGCAGTGCCTCGAGGCTCGTCACTTCGAATGTATGGAGGGAGACTTGCGGCTGGAACATCAGCAGCAGATCGCCGGCCTCGACCGCCTTGCGCAGCGACTGCTCGAGGCGGAAGCGCTGGGCCGCGGCATCGTAGAGAGCGGCTTTGTACAGGGCGAAACGATTCCGGCCCAACTCCTTGGCCCGAAACAATGCCACGTCGGCGGCCCGCAGCAGGCCGTCGGCGTCCTCGGCATGATCGGGATAGAGGCTCGCACCGACGCTCGCGCTCGTCGACAGCGCCCGACCGTCTATTGTCAGGGGGTGCTGGAGTGCTGCGACGATCGCCGCCGCCCGAGCTGCCACGTCCTCGACCGATTTGATGTCCTCGAAGAAAACCGTGAACTCGTCGCCTCCCAACCGCGCCAGCAGACCGCTGTTACCCGCGGCGGTTTGCAGTCGCTTGGCGATGCCTTGCAGGACCCGGTCGCCGAAGTTGTGGCCCAGGGTGTCGTTGATGGATTTGAAGTTGTCGAGGTCCACGAACAGCAGCGCCAGCCGTTGACCTGTCGCGGAGGCGCGTGACAAGGCGCTGGCGAGGCGAGCGGCGAGTTGCCGGCGGTTAGGGAGCTGCGTGAGGGGATCATGGTGGGCCAAGTGATGAAGCTGGCGTGTGCGCTCGGCGACATGGCGTTCGAGCTCCGCCTGGTGTGCGCGCAGCTCGGATTCGGCCCTGGAGACTTGATCCGCCATGGTGTTGAACGACTCGGCCAGCTCGTCGATCTCGGCGGATCCTCCGCGTGGTGCGCGTGCTCCGCGGTTGCCGCTAGCGAGCATGCGGGTCGCTGTTGTCAGCCGTCGCACCGGCAGGCTGATACTCAGCGCCAGAGCCACCGAAACGAGCAGCCCGACGCCCAGTACGGCGGCTCCGGTCAACATGAGTGTGTGCTCGGCGCTCTCCGCCGATGTCGCGGCGTGCTGGGCTGCGCGCAGCAGCCCGAAGCGCGCGGGCTTTTGCAGTTGCTCCTCCACCGCGGCGGTCAATGTCGCGCTGTCTTCGAGCAGCTCGTGCCTGGCGGGCCCATTGGCCGCATCAAAGCGATCGATAGCGGCTCGCAGGTGGGCGGCGGTCGCGAAATCCTCGCGTACGAGGTCGAGCCAAGCCTTGCCGGGCGAAACCCGCAGCTCCGCGGCGTGGGCTGATAAGACGGCGGCGAATTCCTGCTCGCGACGCGCCATGTTGGGGCCTGCGGCGACCGTGCCTCGGACAGCGACTATGGCCACCTCCAGCTCAGACAATGAGCGCCGTGCCACCACCTGCGTTCCGTTGATAGCCAAGCCGGCACCGCCCGCGGAAGCTATGTAGTGGTAGACACGCTCGAGCGCCGTGTTGCGTTCGTCCACCCATTGCGCTCGTTGCGCGGCGCTTTTGGCAAGCTGCTCGCCACGTTCGATATGGCTCGACAACAGGCTACGAAGTTGCAGGGCTGCCGGGTCGAGAGCGGGGGACGGTTGGCCGTTGTAGTAGGTCGCCAACGCTGCCTGGAGCGCCTCCCCCGCGGCCGTGATGTTGTGGAAGTCGGAAGTCCTGCCGCCCTGCACATACTCGATTACGGCCCTGTCGTAGGCGACCAGTCTTTCCAGCACCGCATTCGCCTGGCGTGCCAACGGTTCGCCCTCGCTCTGCATGCTGCGGACGGCTTGCGCCGCCTGGCGGGTAGTGCGGGCCGCCAGTCCGTAGCCGACGAGCATGACCGCGGTGACCGCGGCCAGTCCCAAAGCCAGACGGCTGCCGATGCCGAAGCGCGGCTTCAGGCCTCGCCGTCCACGGCCAGTCTCTCCCAAGGTGGGCGGGGCGGGCGCGGAAGGCGGTATCTCGGAGCGAGTTTGCTGCATGTGACATAAGCCAAGACGAGCAGATTTCCGTATCTGGTGGCTGGCTTTTTAGCCTCGTTCCATCATGCGTGGGGGAGGCAGCTACTTCCGTGGCCAGGGTCGCATAAAGCGTGGTCGTGGCTGGATATTGGTAAGTCCCCCCGCGCTGCGGCGGCGGGCACGGTGCATGGGTCGGGCTTCGGCGTCCGGTTCCATGGGCGCCCAGACCAAGCGATCGAGCGGCGGCGGGTCGAGAACGTTGCTGCGTTGTTTGCCTTATACTAGCGGCATGACTAAGAAAAGGGACCCATGAGCGAGCTCGCCGACACTTTCGATTCGGCCTTCACCAAAGCAGTCGATCTGGGCAACCGGCTCGCGGACAAGGATAAGGACGCGGATCTTTGGGACATCGCCGATGGGCTGCTTGCGGGTGCCCTGCAGTACTGGCTGTATTCGCGCCAGCCTTGCGGCGATCCTCGCTGTCAGGATTGCATGCCGATCAGCACGGCTGAAGGGCGTATGGCGGAGCTCAAACGCCTGATGGAGCAACTCGCTTCCGAGAGCGAGTACTTCCACACCCCGACCGACGCAAACGCCGGTCGAGCGTGATTTGACGTAACGCGCCGCAGGCCGGGCGACTTTCAGCCAATAGACTAGGCCGGCACGGCTGCCGCCGCGCGCGTCACTTCATCCAATGCCTGCTCGAAGGTGTGGAAGCCCTCCTTCAACAGCGCATCCGAGATCGTGAGCGGTGCGAGGAAGCGAATCACGTTGCCGTAGATGCCACAGGACAGGATGATGAGGCCGCGCCGCGCTGCCGCCTGCACTAACGCCTTGGTGAGATCGGCGTCCGGCTGATCAGCGCTACAGTTCTTCACCAGCTCGATTGCCACCATCGCTCCGAGCGAGCGCACTTCACCGATGGCGGGATATCTCACTTGGAGTCCCTTCAGGCGCGAGGTCATGAAGTGTCCGATGTGTTGCGCGCGGTTCAGGAGCTGTTCCTCGCGGATCACATCCAACACCGCCAGTCCCGCCGCGCAAGCCAGGGGCGAGCCGGCGTATGTCCCACCGAGGCCACCCGGCCCCGGAGCATCCATGATGTCTGCTTTGCCGATCACGGCCGCCAGCGGCACGCCGCTGGCGACGCTTTTCGCAATAGTCATCAGATCCGGCTCGATGCCCACGTGTTCGATGGCAAACATCCGCCCCGTGCGCGCAAAGCCCGTCTGAATCTCATCCACGATGAGTACGATGCCGTGTTGGTCGCATACGGCGCGCAACTTGCGCAGCAGCTCCGCGGGAGCTGCGTAGAAGCCGCCCTCACCCAGAACCGGCTCGATCACGATGGCGGCCACGCGTGCCGGATCGACGTCGGCCTTGAAGAGCAGCTCGAGGGCTTGCAGCGATTGCTCGACGGTGACGCCGTGATAGGCCATCGGGAAGGGGAGGTGATAGACCTCCGGCAACAGGGGGCCGAAGCCGGCCTTGTACGGTTGCACCTTGCCGGTGAGGCTGATGCATGCCAGCGTCCGGCCGTGGAAGCTGCCCGAGAACGCGATCACGGCTGAGCGCTTGGTATGGAAGCGTGCGATCTTGATGGCATTCTCAATCGCCTCCGCTCCAGTGCTGAGGAAAATCGTTTTCTTGGGTGTTCGGCCCGGAGCGAGCTCATTCAGCCGCTCGGCGAGCGCGACATAGCTTTCATAGGGGGTGATCTGGAAGCAGGTGTGTATGAACCGATCGAGCTGCCTTGCGATCGCATCTTTCACCCGCGGATGCAGATGCCCGGTGTTGAGGACCGCGATTCCGGTTCCGAAGTCGATGTAGCGCTTGCCCTCCACGTCCCATAGCTCGGCGTTGGAAGCGCGGTCAGCGTAGACCGCCAGGGAGTTCGAGACTCCGCGTGGGACTGCGTTCTTGCGGCGCTCTTGCAGTTCGGCATTCGACGTCAAGATGGATCTCCAGCGCGCGTGACGAGAGTGGTTTGCATTCTAAGCGAAAGGCAAGCGCCATACCGCAGCCGGTGCCGCTGGTGAGCACGCCGCAAGCCCGAGCGAGAGCGTGCCCTTTGCACGCACCGTCCAGCAGCCCGGGTATACAGCACGCCCGGGTTGTGCGGCGGAACGCCGGACCCTCTACAATGGCGCTCTTCCTCTTGCCGTGGAAGCTACTGTTTTGAGCGAAATTCCACCTCCTGTCCCCGGACAGGCCGTCTCGGGGCAAATCGTCACCACCGAGGTGGTCATTATCGGAGCCGGCCCATGCGGGCTGTTTCAGGTGTTCGAGCTTGGTCTACTGGGCATGAGCGCCCACCTGGTCGACTCCTTGCCACACCCCGGCGGGCAATGCACGGAGCTCTATCCGCAGAAGCCTATTTATGACATTCCCGCGTTGCCGGTTTGCGGAGCGCAGGAGCTTGTCGACCGGCTCATGAAGCAGATCGAGCCGTTTCACCCGACCTTCCACCTTGGCCAGGAAGTGGTGGAATTCGCGCGTCAGGAGAATGGACGCTTCCGCGTTCAAACTACCGCCGGGACGACCTTCGATGCGGGAGCCGTGGTCATCGCGGCGGGGGTCGGCTCCTTCCAGCCGCGCCGTATCGGCATTGAGGGCTCCGAGGCGTTCGAGGGCTCGTCCTTGCACTATAAGGTGAAGGATTCGAGCACCCTGCATGGGCAGCACCTCGTTATTTTCGGAGGCGGCGACTCCGCTCTCGACTGGACGTTGGAGCTGCTCCCGAAGGCGCGCAGCCTCTCTCTCGTGCACCGCCGTCCCGAGTACCGCGCGGCGCCGGCTTCGGTCGCCAAGATGCAGGAACATGTCGCCGCGGGTCGTATGCAGGTGTTCGAAGCACTACCGCAGTCTTTCATCGTTGATAACGGTATTTTGCGCGGGGTGAATGTCAAGGGGCGTGACGGCACCCCTCACGCGCTCCCGGCTGACCAACTGCTCGTGTTTTTCGGGTTGCATCCGAAGTTGGGTGCGATCGCCGAGTGGGGTCTGGAGCTGGAGAAGAAGGCGCTCAAGGTGGATACCGAGAAATTCCAGACGAGCTTGCCGGGGGTGTTCGCGGTCGGTGATATCAACACCTATCCGGGCAAGAAAAAGCTCATTCTCTCGGGTTTTCACGAGGCGGCGCTGGCGGCGTTCGCCATTCAGCATCATTTGTATCCGCAGAAGAAGCAGTTCCTGCAGTACACGACGACGAGCCCGATTATGCACCAGCGACTGGGCGTGCCGGACTAAGGCTACGGATTAACGGCATCCAGGGGGAGGGCGAATAAAAGGAGTTCCCACGCGCTGCCCCGTCCGGCGTGCCATGTTTCAATTGACATTGTTGCAATCGGTATCGAATTACTGCGAGGAGATTGATGATGAAGCTGATGAAACAGACTTTAGCCGCGACAGCACTGCTCGGGATCCAGGCGTTGCTGATGTCCGCGCCGGCGGCTGCGGCCGGCGATGCCTGTAAGCTGGAAATCACCGGCACCGACCAGATGCAATACGACAAGAAGGAGTTGGCCGTTCCTGCGAGCTGCAAGGAGGTGACCGTCACCCTCCATCACGGCGGACAGATGCAGGCCGCGGCGATGGGTCACAACTGGGTGTTGATCGCGACTCCTGACCTGGCCGCGGTGGCGAACGCCGGTATGGGTGTCGGTTTGGCGGGCGACTACATCCCGGCCGGCGACAAGCGGGTGATCGCGCACACGAAGATTGTCGGTGGCGGACAGTCCTCGAGCGTCACATTCTCAACCGCCGCTTTGAAGGCCGGCGGTGACTACTCGTACGAGTGCACTTTCCCCGGCCATAACGTGTTGATGAAGGGCAAGTTCAAGTTCGGTTGAAGGAAGCCGCTCACGTGGACCAGCGCATTGCCGATCTGTTGACATTACTCGAGCTCGAGCAGCTGGAGGTCAACCTGTTTCGCGGCGAGAGCCGCGACATCGGCAGTCCGCAGGTCTTCGGCGGGCAGGTGCTCGGCCAGGCCCTCACCGCCGCCTCCGCGACGGTCGAGGGCCGGGTCGTCCACTCGCTGCACGCCTATTTTCTGCGCCGCGGCGACTTCAACGCGCCGATCGTCTACCAGGTCGACCGCAGCCTGGATGGCCATAGTTTCTCGAATCGCCGCGTCGTGGCCATTCAACACGGGCAGCAGATCTTCAACATGGCCGCCTCCTTTCAGGTGCCCGAAGAAGGCTTCGATCATCAGATCGCCATGCCCCGGGTGCCGGCGCCGGAGGAGCTGCCCGATACGAGCAAGCCGCCGCGCGAGCTGCTCGAGCGCTTACCCGAGCGGATGCGCAAATTTTTCGAACAACCGCGGCCGTTCGAGTTTCGCTCGGTGCAGCAGATCGATTACCTGCGGCCGCGCCCTGCGGAGCCGGCGCGGCAACTATGGTTTCGCGCGGTGGGCCGGCTGCCGGATGACGAGAAGTTGCACCGATGTTTGCTGGCGTACGTCTCGGACTACTTTCTGCTCGATACCGCGACGTTGCCGCACGGCACCTCGTTCCTGCATAGCTCCATCATCATGGCGAGCATCGATCACGCCATGTGGTTCCACCGTCCGCTACGGGTCGATGACTGGTTGCTGTACGCTGTAGAGAGTCCGAGTGCTTGCGGAGCGCGTGGCTTCGCACGCGCTGGCCTGTTCAGTCGCGACGGCCGGCTGGTCGCCAGTACCGCGCAGGAAGGTCTCGTACGCATCAAGAAAAACCCGTAAGGATCCGCGGATACCGGGTGAGCCCGATGGTGGTCGCCGTCAGCATGTGGGTTCTGGCCGCGACAGCGGCCGCTGGCACGGATGTCGATGCTTTGCAACAACTATGGTCCGGGGTTCGCGACTCGACCGAGCAGGTGGTTGTCAGCAGTGACACCAGCATCACCTCCTGGCCGGATAGCAGCGAGCGCCGTGTGCGCGCCGTCGTGGAGCCGGTGGCGCTGCCCTGGCTCGGTCCGCACGTGTTGTACCTCGAGGAGTTCCTGCACGACGATCCGGACAACCTGCGGCGCCAGCTGTTGGTGAAGCTTGAGCCGGCGGAGCCGCCGGTGCGCGCTGTGCGCGCCCGGCTGTTCACCTTCCTGAAGCCCCGAGCTTTGATCCATCTGAACCGGCGGCCGAATCTGCTGGCGACGTTGAGCAATGACGACATCGAGGCGAATCCGGCCTGCGACCTGTTGTTTACGCGTGAAGGCGAGCAGTTCAAGGGCAGCACCAGCGGGCATCGCTGTCTGGATGCTCGAGGTCAGAAGGCTCACTATGTCGAGTATCAACTGCTCGTCGGCCAGGAGCTCTACTGGTATCGCCGTCGAGTGCTGCGCAAGAGCGATGCTGAGGTGCAGGAGGAGGTTATCGGCTTCAACTGGTTCGAGCTCAACACCACACAGTTATATACCTGTCGCATCGACTGGGCCGCCACGGGGAAGCCACAGGAGCTGCGGCCTCTGTTGCGGCTCGATGTGCAGGATCAGGGCGGCAAGGGCCGCTTCGTGACACCGGACGGACGCAAGCTCGAGCTCACACTTCATAGCGATGACTGGCCGTTTGCCGTGGAGCGCGATGCGTTGATCCTTCTGGTGCAGGACCAGGGAGCGGACGTTCCATTCGCGACCGCGTGGTCGTCCGCGGACGAGGCGGACGTCCAGCTCGACCTCAACTGGCTGCGGATCCGCTGTGGACCGGCAGTGCCGGAATCTGATGACCTGCAGTCCTCAGTGATGGGCCTTCTGAACGAGCAGGTCGATGTCCTGTTGCAGTAACGGGTTGAACCGTTGCGGGGCCTCCATCATGAGAAAGTGCCCGGTGTGCTCGAGCACGTCGACCTTGAAGTCGGGCAGGGATTTGCGGATGCGCGCCGTATCGGTGGAGCCGAGGTCGGAGTTGATGGCGAACACCGGCACGTGGATGTCAGGTAGCACGGTGGCAAAATCCAGCGCGAGCAGCGATTCGAGCGAGGGGATGCCGACCGCGGCCGGCTCGAGCGACATGTCATAGGCGACCTTCTGCACCAGTGCGGGGTCGGCGCCTTTTTCGAACATCGTGCTGGTGACGTAGTCGCGCGTGGCCTCGATGAAGTTCTGGCGGAAGGGGGCGAGCTGGCGCTCGATTTCCCGCGGTTTCATCGGCGGCAGCCCGATCGACTTGAGTGAATCCACCGCAATGATGCCAATGACGCGATCCCCGATGCGCCGTGCGGCTTCCAGGGCGACCACGCCCCCCATCGAATGGCCAACGAGGACAACCTGGCGGTTGCGCAGTTGCCGCACGACAGTGGCGACATCCTCCCCGTAGTTGCCCATCGACCAGTCGGAACGGTTTCTCTCCGAGGCGCCGTGACCGGCCAGGTTGACCGCCACGACGGTGTATTTGGATTTGAGCGCATCGATCTGCGCGTTCCAATAGGCCGAGTCACAGGCCCAACAATGGATCAGCACGACCGCGGGTTCGCCTTTTCCCCAGACGCGGTAATCGATGTGTACGCCCTCGGGAGTCAGGGCAATTTGCGGCAACCCGTCGACATGCGGCGGTTGGGCGGCGGAGGAGTTGTCGGTTGTTGGCGACGGTGGTGGCGGTGCGCCTTTGTTGCACGCCGTCAGGCTGAGCGCCACGGACAGCAGCGCACCGATGAGTATCCGGCAACTGTTCATGGGGCGCATCTTAGCGTCACGGATTCGAGCTCAGGTCAAGACTTTGCCAGGATTGAGAACGCCGTTCGGGTCCAAGGCTTTCTTCACAGCGCGCATCAGGTCGAGCTCCACCGCCGGTGCGTAGCGCTCGAGCTCTTCAACCTTGAGGCGGCCGATTCCATGCTCGGCGCTGAAGCTGCCGCCGAACTCGCGCACCAGATCATGGATGGCGCGTTTGATCGCCGGCTCGCGCGCAAGAAAGCGGTTGCTGTCGGCACCGGGTGCCAGGTTGAGGTTGAAATGCAGGTTGCCGTCGCCGACGTGGCCGTAGACCACGAGGCGGCCGTCCGGGACGTTGGCCTGTACCCAGTCCGAGGCCTTCTGGACGAAATCGGGGAGCGCGGTGATGGTGACCGAGATGTCGTGTTTCAGGCTTGCGCCGTCGAGGCGTTGTGCTTCGGGAATCGTTTCGCGCAACTTCCAGAGCGCGCTGCGCTCGCGCTCGTTGCGCGACAGCGCTGCGTCCAATACCAGGCCATCTTCCAACGCGCTTGCCAGTGCTTCTTCCATGATGGTGTCGAGCGACTCGGCGGCACGCGCGGAAGTCAGTTCGCACAGCACGTACCAGGAGTATGGTTGCTGCAATGGATCGGTCACGCCGGGAATGTGTTGGATCGTGAGGTCCATGCCGATGCGCGGAATGAGCTCGAACGAGCTGACGCGGTCGCCGCTGGCTTCCCTCAATCTGGCTAGCAGATCGACGGCGGATTGGACGCCGGCGATTGCCGCGAAAGCGGTCGCTGACGAACGGATTTTGGGAAAAAGCTTCAGGCTGGCGGCGGTGATAATGCCCAGCGTGCCTTCCGCTCCCAGGAACAGCGACTTGATGTCATAGCCGGTGTTGTCTTTGCGCAGCGCGGTGAGCGCTGACAAGACACGGCCGTCGGCGAGCACGACTTCCAGGCCTAACACCAGCTCGCGCATCATCCCGTAGCGCAGAACGCTCAAGCCGCCAGCGTTGCTCGACAGGTTGCCGCCGATCTGGCAGGTCCCTTCGGACCCCAGGCTCAGTGGAAAGAACCGTTCGGCCTCATCGGCGGCGCGCTGCACGTCCGCAAGAATGCAGCCGGCCTCGGCGACCAGCGAGTAGTTCAAGGGATCGACGCCGCGGATGCGGTTCAGCCTGCGCAGCGACACGACGAGTTGTTTTCCGGACTCATCCGGTGTCGCACCGCCGCAGTAGCCGGTGTTGCCTCCGTGTGGCACTACACCAATGCGCCGCTCGTTGCAGAAGCTCATGAGGCGCGAGACCTGTTCGACGGTGCGTGGCACGGCTACGCCCAGCGCGCTGCCATGATAGAGGCGGCGATGATCGATGAGGTAGGGTGCCGTGTCGGCGGGGTCCGTCAGGAGATCGCCGGCGGGAGCGCCGCTGCCGCCGAGAGTCTGCGCCAGCGCCTTGCGAAGTTGCTCAACCACTGATCGCCACTCCCAGCACTCGACCGACCACAAAGCTTACGACCCCGGCGCCCGCACCGATGAGCACCATGCGCAGGGCTCCTTTCAGAGCATCGCGGCCTGTAAACAGACTCAGGACGAGTCCGATGCCGAATAGCGCGATGCAGGTGAGCGCGGCGGTGGTGACAAGGGTCGATGTGCTCGTGCTGCGCGTTGTCACAAAAGGAACCAGCGGTACCGCAGCACCCAAAGCAAAAGAGATGAACGAAGAGAAGGCGGCGCCGGTGGGCGAGCCGAGGTCGTCCGGGTTCAGTCCCAACTCTTCGCGTGCGAGAACGTCGAGCGCCTGCTCAGGGTGAGCGAGCAGCGCGCGGCTGACTTCGCGCGCCTTTTCGAGGTCCACCCCGCGTGCCTCGTAGATCAAGGCAAGCTCCTCGGCTTCCTCCTCGGGGTACTCCGCGACTTCTTCGCGCTCCAGGGCGATTTGGTATTCATACATCTCACGTTGCGAGCGCACCGAGACATATTCTCCCGCCGCCATCGATAGCGCGCCGGCGAGCATCCCGGCAGTTCCGGTCAAGAGAACGTAGCCGCTCGCGGCGCCTGCTCCGGCGACGCCGAGTACCAGACTGGCGTTGGAGACCAGGCCGTCACTGACCCCGAATACTGACGCCCGCAGATTGCTGCCCAGACCGCCACGATGGCGCGCACCCACCTCGGATAGGGAGGTGGGCATGGGATGCCCCGCGGTAATGTTGATCGGAGCGCTGTAGACGGACAGACCCCTTAGTTTCATAGCAGCAAGGATGGAGCGTAGGGCGCGTGGCTCAAATTGCTTTACGAGGCGCGCAACAATCCGCGCGCGCAGCGACGGCGCGAAGGGCCGATTGTTGGATGTGGAGTCGCGCGAGTTGCTCTGGCGCGAAGACAATTCCCACTTCGCGGCCTGCTCTTCAGCGGCCGCGGCGAGTTGTAGGAAAAGCTCCTGCTTACGCGGGTCGGTCTCTGCTGCGGCGACCCGGTGATAGAGCCACGCAGACTCTTTCTCGTGATACCAGCTGTCGAGCTTGCTCACGCCGCGCGCGCGGCGTACGCGATCGCCGTAATCGTCGGCTCAGCGTTCGTCGTCTTCATCCTCGTCATCGGGGTCGTCTTCGTCGTCGTCCTCGTCGTCTTCATCCTCGTCGTCGAAGTCGTCTTCGTCGTCGTCCTCGTCGTCCTCATCCTCGTCTTCCTCGGGCTCGGACCAGCCTTCGGGCTCTTCCGTACGCTCGAGATCCATTTCGTGCCACGCTTCGACGTCGATTTCCTCGATATCACCGTCGAGGTATTCGATCTCGATGAGTTCCGAGTCCTCATCGACGGACAGCACGCGGAACGCCTCTTCTTCTTCCAGGTTCTCGTACCACTGGCCCGGAACCGGCTCGTAATCTCTGCTCACCGCTCGCTTCCTCGAAGTCGTCAGATTTTTAGCGGCGGACAGTTTAGGGGCTGTTTTCGGGTTGGGCAACGAGTGCGTGGGCGCCGACCGCCATGCCGTCGCGGGTAGGGCCGGTTTGCGGCCGCGCTTCGGTTTCTGATTATCTATGACCGGAGGATTGGATATCGGGCGCACGCTTTCGCGCGGCACAGCGACCGATTGCGTATAGTTTTCGCATCATGAGTGCCCAAGTACCTGAAACTCAATCGCCTCTGCGGCAGGCGCGCCGGATTGTCGTCAAGGTCGGCTCCGCGCTCCTCGTCGATGCCGAGACCGGCCGGATCAACCGGCCATGGCTCGAGACCCTCATCGAGGACCTCCTGCGGCTGCGCAAACGCAATCAGCAGGTCATTCTCGTTTCTTCCGGCGCGATCGCCCTGGGCCGACGGGAACTGAAACTGGCAAAGGGGCCGCTGCGACTCGAGGAAAGCCAGGCCGCCGCCGCCGTCGGGCAAATCCGGCTCGCGCACGCCTATAAAGAGTTATTGGAAAGTCGCGAGGTGACCGTGGCGCAAGTGCTGCTCACTCTCGAGGACAGCGAACGGCGGCGTCGTTACCTCAATGCCCGGGCTACACTCGACTCCCTGCTCGCCCTCGGCGCACTGCCGGTGATCAACGAGAACGACACGGTGGCCACCGCCGAAATTCGCTATGGCGACAACGATCGCCTGGCAGCGCGGGTTGCCCAGATGGCGGGTGCGGATTGCCTGATTCTGTTATCCGACGTCGAGGGGTTGTTTACCGCGGACCCGAATAAGGACCCGAACGCGCGGTTTATCGGCGAGGTGCCGCAGATTACCTCTGAGATCGAGTCTATGGCGGGCGCCTCCGCGTCGGACGTCGGCTCCGGCGGGATGACCACGAAGGTTCTGGCCGCAAAGATCGCCGTTGCCGCCGGCTGTCATATGTGTATCGCTTCGGGCCATGAGCCGCATCCTGTGAGCCGCATCGAGTCCGGTGCCCGCTGCACCTGGTTCGTGGCGCATGCTTCCCCGGTTGCGGCTCGTAAGCAATGGATAGCGGGAACGTTGCGGCCGGCGGGCGCGATCACGATCGACGCTGGCGCGCTGCGCGCGCTCCTTGAAGGCAAGAGCCTCCTCCCTGCCGGGGTCGTTGCTGCACGTGGGCGGTTCGAGCGTGGTGATACTGTCAGTGTGCTGAGCGCGGTCGGGACCGAGATTGCGCGGGGCATTGCCGCCTATTCCGATTCCGATGCAACCCGAATCATGGGACGGAAGTCTTCGGAGATCGAAGGTCTGCTGGGATTCCGCGGTCGCGATGAAATGATCCATCGCGACAATCTGGTGCTCATCCGCCAGCCCGAAGAGGCTACGCCGTGAGCGCTCATCCAGACAGCACGGCCCTTGGCGAGGTCATGGAGCGGCTCGGCAAGGCCGCCGTACGGGCAGCCAAGGTGTTGGCCCTGGCCGGTACGGAGAAAAAGAACGCGGCGTTGAGTGCGGCGGGGGCGTCCGTGCGCGCGCGGCGAGCCGAGGTTCTGGCCGCAAACGAACGCGACATGGCGGCGGCACGTGCCGCGAAGTTGAGCGCTGCGCTGTTGGATCGTTTGCAGCTCGATGACCAGCGGATCGAAGGGATTGCGCGCAGCATTGAGGAAGTGTTGGGCCTTCCTGATCCTATCGGGACGGTCGTGGCGGACTGGGAGCGTCCCAACGGCTTACGCATCCAGCGCGTGCGCGTGCCTCTGGGCGTCATCGGGATCATTTACGAAAGCCGCCCGAACGTGACGGCCGATGCCGGGGCGCTGTGTTTGAAGTCGGGCAATGCGGTGATTTTGCGGGGAGGGTCGGAGAGCCGGCATTCCAGCGCCGCCATCCATGCCTGTCTGGTCGACGGTTTGCGGGCGGCCGACTTGCCGCCGGAATGTATTCAACTCGTACCCACCACAGATCGCGCCGCGGTCGGGTACATGTTGGCTGGGATGACCGATTACATCGACGTCATCGTGCCTCGGGGAGGCAAGAGTCTCGTCGAGCGCGTTCAGAAGGAAGCCCGTGTTCCTGTGATTGGGCACCTCGAAGGCAATTGCCACGTCTATGTCGATCGGGACGCCGACGTCAGGATGGCGCGCGCCATCGCGTTGAACGCGAAGATGCGGCGCACTGGCATCTGTGGTGCCGCCGAGACGCTACTCGTGGACAGAGCTTGCGTCGACACGCACCTGGGGCCGATCGTCGAGGATCTACTGGGCGCGGGGTGCGAGGTCCGAGGCGATGCAGCCGTTCAGAAGCTCGATCCGAAGGTTCGTCCCGCTAGCGAGGACGATTGGTATACGGAATACCTGGATGCCATCATTGCCGTGCGGGTCGTAGATGGCGTCGATGCGGCCATCGCGCACATCGCGAAGTATGGTTCGGCGCACACTGAATCGATCGTCACGCAGAACGCAGCCACCGCTGAACGATTCCTGCGAGGTGTGGACAGTGCGATCGTGCTCCATAACGCTTCGACGCAGTTCGCGGACGGCGGAGAGTTTGGGATGGGGGCGGAGATTGGAATCTCGACCGACCGCTTCCATGCTCGCGGGCCGGTGGGCGCGGAGCAGTTGACGAGTTACAAGTACGTGGTGCGGGGCAAGGGACAGGTCAGGCCCTGAGGCGAGCGATGCCGCCACGCAGCGAGTAGACGTTGCTCAACCCGCGCGAGCGCAGCTCTTGCGCCGCCGCCAAGCTGCGGCGGCCGCTGGCGCAGACTAACAAGCTCTTGCCGGTCAGCGGCGCTGTAAACGCCGGCTTGCCATGCAGCAGCGCGGCCATAGGGATGTGTTGCGCCTTGCTTGTTGGTGTCGGGATCTCCGCCAGCTCCTGCGGCTCGCGGATGTCGATGATCTCAAAGCCCGCGGCTAGCGCGTCGTTCAGAGAGGGGAAATCGACTTCGATCGCAACGTCGCCGGAAGCGCGCTTCTGGTCGGTTGCACGCGTCTGCGTTTGAGCCGGTAGGGTGTGGTCGGGGCAGGAGGCGGCGCGCTTGGTGCGCACGTGCGCGATCGATAAGGTTAACAGGTCCAGCACCAGTAGCTCCTGACCGAGTTGTCCCGGCAGGTCTAGCAACAGCTTGAGCGCTTCGAAAGCTTGCAAGCTGCCGAATGTGCCAGGTACCGGTCCCAATACGCCCGCCTCGGCGCAATTTCCGACGATGCCATCGCGGGTCGCTTCCGGCCACACGCAGCGCAGGCACGGGCCGTCGCGATCCGGGCGCACGACCTGGATCTGTCCTTCGTATTGGTACACGCTGGAGAAGATCACCGGCAAACGTTTCTGCACACAGATGTCGTTGAGCAGGAACTTGGTGGAGAAGTTGTCGGTGCAATCGATGACCAGATCATACTGGCCGACGATTTCGGCGGCATTGGCGGCATCGAGTCGCACTCTATGAACCCGGGCTTCGACGTCAGGGTTGAGAGCCCGCACGCGCGCAGCAGCGAGATCGACTTTCAGCTGTCCGACATCGGCTAGCGCATACATTGTTTGCCGATGCAGGTTGGAGGGTTCCAGACGATCGCTGTCTACCAGGCCGAGGCGGCCGATGCCGGCGCCGGCAAGGTAGCTGATGACAGGTACACCCAGGCCGCCGCAACCTACGATCAGCACGCGGCTTGCACGGAGCTTGGATTGACCTCGCGCTCCAACTTCTTTGAGCGCCATTTGGCGCGAGTAGTCGGGAGCTGGTGTGGGGCCGTGTTGTCTCGCGTGCGTGTGTTCGTGCGTGTGCGCGCTAGCCTCAGCTTCGCCAGTCGCGACCGAAGGCGTGGCGCACCGCTCACAATTGACCCAGCCGGAATCGCCATTCTCGTAGTGCTCCTTCTTCCAGATGGGCACCCTGTGTTTGACTTCGTCAATGATGTATCGGCAGGCACGGAATGCCTCGTCGCGGTGTCGAGCGCTCGCGCCCACCCACACTGCCATCTCTCCGATAGCAAGGTCGCCTATGCGGTGAATGCACGCGGCTCGCTCAATGCCGAAACGCTCGATCGCTTCGGCCACGATGCGTTCGCCTTCCTTGACGGCGAGCGGCTCGAACGCCTCGTACTCGAGGTGGCGTACGCTCAGCCCCTCGTTGTGATTGCGGACCAGGCCTTCAAAGGACGTGTAGCCGCCGCATGTCGGATCCGCGAGCTCCGCGCGCGCAGATGCAACATCAATGCTGGCGCGACTGAAGCGGAATGTGGCCATTGAGCCCGGCCCCTTCGACCACCCGCCACGGGTGGAATGAAGACGACCGAATCGCCGTCCGCCAGTGTTTGGGTCCACTCACCGAATTCGGCGTTGACCGCGACTCGCAGCATCTCTGGCGCCAGCGAGAACGGGTGGCGTCCCTGCAACTCTTCGTACAGTTCCCGCGGGGTGCGTGCGGAAGTCACCAGCGCTTCCTCGCTTCGCCCCGCCTGCTCACGCAGCAAAGCGTAGTACTGCACCTTGATGTGCTTACTCAAGCTGGCCATGGCCGCACCATACTCCTCCGGTGTGTTCACGTTATCGAGCGCCCGCGAATTGGGTTGATCGAGCAGGCTCGTATCCGCATTGATCAGGAATTTCCGCGGGCAATCCTTGCCCGTCTCGATGTGCGCGAGAATAGCGGCGCGGCTCGAGGGCTCGTAGATCGCGCACAGCGGCTCGGGCAGGCCACTATGTTTGGGATGGTTGGGATGGCCTGAGCGGAACGCCGTCGCGGCGCGTGCCGGATCGCGTCTGGTCAACAGATAGTCGAGCGTCTGGCCATCCAGAAACGGCAGGTCACAGGCCAATACCAGCCAGGCGGCGTCGGGAAAACGCGCTTGAGCAGCCACAATACCGGCAATGGGACCGAGGCCTTCGTGAGTGTCGACAATCTGCTCGAACCGCGACCTGACTGAGTCGCTCTGTCCCGGGCGCACCGACACGAAGGCTCGTTCGACGCGGGGCTGCAAAAGCGCCATCGCCCATTCCAGTTGCGTGCGGCCGTGGTAGGTGAGGGTGGCCTTATCACGCTGCATGCGCGTGCTGTGCCCGCCCGCGAGCACGAGTCCGTATACCGGGGCGTGCGACCCCTGCAGCGACGCGCGCTCTGTACTCATCGTTTGAAATCCCGTTTGCCGCCCGATTTTTCCAACAGCCGCACGCCGGTGATCTCGATGTCATGCGACAGCGCCTTGCACATGTCGTAGATTGTCAGGGCTGCGACGCTCGCGCCTGTCAGCGCCTCCATCTCCACGCCAGTGCGATGGTGGATGGAGACCTGGCAACGAATGACGATGTCCCCACCCCGCCTGTCCTCGATCTCCACCTTGCAGTTCTCGAGTCCGAGCGGGTGGCAGAAGGGGATCAACTCATGGGTGCGTTTCGCTGCCATGACGCCTGCAACAATGGCGGTGTCGAATACAGGTCCTTTCTTGGTGCGGTGGCCGCTTTTGCGCAGTGCCAGGGCGGCTGCCCGCGGCAAACGCACGCGCGCCTCTGCGACTGCAATCCGGTGAGTCACTTCTTTTGCGCCGACATCGACCATGGTCGGCCGATTCTGGCTGTCGAGATGTGTGAGCGCTGAGCGTGCCATCAGCCACCGATGTAGAACATTTCAACCTTGCGCTCGTCGCCATGTTCCTTGCGCAAGGTTGCTCGCTGCTCGCTATACCGATCGGAGCGCTTCAACCAAGTGTTACGAATGATGTCGAGGAGTTGCTCATCGCTGGCGCCTTTGCGGAGTGAGTCGCGCAGGCTCGTGCCGTGGGTCGCGAACAGGCACGTGTAAATCACACCGTCCGACGACAGCCGCGCCCGCGAGCAGTCGCCACAGAACGGCTGCGTGACGGACGAGATGAAACCCACCTCGCCCTTGCCATCGGTGAAACGATAGCGCTCGGCAACTTCGCCACGATACTCGCGCTCCGGCGATTCCAGGGGCCAGCGTTCCGCGATCCGCGCCGCCAACTCTTTCGATGGGACGACGAGATCCTGGCGCCAGGCGTTGCGATTTCCGACATCCATGTATTCGATGAAACGCACGATCACGCCAGTGCCGCGGAAGCGTTCCACGAGATCCACGGCGGTGTGGTCGTTCACGCCACGTTGGATGACTGCATTGACTTTGATCGGCTCGAGGCCCGCGCGTAGCGCATGGTCGATACCATTCAACACGTCGGCGACTCCGTCAAAGCCGCCGCTCATTTGTGCGAAGACTTTCGGGTCGAGACTATCGAGACTCACCGTGATGCGCTTCAGGCCGGCGGCCTTGAGCTCGGCCGCGTACTTGGCGAGCAGCACGCCGTTGGTTGTCAGGGCGATGTCTTCGATTCCCGCGACCCCTGTCAGGTCTCCGATCAGGTCCGCGAGGTTCGCTCGCAGTAAGGGCTCGCCGCCGGTCAGTCGCAGCTTGCGCACGCCGAGCTGCGCGAACAGTCGTGTCAGCCGCACGATCTCGTCGAACGAGAGGCGCTCATGAGAGCCGAGAAACTTGTACTTGTCGTGGAAGGTCTCCCGCGGCATGCAATAGGGACAGCGGAAGTTGCACCGATCCATCACGGATATGCGCAGGTCCCGGATAGGCCGTCCGAGCGTGTCGCGCGCAGATGAGCGGGAGCCGAACGGGACGACGACTTCAGTGCTGGGCATTATTAATCAGCGTATTACCACTGGGAGAAGGCGAATGCCACTTCTCTTAATGGGGCCGCGAGGCGGCGGGTCAATTGCCGTCTACCACCGGTGCAGGCGCGTGATGAACCCCTTAGCGTAGGTGTTCGGGCCGGCCGGGAGTTCCACGAACCCGTCTGTCCCCGCCAGTGCGGTGAAGTCACCTGAGGTGTTCGTCGGTTGGGGAACGGCCCAGGGGCGCCCCCAGTCATCGGGCTCGACCCGTACGGGCATGTACAGCGTGAGGGGTACTGTGACCGTCACCGGTGCATTCAGCGCTATCTTTTCCGCAGGCGCCGGCGGCGTCTGGCCCAAGCTTGCGAACAAGGCCGGGATGACGAAGCGGTGCAGACACACCAGGGTCGAGACAGGATTTCCCGGAAGCGCAAAGACTGCCGCGCCCGAGCTTGCCATGCCGAACCAGAGAGGCTTGCCGGGCCGCTGTGCGACCTTATGGAAAATCGGGCGCACGCCCAGCTCGTCGAGCGCCTTGGGTACCAGATCGAATTTCCCCATGGACACGCCCCCGCTTAGAACGAGCACGTCGTGTGTCTCGAGGTGAAACTTCAGGCGTCGCTTCAGTTCGCTCAGGTCGTCGGCAATATGGTCGTCAGCTACACGTTGGAAGCCATGTGCGCGAAGCGCTGTGACAATCGCGTAGGCGTTCGAGCGTCGGACTTGATGAGGAAGGAGGGGCTCTCCGGGTTCGACCAGCTCATTGCCCGTGGAGATGACGGCGAGCATCGGCTGGCTACTCACGCGGATTCTGGGCATGCCGGCCGCGGCGGCAATGGCTATTTCGGGAGCGCGGAGTCGCACTCCGGCATTGACCAGAAGTGTTCCCTGGCGAGTGTCTGTGCCACGACGGTGGACGTTTTGCCCAGCCTCCACCGCAATGCCCTGTGCGAGCTCGGCGTGACCGTCGTGGATAGCAATCTCCTCCACAGCGATGACGCTATCGCAGCCGGTTGGAAGTACGGCGCCGGTCATCACCTCGATGCATGCGGAGGGTGAGCTCAGGACGAGCGGCGGATCGCCGGCCGCCTGGGTCGCCTGGATGCGAAGGCGGCGCGCACCTGCGCTGATGGCGCTGCTGTCGACGGCAATGCCGTCCATTGATACGCGGTCGAATGGAGGCGCGTCGCGCTCAGCGTAGATGTTCTCGCGTAGCACCGCTCCCGCACATTGTGCGAGCGGTAGCGATTCGATGGGCAGACACTGCAGGTGCTGCCCGATCAGGCGCTCCGCCTGGCTTGGGGTCAGCACCGGCAGTCTCGCTCAGCCCTTTTTCTTGCTGCTGCTGCTGTCGCTTGCGGGGTTAGTCTTCGCCTTATAGATCCGCACCTGCTCGTTGAAGCGGTCGGCGACACTCTGTAACTGGTCGACGGCGGCATTGTTCTTCTGAACCTGAAGTTGCTCCATGCGGGCCATGTCTGCCTTCTGCTCCGCCGTGGGCTTTTCGCCGGGCTTGACGACCTTGGACATTGCCGTGTCGTGCTCGAGCTTGATGCAAGCAACGTAGGCGTTGATGTCCTGAATTGTACTGGGTGATCGCCTTCTTCCCGTCCAGCATCTCTTGCATGGTCGCCGTGTTGCCGTCCGGGATCTTGGCCGGCGGCGGCGGGTAGGAGCAGTCGGCGTACACCGGACCGGCCAGAGCGGCCAGCGCCGTAATGGCGAAAAGAGATTTCATACCGTGATCCCCGTTTGGTCCGCCTCAGGCGGTACCTTGCTTGATAAGTCGGAGCGTTATCTTAGTGGCGCGGTGCCGCTTTCGGCTACTGGCGCGCGCGGCGGCGCGCGCCGGCGTACAGGAAACAGTCCGGCGAGTGGTCGTTCACCACGCCGACGGCTTGCAGATAGGCATAGAGGATGGTCGTGCCAACAAATCGGAAGCCCCGCTTTTTCAGGTCCTTGGAAATGGTGTCGCTGAGCTCGGTGCGCGCGGTGGGCACCCCGCCGTTGCCGTCGAGGATCGGGCGTCGATTGACGAAAGACCACAGATAGCGCTCGAATGAGCCGAACTCGCGCTGCACCTCGAGGAACGCCTGAGCGTTGCTGACCGTGGCATCGATCTTCAGCCGGTTGCGGACGATACCCGGGTTCTTCAGCAGCGTGGCTTGGCGCGCTTTGTCGAAGCGGGCGACTTTCTTCGGGTCGAATCCGGCGAAAGCGCGCTGGTAAGCCGTCCGCTTGTGCAAGATCGTCGACCACGACAGTCCCGCCTGCGCACCTTCGAGAATGAGCATCTCGAAAAGCAGCCGATCGTCATGAACCGGGCGGCCCCATTCCTTGTCGTGGTATCGGATGTAGTCCGGATCGTCCGCTGGAACCCAGCGGCAGCGCTTCTTCTCGTTCTTGGGACGATTGGAGGTGGTTTTCATGAGCTTTGACTCGCCGGCGCATCAGTTCTCGCGCGACAGCGACGGACCTGTGGTCAGCGGCGGTCGCCGAGGCGCTTCACCAGTGTGGCCGCGTAAGTTTCGTCGATGAGGCGGAAACGACCCTCGCTGGGCTCGTACTCGTAGACGTTGGCTTCCTTGATGTCGAAATACCAGCCATGCAGCCGCAGCCGGCCGCTCGCCAACCCCTCCTGGACCTGAGGATACGTTTTCAAATGCTCGAGTTGCTCGAGCACATTCAGCTGCGAGAGCTGGTTGTGGCGCTCCAGGTGATTTCCCAATGTAGCGCCGGCTTCCAGCTTTCTGAGGCTGCTTTCACCGTGACGGAGCCAGCAATTGAACGCTGGCATCGCGGTCGGGAGCTCGCCGCGCGCGAGGGCACCGATCGCGCCGCACTCCGAATGGCCACACACAATGACGTCAGTGATAGGCAAGTTCGCCAGACCGAACTGAATGGCCGCCGCCTCCGAGCCGAAATGGGGTGCCTGATTGCCCTCGCTGTACGGCGGAATGAGGTTGCCGACATTGCGAATCACGAACATGTCGCCCGGCTCCGTGGACGCGAACACATTCGCCGCTACACGGCTGTCGGAACAAGCGATGAAGAGCGCATCGGGCCGCTGGCCCAGGGCCAGCATCGCGAAGGTGTCCTCGAGCTCTGGCCGTACTTTCCTGCGGAAATCGACGATGCCATTGAGCAGCTTTTTCACAGTGTCTGATTCGCTCCAGCGAGGCGGTGCGCATGTGCGCGTTCGCGAATCTTAGCGTCTGGCGGGGCGCCGGCCTAGCCGGCTGTGCGAAGGTTGGCGCGGCCGGAGGGATTCGAACCCCCGACCCTCAGGTTCGAAGCCTGATGCTCTATCCAACTGAGCTACGGCCGCGCGGGGCCGTGCATTTTACCGCAATACCCCCTAGCGTGACAAAACGATGGGAACTTTCGGGGCGGGGAGGGGACTGGGGCTGATCGATGCTGCTCGCCCAATTAAGCTCACGCGTTTGCGGATTCACGTTTCCGGCGCAGTCATTTCCGTGCTTGCACAGAGCATCCGCAATCGCCCGAGAGGGGAGCGCAAACGCGTACGTCGGAAGCATGGCATCCGCTAGGCGAAATTTGGTCTAGAGCTACGGGATTGGGAATGAAGGAGGGGGAGGACTGGGTTTGAGCGTGACGTTCACCACACCGCGAGGCAGCGGATTGTCTCGATCCCAGAAGAAAAAACTGACATAGGGATCCTTGTTTCCGACCTCCGCGACGTCTTCTCTGAGGTTTGTAGCATAGAAGTCATTCGGGTGCCGCATGTCGGTCAATTCCTCGGTCGCACAAAAAATGAGCGTGGCCCTCATATCGGGATGCTCGGAACGAAAGGAGGAAGGGACTCGCATGCAGTCATGCGTCTTTGGATCGTCCCTCGCAAACGCCAAGGATTTGTCGTATTGAAAAAGCGGTATGTAGTGCTTCGGATCGCCATCCAGTGAATACATGCCGCGAGTCAATTCCCAGCCGCAACGACCAGGCAGGTATCTGTCTACGGCGACCATACCGCCGTAATATTCGCCGAGCTCCGGATCGTCATTCTCGAATTTCAACTGCAACGGCACCAATACGCTGAACGGCAACACTTCACCCGTGTCCGAGACGTAGTGACAGGGAGGTACCTCGCCGGGCTTGGCATCGGCATGGAGTGATGCTGAATACACCAACTTGAAACGCACCGGAATCGTTGGCGGCAATGCCGCTTCAAGCTGAAATTTGTGTGTCGGACTCGGCTTCTCACGAGGAAAGTCGACGTCGCCGGGCTTGACCCCATACGAGGGCTGGCTACGGACACATCCAAAAAGGGTACCGGCCAGCACCGTAGCAACCATCAGTAGCCGAACTGGACTTCCGTGGCTTGCGGTACTCATGGACTGATACCTCGCATCCATTGACGCTGCCTGAAATCATTCACGACAGAAGCTGCCACTGTACCCAACTGGGCTACGAGGGCGTCGGGCGCGATTTTACTGCAGTTTGGTGACGGGCACCAACGATTGGGAATGTCGGGGCGAGGGACGGGATTGGGGGGGGAGGTTCGGTTTAGGGACCTGATGCGGGTCGCATCAGGAATCGCCCCCGTCCCCAGCGCTCAGAACAATATGGGTAACCGCCGTTTCGGATTGTTTAAGGACCCACCCTGATCCGGTAATGATAGTGGCGTCGAACTTTCCACTCACAGGAGTTCGACGTGATTCGCTTCTTATGCAACCGGAACATCTTTTGGTGTCAGAGCTCCGACCTCATTTTTGTTGACGCCACCACTTCCCATCACGACCGTCCAATCGACCACGCTTGTCTGACCTACAAGAGGACGGACAGACTTGCCATGGAATTGAAGCGGTGCCCGCCAGTGTTGACGCGCCAGCGGACACCTAAGCACAACGTAACCTGTATAGAGGTCACATCATGCCTATGGATCAGTCTATCACAGAGGAATTCCCCATCCTCGATGGCGACGACGACAAGGTCGCCAAGCGGCTTCTGAAAGCACGAATGCGTCTCGAGCGAATCTTCACCGAGTTGTTTGTCGTGAGCGACGTGATCACAGTTTGCCAGGGATCGCTCAGGTATCAGAGCTGTGAGAACGACTTGGAGGTCTGCACGCTCCTTCGACGTCACGTCGACAACCCGCTCAACAAGCAGCTCGAAAAGCTGCATAAGGTCATCACCAAACTCGGAGGAGTCACCGAGTTCACCGCTATGTACAACGAGGAGAGCGACGATGCCATCACCCCCGCCGTCTAACCAGCTCCAACGTGCTCGGAAAGTCCTCGAAGCGCTGCAGCGAGGTATCGATCCCTGCACCCAAGAAGAACTGCCGCATCGTTCCATCGTAAACGACATTGAGGTGAATCGAGCGATCGCAACGGCGGTGCTGGCAATCGACCAAATGGAGGCCAGGGTTCTACGGCGGGCGCAGCTACCTGGGAATGTTGGCCGCTCGTGGGAAAAGGACGAGGAAGACACGCTCGTCGCCTCATTCAAATCCGGTGACTCGCGTGTGGCCATTGCTGCTCGGCACGGTCGTACTGCACGAGCAATCGAAGCCAGGTTACAAAAATTGGGGTTGATGAGTGCACCCGAAGGAATGGCCGACAAGCCATTCTTCACTTCCACCAAGGACGATAACAAGAATGAATAGTTTCACACTTGTCGGAGTTGGAATTCTCGCTGGAAATCCAGTAGTCACTGCAAAGGGTGACGTTGCCTATGTGCGATTCTGTTTAGTGGGTGCCGACGATGCGGAATACGACGCGAAGGTTGAGCGTGCTCGGAGAGTCTTTACCAGTGTCTGTTTCATAGCATTCGATGAAATCGCCGACAGGATAGCCAGTAGCTCTCGGAAGGGTGACCAGCTTATCGTCGAGGCTCGCGTTAGCCCTCGCTTCTGGATAGACAAACAAGGGGGATCACACTGCGAGAGCGCGTTCATCGTGACAGGATTCCGGTTCGGCGCGAAGCGTAATCCTGAGTCTCCTGCAACATCGACCGTCGAACCGCCACCGATTAACCCAGATCGGCCAGCCGTTGAGGAAGTTATGGCGATGTCTGCATAACACGAAGGCTGCAATTTCTTCTTGGCCCTCATCGATCAGATGAGGGCCTTCTGTCGTTTAATCCGGAAGTCATTTTCAGATGAATCCTCATGTGGAGGGGTAACAACTCCACAGAAGATTATATAAAAACAGGCTCCACTTATCCCCGGCCATCACCCCATCACCTCCCCCGGTTTCCGTCAACCCACAGGGAGCCGTTGTCGTCCACCCCGTTCCAGGGGACGGTACGGATCAAATGGAGTTCATCGATATCCAATCCCTTAACGACGACGAGATGGGCCGTCTCGTGTCGATCGCCTTGGAGGAGTTCGGACCGGACCTCAACCGGACGCGATTCAACGCCATGGCCGCCAAGCCCGCCAGGCCGCTTACCAAGAGGTAAAGCGATCCGGGTATCGGCACAACGCTCGGAATGTTTTCCAAGATAGTAATTTGCCCCTGGCCCGTGGGCACCGTACTGATTTTGCCGTCTAACAGCGTCACGGCCAAATCGAGGCGATCGAAGGTGAGAGCCGGTGATTGCTGTAAGCTGGAGTCGCCGCCCAATTCAAGGGTGGAGAGAGAAGTCGTGGAAGACGTGGACGGCGTGAATACTGAGTTGGGCACGGCCACACCGCCGTTTGAAAACGCAATCGTCTCGCTGTAGTCAATCTGACCGTTTGCGTTTGTTCCCAGAAAATTAGCCGGCAACGCGACTTGCAGCTGCGGCGTCGCGCCTGCGGGCAGCGTGAACGGCTGAGTCAGATTGAAGCTGACATCGAGAGTGTCGCCGGGCACGAGAACAGCACTGGGCACTGTCTGCGCTTGCGCGGCGAACCCGTCGAGAAGGAGATTCGTAATCGAACCATTAATATCTTGAGTTGCCGTATAGGTCAGGTCGTAGGTGGCCGCAACGGAGCTCTCGGTCGCGAAGGCCAGTGCAAGTGCACAACAGGAGATCAGGAAAGGCTTAATGCTCGTCACTGTGGCATCCCTATCACGTTGGAAAGTCTTAAACTTTACACGGGGACATGACAGAGACATGAAGAGTCGCCGGGAACGGCCGGCTTGTATCAGTTCGGAAACAATTCAGGTGACTCGCGTTCCGGATTGTCTGGATCTGCCGTCAGCTATTCGCAATTGCGAACAACACTAACCAATCGCCCCCATCGCGCCGGGGTAACTGACCTTCTCAAGCCTGCCGGTGTTGACAGTGCAGTGTGCAGGTTGACGCTCAGAGAAAACCGTCGTGCACGCCACATGTTGAGTGATGCGAGCAAATGACAAGCACTCCGTAACACTCACATCCTGCCGATCTGCGGCTCGACTCAGAGCCGCAGATCGGCAAGATGTGAGTCGTCGGAGAGCCCCATTAAAATCGAAACAGTACATATTAGCGTATTCAGGCGCATGCTCATGTTGGTACAGGTCATGGAGACCGGTCGACGTCGCCCCGGTGAATTGTGGCTCCATGTCTGCGGTCGATATTTCCCGTCGACGCGGAGAGGTTGATCGAGCAGACGCTTTGCTGTAAATAGTGACATGGCGAACATATACGATGAGCCGAGTCGTACCTTCGGCGAATACCTGCTGGTGCCCAATCTCACGCGCAAGGGGATCGTGCCCTCCGCTGTCGATCTGACCGCTCCGCTAGTTAGATTTCCGCGCGGCAGCGCCGCCCCGCTCAGCATCAAAGTTCCGATCACCTCCGCGATGATGCAGGCCGTCTCCGACGACAAGTTGGCCATCGCACTCGCGCGCTCCGGCGGGCTCGCCTTCATCTTCGGCTCGCAATCCATCGCGTCGCAAGCCGAAATGGTACGCCGCGTGAAGAGCCACAAAGCCGGCTTCGTGATCAGTGACAGCAACGTTCGCCCGTCGGCGACGCTGGCTGACGTGCTGGCGACAACGCGCAGGACCGGACACTCCACTGTCGCGGTGACGGAAGACGGCACGCCCACGGGCCGGCTGGTCGGCGTCATTGCCGGCAGGGACTATCGGCCTGGACGAACGCCGCTGAGTACGCCCGTTACCGAGCTGATGACGCCGTTCGCGAACCTGAAATGCGGCCGCGTCGGCATCGACCTCGAAACCGCCAACGACCTGATCTGGTCGCACAAGCTCAACTGTCTGCCGGTCATCGATGATCAGCAGCACCTGCACTACATGGTGTTCCGCAAGGATTTCGATGCAGCGCAGGAGTTCCCGCTGGAGCTCGTCGACGACAAGAAGCGGCTCGTCGTTGGCGCAGGCGTCAATTCGCACGACCACATCGAGCGCGTGCCGTCACTGGTGGAGGCCGGCGTCGACATCCTGTGCATCGATTCCTCCGACGGTTATTCGGAATGGCAGGCTGACACCATCAAATTCGTGAAGGCGAACTATCCCCAGACACCGATCGGAGCGGGCAATGTGGTAGATCGCGAGGGCTTCCATTACCTGGCCGATGCCGGCGCCGATTTCGTGAAGGTGGGCATCGGCGGCGGCTCGATCTGCATTACTCGCGAGCAGAAAGGCATTGGCCGAGGCCAGGCGACAGCCGTGATCGAGGTTGCACGCGCTCGCGAGGAGTACTGTCAGAGAACCGGCACGTACGTGCCGATCTGCTCCGATGGCGGCATCACGCGCGATTATCACATCACGCTGGCGCTCGCGATGGGTGCCGATTTCGTGATGATGGGGCGCTATTTCGCCGGCTTCGAAGAAGCGCCCGGCCGCAAGCTGCGGCTCAACCACACCATCGTCAAAGAGTATTGGGGCGAAGGCAGCAACCGCGCGCGCAACTGGCAGCGCTACGACGACGACGGCAGCGGCAACAAGAACGGGCTCGCCTTCGAAGAGGGGGTGGACGCCTATGTTCCCTATGCCGGCCCGCTCAAGGAAAATCTCGACGGAACGCTGACCAAGTTGCGCTCGACCCTGTGCAACTGCGGTGCCCTGAGCATTTCCGAGCTGCAGCGTACCGCACGCGTCACGGCAGTGTCAGCAGTCACCATTCATGAAGGCGGCGCGCATGACGTCATGGTCAAAGAAACGCGCGCCGCCCTCGAGGACGAGTAGCAGGGAAGATCCGCGGCATGAACATGTTGATTACGCATCAAAGACATGAAGTCACAAATCAGAACTGCATCAGGTGTTGGGCCACCGCCTCATAGGCCGGTAGCGAGGTCGGATCGTTGGCGGCATTGCCTGCCTGGGGATGCGATGAAAATCGAGCGATGACCATTCCGGCCTTCGGGTCGACGTAGATGGCCTGTCCGTGCACGCCCCGCGCCATGAACGCGCCGTGCTTGTTGTGGGTGACCCACCACATGCCGCTGTAGCTCCAGCCTCTGAGCGCTTTGTAGCCGGCTTTCTCGAAGGCTGCTTTGTCACCGCCGGCGCGAATGTGCGCGATAGCCGCCTCCGGCACCAGGCGCTTGCCGTTGATCGTCCCGCCCCCAAGCATCAACTGGCCGATCCGCGCCATGTCGCGCAGGCCGGCGTTGAGGCCGCCGCCGGCAAACGGCGTGCCGATGGAATCGACCGTGTAGTAGGCGTCCTGTTCCGCACCCATCCTGCTCCAGATCCGCTGCGACAGCAGGTCGGCGACGGACTTTCCGGTGACTCGCGCAATGACCCATCCGAGCGCGTCGCTATTGATGGTCTTGTAGCCAAAGGCGGCACCGTGTTCACCTTCCTTGGACACGGTTTGGAGATACTCGAAGTAGGTGCGCGGCCCGGAATAGCCGGCGGGCTTGGGCAGCGGGTTGCCCGCCGCGGAATAGACCCAGACGTCGGCATCGGGGTCGGCGTAGTCCTCGCTGTAGCGAAGTCCGGTCGTCATATCGAGCACCTGTCTTACCGTCGCATCGCCGAATGCGCTGGCGGCGAGTTCGGGCACGATGGTGCCAACCTTCGCTGTTTCGTCCAGGACACCTTCGGCGACCAGCAGTTCCCCCAGAAGACCGGTAAGGGATTTTGTCACCGACATCGCGCCGTGCTGGCCGGCCTCGTTGAGGCAGCCGGAATAGCGTTCGTACACAATAACGCCGTTGTGGAGGATGACGACGCCATCGGTGTAGTTGGCCTCGAGCGACTCCGCCCAGGTCATCGACTTGTCGCCGCCCCATGGCATGAACGTCACCGCATCGATCGATCCGTCGATCTTGCGCACGAAGGGCACGGGATCACCGAGTCCGCGGCTGACGCCGACTGTCGGCATGAGCTGGCGGAAATGGCAGACGGTCCAGCGCAATTTGGGAAAGGTGAAATAGTCGCCATCGGCGCGGATGATCTTGTCCTGCGGCGGTGGCGCGCCGGCCATCCACCCGAGCTTTGCCGGATCGGACTCGGTGGCGGACATCGGTGCTTTCTGCGCGGCGTGCGTGACTATCGGCATCGCAATCATGCCGAGCGCGGCGACGAGGATGGTGTGGATGCAATGGGGTCTGACGTTAGTAGCTGACGACAACATTGACAAAACCTCCCCACCACGGTGTCCTGGTATTGACGATCGACGCGATGCCTTCACCAGGCAAAGAGACGCTACAACCCGCCGTGAGATATATGTTGGGATTGAGCTGGCGGATGTATTCGAGAAACAAGTCGTCTGCGAGGTGTCTGCGGGTGACACCGGAGACCACCTCCGGCGCCGGGCCCGTGAGGTCGACGCGCGTGGCCTGTCCGAACTGGATCGGACTTCGCAGCTCATTCACATTGATATAGGTGTAACGCAGCGTCAGCGTGTCGCGATTGGTCGGTGTGCCGCGCAACGCAACCTCGTGGGCGTTGACGTTGGAGTTGATGAAAACCATGGACGATTTTGACCCGGTCGACCATGCGCTCGGCGAGCCTTCGAAATACAAAGGATCGAACCTTCCGAGCTTGGAGCTCGAGGGGTTGTCACCCGAAAATGTCTGATAAGAATAAATCAGGACCGGTATCCACGGCAGGTTCGCGAACGTATAGCCGACCTGGACACGGCCGCCCCACGCTTGCAGGTCGGGGGCGGAATTCCATTCGTAAGCCAAGTCGGAGGTGATGAATAAGCCTTTGAGGGCGCCCTGGAACGGATTGGCACGCCAGTACAAATTGACGAAGTTCAGGCCGTCGCGCGCATTAGGAAGAATGCTCGGCGGCCCGACGCCGCCGGGCGCGGCTTTGGGGTAGGGCGCGAGCGATTTCACGACGTGGCCGAATGTGACCCCGGCGTAGGTTGCCGAAGTCCCGTCATAGCGCAGATCAACACCGGCGATTCTGGTGGCAGTGTTGTTGCTTGCTGGTTCGTTGGGGGCAAGATAAAACGCCGCGCCGGAAAAGCCGTCAAAACTGACACGCCCGAGCATCGCGAATCGCCACGCTTTGCGCGGCCCGAGCTTGAGCGCGCCGCGCTCGAAGCCGCTTGTCGCGCCGTTGGCGAGCAGCATTCCAGTACCGGTTTTGAATTCTCGCGGGCCGACTGACACGTCGAACGCCAAGGCAGCGGCGTCGCTGGAGCGCAACCCGAGATAGCCCTCCTCGAGGGTGACGCGGCCGGTGTTGCCTGTGTCGAAAGCGTCAATCCCGAGGGTGCCGGACGCCACGCTGGAAAGCTTGCCGTAAGCAGTCAGGGCGCCACCAAAAAGTTTGGTGAAGCTCAGGCCGGGCTTCAAATAGCCTTCAAGCCATTGCCTGTTAGGATCGAAATTTGCCGATGGTGCAGTGACCCGGCCGAGATTCCAGAACAGGTCGCGCTCGAGCACGGCGTTCAGGCCGGCTTCGACGTGTCCTTGCACGGTGAATCCGTCCTGGTCGTAGAAACGCATCGGATCGTCGGCTAAGGCGGGTTCGGATGCAAGCGGGATGGCCGCGAGCAAAGCCACTTCGACGCCCAATAGGATGACGTGGCGTGTCTTAGCTCGCCCGGCGGCTGCGTCGCGCGGCTCTTCGGCCATGCGCATAGTACCTACTTGCCGCGCCTTACTTTCAGCGCGATGGTGCCTTGAAGTCTTTCGCTTCTAACACGATCCTGCGCGACAAACTCTGCCAGATCTTGTACCGGCTATCCAGGATTGTCGCGCATGGGTCAGTCGAATTCGCGTCCGCACTGGCCACGCTTATGGGTGCACTGCAAAAATCGGCTATGCGCCTGCCGGTGTTCCGCAGCGGCGGGGATGCGCTCGATATTGTGGCGTGAGCAACGTTGGAGCAACGGGTGATATCAGGTCAGTGACGAGACGAGTTTGCCAGGATGGCTTGTCGATACTTCGACTGCAGGAGAGCGCTATTCCCGGGTGGTCGGATAGCCGGCCTCGCGCCAGGCCTTCATGCCGCCATCCAGGGCGGCGGCGCGTTGGAAGCCCATCTCGCGCAAGGTTGCCGCAGCGAGAGTGGAGATGCGGCCAAACTCACAACACACCACGATTCTGCGCGTCGGATCGGGTAAATCCTGGTTCACGCGCAATTCGAGCTGGCCGCGCGGGAGCAGTTTTGCTCCGGGGATATGGGCGGCGTCGTAGGCGTCGCGCTCGCGCACATCCAGAACGAGCAGGTCGTCTTGGTGGGTTTCGACGCGGGACTTGAGTTCATGGAGGGACATGAACGGCACCTTCGCGGCGGCTTCCGCGAGCATCTGCGCAACGGTCTTGCCACCGCTCATGTTGGTGCGCAGTGCCTCGGTGACGTGCGTCGGCATGCTCAGGTTGAGGCTCCGCATCATCTCGACAAAAGCGCTGCGCTCGCGGTTCTGCAGGCGCGGGTTGGTGGCGAGCTCCTGTGCGATGGTGGAGTGATCGCGGCCTTTGTATTCGTGCGCGGGGTGTATCTTGAAGGAGGCATCCAGGCGCAGCAGTCGATTGAAGAGACTGTCGTGCAGCGCCTCCGGATCGCCAGTGGGCAGATCGGTTCGACCGGTGGCGCCGATCAACAACGTGTCTCCCGTAAATACGCGGTCCTCGACATGAAGGCACATCGAGTCGCGGGTGTGCCCGGGCGTGTGGAGCACCTGCAGTCGCAGTTTTCCCACGGCCAGCATGTCGCCGTCATCGAGCGCCAAGCTGACACCGGGCGCGGGGCTCGCACGATGCATCGCAACGGGAACACTGAGGCGTCGCGCCAGTTGTCGTGTGGCTGAGAAATGGTCGGCGTGAGTATGGGTGTCGACCAGGTAGTGTATGCGCAGTCCATCGCGCGCGGCCAAGGCCAGGTAGCGATCGATCAGGCTGATCTCAGGATCGATCACTACCGCGGCGCAACTGTCGGCACATCCGAGCAGATATGACTGACAGCCGCCTGCGCTCAACTGCTCGAAAATCATAGCCCCCCCTTGAGCGCCGCCGCCGGAGGTTCAGTCGGCGGGCTGCTTCGTCGTCCGCAGGTAGGGTTTGAGAGTCTTAAACCCACCGGGGAATTTCTGCTTGGCCTGCTCGTCGGAAATCGATGTCGGAATGATGACGTCCTGGCCGGGCTTCCAGTTTACGGGCGTTGCGACCGAGTGCTTCGCGGTCAACTGACACGAATCTAACAGCCGCAGCACTTCATCGAAGTTGCGCCCGCTGCTCATCGGGTATGTCAACATCGCCTTGATCCGCTTATCCGGCCCGATGATGAACACCGAGCGCACGGTAGCGTTGTCAGCCGCCGTTCGGCCGTCCGAGCTGGTACCGGCGCCTTCGGGAAGCATGTCGTACGCTGTGGCGACCTTGAGCTCCGGATCGCCGATCATGGGGTAGTTGACGGCGTGACCCTGGGTTTCCTCGATGTCTTTCGCCCAACGCGAATGGTTGGAGACCGGATCGACGCTCAAGCCGATGATCTTCGTGCGCCGCTTATCGAATTCGCCCTTCAATCCCGCCATGTAGCCCAGCTCGGTAGTGCACACCGGGGTGAAATCCTTCGGGTGCGAGAACAGGATAGCCCAACTGTCGCCGATCCAATCGTGGAAGGAGATCGGCCCTTGGGTGCTTTCGGCGGTGAAATCAGGCGCTAAGGAATTGATTCTGAGTGACATCGGCGTGGCTTCCTGTTTGGCAGATCGAACACGGCGGATCCTTGAAGGGCAGCAGTCCAGACTTGCGCCCCGCACAGGCCAGCAAGCTTCGGCCGTCGTTGGGTTTTTGTAAAGCGTGCCCGCGCCGGCAAAGCTCAGGCGGTAGTTTCGAGAGGCTTGAACCAGGTCCGTGCCGCTGCCGTGAGCAACAAGTACAGGGTGAATATCTCGAGTACGAGACTGATCACGGCAACCACGCCATTGATCGGATGCTCTTTGTAGAGCGGCATGGTTAACGGCAATGCGAACACGGAAAAAATCAGCCCGAGGAGCGCCAGCACAATAAACAGGATGCGGGCCCAGTTGCGACCCTGGGCGATTTTCACGATCACCCACGCCCACAGGCCGAATGCGATGGCGCCGCCAACCAGCACCCCGATCCATTGTGCCGGTGTGCTCATTTTCACCGGTTGGAGGAACATCCCGACGATGCCGAGGGCGAAAGCGACCCAAAGCAGGCGCACGGCCTGATTGACTTCTTTTGGCCGCTCGCCCCTGTTTTCGGTTGGGTCGGCGACGTGGGACACCGGTGGCGCGTACGGGTTGCGTTCCATGACGTCAGTTCCGCTTCGGTGGGATCGCGGCGGATTCTGACGAAATTCGCGCTGGACCGCCACTCCCATCCTGTCGAGAGGCTATATCGACAGATCAGTCCGAAACGGCGACCGGCTCCGGTGCGACCGCCGGGGATGGGCTGCCCCCGGTCTGGCCCTTGATCCTGCGGTCGACGAAGTACATCAGTGTCAAAGAAGCTAACGTCGTGCACACGAGCACATAGCCGAGCAGATCAAAATGCAACAGGTCCCCGCCGGGCGCTTCGACAACCACCAGTCCCGCAACGACCGAAGCGATGCCGCCCGAGACCTGTTGCAGCGAGGAGCTGATGGACATGTAGGCGCCGCGGTCCGCGGCCTGCGGCAACCCCGAGAGCAGCGCGGACGAGGAAATGATGCGCGAGAAGATTCCGATCTGCAGCAGCACCATGACGACGCATAGCAGCCAGAATGGGGTCAAGTGCAGATGGGTGAAGATGACCACCATGACAACGGTCATCGCGCACCCGAAGGCGAACACCTTTATGGTGCCCAGTGTGTCACTGGCGCGACCGATGAGCGGTCCGGCCACCATCGAGCACAGTCCCGTGATCATGTAGAGCAGTGGCAAGCGCTCCAGCGGCAGGCCGATGTTGTGCACGGTGAAGACGCTCATGAAGGGCATTAGCATGAAGCCGCCCACGGTCAGCAGCGCGGTCGTCATGAAACCCAGCCCATAGCGCGGGTTGAGTATGGTTTGCAACAGGTGATGCAGCGGGCTGCGGTCGGGATGGTGTTTCAGGTGCTCATCCACCGGGCGCATGCGTGTCTGGATCACTCCGCCCACGATGGCACTGATGACCACGATCATGAAAAACGGGGTATTCCAGCTCCAGCGGGTCGAAAGCAGCAGCGCGAGCGGCATGCCCAACACCGAGCTGACGGAGAAGGATGTTTGAATGATGCCCATTACCCGGCCGCGCAGCTGCTGCGCAAACAGGTCTGTGACAATGGCGAACGAAACCGAGCCCACAACGCCTGCGAACAGTCCGGTGATCATCCGGGCGGCTAACAGCAACGGATAGGTAGTGGCGAGCGCGCACAGCAGGGTGCCGGCGATGAAACCGCCGTAAAAGAAGAGCAGCAGCTTCTTGCGGTCGAAGCGATCGGCAAAGCCGGCGGTCAGAAATCCGGCCACCCCGGCGCTGAAGGCGTAGGTGGAAACCACCAGGCCGAATTGCGACGGCGTGATTTTCAATGCCGGCATGACCAGCGCGCCCAATGGGGCGAGCATCATGAAGTCGAGTACGATGGTGAACTGAAGGAAGGCCAGTACGGCTACCACCAGCTTCTGATAGCTCGAAAAAGCGGCCGCGGGCGCCTTCGCGCCGCTCAGCGGCTTGTTGTTACTCACATAGGCTCCGATGTCGGACGCGTTTTTGCGTGGTCCGACTCATACGGACGCCGCGCCCGTGGTGAGCGGGGGCGGCGTCGGGGTCAGAAAGTTGAAACAGGTTGTGTCGGGTTACTTGCCGCGGATCTCGTCGATCGTGCGTCGCAGGATTTCCAGCACGCGCCTCTTCTCCTCCATGGAGGAGTTGAGTTTCTCGTAGATGGCGGCTTTCAGCTCGTCGCGAAGCCCGCGAAATTCGGCTCGCATCTGCTGCCATTCGCCGCGTCCCGCACCGCTCGAGCCGCCGCCGAAGTGATCGGCAGCGTCCTCGTCCTCGGCGTATTGCCGCTGCATCCAAGCCACTTTACGGCCAAACATTCCCAGACGGGTCCATATTTCATCAGCGATGCTTCGGTTTTTCGCCAGGTACGCGCTGCCCTCGGGCGTGATGCTGTAGAGCTTTTTCGTGCCTTCGGCGCTGGTGGCCGCGTACCCGGTTTCTTCCAGGTAAGTCAGTGCGGGATAAACCATCCCGGGGCTTGGCGTGTAGACGCCGCTGGAATGCTCCTCGACAGCTTTGATGACTTCGTAGCCGTGGCGGGGCTTTTCATTCAGCAACAAAAGAATCAGGAGCTGCAGATCGTCGGAAGAGAGCATGCGCGCGGCTCGCATTGAGCCGCCGCGGGGGTCGCCGCCACCGAAACGTCCGCCGAAAGGGCCGCCAAAGAAGCCGCGTCGCCCGCCGCCACCGCGGCCGAAGTGGTAGCCGCCGTGGCCGGAGCAATGGGGATTTCCGTGTCTATACATGTGATGTCCTCTACTCATAATATATCTTACGATATATCCGGCGTAAAAAAGATGCAAGTGTCCGCAGGGCGATGTGGCGGCGGGATAGGTACGGGGTGGTGGGCGCCGGCTGGATGACGTGGTATGCATCCGCGTCGCGAGCGGATGAGCTTGGCGCGGTCAGTATGCGGCGCCGCAGCCGCGGTGGCTGCGGCGCCAGAGGTCTACTTCAGGCGCCTTGCTGCGCCGGCTGCGACTTTGTGCGCAGATACCCAACGCCCAGCAAGCCGAACCATATTGGCGCGACATACAGTGCGACGCGGGTGTCGGCGTCCAGTGCCAGCATCGCGGTCACCACGGCCAGGAACGTCAACACCGCCCAGTTGGCGAAGGGCGCGCCCGGCATCCGGAAGGTCGAAGGCTTCGCGCGACCCGCAGTCACGGCGCGTCGGTAATTGCGGTGCGCGAGCATGATAATCCCCCAGGTCCACAACGTTCCGATGGTGGAAACGCTGGTCACCCAAGCGAAGGCTTTTTCCGGCACCACCATGTTGAGCAGCACCGCGACCAACATAACCGCCGCCGAGACATTGATGCCTTTGGATGGAACGTGCTGCGCACTCAGCCGTGCCAGGGCGGCGGGTGCCTGACCGCGTTGCGCGAGGGAGTAGAGCATGCGGCCGGTACTGAAGATGCCGCTGTTGCAGGACGAAGTGGCCGCGGTGATCACGACGATATTGATGATGGTCGCCGCTGCTGGCACCCGCATCTTGTCGAACACGAATACAAACGGGCTGGTGTCGGGACTTAAGTCCGTCCAGGGCACCAAGGCCATGATGACGGCCAAGGCGCCGATGTAGAAGATCAGGATACGGAAAGTGATGCCGTTGGTGGCTTTCGGCAGCACGACTTGTGGATTTTCCGCTTCACCGGCTGTGACACCAATCAACTCCACGCCCTGGTAGGCGAACGTCACCATCTGCAGCGTGAGCAGTACCCCCAAGATGCCGTATGGCAGGAAGCCATCATGTGTCCACAGATTGCTGAAGCTCGCGGTGGCACCGAGCTCGCCGATGTGCAGGAAGATGACCAACAGGCCGCCGATGATCAACGCCACAATGGTCACGACTTTGATCAACGCGAACCAGAACTCCAACTCGCCGAACACGCGTACCGCCAGTTGGTTGACCCCGTAGAGCGTCACGAGCGCCACCAATGCGGGCAGCCACTGCGGAATGTAGGGAAACCAATAACGCACGTAGATGCCGATCGCGGTGAGCTCGGCCATCGCGGTGACGACCCACATGAACCAATAGGACCAGCCGGTGACGAAGCCCGCGAAAGGACCGCAGAATTCATCTGCATACACCGCGAACGAGCCGGCCACGGGACGGTAGGTCAGCAGCTCGCCCAGCGCGCGCATGATGAGAAAGATCGCGATGCCACCGACGGCATACGCGAGCAGCAGTGCGGGGCCTGCTTTATGGATTGCCTTGGCGGAGCCGAGAAACAGCCCGACCCCGATGGTGCCACCCAGGGCAATGAGCTGGATATGTCGATCGCGCAGATTGCGCGACAGATCCGAATCGACGTGCGACATGAGTCTCCTCGTGCCAGGCCGTCGTTGGCCGGCGCGTCATCTTACCCTTACTGTTTCTCGGGCGGCCCGAGTAACGCGTACCGCCGTCCCTGCGGCAGTTCGTAGCGTCGCCAAACGGAGGCAATTCCTTTGGACTGCAGCTCGCCCGCCACGCCATCATCGGGCGGCTTCATCGGATGGAACCGTTCGAACAGGCGAGTGAGGTCGCCGGCAGCATGGCCCGGCAATAGAACCAGGACCCGCGCGCTGTTGCCGTGGGTGTTGAACCAATGATCGACGAGTCGCGCCGGTGTGTTTTCTTCCGGCCTCGATCCGGCGCTCGGATCGTCCGGATCCAGGACAGTGAAACGCATGCGCAGCCCGTCATCCAGCATGGCCAGGGTGGTCTCGTCCGGCATCAACAGAGCGAGCTCGTCGTGCCGGGAGTCGGCGTGGATGCGTTGTGCGATCTGCCCCAGGTCGTGCGAGCGGTCGATGCTCGGGAAAGTCGCGATGCCCGTCACACAGACCGCAGCAACGTACGACGTGTAGGTCCATCCGAAGCTGCCGCGGAAGTCGCCACGACGCTGTGCGTTTGCGGATCGGCTCATGGCGGCGAAACAGATAATCAGCACCACGGCAGTCGCCAACAGGTAGGTGAGCCGACCGCTGGCGATCGCCAGCGCCGCGGCGAATGCGGCGAAGCCGCACCCGATGGCTGTAACCAACCAACGTGTCGCGCGAATTGCCAAAGCATCGAGTCGTGTTGGCGCACTCTGCATCTCCGTGATCCACAGTGCCACTAGCACTGCGAAACCAAGCAGGGCGGGAGCCGAGTAGATATCGCGAGCGGTCGCTGCAAGCGACAATACGACCAGAAAAGGCAATGTCGCCCCAAGAGCGTACCGCCAGGGTGTTCCCTCAGGGCCGGTGCTGCGCGCACGATCCCAGGCGCGGCGCAATGCCGCTACGACGAGCAGGGTCCAGGGCAGGAGATAAACAGGCAACTCGATGAAGTATTTACCGAGTTTGTTCTTGTGCGCCGTGCTGTAGTCAAGGGCCGCGGGCGCGGAGATCTTGGTGAAGCGTCCCATGAGGTTGTGCCAAAACAGGGTCAATAGCGCGTCCGTGCCGTGCGCCGTGCGGGTCACCGCGTAAATCCAAGGACCGATGATGGCGATCTGCAGGAGGCAGCCGACGTACAGCTCCCACCGGAGCAATTCGGACCAACGTCGCTCCCAGGCAATGATCGCGCCCAGCGCCAGTACAGGCCCCATCCAACCCGGTGCGCTCTTGGCCATGAAGCCCATCGCCGCACCCACATGCATCAGGCAGTAGCCGAGCAGCTTGCGGCGGCTCGTGGGGGACGTGTAACCCACGTAGGCGCCCAGAAGCGCGAGCGCGCATCCGGCAAGCAACCCCGCATCCGGCGCCAGCCAGACGCTGACACGAAATACCATGAGGGCCGTTGCCGCCACGAGAGCCGCAACGATGGCGGCGGCACCGCCGGACATGGTGAACGCCAGCCCGCCGACCGCCAGTGCGGTCACTGTGGCGTACAAGATATTGGGGGTCCGTGCCGCCGCCGGGGAGTTGCCGAAGAGTGCGATTGCCGCCCCGGACATCCAATATGAGAGTGGGGGCTTTTCGAGGAATGGGGTGCCGGCGAGCTCCGGCAGGGTACGGTCGCTCTGCTGACTCATGCGCCACGCGATATCGGCCTCACGTGGCTCGTCGGGCGTCCATAGGCCGCGATCGAGCGTGCTGATCAGCCAGATCGGTGCGAGCGCCACCAGAATGCGCACGGCCCAACCCTGCACGCCGGGCCTGGATTGTGGCGCGGGCATCGACATCTCCGAGGTGAGTTCGCAGTCGGCGATTATGCCGCAGGCGTCTGTCCGGCACCTGATAGTGGGTGACGGGCGTCGCTCGGCGGCGCGGGATGCGTTACGATCCGACGCGTTCCTGCTCGTGTGCCAGCGGCAGTTGCACCGTGAACGTACTGCCTTGATTCAGTCCTTCGCTATGAGCTTCGACATTACCACCGTGGAGCTCCACCAGGCGCTTGACCAGTGTGAGCCCGATTCCCAGTCCACTGCGCGCACCGATGCGCGCGGGGCTCGGGCGCGCGAACATATCAAACACCCACGGCAGCCGCTCTGGCGCTATGCCGACCCCCTCGTCGCTCAGTTGCAGCACCGCCAGCCCGTGCTGCGATCCGATTGTCAGGTTGATCGGGCTGCCCGGCTCGGAATACTGCGAGCTGTTGTCGATCAGAATGGTCAACACCTGCGCGAGGCGTGTCAGATCTGCGTTGACCATGACGGGCGCGCGCATCTGGAGCAGCAGTCGCTGCCGTTTGTGATCGAGAAGCGGGCGCGTCGTCTCCAGCGCCAGCTCCACTGCCCTCGCGAGCTCCATGGTTTGCACGCGCAGTGGCAACCGACCGCGCGTGATTCGCGAGACATCCAGCAGGTCGTCGATGAGGCGGGCCAGGTGTGTGATCTGCCGTTCAATCAGGTCGCGCGCGGCGGCGACGCGCGCCGGATCGGAGTCGGCGACCCTCATGATCTCGGTCGCGTTGCGGATAGGGGCGAGTGGATTGCGCAATTCGTGAGCGAGCGTGGCCAGGAACTCGTCGCGGCGGCGCTCGGCTTCGTGAAGCGCATCCTCCATCCGCTTGCATTTGCGGATTTCCGACTCGAGCGCCTCGGCTTTCTGTCGCGGCGCACCGGGCAGAGAGGGCTCGCTGTTTTTCAATTCCTCCGTCATCGTCGACACTCGTTACGTTATTGGCTCGCGACGAGGCCTGCGTCCGCCCAACACTTCGCAAGATCCGTGCCGCGGCCGAGTTTCGTATGATCCGCGCCGTCGGCATGGAGGATCTGGAGCGTGTCCGGGGCTTCCTCGAGGCCCACATCGAGACCTCACTCTTCCTGCTGTCGAATCTCGCCAGTTTCGGGCCGAAGTTGACCGAGCACTGGAACTCCGGCAACTACCACCTCGTGGAGGAGAACGGCCGGGTGGTAGCGGTGTTCTGTCTCACCCGCCGCGGCAATTTGCTCGTGCAAGCCGGTGGCCGCACCGATCTGGCGGAGGCGATCCTGGAGGCCTGCGAATCGGAGACTGTCGAGATTTGTGGGGTTGTCGGCGAGTGGCCGATCGCCGAGGCGCTGTGGGACCTGGTGCGCGTCGATCCATGGTTCGAGCCGGGCCGCGGCTCGCGAGACGTGCTCTATCGCCTGTCGCTCGAGGATCTCGAGTGGGTCCCGGCGACAACGCCGCCCGACGGGCTCAGTGTGCGGGCGCTGGAGTCGAGCGACTTCGTGCAGTGGGAGCGACTCAATACGGCTTACCTGGCCGAGCAGCACATGCCCCTGCCCGTCGTGGATGAGGCCCATGAAGCGGAGTTTGCGAGGCGTACTCGTGCGCACTGGTGGTGGGGTGCGTTCATGGATGAGGAGCTCGTTGCCACGGTCGCGTTGAATGCGGCCTACGGTGTCGTCGGGCAAATCGGCGGCGTGTATACCAGGCCCGCCGATCGCAACAAACGTTTCGCCCAGACAGCGATGCAACGGCTCATCCAGGACTGCCGCGACCATCATCGCTTCAAGAAGCTCATCCTCTTTACCGGTGAGGACAATCTTGCGGCGCGGCGACTGTACGAAGCGTCGCGCTTCGAGGTGGCCGGCGCGTACGGATTGCTACTCGGATCGCGCCGCCCGCACCCACGGGCACAGGTGCGCCACAAGTGGGTGGGATTGTCGGGAGAACTCTACACGTACGAAGTCCATTCCTGGCCCGCGAGCCTCAGCCCTGGGCCCGGAAATTTCATCTTCGCCAACAGCCTCGGCGCCGGGCACTGGCGTCCGCTGTTGATTGGCGAAAGCGCTGATCTGGCCACGCTGGCCGCGCACGAGCGGTTACGCAACAGCAACAGCCGCCAATCCCCGAGCCACGTTCACGTCCGACTCAACTTCAACCCCGCGGCGGTGCGGCGCCGCGAGGCCAACGATCTCACCGCCCGGTGGTTGGCGTCCGAGCAATAGCCGCCCCGATGCGGCTCTAACTTGCGAAGGCGAGTTGCCGCACGCGCTCGATGATGGCCCGTACCTGCTCCGGAGTGCACTCCCGCGATTGCCGCGTGCGCAACAAGGAGTCGGCGACATGCTCCGTGAGCGCGGCCACCAGGACCGCCGCTGTGTGCTTGCGAGCCAGCTCGGGCAGCAGAGTCTGGATTTCATCACTGCAGCGCGCAACAGCCCGGTCGTGAGTTCGCTTCATTCGCACTCCACAGATTTTTCCAAATGATGACTATATACCAAGGCCAGGCGCTACCTTAGTCCGGCAGCGCGAAGTTGGCAACTCGCTTGCGGCCCTCGTTCGTCGGCAATTGTCTAAAGCGAGTAGCGCACCACCATGCGCGCGGCGCGCGCATGCTCCGCCGACCAGTGGGAAAATCCCTGGCACACCTGCTTCGTCCCGGGGCCTTCCGGGGCTTCGATATATTTCTCGGCGAAGCGCGCCTGACCGGACTCCTGGCCTGGGAGCAGGCGGCTGGTGCTCCACGGTGCATCCGAATCCGCCGGGCGCGCGAACAGCTCGACTTCCGACACGGTAGCGTTGTTGGGAATTGTCGCGCACAGAGTGATTGAGCTCGCCTCGGTCTCGGTGCACGCTGCGGCCGGCGGTGGCGCGGTTTCCGCGGGAACACCCGGTGGGGAGCTGGTTCCCGCTGAGCTCACCACCACTGCGGGGTGACACGGCGCGACTGTGGCCATGACGACAACACCGTCGCTACCGATCTTGCGGAGCACACCCATCTCGATCTCGGCACGGGCACCGGCGCGGGTGAGCTCCAGTTGGTTTGCCGTGCGGCTGATTTCTTCCACGCGCGCCCGCAACTCGTGCTCGAGGGTCCCCTGTGCGACACGCTCGTTTTCCGTCAGCCATTGCGAAAGAGCGAAGCCGGCTACCGCGGCCGCGGCGACCATGACGAACAGAACAATAAATGGCGCCCGGTTTTTCTTGCGGCTGCTCGGCGATTGCGCGCGAGCAGCGAGCTCTTTTGCAATCGAGAAGCGCAGTTGCAGGAGCGACGCGGAAAGTGTTGCGGTCGCGGCAATAATGGCAGCGAGTATTGAGTCTGACATGAGGTTCCTTTCACCCCGTAACGCTAGCACGAGCGCTGGAGCTCGCGATGAGTCGCCTGCGCGACAGAGAATGAATCTGCGATCGGGGTCACAGGGGACCGGGGCGCGGTGCGTAACACAGCCTGGGACTGTATGTCTCTTCCTTGCGACGTCGCCGCGGCGGGCATGCGACAATGGCTTCTTTTGGCACGATGGGTTGCTGGCGGGATGAGGCGAATGAAGAGCGCGGACGCACGTTATGTCGGGGTGCGCCTGGCGGATATCCGTTTGGAGCGTGAAGGCCGGACGATCCTCGAGCAGGTGAGCTGGACGATCCGTCCGGGAGAGCACTGGGTGCTGGCCGGCGGCAATGGCGCCGGCAAAACCCAGCTGTTGAAGCTGATTGCCGGCTCGGTCTGGCCCACACCGGGCGGCCGGGAGACGCGTCACTATCATTGGGGTGGAGAGCTGTGGCCCAGCCCTTTTCAGGTGCAGGACGAGATCGGCTATGTCGGGCCGGAGCGGCAGGACAAGTACGAGCGCTACGGCTGGAACCACACAGTGGAGCAGGTCGTGGGAACGGGCTTGTATCGTACCGATATTCCGCTCGATCCCCTGGATTCACGCGACCGGCGGCGCATCGACGCGCTGTTAGGGCGCCTCGCCATCCGGCAGCTCGCCAAACGGCGGTTTCTGTCGCTTTCGTACGGCGAGCGTCGCTTGGTGTTGTTGGCGCGAGCGCTGGCGTCACGACCGAAGCTGTTGTTGTTGGATGAGCTGTTGAATGGTCTCGACGAGCTCAATCATCAGCGCGCCGTGCGCTGGCTGGAGCGCACCCGGCATGCGCGCTTGCCATGGGTGCTGGCCACACATCGCCTCGAAGACGTGCCGGCGAGCGCGACCCACGCGTTGGTGTTGGAAAAAGGGCGCATCGTGTACAGCGGTGCGCTGCGGCGCGCGCCCCTGAAGCGTTGGCTCGATAGTGATCACGACGATTCGCTTCCCGTCGCGCCGGTGCGAGTCCGACGCCGCGCGCGCAGACCACTGTCTCTGGTCCGATTGACGCAAGCCTGCGTCTACTTGGATGAGCATCAGGTACTGCGAAACATCTCCTTGGAAATTCGTCCCGGCGAGTGCTGGGTCGTCCACGGACGCAACGGCTCTGGAAAGACCTCGCTCTTGAGAACCCTATACGGTGACCACGGCGTTGCGGTTGGTGGCCGGATCGAGCGGGTCGGAATCGAGCCCGGCGTTCCGCTGGAGGTATTCAAACGGCGCGTGGGGCTGGTCGCCCCGCATCTGCAGGCCGATCACCCCCAACACCTCACCGTCGCCGAGGTGGTGCAGTCTGGGCGCTATGCCAGCATTGGCTTGAACGACGTTCCGACCGCTGCCGATCGGGCTGGCGCGCGGCGCTCTTTGGCGTTCTTCGGCCTCACCGAGTTGGCAACCCGGAGTCTCAAGCAGCTGTCGTACGGACAGCTTCGTCGTGTACTGTTCGCCCGCGCGTGGGTACGGCATCCGGACCTGCTGCTCCTGGATGAGCCTTTCGCGGGCGTGGATGGTCCGACGCGTCGTTCCCTGCGGAGTCAGGTCGAGGCTATGGTCGCCGACGGTGCTGCCGTGGTTATGACGACGCATCACCGGCCCGAATGGCCGGACTGTGTTACCCACGAGCTGGAACTCCGAGGCGGCGCGGCAAGGTATTGTGGGCCGGTGCGTGCTGCACGGCCGCGTGTCGGAGCAAGGCGTAAGGTGAACGAGGTTAGCGGGTGAAGGGTGTTGGGAAATGGATGTTGCTCGCCGTGGCGCTGGTTGTGGTCGCGACCATCGCGCGCGAGCCGGTTTTCTGGAAACGCTACTTCCGGGCTGTCACCGGAAACTCCGCCCCGTCGTTCCCTCTCTACGAGCCGCGGGAGCGCATCGCCGGCGGTAACGAGCCACCGGCGCCGCGGGTCGCTCCGGAAACGGAGGCATTGGACCGCAAAGCTCTGGAAGGTGCGGCCGCCTATGCACAGCAATACGACTCGACCGCTCTCATCGTTACCCGCCACGAGCACATAGTTTTCGAGAAGTACTGGCGGGGAACGGGATTTGACACGGTGGAGGATGGGCAATCGTTCGCTCGCATCGTCGCCGCGCTGGCCGCCGGCGCCGCACTATCCCAGCGTCAGATCCACTGGCCGGATGAACCCATTGGTAACTTTATTACCCAGTGGCGTCAGGATCCCCGCGGGGCCATCACCGTGAACCAACTCCTGAAAATGTCCAGCGGCCTGCGGGCACCCGAGCCAGCGCTCAATCCTTGGGCATCCAGCGTGCGCGGCTCTCTCGGATCCGATGTGCTCGCGGCTGCTCTGACCGAGCCGTTGGGGAGTAAGCCCGGCGCGGACTGGCAGGAACAGGCCGCCGATCCGCAGTTGCTGGCCTTGGTGATCGAGCGTGCCACCGGGATGCGCTACGCGCAGTTCGTGTCGGACGCCTTGTGGCGGCGGATCGGGGCCGCGGACGCCTGGCTGTGGCTCGATCGGGCCGGCGGGACCGCGCACGCCGATTGCTGCATGCTGGCTCGCCAAGGAGACTGGATTCGGGTCGCGGAATTGCTGGTCAAAGACGGTAACTATCGCGGCGACGAAGTCATCCACCCGGGTTGGATCGCGCACATGCTCGTGCCGGCCAAGGGAAACAATAACTACGGCTCCTACGTACGGCTGGGTAAAACCAACCCGCCTGGAGCGCAAGCCTACGCGCTCGATGACGTGTTTAGTGTCGAAGGCAACGGCGGCAATCGCCTCTGGATCGTGCCGTCCATGCACCTGACAATTGTGCGGATGGGGCGCCTGCCGGTGCAGGCGGCCGATTGGGATGATTCGCGGATTCCTAATCTGATCATTCGCGGCGCGCGCGACTATCTGCCGCCCGGTGCGCGTCCGGGCACGGATATCTCCAACATCGTTCCCGGCCACGCGACCCGATGAGAAACCGACAACTCGGGTCGCTGTTTCTCGTCAGCGTCATCGACATTCTGGGGTTCGGCATCCTTATTCCGCTGGTGCCGTACATGGCCGACCGCTTCGGTGCTCCACCGGCGGTGATCACCGCGCTATTCGGCTCGTATTCGCTGTGCCAACTGGTTGCGGCTCCCCTCTGGGGACGCCTCAGCGATCGCTACGGGCGGCGGCCGATCCTCATTTCGAGTCTCGCCGGGGCTTGCGTTTCTTATCTGATTCTCGGGCTGGCCAGCAGTCTCGGGTGGCTGTTCGCCTCACGTATCCTCGGAGGATTCATGGCAGGCAATATCGCAGCCGCCTTTGCTTACGCTTCCGACGTGAGCGCGCCGGAAAAGCGTGCGGCATCACTCGGTATGGTCGGCGCGGCGATCGGAATCGGGTTCACGCTCGGGCCGGCGATCGGTGGGTTGTTGGCGGGCAATAACCCGCAGGCCGCGAGTTTCGTGTTGCCCGCGGTGGTCTCCGCCTCATTGAGCATTTTTGCCATCGCGCTGGTCACTTTCCTGCTGCCTGAGAGCAACACCGTGGAGCGTCGCAGGGAGCATGGCTCTCGCACCCGTGTCGGTCCGTTGCGTTTGTTGATGCAGCGGCCGGCACTGCGATTCCTTGCGACGGCCGCGCTCCTCGTGACGTTCTCGCAGGCTATTCTCGAGTCGATTTTCGCGATCTGGGCTTTGGGTAGGTTTGGCTTCGGTCCGCGTACGGTGGGATTGCTGATGTTTTGTCTCGCCTGTCTCGCGGTGCTCATGCAAGGCGGTGGCGTGCGGGTGTTGGTGCCCCGCCTGGG
>CAVVXG010000011.1:0-83141 GCA_963752125.1 uncultured Pseudomonadota bacterium | reverse complement strand
TACCTCCCCCGATAGGCGCAGGCGCCGGCGGTACTGCGCAGCGGCCTGGCGAATGCGGGAAATGGCGCCGCGATCCGCGGCCGCGTCGCCGTCGGTGATTGCGGCAATGCGCAGCGCGATATCGGCGGAGGTCTCCGGTCCACGCAACGGATCGCGCTCCTCCAGCAGTGCCGCCAGAGTGGCGGCCAACGCGGCTTCCGCATCCGACTCCGCCGACAGCAGCATGGCCGCCAGGCGCGGGTGGGCGCCGAGCTGGGCCATGCGCTGACCCAACTCCGAAATGCCACCGGCCTCATCGAGTGCACCGAGATCGAGCAACAGCGCCTCGGCGGCGGCCAGCGCGCCCTGCGGTGGCGGATCGAGGAACGGCAGTGAAGCGGGCTTGGTGCCCCAGGCGGCGCATGTGAGGGCCAGCGACGACAGCTCGGCCTCAAGGATTTCGGGCCGATCGAAAGCAGCCAACCCGCGATGCAGCGCCGGGGTCCACAGGCGGATTGCGATACCAGGCGCCTCCCGCCCGGCGCGGCCGGCGCGCTGCTCGGCGGCGGCACGTGAGATGCGCAGCGTGGTCAGCCGGGTCAGCCCGGTAGACTGGTCGAGCCGCGGTGTCCGACGCCAGCCCCCGTCGACCACCACCCGTACCCCCGGCACGGTCAGCGAGGTCTCGGCGATCGAGGTGGCCAGCACGACGCGGCGCTGCTCCGCCGGGCGCAGCGCGCGGTCCTGCTCGGCCGGGGGAAGCTCGCCGTGCAGCGGCAATACCAGCGCGCCGCAGCCGTCGAGAGCGGTCTGGGCACGGCGGATTTCGGCCATACCGGGCAGAAAAGCCAGAATGTCGCCTGCGTATTCCGCCAGAGCGGCACGGACGCAGCCTCACAGGCTCTCACTCCACTCCGCAATGGTTCCACAGATCTCGCTCAAAATCTCTGCATCGCTGCGTCCGCTGCGGGCCGGCACATGGAACGAGTGGTCGGCGGCATCAAAAAGCTTCAAGGTCGCACGTTCGCCGAGTTTGCCGACCAACGGCTCGAGCAACTGCATTTGCGCCAGCTCGTCACGAGTCCCCTGCAGAAACAGCATGGGCACAGTCACTTCAAACAGGTGCCGCGCGCGCTCATCCGCGGGACGTTTGGCCGGATGCAGCGGGAATGCCAGAAACGCCAGGCCACGGACGCCCGGCAACGGGTTTTCAGCCTGCGCTTGTGAAGTCATGCGCCCGCCGAATGAGCGGCCACCCGCAATCAGTGGAGTATCCGTGCGCCGCGCAGCTGCCGCGACGGCGGCTCGCACGGTTGCGTGACAGATCTTGGGTGTGTCCGGGCGCTTTGAACCCCGATCCATGTACGGAAACTGGTAGCGCAGGCTCTCGATGCCCAGCGTGGCCAGTTGGGACGCAACAGACTCGAAAAACGCGTGTCTCATACCCGCTCCCGCCCCGTGAGCCATGACAAAACACGCCTTCGCGTTCGTCGCGCTCTGCCACAAGCCTGAGACCGAGGACGCGCCATCCACTGCGATCTCGATCGGCTCCGCGGCGGCGGGTTTTGCGCTCATGAGTTTCGGTTCAATGGTTGTGCCGGGGTACGCCGACCGTCTGTGCGAGGCGCTGATATTTCACGCTATTCTCCAACACCGCGCCGCTCTCCAATTGCCCGACGACCGCGCGTTGCATCTCCTGCCACGGCGTTTGGCTTGGCGGAATCGGGTATCCGCCGCGAGCGGCCAACTCCCGGCGCCGCTCGGCTAACTCCGCTTCGCTGACCAGCATGTTGGCTTCGCCGCGGCGCAGGTCGATGCGGACGCGATCACCGGTCCGTAACAACGCCAGGCCGCCGCCGGCGGCCGCTTCGGGCGAGGCATTGAGGATCGAAGGCGATCCGGATGTACCCGATTGCCGGCCGTCGCCGACACACGGCAGGTTATGAATGCCTTCCCGGATCAGGTAGGCGGGTGCGCGCATATTCACCACTTCCGCGGCCCCTGGGTAACCGATCGGTCCCGCGCCCCGCATGAACAGAATCGTGCGCTCGTCGATCTTTAGCTGCGGATCGTCGATTTTGGCATGGAACTCCTCGGGACCGTCAAAAACGACCGCGCGCCCTTCGAATGCATCCGGGTCCGCGGGATTGGTAAGGTAACGCGCGCGGAAGTCCTCACTGATGACGCTGGTCTTCATGATCGCGGAGTCGAATAGATTGCCACGCAGCACCGTGAATCCAGCCTTCTGCATGAGGGGCTGCGCGAATGGACGGATGACGCGCTCGTCCTCGATGCGGGCATGGCGATAGTTCTCGCCAACGGTCTTGCCGTTCACCGTCAGTACCGACTCGTCGATCAACCCTGCGTGCATGAGCTCCGCGACAACCGCGGGAACGCCTCCGGCGCGATAGTAATCCTCACCGAGGTACTCCCCGGCGGGTTGCAGATTCACCAACAACGGAACGTCGCGGCCGAACTCCTGCCAATCCTCGAGGCTCAGCGACACGCCGATATGGCGGGCGAGGGCGTTGAGATGGATCGGTGCGTTGGTCGAGCCGCCGATCGCCGTGTTCACCCGGATGGCGTTGATGAATGCCGGGCGTGTCAGGATGTCGGAGGGCTTGCGGTCCGCGGCGACCATCGCCACGATCTGTTTGCCGGTGAGATAGGCGCATTCCTGCCGGTCGCGATAGGGCGCCGGGATGGCCGCCGAGTTGGGCAACGACATGCCCAAAGCCTCGGTGAGGCTGTTCATGGTCGTGGCCGTACCCATGGTGTTGCAATGCCCGGTGGACGGCGCCGATGACGCCACGAGCTTGATGAAGCCTTGGGCGTCGATCTCGCCCTTCGCGAGCATCTCGCGCGCTCGCCAGACGATTGTGCCCGACCCGGTGCGCTCACCCTTGAACCATCCGTTCAACATCGGGCCCACCGAGAGGGCGATCGCTGGGATGTTGACCGTGGCGGCTGCCATGAGCGTGGCCGGTGTGGTCTTGTCGCAGCCGATGGTCAGCACCACCCCGTCAATGGGATACCCGAACAACAGCTCCACCAGCCCCAGGTAGGACAGGTTGCGGTCCAACGCCGCGGTGGGCCGCTTGCCGGTCTCCTGGATCGGATGGACTGGAAACTCCAGCGCCAGGCCACCGGCCTCGCGAATGCCCTCGCGGACGCGTTCGGCCAACACCAGGTGGTGACGGTTGCAGGGCGAGAGGTCGCTGCCGGTTTGCGCGATGCCGATGATCGGCTTGTCCGATTGCAACTCCTCCAGGGACAAGCCGAAGTTCATATACCGCTCCAGATACAAAGCGGTCATGTCCGCGTTCGCCGGATCGTCGAACCAGGCGCGCGAGCGCAGTGGGGTGGTCCGGCCGAGCTTCGAAACCGTCATGAGGGAATCCTCCGTACCGCCGGTAGCGCCGGGGGTGGGCAGTGGCTGTCAGCGTTTCGCGCTGAGCTTCTTGCGTGTGGAATCGATGCGCCGCACGCCGATGTCGATGACTTTCAACATTGCGGCTGCGGCGGCACGCTCATCGCGCGCCTCGATGGCATCTACAATAGCCGCGTGACTGTTGACCGTGATCTCGTGATCGTCCTCGTCATCGATGGGCGAGCTGTGCGAGAAGGGTGCGGCCAGGGCCGCCTCGATGACGCTTGCCATTGAGCGCAGCAGCGGATTGCCTGAGGCGATGGCGATTGCCAGATGAAAGTCCAGATCCACCTCGGCGAAACTCTGACGCGAGTGCCCCGAGCGGGCCATTTCCCGCACGTATTCGCGCAGATGCGTGATGTCAGTCGCCGAGCGCCGTTGCGCCGCGAGAGCCGCGGAGGCGGGCTCGAGCGCGCGGCGGATCTCAGTGAGGCTGCGCATGAAGTCGTCATCCAACCCGACACGCACGCGCCACACGAGAACGTCGACGTCAAAGAAGTTCCAGTGGATCGGGTCGCGCACGCGAGTCCCGATGCGCGTCTTGGAGACGACGAGGCCCTTTGCGGCCAGTGTCTTCATCACCTCGCGGATCACTGTGCGCGAGACCTGGAATCTCGCGATGAGATCTGGCTCGGGCGGCATGTTGTCGCCGGGCTTGTGAAGGCCACGCAGGATCTCAATTCCCAAAATCGCCGCGATCTGATCGTGGCTCGACAGAGCCCGGTCGACGGCGAGTCGACTCAGGCGCGGTACAGGCCGCGGGATCGCCTCGCGCGGCTTTTCAGGGGGTGTGCGCTGGAGCGCGTCAGCCATTGATTCCCAGATGGAGGGCTTCGTGAGGCCGCGCATAATATAATACGACTAATCGCGGCGCCAGCTCCCGCGGCGGCTTGAGGCATCAAATGAGACAGGGATTCCAAATCAGCGGCACGTCGGCTCACTGGCTGTGGATCGTTTGCCTCACGCTGGCTGCCTGCAGCGGGTCCGGCGGCGCTCCTGAGCACACCGAATCGCAAGCCTCCGGCCCGGTGGTTGCGCCCGAGGAAAAGGTCGTCAACGTCTACAACTGGTACGACTACATCAAGCCGGAAGTACTGCGTAAGTTCGAGGCCCGATACGGTGTGCACGTGCATTACAACGTCTTCGATTCCAACAATACGCTGTCGGCGAGGTTGCTGGCCGGCCATTCCGGCTATGACGTGGCATTTCCCTCCGGCGCCTATCTTGAGAGCATGATCGCGGCTGAGGTGTTTCGCGAGCTGGACAAATCATTGTTGCCCAACCTGAAGAACCTCGACCCCGCGATCATGCAGCGCCTCGCGGCGCATGACCCTGGCAATGCGCACGCCGTCGTCTACACGTGGGGGATCACCGGGATTGCCTACAACGAGGCGCAAATCCATGCCCGTCTGCCACAAGCCCCCGTGGACAGCTGGTCGATGTTTTTTGACAGCCAAGTGGCACGGCATTTCGCCGACTGCGGCATCGGTTTGTATGAGGCGCCGGGGGTCATCGTGCCCAGTGTATTGGCCTGGTTGGGTGAGCCGCCTGACAGCGAGGGCGCGCAGCAGCTGGATCGAGCCCAGAATGCGTTGCTGGCCGTCCGTCCCTATATCCGCAAAATCAGCAGCGGATCGCTCGTGGATGACCTGGCGAGCGGCGAGTTGTGTCTCATTATCGCAAGCAACGGCGATGCCATGCAGGCGCAGGAGCGCACGCGCATTGCGGGGAATGGGATTAAAGTGCGCTACAGCACACCGAAGGAGGGCGCGGTGATGTGGTTCGATGTCGCGGCGGTCCTGGCGGATGCCCCTCATCCCGGTAATGCCCACCTGCTCATCAATTTTCTGATGGATCCCGCGATTGCGGCCGAGAACAGCAACGCCATCCATTTCCCCAACGGCAATGCCGCCTCGCAAAGCATGTTGCAACCTGAGCTGACCAACGCGGCGATCTTTCCAAGCGGCGAGCCGGCCTCGCGGCTGATTCCCGAGCGTGCGCAGAGCGAGGCTTATGTGCGCCTGAGAACGAGAATGTGGACTCGATTTCGGACCGGAAAGTGAGTCGTCTGTAGCTGCAGGAGCGTGTGCAAGGGTGAGCGCTTGAGCTCAATTCAGCTCGTCATTCGACGTATCCGATAGACTGCGTCATGTCACCTAGTATGCGCCGCACGGTCGACGCGCTGTGAGAAGGGATATCGCCCATGTGGATAAAGCTGCCTCGAGTACCTGCGACCATTCATCTTTGCGCGTTTGCTCTCGTCCTGTGCGCAGCGTTCCCGGTCTGCGCGCAGACCCGCGCTGAGCGTGCGAGCTGGGCTGCACAGGCCGCTCGCATCACCATTACTCGCGACGACTGGGGCGTCGCGCACGTTAAGGGTCACACGGACGCGGACGCAGTATTCGGCGCGATCTATGCGCAAGCCGAAGATGACTTCAACCGAGTGGAAACCAACTACCTGGTGAGCCTCGGCCGCTTGGCCGAAGCCGACGGCGAGGCGGCAATCTGGCCGGATTTGCGCCAGCGCCTGTTCATCGATCCCGAGCAGTTGCAAACCGACTACGCCAGCAGCCCGGCGTGGCTGCAGGCGCTGATGCAAGCTTGGGCCAACGGCCTGAACTACTACCTCGCCATTCATCCCCAAGTCCATCCACGTGTGCTGACACACTTCGAGCCGTGGATGGCCCTGAGCTTCTCCGAAGGCAGTATTGGCGGTGATATCGAACGTGTTCCGTTGACGCAACTGGAAGCCTTTTACGAGAACCGCAAGCTGGCCATGACGAGCGCGGAACAAGGGCTGTTGTTCCGCGAGCCACAAGGCTCGAACGGTTTCGCCATCGCGCCGTCCCACACCAGGGAGGGCCACGCGTTGTTGTTGATCAATCCGCACACCAGTTTCTTTTTCCGCTCCGAGCTGCAGATGAGCAGCGATGAGGGGCTGAACGCCTACGGGGCGGTCACCTGGGGGCAGTTCTTTATCTACCAGGGCTTTAACGCCAAAGCGGGTTGGATGCATACGTCCAGCGGCGTGGACAACGTCGACGAGTTTGCGGAAGTCGTCAGTGTGGGTCCGAATGGAAAACGCTCATACCGGTACGGCGAGCAGTCCCGAGCCGTCACCGAGAAAACGGTGCGGCTGTCCTTCCGCAAGCCCGACGGTTCTATTGGAGTACGAACGTTCACGACTTACGCGACCCACCACGGGCCGATCGTTCGCGCGCAAGCCGACGGCAAATGGATCGCCTTCGCACTGATGAACCGCCCGGTGAAGGCCCTCGAGCAGTCTTTCCTGCGTACCAAGGCCACCGACTATGCAAGCTTCCTCGATGTCGCGCGGCTGCAAGCCAACTCTTCGAACAACACCTTGTTCGCCGACGCGAAGGGCGAGATCGCTTATCTGCATCCCCAATTCGTGCCGGTGCGCGACGACCGCTTCGACTACCGCAAGCCGGTCGACGGAAGCGACCCTGCTACCGATTGGAAAGGACTGCACAGCCTGGAAAGCCTGCCGCACGTGCTCACGCCGGCGAATGGCTGGGTGATGAATGTCAACAACTGGCCTTGGTTCGCCGCCGGACCGGATAGTCCCAAGGCAGGGGACTTCCCGCGCTACATGGACGAGGTCGGCGAGAATCCGCGCGGACAACATGCATTTGTGGTGTTGAGTGCCCGTAAGGACTTCACACCGCAGACATTGATCGCCGCGGCCTACGATCCCTTCCTCCCCGCATTCGCTCGCTTCGTGCCTCGATTGCTCGAAGCCTACGACAGATTGCCCGCCACCGACCCGCTCGCGACGACACTCGCGCAGCCCATCAAGTTGCTGCGAGAGTGGAATTACCGCTGGAGCCTGGACTCCGCTCCAACCTCGCTAGCTGTTTTCTGGGGCGAGGCACTTTGGGCTACCGCCGCGCAGCCCGCCCAGGACGCCGACATGACAGTCTGGGACTACATCGCCGATCGAACGACCGACGCCCAGAAGCTCGCCGCGCTAGAGGAAGCCGCACAGCGCCTGATCCGTGACTTCGGCAAAGTGGCCGTACCGTGGGGGGAGATCAATCGCTTCCAACGTAACGACGCTTCGATCGAGCAGACGTTCGATGACAACAAGCCCAGCATCCCCGTCCCGTTCACTTCCTCGCAATGGGGCTCACTCGCTGCCTTCGGGGCACAGCGCTATCCCGGAACGCGCCGCTACTACGGCACCAAAGGCAACAGTTTCGTAGCGGTAGTGGAATTCGGACCCACCGTGCGCGCCTTGGCCGTCACAACGGGCGGCGAAAGCGGCGACCCGGCATCCAAACACTTTCTGGATCAGGCGCAGCGCTACGCCGCCGGCAACCTGCGGCAGGTCTATTTCTATCCGTCCGATCTGAAATCCCACATCGAGCGCAGCTATCACCCGGGTCAGTGATAAAGTGTGCGCCAGTGTCAAGCAAGTGACGAAAGAGCCCGGACGAATGAGCTTCCTCAGACAAAAACAGAGCATGCTCGCTGTTGGAATGCTACTCGCGATCGTGGGTTGCGTGCAGCTGCGCGCATCGGCCAGCACCGGATACCTCACCGGCCACGAAGTGGACTTCCGCACAGTCCTCGGACCCCCTCCGAGCGTCGACTCTCCCTGGGACCACGCCGACGAGCAACTCGTCGAGGCACTGCAATCGGTCGATGAAGCGCGCCTGAAGATGGCGAAACTCGACGAGGACGACCTTTACCCGCGCTTCGCGGAAGCCTTCGGCCGCCCCATCGATCGCACCACATCACCGGTACTCGTGAACATGCTGGAGCGCGCGATCACCGATGTCGAAGCCACCGCCAGCGCCGCCAAGGACCACTACCACCGCCCCCGACCGTTTCAGCGCCTACAGCTCCAACACCTGTGCGCCAAGCCAACCGCCCCGAAACCCGAAGACCACCCAACCCACGGCAGCTCCTACCCCTCAGGACACAGCACCCGCGGCTGGACAGTCGCCATGATCCTAGCCCGCGTCGCCCCCGACCGCGCCGCCGCCCTCATGAAACGAGCCGAAGACTACGAAGAAAGCCGCCTCATCTGCGGCATGCACTTCCCAACCGACGTGCAAGCAGGGCAGGCGGTCGCCGAAGCCGTAGTCGCCCACCTCGACGCCTCCAAGGACTTCGAAGCTGACCTAGCCAAAGCCCGTAAGGAGTACGCCTCCCATCAGTCCGAGTGAACCGTTGCGCAAAGTGCGCTGAAGGGGCGCGTTGCGCTCAAGGGTGCTCGCGCAACGGTGAGAGCGCCTCTGCCGCGTTTCAGCGGAAATGCCAACTGTTAAATTCGCCGCGTCACCAGCCGACGGTCCGCGTGCGCTCTTCGGTTGTCGCCGCAGCACGGCGCGACCCAGCACAGCGCCTAGTTCTACTCGATGAGTAGGTGCGCAGGCACGAGCAAAACACTCTTCCCGGGGGCTTGCGCTGCAGGGAACAGCGCCAGAGCCTACATATATGGACGTACTTGCGGCGTCCCCCGGGAAGAGTGTTTTGCTCGTGCCTGTGCTTACCTTGAGAGGGCCTCAGGCCCGAACCTGTGAAGTAACACCGATATCCCGAAACCCCCCACGCCTGGCGCCAGTGGCAGCCACCGCAGCCGCCACCCGCCCACTCAACAACGCCTCCAACTCCGCACTATGCCGATACTCCGACATTGACGCCGTAATGGGCGTCCCCGTCTCCGTAGCCGGATGCAAGTAAATCTCCGTCACCCCCGCCGGCAACCGCCTCAGAATGTCCAGCAACGTCGCCTCATCCAACTGCCCAGTGCTGGCAAGACCAAACACCTGGTCATTGTGAACAATCCCCCCCGCCCGCAGCCGCGCCTTCATCAACGCAACCCACGGCTTGAGAAACGTTGCCGCCGCCATTGCGCCCACCTTGCCCCCCCGCGCCGCATACCATAAAGGCTCGTGCGGCACCCGCACAGCACTCATCCCGAACTCCCGCCCAATGCGCACAATCATCCCCAGCAGAGTAGGGTGCAGGTGAAAATGTTTGTGAGCGTTGACATGGTCCAGCACCAGCCCCGTGCGAGCGAACGCCGCGAATTGCGCCCGAATCTCCGCCTCCAACTGCCGCCGCAACGCCGGCAACGCAAAGTACCGCACCCCATCCAGCCACATCCCAGCGCCGAACCGCCCCTGCCCGTCGATGAGATCCGGAATCTGCTCGCGAGGTAACACCGCCAGCCCATCCGCCAACACCAGATGTAACCCAACACGCAACTGCGGCAACTCGCGCGCCCGCCGCACGGCATCCTGCGCCGCCGGCGCCCCCACCATGAGACTGGCCGCCGTCAGTATCCCCGCGCCGGCACCCTGGCTCACCGCATCATTGACCGCCTCATGAATGCCGAAGTCGTCGGCCGTAACGATGAGAAATCGCTCCGCTGAGCTCATGGACTACGCATCTGCCAGCGAAGCCGCACAGCCTCCGCCCACTGCCACGAAATGAGCGCCGGCACCCCACACACCACCTCGCGTAAGCGCTTCGCCATGGAGACAGCGAGCGCCAGCTCGCCGCTGATGCCCAGCATATGCCCGAACAGCACCAGGCCGGCCTCCTGCACTCCGAGGCCCGCGGGTACGATGAAAGCCAGGTGACGCATCGCCTGGATCATGCTCTCCAACATGATGGCGCCGCGCACTTCGATGGGATGTCCGAAAAGCCGTAGAGCGAACCACACCTCGAAGGAACCCGAGAAGAATGCCGCGAGCTGGAGAACCCCCGCGAAGGTCAGCCGCCATCCACGGCCGATGCAGGCGCGCAGCTCCCGATCCAGGGCCACCGCGCCGTCGGTCAGCGTGTTCACTCCCACCATCGGCCGGATGAAATTTTCCAGCCGCTCGAACACCGAGCCGTAGCGCAGCAGCAGACCGGTAATCACAGGAACCGGCAAACTCAACACGAGCCCGGTCAGCACGTGTTGGTAGGTCTCGTTCGAAGCCCCCAAGCCGCTCAAGAGGAACAGCCCGATGGCGGTGAATATATACATGACCGCCATGGTCAGAACGATCTCGGCGGCCACTGTCGCGGCCGCCGGCGCCGTCGCAATGCCGCGCCAACCTACCAGCCGCACACCCGCGAATCCGCCGCCGACACTGGCTACCGGAAGCAGCCTGTCGATGCCTTCGCGCACGGTGGTGACCCACAATACGTACCCAAGGCCCGCGCGGCCTTGTGGGTCATAAGGGGCAAGGAGGGCACGCCAACCGATGGCGTACAGCAGGAAGTACAACAGCCGATACGGCGGCAACCACAACAAGCTCCACCCGGCCGAGCCGACCGTCTGCCACATGGCTGTGAAGTCCGAACGGAGCATGAGGACGACGAGCAGTGCAAGGCCCGCCACGCCGCTGATATAGGCGGCAAGCTTCACAGGGGGGATTCGGTTCCGCACGGGGGCGGATGTCAGGACGTGCTTCGCATTATCCCGTGCGCGTCGACGTCGAATTCACTGCCTCGCCAGGTGATGCGCGAAGTGAAGAACGTGCGCCACCAGACCCAGCACAGCAGCACATCGCGCACTGGAACCAGCCAGAGGTCCGCCAGTAGCGGCCGCTCTCCGCGGAGCCGATGGGTGAAATGCAAGGCGACCCGGGCCAGCAGCGTGATTTCGAATAGAGCCCAGGCCAGCATCGAATGGGATGCATCGCCGGCGCAAAGCAGCATTCCGACCACGGCCAGCGGCAGGCTGAAACCGAAGAAGATCAAGCTGAAGCTGCGTGGGCGCAGAATCCGCAGCGTGCGCATCCAGCGCACTTCATGTTGCACCAGCAGGTCGAGGCTCGGCTCGTGGTGCTCCGCACGCAAAAGGTACGGTGACAGGACGATCCGTAATCCCAAACCTCGAATGAGCTCCCCGATGCGGTAATCATCGGCGAGGTGGTCTGCGATGGCGCGCAGCCCGCCGATTCTTTGCAGAGTATCGCGCCGCATGGCCAGAGTCTGCCCTGAGGCAAAGCCCTCATGACCGAAGAGCCGCGCCAGCAGCACCGACGGCATGTACCACTCGTTCACGTACATCGCGCCCAGGCGCGACCAGATCCGCGGCGTCGGCTCACCGTGATAGATGCAGGTCACCAGGCCGACCTTGCGGTCCAACAGCGGGGGGATGACGGTGGCCAGATAGTCCGGTCCGACATAGGCGTCGCTGTCAGCCATCACCAACACGTCGTGACGCGCCCGCCCCATCATGTTGATCAGGCTGCTGACCTTGCGGTTGCCGCCGTGCTGGCGCGGATCGACCACCACGTCGATCGACAGATTGGGGAACTCGGCCAACAACCGCGATACGACCGCCAGCGCGGGGTCGTTACGGTCGCAGACACCGAAGACGATCTGAAACTCCGGATAGTCCTGGCTGCAGAAGGAGCGCAGGTTCTCGTACAGCCCCGGCTCCGCGCCGCACAACGGCTTCAACACGGTGACTGCAGGAAGCTTGGGGGGGAGCTTGGGCCGGCCACGCGAGCGCCAGACGAGCACTCCGACCAGAGCCATTATCGCGTAGCCGGAGGCTACAGCGAGACTGACCAGTCCGAAGGTGCTCAGAAGCGAATGAATCGAGGCCATGGGTTTTCTCGCCGCTTCAGGCCTGATGGGCACGTAGAAAGCGGAAGAACTCGGCGCCCTCGCGCAAACGCCGGCGAGTCATTTCCCAACTCGTCAGCATCTCCCTCACGATCTCCCAGATCTTGGAGGGCCGGAAATAGAACCGCTTGTAGAAGACTTCCATGCTGTGGAAGATCTGCTCCTTCGACAGATGCGGATAACTGATCGCCGCCAGTTGCACTCCCTTGTCGTTCACAAGGTGTTGCGCATCGGTTTCCTGCAGCCAGCCTTCGGCTACCGCCTGCTTGTAGAGCGCGGTCCCGGGGTAGGGCGCGGCGAGCGACACCTGGATGGTATGCGGGTTGATTTCCTTCGCGAACTGAATGGTCTTCTCGATCGTCTCGGCGGTCTCTCCGGGGAGGCCGAGAATGAACGTCCCGTGAATGACGATGCCGAGCTTGCGGCAGTCGGCCGTGAAGCGCCGCGCGATATCGGTGCGCAGGCCCTTCTTGATGTTGTGGAGGATGCCGTCATCGCCTGACTCGTAGCCCACCAGCAACAGGCGCAAGCCGTTCTCCTTCATCACCTTCAAAGTATTGTAAGGGACGTTGGCTTTCGCGTTGCAGCTCCAGGTCATGCCAAGCTCGCCCATGCCCTTGGCAATGGCCTCGACCCGAGGCAGGTTGGAGGTGTCGGTGAAGGTGTCATCATCGAACATGATCTCCTTCACTTCCGGCATGTTCTCCTTGATCCACTTCACCTCGGCGATCACGTTCTGCGCCGAGCGGACCCGGTAACGATGGCCGCCGACCGTCTGCGGCCACAGGCAGAACGTGCACTTCGAGCGGCAGCCGCGGCCGGTGTAGAAGCTCACGTACGGGTGCTTCAGGTAGCCGATGAAGTAGTTGGGAATCTTCAGGTCGCGCTTGTAGATCGGAGCCACGAACGGCAGCTCGTCCATGTTCTCGACCGTCGCGCGCGGCAGGTTGTGGACGATGCGCCCGTCACTGCCGCGATAGGACAGCCCCTTGACCTCCTGCAGAGGCAGGCCTTCGGCGACTTCCTTGCAGGTGTAATCGAATTCCTCGCGGCAGACGAAGTCCACGGCGGCGGTAGCCTGGAGCGATCCGTCGGGATCGACCATGGTCTTTGCGCCGATCAGGCCGATTTTGATGTCGGGCCTGGCTTCCTTCAGTAGCTCCGCGAAGCGGGCATCCGTCGGGAACGACGGCGTGCTCGTGTGAATGATCACGAGCTCGTAGGTGCGCGCGAGCTCCAATGTCTGCGCGACGGTTAGATCATCCGCGGGGGCGTCCACGACCCGCGAGCCAGGCACCAAGGCGGCCGGCTGCGCTAGCCAGGTGGGATACCAAAACGACTTGACCTCACGCTTGGCCTGGTAACGCGAGCCCGCGCCACCGTCGAAGCCGTCGAATGACGGCGCCTGCAGAAATAACGTTTTCAGCGCCCGCGATGGCGCCGACAGTGATGTCATCTATGAATCTCTCGACAGCTGGCGTAGGGGCAGCAACTTAGCAACTTTGTTAGATAAAGTAATGGGGCTAACCGGTGCAGGCAAGCTTTTTTTAGTATCAAAAGTGTAGCGGAAATGCGTCACAGTCCCGGCGTCGGTTGCGTTGCAACGCTCTGGAAAGTGACCTGAAAGAAAATCGCAAGAACTTTGAAAGGATGTTGAAAGGCAGCTGTGTTGTCGGGCAGCCGCCTCGAACCCTTACCCGACACTCCCGAGCGTCCCATAGTTCCGCATCTCCTCCGAAAGGGAGAGGCCGATGGCCTGCCAAAGGCAGCAGGGTCGTCCCAGCTCATCCACTACACATTCAACACCCAGCCAGAGTACACACCGTCTTGTGCCGCTGGCATCGCCAGAAAGGAAGAGGGATCACCACAAAGAGAGAGGTTGCGCGACACCAACATCCCGACCGCGCGCTTCAGGTGTTGGCGGGCCCGGGCGGCACCGCCGCCCCGGCGGGCAGCTCGATCCGAAATGTCGTCCCCGACCCGGGTGCGCTGTGGGTGTCAATCTTCCATCCCAGTCGATCACAGATCCGGCTTACCAGGTAAAGCCCCAATCCGAGGCCACGGCTGTGCGCGCCGCGATAGCGCCGTTCGAAGATCCTCGACAAATCCTCCGGCGGAATGCCAATCCCGGTGTCTTTCACTGTCAGCTCACCCGGAATGAGCTTGACGTCGATAGTCCCGTCCTGAGTGAAATTAACGGCGTTAAGAAGCAGGTTGTTGACCACGCAGGCCATCATGATCGGCGCGCCGGTCACCGTAACTGGCTCGATTTCGACCTTGACGTTGAGCGATTTGGTCGCGGCGCCCACCGCGATGACATCGACCGCCTCTGCGACGATCTGATCCAACGCGCACGGCTGGGACGAGGACCCGGGCTCCCCGCGTGCGAGAAACAGCAACGCCTCGATCAGGGACTGCATCTGCCCCGCGGCGCGGCGGATGCGCAGCAGTCGATCGTGTGCCGGCCCGCTCAGTTGCGGCTCTTCCAGCAACAGTTCCGCTGAGCTGGAAATGATCGACAGCGGAGTGCGCAACTCGTGACTGGCGTCTTCCGTGAAAGCCTGCTCGCGCTCGAGAACTTTTTCGAGCCGCTCCATGTAGTCATCGAATGCCGCCGCGATGACCCCGACCTCCCGGTTGGCGAAGCGATTTTTAAGCCGTGCCTGCCGTTGCGAGGGGTCGAGCCGCGCGACTTCATCGGCAAGCTCCGTGACCGGGCGCATGACCGCGCGGGCGAGGGCTACTCCAATCACCGCCGCAAGCCCAAGCGCGATCAGTCCGATCAGGACCGCCACACTGACCACGCCGTCCTCGATGGTCTCTATCCGCTCGGTGTCCAAAAGAATATAGAGAGCGGTACTGCCAACCTTATCGACTGCGACGTAGTAGGTATGTCCGTGGAGGGAGATGTCCTCGTGCACTCCGCTCGCGAGGGTGGTGAGCTGCGCCGGCAGGCGAGCCCGATCACTCGAGTCACGGACGATGTAGCCGCTGAGCCCGGTGGCGGCAGGCGGGCGGGCATGCGGGTCGGTGGCCGCCTCGGTTTTGAGCTCCTGCATCTCACGCACCAGCGTGCGATTGAGGAGCTCGTCTTCCAACAACTCGATGAATTGATACACCGCCACGGCGAACGCGGTACACAACACCAGGGTGAGGACCGAGGTCGCCAGTAGAAAGCGCGATTGTAAGCTCCAGTTGAAGCGCATGACCTTAAGATGAGGATATCAGGCCAGCCTGTAACCGATGCCGTGTACCGTGTGCAGCAGCTTCGGCTCGCTCTGCGAATCGACGGCGTTGCGAATGATCAGGATGTGGCCGCGTAGCGCGGCATCGCTACCAGGAGGGTCCTCGCCCCACACTGTCCGCTCGATCTGCTCGCGGGTCACGACTCCCGGGGAGGCTCGCATCAGCTGCTCGAGAATGCGCATTCCGGTCGGAGCCAACGCGATGGAGCGGCTGCCTCGTTGGATGAGCAAGGTACGCAGGTCGAATGTTAGGTCGGCTACTTGCAGCACCCCGCGGGTCCCGGAGGCCCGGCGGACCATCGCTTTCAGGCGCGCCAACAGCTCCAGCAGGGAAAACGGCTTCGTCAGGTAGTCGTCGGCGCCCGCGTCGAAACCACTGAGTTTGTCCGCCTCGGTATCGCGCGCGGTCAGCATGATGACCGGCATGTCACGGCGAGAGGTCTCCCGCAGTCGCCGGCAGAGGCTCAGCCCGTCCAATCCGGGCAGTCCGATATCCAGAATGATCGCATCATAGCCCTCACTCCCGGCGAGCTGTAATCCATGGGTACCGTCGCGAGCGTAGTCCACCGAGTTTCCGCGAGATTCCAGAAATTCGCCGACGTTCGCCGAAAGATCGAGGTTGTCCTCGATGAGTAGGACATACATGGGAATAGCCTAGCATCGCAAGTGTAAAAAAAGCGTTAGGGGGCCCGCCTAGGAGCCTGCGACGCGGCTGAGCGCGCGGTGGAAGTCGCGCGGCGTAAAGTCTGGCCAGAGACAGTCGGCGTGGTGCAGTCTGGCGTAGGCCACTTCCCACAGCATGAACTCGCCGCGGCACTTGCCGCCGCCGGTGTGGATCAGCAGGTCCACGGCGCCCGCGGTCAGTGCGGTATCGTCGAGCTCCCTCAACCGTCGGGTGAAGGTCTCCGACGCCTGCGGATGAGTGCTGCACCATGTGGATTGCACGACGCTGTCATGTGCCGAGTAATCAATGACGATTCGCAAGTGCATACGCGAGCCGGCCACACCCTGTGACGGACAGGTTCCTTCGAGTGCCGAGCGCAGCCGCTGCGCGCCCAACCATTTGCCGTGACCGATCACTGTGATGCCCACAGACTGCTCGGCGCAGCGCCGGCCCTCCGCGCGCAGATAGTCTCCCAGCACCCGCAGACCCGCATCGAGCTCGTGCGGGGAGTCCTCACAGAGGGACGAGGGGAGGGCATACAGAGTCAAAGTCTTTACGCCGGCCTGAAGGGCCGAGTCGACGGCACAGCGGACAGCTGTGGCGCCTACGATGTGACACGCCGTCGGCGGCAGGCCACGCCGCATCGCCCAGCGCCCGTTTCCGTTCATGATGATCGCCACGTGCATCATTGTTACTTTACGATGCAAAGTGAGGCGGTGTCCAACCAACGAACGATCCCCTCGTGCCTGCCGTCGGGCTGCTCATGTAAGCAATCAGAAAGGTAATCGTCGCTGGCGTGCTACAATCGGGGGTATCAGGAAACCCCATGACAAAAGACAAACGCCGTATCCATCGCTTCGCCTACGATGGGCTCGATCGTGTGATCCATGAACGCGCGCGGTTGAGCGTCCTCACCTCTCTGGTGAGCCATCCCAAGGGCCTGGTGTTCGCGGACCTCAAGCTGCTCTGCGACTTGACCGACGGGAATCTGAGTCGTCATCTGCAGGTTCTGCAGGGGGCCAAACTCGTTGAAATTTCCAAGGGCTTTGAAGACAACCGGCCGCAGACCTTTTGTCGAATCACCGCCCTCGGCCGAAAGCGCTACCTGGAGTATCTGGTCGTGCTCGAACAGGTGGTGTGCGACGCCGCCGCCGCTGTCATGTCCGCCGACGAAGCGGCCCCCGAGCCCGGGCCGGCTTGAGCATTATCGCCGTCGCACTCGGCGCTCTTACTGGGCGCGCCACGTGGCGCTGCTGTGGTAGCCATACAGGACGCGGTAGTAGTAACGGTGGACGAACTTCCCGTCACGCGTAGTCAATATCCCTTGTTGCGGCGGATCGATGCGTGTGGCGAGCGATTCGATGTGCGGCCCCGTGACGTCCTGAGGCTCGAGGGCAACTAACAGCAACGTCCTGCCTTGTAGCTGCTCGAGCGGAAACCAGGCCTCGTACATCAGTCCGGTGCCGCCGAACAGATGACTGGCGGTGGTGTTTTGGATCGAGCGTGCCCGGTCCGGTTGATAAAACGCGAGCTCGCTGGCAATCGCGTAACGATCAGTGCCGACCACCAGCGGCTCGCTGCCGGTTTGCGCGCGCACGTGCTGTGCCAAAGCGGCGACTTGAGCGCCCAGATCACGCCAACCCACGGGACTGACTTCCATGTGGCCGCTATAACCCACGCCCGGTAGACCCAACACGAAGTAGTGCAGGGCGCCACCCAACACCAAGAGCAGGATTTGCAACGTTGGACCCCAGGCCGCGCGGGCCCACGCGCGCGTGCCGCGAGCGACGTGCCCGCCTAGTGCGCTGACTCCTCCGGCCAGGGCCGGTATCGCTCCGAGCCAGACGGTGCCGGTCCAATCGAGCTTCACCTCGTGACGTAGGCTGAATACGAAATACACCGCCAGGGGAGTCAGCACCGATAATTGCAGAAAACGCATGCGGCGCCGGTAGCCGGGAGGCGTGGTGTCTCCCCGCAGTGCCCCCGGCAAGGTGAGGAACCCTGCGGGTGTCAGTAACACCAGCGCGGAGGCCAGCAGCTTGTGCAAGGCGAATTGCGGCCGTTCCGCCAGACGCCGCGCCGTTTGAAACGCGAATGATGCCCAGTGGTGTTCGGCATTCCAGATGATCACAGGCGCGAATAACATGACAGCCAGCACCCCGGCCGTGTACGGGAGCCAGTGCCGCAACCAGCGCCGCGCCTGCGGGTCCAGGATCATGAAAAGCAACGCGGCCGGCACCAGCATCGCGATGGTGTACTTGGAGATGAGGCCTAGGCCTAAGGCGATTCCCGCACCCCACCAGGCACGCTCCTGTCCGCCCACGAGGGCGCGTTCGAGGTAGTAGAGCGCCGCCGCCCAGGCTGCGGTGAGCGGTGCATCGGGCGTCATCATCAGCCCGGCGAAAAAGCAGAACGGCAACAGTTGCATCAACACGAGCGCGACCAGTGCGCTGCTCTCGTCGAACAGGTTGCGGGTCAGCCGATAGATGTAGACGGAGGCGACCAGCGCACAGCACAGAGCGCCGAGGCGCACGCCGAACGAGGTGTCCCCGAATAGCGCGGTCCCCGCCCGGATGAGCCAGGCGACCATCGGCGGGTGATCGAGATAGCTCAGATCGAGATGGCGCGCGTAATTCCAGTAATACGCCTCTTCCGGCAGCAACTCGACTTGTCCGAAATAAACCAGCCGCAGCGCAACGGCGGCGAGAATCAGCCCGTACGCCAGAGTGCGCCAGCCGGGCTCGCTGCCCAACCTCCAGAGTTTGGATGAGAGCGAATGCGAATAGCCTGCGCGCAGTACCACCGCGCCGGCGGCAACCGCCGCCACGATGGCGGCCTGCGGCGCAATCCCGGCCGTTACGCTCAGCAGCGACAGCACACCGCCGCGCAAGAATAACGCCACCAGGCTTACCACCAACAGGTGCGCGTACAAACGCCCGTCATAGGCTCGATTCGCCCGCGATATCGCGGGGCGCAGCGTCGTCAGATAGTTCAAAACGGCCGCCGCGCCGAAACTGACGAGGTGTGCATTGGTCAGGCTCAGTCCGGTGCCGAAGGCGATGACAAAAATGAGCGCGTCGGCGATCGCCGCGCCGATGCCGTACAAACCGCTCATCCCAATGTCAATATTGCGCCGGCGACCATCAACGCCACACCACCCCCGAGCTTCCACGACAGCGGCTCCCCGAGCACCGTAGTCGCGAGCGCAATCGTCAAAGGCAGACTGAGCTTGTCGATGGGCGCGACATGTGAGGCCGGCGCGAGCTGCAGCGCCTTGAAGTAAGCGAGCCAGGAAACCCCGGTGGCCAGCGCGGACAGGGCCAGGAACACGTAAGTTTGAGTGGAGGCGGTCCGCAAGGCATGCGTCTCACCGCGCGCCACCACCAACGCCCAAACCAGCGGGAGAATGAAACTCGTCCTCAGGGCGGTGGCGAGGTTCGAGGGCACATCGCCCACTCCAATCTTGGCGAGAATCGCTGTGGCGGCGGCCGCGGCGGCAGCGAGTAGGGCATAGGCGAACCAGCTCATCAGCCCATGATGGCAGATTTCAAGGTCCCGATCTTGCTGCTGATGGATTTCTCAAACAGAGGTCGGCAACGGCATGAGCAACGCGAGCGCGCTGCGCAGCGATCCCCCCTTATCGTTCGCTTTTCTGGCTGGCGGTGGTGAAAGCGGCGCTCGCTTGCGAGCGTTGGATTGGGCTTCCCACCCGCTTGGCAGTCCGGAGCACTGGCCCCAGTCTCTCAAGACCATCGTGAGGGTCGTGCTCGATTCTCGCTACGCCATGTGGATGGCGTGGGGACCGCAACTCACGTTTTTTTGTAATGACGCCTATCTACCGACCGTGGGTTTGAAGCGCGACTGGGTGCTCGGGTCCCGATCGGACCAGGTGTGGAAGGAGATCTGGCCGGACATCGGCCCCCGCATCGAGCGTGTGCTGACCAGTGGCGAGGCGACTTGGGATGAGGGCCTGCTGCTGTTCCTCGAGCGCAGCGGGTTCACCGAAGAAAGCTATCACACCTTTTCATACAGTCCCGTCTACGACGACCTGAGCCGCGTCGCCGGGATGCTTTGCGTTGTAACGGAAGTGACAGAGCGCGTGGTCGGCGAGCGTCGCTTGCGCGTATTGCGTGACTTGGCGGTGCAATCGATGGGAGTCGATGACATGGCCAGCAACTGCCGCAGGGCTCTGGAAGTACTCGCCCAATATCCACTCGATCTACCGTTTGCGGTCCTTTACATCATGGACGCAGACGGAAAGCGGGCGCGCCGGGCGGCTCCGACCTGTCCGATGCCACAGGACTCCTTCCCGGAAACCCTGTCGGTAGCCCCGCGGGACGGGCGGGATCCTTGGCAACTCGCGGCTTTGTGTGACACCCGGGAGCGGCAGGTAATCGAGGACCTCACTGTGCTGGCGGACCTATGGCCGGGGCAGGCCAGGCGCGCTGTGGTATTGCCTCTGGCCGGCGCGGGACAGGGCCGCTTGGTCGGTTTTCTGATTGCAGGCGTCACACCCCGACGACCCTTCGATGAGGCCTACAGTGGGTTTGTCGACCTCGTCGCCGGTCAACTCGCCGCGGCGATAGCCAATGCGCAGGCATACGACGCCGAGCGTGAACGCGCCGAGGCGCTTGCGGAGATCGATCGTGCCAAGACTGCATTTTTCTCCAATGTCAGCCACGAGTTTCGTACGCCCCTCACCTTGATGCTCGGACCCATCGAGGAGCTTTCAGGCGCCCCGACGCTGCCCGCGCCCACCCGCGGCCATATCGATCTCTTACACCGCAACTCGCTGCGATTGCTGAAACTGGTCAACTCTCTCCTGGAGTTCTCCCGTATCGAAGCCGGTCGCGTGCAGGCGACCTACCTGCCCACCGACCTGACAGCACTCACGGCTGACCTGGTGAGCACCTTCACCTCAGCACTCGAGATGGCGGGGTTGGCACTGAAGCTCGCGCTGCAACCCTTTCGCGAGCCGGTGTATGTCGACCGCGATATGTGGGAGAAGATCGTTCTCAATCTCCTCTCCAATGCGTTCAAGTACACCTTCCACGGTGAGATCGAGGTTCGACTGGAGCAAAGCGCTGAGCTCGCTGTTCTGAGCGTGAGGGACACCGGCATTGGCATCCCCGCGCAGTCACTGCCGAGACTGTTCGAGCGTTTTTACCGGGTAGAAGGGGCGGAGGGGCGCACACACGAGGGTTCGGGTATCGGACTTGCCCTGGTGAACGAGCTCGTAAAATTCCACGGCGGAGTCACACACGTGGAGAGCGAGCTCGGCAAGGGCACTACCCTTAGCGTCCGCATTCCTCTGGGCAAGGCACATCTGCCCAGCGATCGGGTTGGTGCGACGACATCGCTTCAGGCACCTGTCGTTGCTGCTCGCCCTTATGTCGAGGAGGCGCTGCGATGGCTGCCAGAAGCGGCAAGCCCGTCGAACGAAGCGCCTTTCGCGATGAAGATGCCGCGGGTACCGACGCCACGCGATGCACACCCGCGGGCAGCCGTGCATGGCTCGCGAGTGATCGTGGTCGACGATAACTCAGATATGCGTGCCTACGTGCGCGAGCTTCTCCAGACACGTTACGAGGTCGAAGCCGTTGCCGACGGACAAGCCGCCCTCGAGGCGGCTCGCCGCGCGGCTCCTGACCTCATCGTGTCGGATGTCATGATGCCCCGCATGGATGGCTTCGCGTTGTTGCGGGCTCTGCGGGCGGATCCGCAACTTCGCGACGTGCCCACGATCCTTTTGTCAGCGCGCGCCGGCGAGGAAGCCGTGATCGAAGGCCTCGATGCCATGGCCGATGACTATTTGGTCAAGCCGTTCTCGGCTCGTGAGCTGATCGCACGCGTCGGCGCGCAGCTGCAGTTGGCGCGATTACGGCATGAGGCCGATCGGCAGAAGAACGAGTTTCTGGCGATGCTTGCCCACGAATTGCGTAACCCGCTCGCCCCGCTGCGCAATGCCGGAGAGATTCTCTCACGGACCCTGCCGCAGGATTCCAAGGGGCATGCTGTGGTCGCAATGCTCAAGCGCCAGGTGGCGCAGCTCACGCGTTTGGTGGACGACCTGCTGGATGTGTCCCGCATTACGCAGGGCAGGGTGGAGTTGCAAAGGCGGCCGATTGAGCTCGGCAATGTGATCAGCCAGGCGGTCGAGACCGCGGAGCCGTTGTTCCTGGTGCGTCGCCACGAGGTCTCCGTGGTCTCGCACTCACGCGCGCTCTACGTCAACGGCGACATGACACGTTTGGTGCAATGTGTCGTCAACATTCTCACTAACGCCGCAAAGTATACGGATAGCGGAGGAAAGGTCAGGGTGGAGACATGCGCCGACGGATCCGACGCAGTGATCAGGATCGAGGATTCGGGGGTGGGCATATCCTCGGAGCTGTTGCCCCGCGTGTTCGATCTGTTTGTGCAGGGTGAGCGCACTCTTGACCGATCACTTGGCGGATTGGGCATCGGGTTGGCGGTAGCGAAGCGTCTCGTCGAGATGCACAGTGGCAGCCTGACCGCCGCGAGCGCGGGGTTGGGTCATGGAGCGACTTTTGAAATCCGATTGCCGCGCCTCGAGCGCCCGCAGGTGCTTACGCAAGCAGGGAATCTTCCCAAAACCACTCCTCGCCGAATTCTGATCGTCGACGACAACACCGACGCTGCTAACTCCCTTGCGCTCGTTCTCAGTCTCGACGGACATGTTACTGAGTCGATGTATTCCGGCGCTGAAGTGCTCAGCCGCGGCGCCTCGTTTCGCCCGGATGTCGTGCTGCTCGATATCGGTCTGCCTGAGATGGATGGATACGAGGTCGCCCGCCGCCTGCGGGAGCGGCCGCAGTTCGCTGGCGTGAGGATTGTCGCGCTCACAGGATACGGCCAGACCGAGGACGTCCGCCGGGCCCGGGAGGTGGGCTTTGACGAGCACCTGACCAAGCCAGTGGACTTCAACGTGCTGGCAAGGGCACTGGCGGCTGCCGATAAAAATGCTGGTTCGTCAGTCTCTTGCGACGAGGCGGCGGACCATAACCCCTTGCTTCCCTTATAATCGTCCCAAGTTAGCCCTCGTTGGCGGCCGTAGGGCCTGTAGGCTTGTGGCGCGCACTGCCGATTCGTTCCCCTAAGGAGACTTAGATGCCCCTTCCTGTGACCCGATCCGGTAACCCCAGCCTGAGTGAGCGGGTTTTTGCCAATCAGCCACGACCGGCTTTTGGCGCGGAGCGTATGACGCTGCAGGGGTCTATCAACAAAGCATTTCTGCTTCTGGTCGTACTGCTCGCGGGCGCCTTCTGGCCCTGGTCGCAGTATCTGGGCAACGGCGATGTTTCGGTCATTTCCACCTCACTGATGATCGGCGCCTTCGGCGGCCTGATCGTTGGCATGATCATCAGCTTCAAGGCGAATCTGGCGCCGTACCTCGCCATTCCGTACGCCGCTCTCGAGGGTCTTGCCATCGGCGGCATCTCGGCGATGCTCGAAACGAGGTATCCCGGCATTGCAATTCAGGCCGTGGGCCTGACGTTCGCTGTCTTTGCCGTGATGCTCGTGGCCTACAAGTTGCGCATCATCCGCGCTACCGAGCGTTTCCGCGCGATCGTGATTGGAGCCACCGGCGCCATCGCGTTGCTGTATGTGGTTTCGATGATTCTCGGCCTGTTCCATGTGTCCGTGCCGCTGCTCAACTCGTCGAGCCCTCTCGGCATCATTATCTCGCTGGTCATTGTCGGCGTAGCAGCGTTGAATCTGATCCTCGACTTCGACTTCATCGAGTCGGGTGCGGCGCAGGGCGCGCCGCGCTACATGGAGTGGTACGCGGCCTTCGGCCTGCTGGTCACGATGGTCTGGCTGTACATGGAAATTCTGCGCCTGCTGAGCAAGGCGCGCCGCGACTGAGCTACTGCTGCTTCCAAGGTTGATTCCACGCTTGCTCTGAGCTCTCATCGCCGCCGGGGAGGGGCCCGGTCGGCGGTGGCCCTGCCCAAGGCGGCGGAGGCGGCTCCTCCACAGGGCGAGGCGGCGGCTCCATTGGGCCGGGCTGCTCTACCGCCGGCGGTGGCGGCGGGTCCGATGGAGCGGTGTTCGGATCGAAATTCTGCGCCACCGGTGCCGTGCCTTGCGGCACCCCCGGACTCGCCGGGGGCGGTACCAGCTGTGCGGCACCGCTGCCTCCCTGACTTGGCAGCACTGCCGTCGCAGGCGAGAAGAGCTGTGAGCTCGCGAGCTGAGTGGGCCGTTGCTGCGCTACAGCCGAATGGTCCGGTCTGACGAGCTCGAAACTCAAAACCCCCAAGAGGATCACCGCCGCCAGCCCCGAGCCCACGGCAAACACCGCTCGCTTCGGTACTGTCTTGCCAGCGGCTGTGATCGTAAGGGGCCGCTTCTTGGTGGCCATCCGCGCCAGATCAGTGAGCGACTTTGATTCTCCGGACCCTGGTCCCGCGACCATGCTGCTTGCGGGCTTAGCGGCGCTGGCGCTGCGATTCTCGGCAGCGCTACGTTTCTTGTGACCGCGCCTCGAGGCGTCACCTGAGGAGCCTGCTTTGCCACCCGCACGCTCTGCGTTTCGCCGCGCCAGAGCGCGATCGAATGCCGCTCGCTGAGCGTCGGTCGGAGCCGATTGCGCGCGCGGACGAGGTTGCGATTGACGTTTTGCCGCGGCCTTGGGATCGGCGGTCGCTGCCGCCGCTATGGAAGCAGATTCTGGCGCTGTGGCGGTCGATGATGCCGGGCTAAGTTGCGGCGCAGGCTCGACCGACGAGCTCGACGCACCGCCGCCCTCCTGGCTGTTTTCGAGCGCCGGCAGGAGATTCGGGCCCACTGACCAAGCACCGGTGGAAGACAGGGTCGCGGACAACGTTTGACCGCTACCCTCTTCACGCCCGCCGCCGGGCGTCGTGGATTCGGTTCGGAACTCGCTGTCGTTAGCTGCGCCATCCTCTGTCCAGCTCTCCGGCTCCGGCACGTCGAATGCGGGATCGTTACCGACAGCGTCGTAGTCGACTTGCGCGAGAGGATCCTCCCCGTGTGCGATCGGGACGTCGGCCGGCATCACCTCGATTACGGTGTCCTCGGCCGACTCATACACGAACCCCTGATACTCGCTGACTTCCCAGTAGCAATCCTGCGTGGCCGGTAGCTGTGCCACCCTCTCGGTCGCAACGGGATCGCTTTCGTCATCGGGCGAAGGCGCAAAGACGAATTCTTCAACGCCACCCACGCCCAGCGAACCCGCGTCGGCTCCGTCGCCACGAGTACGTCTGGTCTGCGCGGACCCGGTAGCCATCGGGCCGTTTTCCCAGTCGGCCTCCCCAATGCCGCTACTGTGACGAGCTATCGCCGCATCCAGGTCCTTCTCGACCAGGGCCAGGCGCTCACCGGTATCCCATTCAGATTCGAGCACCACATGCCGGATCTTGCGCGCGGCACGCGAGGGCAGGTGCTCCCGAGCCCGCCTTAGGGCATTCAGGAGCTTCCGCGGCGTGATGGGATAGGCGAGGGTATCGAGCAGGCCGAACACCTGTAGGCGATAAGACAATCGCTGCAGACGCTCCGTGCTGGCGGCGAAAATCAGCAGCGTTCCCGGCGAGAGGGCCGCGACCTCGCTCAGCAACTCCAATCCGGTGTAATCCGCCATCTTGTCGCACGCGACAACGACGTCGAATTTCTGCTGCTCGACATAGGCAATGCACACGTCGCGACGAGTGGCCGTGACGAGGTCGCAGTGCTTGCCGAAGGTGGCGGTGATCGCCGCCAGCAGCAAGGCGTTCTGGTCTGCGACAAGGATCCTCATGACTCAGGGATTTCGCTAAGGAAGCGCCCTGCATAGCACATTTGGGGCTTAGAGCTGAATGACCGCAATTGGCGACACTTTCCCCGGAACTCCCCGTGGCCGATGCGAACGGAGCGGGCTACATCCCCCCGTCGCACCTCGCCTGCTGTGAGCGGCAAGCACAGGGGCTTTACCTTAGCCGTGCAGAAGTAGCGCATGTATTAAGTTACGCCGAGCATCGTTCCCGTGGCGGGCACCGTCTCACTCTTCAAGCATGCTTAGTGTGCGCAGGCTCGCAAAGTTCCCATGTTGGTTACTTCTGATCCGCGTACACCTTCACCAGGCGATACAGGAAATCGCGGCCTTGCAGCAGAGAGCTCACGCCCACGTACTCGTTGAGGCCGTGAATATGGCCCAGGTCAGGGCCGGTAAAAATCGGCTCGATCCCGTACGTCGGGATACCCGTGGCGTTCAAGAACTCGCCGTCGGTCGCGCCAGGTTGGAGTATTGGAACCACCGGTAGACCAGGCCAGAACTGGGCCGCGAGTTTTTCAAAGGGCGCCATCACCCGCGGTGTCAGAGGCGGGGGTGGAGAGCTAGGTCCGCGCGTTTCGAGCGAGGTCACCTTCACGGCTGGATCCGCCACCAGCTCCTCGAGCTTCTGTCGCACGGTCTCTGCCGCCACACCGGGAAAAATGCGGCAGTTGATATTGGCCCGAGCACGCTGCGGCAGGGCGTTGGTGGCATGGCCGGCATCCAGCATGGTTGCCACGCAGGTCGTTCGTAACGTCGCATTCCAAGAAGGATCCTTGCTCGACACCAGGGCGATGGCGCTCTGGTCGTCCGGATTCTGCACCAGCGCATTCATGGCATTGGCGATTGTTGTCGCATCCTTGGCTGTCTCACCTTTGGCCGCTTCGATCTTGGCCATGCTCTTGAAATAGGCACGGTTGCCGTCAGTGAATTGCGCAGGAAACTCATAGGGCTCGATGCGCTTCAGCGCACCCGCGAGGTGATAGATCGCGTTGTCCTTCACAGGCCGCGAGCTGTGGCCGCCCGGGTTGGTCACTTCGAGCTGGAAGTTCTGCGCCAGCTTCTCGCCGGCCTGGATCTCCAGGGCGACGCGATGCCCTTGGGCATCGAGCTCACCGTCCGCACCCTCGTTGAGAGCAAACTCCGCGTCGATCAGATCGTGTTGGTGTTCGCTCAGCCACTGCGCCCCGTTGAACGCACCGCTGGTCTCCTCACCGCAGGTGAGTGCTAGCTTCAACGTGCGCAATGGACGGAAGTTCTCCTGGCGGTAGCGCACGAGTGTATCGACCCAGATAGCCGCCTCGGCTTTATCATCCAGCGCACCGCGCGCGTAAAAGTTGCCGTTCTCCTCCACCAGTTTGAACGGATCGCGGGTCCAGTCCTCGCGCTTCGCTTCGACCACATCGATGTGCGCGAGGAGCAGAATGGCCTTGAGCTTCGGATCACGCCCGGGAGAGACGAAGACGAGGCCACCTTCCTTGGGATGATCGGGCACGGCAAAGGGGTGGAAGTCCTCGGCTGGATAGCCGGCGGCTTTCAGCCGGTTCGCCATGCGCTCGGCGGCGACTGTGCAGCTGCCCGAGGACAATGTCGTATTGGTCTCGATGAGCTCTTTGTAAAGCTCGCGAAAGCTGCCTTCAGTGGCGCTCGATGAGGGTGCCGTGGCGGCGAAGGTCTTGGCGGAATGTGTCAGCGGCAGCCCGGCGAGCAGGGCAAGGGCGGTGACGACAGCGACGGTCTTGTTCATCTATTGAGGGCCTCCGCACGGAAGCCCCCAATTAGACGTGTGTTGAACCTCACGCGCAACGAAATGTGACGAATGTACCCGGGGGTGTCGGGCCAATCGGCGTTCCGGGGCGACGCTTGGGTGGCGACGCCCCTTAAGCCGCACACGTCTCTAGCAAACCTCGAACAACCCCGCGGCTCCCTGGCCGCCACCAATACACATCGTGACGACGACGTACTTCACGCCGCGGCGTTTGCCTTCGATGAGCGCGTGACCCGTGAGCCGCGCGCCGGAGGCGCCATACGGATGCCCAACCGCGATAGCGCCGCCATTGACGTTCAGCCGGTCATCGGGAATTCCGAGCCGATCGCGGCAGTAGATGACCTGCACCGCGAACGCCTCGTTCAATTCCCACAAACCGACGTCCTCCATCTTGATACCGGTGCGCTCCAACAGGCGCGGAACCGCGAATACGGGGCCGATGCCCATCTCCTCCGGCTCGCAGCCCGCGACAGCAAACCCGCGGAAGATCCCGAGCGGTTGGATGTTACGTTTTTCAGCCAGCTTCGCGTCCATCACCACGCACGCACTCGCGCCGTCGGAGAACTGGCTGGCGTTGCCTGCGGTAATGACACCATCGGGCAGCACCGTGCGGATTTTGGACACTCCCTCCAGGGTCGTGTCCGGGCGGATGCCTTCGTCCGCGCTGATGGTGATCTCCCGGGTGCTCAGGCGGCTCGTGGCTTCATCCACGACACCCATGGTGACCTTCATCGGTGCGATCTCCGCATCGAATTTGCCCGCGGCGCGCGCCGCCGCGGCGCGTTGCTGGCTGCGGACACCGTATTCGTCCTGTCGCTCCTTGGAGATGCCGTAATGTTTGGCGACCTGCTCGGCGGTCTGGATCATGGTCCAGAAAACTCCAGGCTTGTGCTCGAGCAGCCACGGGTCCTGCCGCATGACATCGTTTATGGTGTTCTGCACGCACGAGATGGAGTCGAGACCGCCGGCGACCAGTACGGGCACTTTTTCGGTGATCACCCGTTGCGCTGCCATCGCGATGGTTTGCAGACCTGAGGAGCAGAAGCGGTTGACCGTCACCCCGGCAGTGGTTACCGGTAGGCCGGCGCGCAAGGCGATCTGGCGCGCGATGTTGCCCCCGGTGGTCCCTTCGGCCAATGCGCATCCCATCAGAACGTCCTCGACTTCCGCCGGATCGATACCGGCTCGAGCGACCGCTTGGCTCACGACGTGTCCGCCGAGCGTCGCGCCGTAGGTCATGTTGAATGCACCTCGCCAGGACTTGCCGAAGCCTGTGCGCGCCGTGGAGACGATGACAGCATCATTGCTCATGAGAGTGAGTCCGCGGATTGAGAGTCAAAAGTGGCGAACGAGCCGCCGGCGGCGGCGAGCTTTTCCAACAGCGGCGCCGCTGTCCACGGTTTCGGGTGCGAGCCGCGGGCGTAGCGCCGGATGGCGCTGACCACCTCCATGAGCCCGACACTGTCGGCGTAGAACATCGGGCCGCCGCGCAACAGGGGGAACCCGTAGCCATTGAGGTAGACCAGGTCAATGTCGGAGGCGCGCTGCGCGATGCGCTCCTCCAGAATCCTGGCGCCTTCGTTGACGAGCGCGTACACCAGGCGCTCCACGATTTCCCGATCATCGATCTTGCGCCGTGTGATGCCGACCTCGGCCGAGTATTTCTCGATCATGGCGTTCACTTCGGCGTTGGGTCGCGCAGTGCGGTCGCCCGGCCGGTAGTCATACCAGCCGGCGCCGGTTTTCTGTCCGAAGCGGCCCAACTCACAGAGCCGATCGGCGATCTTGCCTTCGTCGCTGCGATGACCTTCGGTGGCGCGCCGCTTGCGGATGGCCCAACTGATGTCATTGCCGGCCAGATCACCGACGCGAAACGGTCCCATGGCGAAGCCGAACCGTTCCAGCGCGCGATCCACTTGTTCGGGCAGGCAGCCTTCCTCGAGGAGAAAGTTCGCCTGCGCCGAGTAACGATGCAACATGCGATTGCCGATGAAGCCGTCGCACACGCCTGAGACCACCGCGAGCTTGCGGATCTTTTTCGCGAGCTGCATGGCGGTAGCCAGCACGTCGTTTCCGGTAGTTTTTGCGCGCACGACTTCGAGAAGGCGCATCACGTTGGCGGGACTGAAGAAGTGCAGACCCACGACATCGGCGGGGCGGCGCGTGAAGGCCGCGATTTTGTCGACGTCGAGTGTCGAGGTGTTGGTGGCGAGAATGGCGCCGGACTTGGCCACCGCATCGAGTTGCCGGAACACTTTCTCCTTGACGGAGAGATCTTCGAACACCGCCTCGACAGCCAAATCGACGGCGCCCAGGTCGCTGTAGGAAACCGTCGGTTTCAGCAGAGCCATGCGGCTCTCGGCGTCCGCGGCCGAGACCTTTTTCTTCTTCACCGACGCTTCGTAGTTGCGCCGGATGGTGGCGACGCCCTTGTCGAGCGCTTCCTGATTGACTTCCAACAACGTGACGGGGATGCCGGCGTTGAGGAAGTTCATGGCGATGCCGCCGCCCATGGTCCCGGCGCCGACGATACCGACCGCAGCGATATTACGTGTCGGGGTCTTCGCCGGGACATCGGCGATTTTCGCTGCCGCGCGCTCCGCAAAGAACACGTGGCGGATGGCGCGCGATTCGGGCCCTTGTATCAGCGTCAGGAAGATTTCGCGTTCCTTGGCCAACCCCTCATCGAAGCTCGCGGTCGTGGCGCAAGCTTCGATGGCATCCAGGCAGGCGAGCGGCGCGGGAAAGGGGCCCGCCTTCGCTTTCACCATGTTACGTGCGAACTGCAGGAGCGCTTCCTGGTTGGGATGGCTCGCGGGGCGATCCCGGAGCAATTGAGCGGGCTTGCCCGCGGCAGCGATTTGACGCGCGAACGTTTTGGCGCCGGCGAGCAGATCGCCCTCGATGATCTGTGAGAAGAGGGCGGTCTTGGCCAAATCGGTCGCACGGACCGGCTCGCCGGAGACGATCATGTTGATCGCTGTCTCCAGACCGACTGCGCGTGGCAGACGTTGCGTGCCACCGGCGCCGGGAATGAGGCCGATCTTCACCTCGGGCAAACCGACTTTCGCATTGGGGCCGGCCACCCGGTAGTGACAGGCGAGGGTGAGCTCGAAGCCACCGCCCAAAGCTGTGCCGGATAGGGCGGCAATCGTCGGTTTGACCGAATGCTCGAATAGTGTCAGGAGCGTGGCGAGATTGGGCTCGGCCGACATCTGGGGTTTGTTGAACTCCTTGACGTCAGCTCCACCGGAGAAGAACTCCGCTGCGCCAACGAGAATGACGGCCTTCACGGCCGGATCAGCCTCCGCCCGCGCGAGTTCGTTGGCGAGATGCAGCCTCACCGCGTGGGAAAGTGCGTTGACCGGCGGATTGTCGAGCTGGATGACAGCGACATCACTGTCGGAAAGGGCGTTCATGGCGATGCGTTCCGGGAGGTTTGGCCAATGTTAGTTTCGCCAGGCAGAACAAACAGTTGCGTAGCGTGCGACTAGGTTAGCGGCTTGCGGCGACCACTGTCAAAGTTGCGGCACCGCGTCAGCGCGACGCGTCGCGGCTCTCGGTCGACATTCCCTCGGTCCAGGTGCTCCACCCTGAATTCATGCCATACGGGGCGGGCTCGGTGATGGCCACGATCTGGCGGATCTTGCCGCGCTCGATACGGAAGGCTTCGGCAATCTCCCAGGTCTGTGGCTGCGGCGGCCCTGCCGTGACCGTACGCCCGTCGGGAACTCGGAAAGTGCGGCCATCGCCGGCCATGTAATCGAAGAACACGTAGCTGAACACCAGCCCGCGGTCCGGATCCACCGCCACGAAACGCCGATCGCGGATCCGCGACACGTAGTGCAGCAGCCCCGATCGCAATTGCTCCAGGCAGCTCCATTGATTGGAGGCGCCGCTCGCGGTCGAAGGGTCGGGACGGGTCTGACCTGGCGGAGTCGGCGCGTTGGTGGCGTAAACGCCGTTCTCGATCCTGTTGCACTCATCGTCGAAGGGGTACACACCCTTACCGTCGTCTTGTTGCATCCCGGAGAAGTACATGTTGGCTGTATTGAGCAGATCCTCGCGTGACATACGCCCGCCCGCGACGGGATTGCGCCAGGTATAGCCGATCTCCTCGAATCCTTGCGCCGACGCCGCGCTGCGCTGGACCAACATTTCCGCGGCCGTGACGCGATCCTTGCGAATCCGCAGATGCAGAGCCAGCATCGCCGGCGCATCCGCCTCCTTGACGGAACCCAGAAATGCGACGTGGCCCGATTCCACGTCGGTGACAAACATCCGGTATGTGCCTTTGGCGGTGATGGTGCGCCACAAACCGTCACCGAGCTCGAGCCTCTGTCCGTTCTGCGTGAACTTCGCCTCGGGGGAGAACGGTACTTTGCTCGGGTCGTGGGCGAGCATGGCGTCCAGGTATCGATCGACGAAGCCTTCCAGACAGAGGCGATCACAATCGGGCGCGGCTGCAACGGCGTCCTGCCCCAGCGGCACGAGTAGCGCGGCGGACAAGCCAACACCGATCCAGGCTGCGAGCGCCCGAATGCCAGCGCGAATTCCCATGAGTCTCACCCCTTACTGAAGCCGGACGCCGCCGTGCTGGCCTGCCGCCACCACACCACCACGACAAGTATCACATTCGACTCGACGCGCGGCAGGAGGTGTACCGGCTCAGGACGTTTTCTGGCACGCTGTCCCGACGGCTCCAAGGGTCATTAACCATCAGAAATCTTAAGCAAATGTGAAGGTGGCGCGATACTGCGCAGGCGCGCTTGCCGCTGCAGTATATAGGCCACAGAGAGGGTCAGAATGGTGACGTGGTGTCAAGGGGATTGGCGCGTGTCAAAGCGCAGTGCGACCACGCTCTGGCGCACATGAAACTTCCTGCCTCCCCGACAGTCAACGGCAGGAGTCTTTTTGCGCATCACACACTGCATTCCAGCGACCCAACGAGTTAGAGTGTCGCGTTGCTTGCCTGGTGGAGCGCAAGTGACGCTGTGACTTTTGTCAGCTGGAGCGCGCGCTAGCACGCCCGAAAGTGAACCTGGGTGATGGAAAAAAACGTTTTGACCGATGCCTCACAACCCCCGCAGGGCTTTTTGCGCCGCCACCGGGCGGCGATCATCATCATTGCGGCGATCGCCGGCTTCATCTTCCTGCTGGTGGGTTTCGTCCACTACCGGACGGCACAACACGTGGAAGCCGCGAAGGTCGCCCGGGCGGGCCGCTTCCGGGCGCGTCCTGGTGGTGGGGGTGGGCCGGTCAATCCCGTGGCCGTCTCAGTGGCCACCGTAAGCTCTGGTGAGATGGCAGTTCGTATCCCGGCGCTGGGAACGATCACCCCGCTGGCCACCGTCACTGTCAAGACTCAGATCAACGGCCAGTTGCAGAAGATTCTCTTTACCGAAGGGCAACTGGTGAAGCAGGGCGACCCCCTTGCGCTCATCGACCCGCGCCCGTACGAGGCGACCCTCGCACAACAGGAGGGTAATCTGCGTCGCGACCAGGCGCTGTTGGCGGAGGCGCGACTGGATCTGAAGCGCTATGAGGACCTGATCACCCAGGACTCGGTCCCGCAGCAGCAGGTCGATACGCAACGCTCCCTTGTCGATCAGGACGTGGGAGTCGTCGCCTCCGATGAGGCGCAGATCAAAGCGGCTAAAGTCAATCTCATCTACTGCCACATTACCGCGCCGGTCAGCGGTCGGGTGGGCCTGCGCCAGGTCGACCAGGGCAACTACGTCACCCCCGGTGATGCCAACGGTATTGTCGTGATCACCGAGCTGCAGCCGATCACCGCGATCTTCCCGGTTCCGGAAGACAACGTGACTAAGATCATGCAGCGCTTGCATGACGGCGCGACCCTGACGGCCGAAGCGTACGATCGCGCCAACAGCACCAAGCTCGCCGACGGCAAGGTCCTGACCATCGATAACCAGATCGACCTCGAGACCGGCACCGTGAAGCTGCGCGCGTTGTTCGATAACCAGGACAACACGCTGTTCCCCAATCAGTTCGTGAATATCCAGCTGGTCGTGGAGAACCTGCAGAACCAGACCATCATGCCCAACGCCGCGGTCCATCGCGGCGCGCCCAATGGGGTGACCACAACTTTCGTGTACCTCGTAAACCAGGACAACACGGTCTCGGTGCGCCCTGTGACGCTCGGTGTCGCTGACGGCGAGAAGGTTGCCGTGACCGCGGGCCTTAACCCTGGTGCTGTTGTAGTGACCGAGGGTGGCGACCGTTTGCGCGACGGCGCCGCCGTGCAGCTCCCTCAAGCCCCTGGTGCGGGCACCCGTACCGCGGGCACACCAGGGTCCGCGCAGGCCAATGCGGATAGTCAGAACGCCGCGGCCCATCCTGGCAAGGGAGGTAAGGGCTCACACCACAAGCGCAATGGCGCCCGGGCCCAGGGCTCGCCGCAGACTGCGCCACAATAGGCGAGGCCGCACGGTCGATCCGCATATGAATCCGTCACGGCTGTTCATCCTGCGTCCTGTGGCAACCACGCTGCTGATGGTTGCGATTCTGATCGTGGGGACCATTGCCTTCTTGCAATTGCCCTTGTCGGCGTTGCCGGAAGTCGACTATCCCACGATCCAGGTGCAGACCTTCTATCCCGGCGCGAGCCCGGAGGTCATCACTTCGGCCATCACCGCGCCGCTGGAAAAGCAGTTCGGCCAGATGCCCGGCCTCAACCAGATGTTGTCGACCAGCTCGGCGGGCGCCTCGGTCATCACGCTGCAATTCAACTTGTCGCTCGATCTGGATGTGGCCGAGCAGGAAGTGCAGGCGGCGATCAGCGCCGCGCAGAACCTGGTACCGCAGGACCTGCCGGCGCCACCGGTGTATGCGAAGGTGAATCCCGCAGACGCGCCTGTGCTCACCCTCGGCATCACCTCAAAGGTCATGCCTCTGACGCAGGTCGAGGACCTGGCCGACACTCGCGTGGCGCAGAAGATCTCCCAGATCAAAGGCGTTGGCGTGGTCAGCGTCACCGGCGGGCAACGCCCTGCCGTGCGGGTAGTCGTGAATCCGCGCGCATTGGCGGCGTACGGCCTCAACATCGACGATCTGCGCACGACCATCAGCGTCGCTAACCAGAACGGCCCGAAGGGCATGCTGGATGGCCCGTCACGCGCCTATACGATCAACACCAACGACCAGCTCAGGAGCGCGGACGAGTACTCGAACATCATCGTCGCCTACCGCAATAACGCACCGGTACGTCTGAAGGACGTCGCGAGCCTGGTCGAGAGCGCCGAGAACACCAAGCTCGGTGGGTGGATGAACAAAACCCCCGCGCTGATTGTGAACGTGCAGCGGCAACCGGGCGCGAACGTCGTGGATGTCGTCAATCGCATTCAAGCGATGCTGCCGGAGCTGAAGGCCTCGCTGCCCGCCGGGGTCGATGTTGCGATCTTGACCGATCGCACGACCACGATCCGCGCCTCCATCCACGATGTCGAGTTCGAGATGGCGCTCGCGGTGGCGTTGGTGGTGCTGGTCATTTATCTGTTCCTGCGCAATATCCCGGCAACGATCATCCCCAGCCTCTCGGTGCCGCTGTCGCTGATCGGAACGTTCGCGCTCATGTACCTGGCGGGCTTCAGTCTCAACAACCTGTCCTTGATGGCTTTGACCATCGCGACGGGTTTCGTGGTCGATGACGCCATTGTCATGATCGAGAACATCACGCGGTACATCGAAGCCGGCGAGCGCCCGATCGATGCCGCGCTCAAAGGCGCCGGACAGATTGGCTTCACCATCATCTCGCTGACGGTCTCGCTGATCGCGGTGTTGATCCCGCTCCTGTTCATGCAGGATGTGGTGGGAAGGTTGTTCCGCGAGTTCGCGGTGACGCTGGCTGTGACGATCATCATTTCGGCGGTCGTCTCGCTCACCCTTGTACCGATGCTGTGCGCGAAGATGCTACGGCACGAGCCGATGAAGGCAGCTCACGACCGGGACAGCAGCGGCTGGTTTGGCAAGGTCATCGAATCCTACGGACGCCGCCTGCAGTGGGTACTGGACCATCAGCGCCTGACATTGTACGTCGCGGTCGGCACCCTGGTGTTGACAGGCCTGTTGTACTGGTTGATTCCGAAGGGCTTTTTCCCCGACCAGGACACTGGTCTGATCCAGGGCGTGTCCGAGGCGACGGAAGGTGTTTCATATGCCGCGATGGCGCAGCGCCAACAGGAGCTGGCTGCCAAGATCCTGACGGATCCGGATGTCGAAAGCCTATCCTCGTTCATTGGCGTCGACGGCAACAATGTCACGTTGAACAGCGGCCGTTTCCTGATCAACCTGAAGCCGCGCGACCAGCGGACCCATACCGTGGCTGAGATCATCCGCCGCCTGCAGACGGAGACGACCGGGCATACCCGGCATGACTTTGTACATGCAGCCGGTGCAGGATCTGACCCTGGATAACACGGTCAGCCGTACGCAGTACCAGTTCACGATGGAGAGTGCGGATGCGACCGCGCTCTCGACATGGACGCCGAAGCTGGTGGCCGCGCTTCGCGAACAGCCGGACCTGGCCGATGTGGTCAGTAACCAGGAAGATAACGGTCTCGCGGCGTATGTCACGATCGACCGTGACAGTGCCGCCCGGTTGGGCATCAGCGTCGGCACCGTGGACAACGCTCTATACGATGCGTTCGGCCAGCGCATCATCTCGACGATCTTCACGCAATCGAACCAGTACCGCGTCATTCTCGAGGCCGACCCAAACTCTTATACGTCTGTGGATTCGCTCGCCTCGATCTATGTGCCCTCGGCGGCGGGCGGGCAGGTGCCACTGTCCGCCATTGCCAAGGTCGATATCCAGCAGCGCCCACTGCTGATCAATCACTTGGCGCAATTCCCCGCCACCACGGTCTCCTTCAACCTGGCCCCGGGGCTTCGCTCGGAGCGGCCGTGGATGCTATCGAGAAAGTGGAGCAGAGCATTGGCATCCCCGTAAGCATCCACACGACGTTCCAGGGTGCCGCGCTCGCGTTTCGCAACAATCTGACGAACGAATTGCTGCTGCTGGTCGCGGCGGTGTTGGTCATGTACATCGTGTTGGGCGTGCTGTATGAGAGCTTCATCCATCCGATCACCATTCTCTCGACGCTGCCGTCGGCGGGCATCGGTGCGCTGCTGGCGCTCATGTTGGCCGGGAGCGATCTCACCATCATTGCGCTGATCGGCATCGTCCTGCTCATCGGCATCGTCAAGAAGAACGCGATTCTCATGATCGATTTCGCCATCGAGGCGCAGAGGGTGCAGGGCTTGCCCCGCGCGAGGCGATCTATCAGGCCTGCCTGCTGCGTTTCCGGCCCATCCTCGATGACGACGGTGGCGGCGATATTCGGCGCCCTGCCGTTGATGTTTGGCACGGGCACGGGCTCGGAGCTGCGCCACCCTCTCGGCATCAGCATCGTGGGTGGTCTGTTGGTGAGCCAGGTGCTGACCCTGTTCACCACTCCGGTCATTTACCTGGCGTTTGACCGCCTCGCGAAGCGCGCTCTCGGCGGCAATCCGGATCACACTCCGGCGTCTGATTTGATGGATCATCCGGCATGAACATCTCGGCCCCTTTTATCGCCCGGCCGGTAGCGACCGTTCTGTTGACGTTCGGCGTGGCGCTAGCCGGGATTGCGACTTTCACCCTGCTGCCGGTGGCGCCGCTGCCGCGGATCGAAGTGCCCGCCATCTTCGTCTCCGCCGCACTTCCGGGCGCCAGTCCCGAAGTCATGGCGAGCAGCGTGGCAACGCCACTGGAGCGGCATCTGGGGGCGATTCAGGACGTCGATGACATGACGTCCACGAGCAGCGTCGGTTCGACCAACATCCAGCTCACTTTCGGTATCGACCGTGACGTCGATGGGGCCGCGCGCGATGTGCAGGCGGCCATTGTCGCCGCGCACGCCGACCTGCCTTCGGCGCTCACCCGCAACCCGTCCTATCGGAAGATCAACACGTCGATGTTCCCCATCATGAACATCGCCATGACCTCAGACACCCTCACGCAGGGGCAGATCTACGACGCGGCGGACGCCGTCATTTCACAACGGTTGTCGCAAATCAAAGGCGTGGGCGGCGTCAACGTAAGCGGCAGCGCGCTGCCGGCGGTACGCGTGGAAGTCAATCCGCTCGCGCTCTCGAAGTACGGCATCGGGCTGCAGGATATCCAGGCGGCGATTTCCAACGCGAATGCCAACTCTCCGAAGGGCGCGATCGAATCGGATCAGCTCCATTACCAGATCTATACGAATGACAACGCACGCAACGCGGAGCCCTATCGCAACCTGATTATCGCCAATCGCAACGGATCCACTGTCCGATTGAGCGATGTCGCTACCGTGACCGATATGGAGGATGGCGCGACCGAGAACATCCGTACCTACGGACTGTATAACGGTAAGCCCGCGATATCCGTGCAGGTGTATCAGCAGCCGGGCGCGAACATCGTGGATGTCGTCGATGCCGTGCGAGCCGAGTTGCCGCTGCTGAAGGCCTCCATCGATCCGAAAATCGACCTTGTCGTGACCTTCGACCGCTCGGTGACCATCCGCGCCTCACTGCGGCAGGTGGAGGAGACCCTGCTGCTGGCGATCGCGATGGTCATTCTCGTGGTCTATATGTTCCTGCACAGCTACCGCGCCGCGCTCATCCCCGCGCTGGTCGTGCCGGTGTCCCTGATCGGCACTTTCGCGGCCATGTATCTGCTCGACTACACGCTGGACAACTTCTCACTGATGGCGCTGACCATCGCCACCGGCTTTGTGGTGGATGATGCGATTGTCGTGATGGAAAACACCACGCGCCACATCGAAGAGGGCTTGAGCCCGATGCGCGCAGCACTCCTGGGTGCCAAGGAAGTCGGCTTCACTGTGCTCTCCATGAGCCTGTCGCTCGTTGCCGTGTTCCTGCCGTTCGAGTTCGCTCCTGGCATCCAGGGACGGCTGTTCAAGGAGTTTACCAACACCCTGTCGGTGTCGATCCTGATCTCGCTGGTGATCTCGCTCACCACCACGCCCATGATGTGCTCGCGTCTGCTTCGTTCCGAGGCGAACAAGAAGCTCACCCGTTTCGGCGCAGCTTTCGAGCGTGGTTTCCAGCGGATGCGGGCCGGTTACGAGCGCACCCTCGGCTGGGCGCTGGATCACCGGCGCATCATGCTACTCATCCTGGGCGTGACGATCGCCCTGAATGTGTACCTGTACATCGTGGTGCCGAAAGGTTTCTTCCCGCAGCAGGATACCGGCCAGTTGTCTGGCGGTATTCGCGGCGATGCCTTCTCTTCCTTCCAGCTCATGAAGGACAAGCTGCAGCAGGTGGCAGCGATCATCCAACGTGACCCGAGCGTCGAGTCGGTGACAGGCTCGGTCGGTGGCGGCGGTTTCGGTCCCGGCAGCGGCGGAGCGTCGGCGAACGTGAGTGTGACGTTGAAGCCACTCGAGGAACGCCATGACTCTGCCGATGAGATCATCGCGCGCCTGCGGCCGCAGGTGAACAAAGTGACGGGCGTGGCCACCTTCCTGCAGGCTGTACAGGACATCGGTGGAGGCGGGGGCGGCCGCTCCTCCAATTCCCAATTCCAGTACACGCTGCTGGGGGACGATCTGAACGAGCTGCGCACGTGGTCGCAGAACTTGCGCCAAGCACTGCAGGACGTACCGCAAGTGGAAGACGTGGACTCGGATCTGCAGCCCGGCGGTCTGGAGGCCGACCTCATCGTCGACCGCGATAACGCCTCGCGATTGGGTCTCACCGCGTCCCAGATCGACAACACCTTGGGCGGCGCGTTCGCCCAAGCGCAGGTCTCGACCATCTACAACCCCTTCAGTCCCCAGCAATACCACGTGGTGATGGAGGTCGCGCCCGAGTTCTGGCAGAACCCCGATGTCCTGAAGGAGCTGTACGTCAGCACCTCGGGTGGCGCGGTGAGTGGCACCCAGGCGACCCAGGCGGTCGCCGGTACCACCCAATTCAAGAGCAATTCGAGCTCGTCGGTCTCGAGCAGCGCCGCCGCCGTGGCCGCCGATTTGGCGCGCAATCTCGCCGCCAACTCACTGGCCAATGCCGGTCGCGGCAATACCTCGACCGGCTCCGCGGTCAGCTCGAGCACCGAGACGGTCGTACCCTTCGCGGCCTTCAGCCATTTCGCCACCAACACCACGCCGGTCAGCGTCAATCACACGAGTACCTCGGTCTCGACCTTCATCTCTTTCAATCTCCCCGAAGGCGAAGCGATCAGCGACGGCCTTGCGGCGATCGAGAAGACCATGGAGAAGATTCACATGCCGATCAGCATTCACGGCAGTTCCTATGGCACGGCGAAACTGTTCCAACAGAGCAACGGCAGCCAGCCGCTGATGTTGCTTGCGGCGCTGGTCGCGATCTATGTCGTGTTGGGCATGCTGTACGAAAGCTACACCCAACCCCTCACCATTCTCTCGACACTGCCGTCGGCGGGACTTGGCGCCTTGCTGGCGCTCATTGCGGTTGACATGGAGTTCAGCCTGATCGCCTTTCTGGGGATTCTGCTCCTCATCGGCATCGTCAAGAAGAACGCCATTATGATGGTCGATTTCGCCCTCGAGGCCGAACGCACTTTGGGTCTCGATCCTCGCACGGCCATTGCCCGCGCCTGCTCGCTGCGCTTCCGCCCGATCATGATGACAACCTGCGCCGCGATCGCCGGCGCGCTTCCCTTGGCCATCGCCTACGGTAACGGCACCGAAATGCGTAGGCCCCTGGGAGTCTCGATTGTCGGTGGCTTGCTGGTGAGCCAGCTGCTGACGCTGTACACGACACCGGTCGTGTACCTCTACATCCATCGCTTCTCGCGCAAGAAGAAGCCCACTGCCGCGGTGCCTCCTGCGCCGCTTGTGCCATCGGTAATGAGGGTCCGGGTTCCATGCAGGCGAGTACATGATGAGTTGCGTTCGTGGGATCTTGCTGGCCTGTGGGTGCGCGCTGCTGAGCGCCTGTGCGATCGGTCCGGACTACAAGCGCCCGAGCGTGGATGTGGCGACGGGGTACAAGGAAGTCGATGGCTGGAAGCCTACCGAGCCGGCTGATGCGCTCGCCCGGGGACCTTGGTGGCACATCTTCAATGACGGGGTGCTGAACGGTCTGGAAGATCAGATCGACATTTCCAACCAGAACATCAAAGCAGCCGCGGCAGCCGTCGAGCAGTCGCAGGCGTTGGTGAGGGAGGCGCAAGCGGGTTACTGGCCGACGTTGTCGGTGTCTGCCAGCCGTACACACGGACGGCGGGGTGGCGGGGCGCAGCCGAGCTCCGGCAGCGGCGCAGCACCGTCGAATTCCAACAGTGGCGGCGCCAGCAGTGGCGGGGGACAGTATAACTCCAACAGCGCCGGTGCCTCGCTCAACTGGCCGCTGGATATCTGGGGCACTGTGCGGCGCTCGGTCGAAGGAGCCAAGGCCGATGAACAGACTGGTGAGGCGACACTCGCCAACGCGCGCCTGTCCGCCCAGGCCCAGCTGGCCTCGTCCTATTTTCAACTCCGTTACCAGGATCAGTTGCAGATCATCCTGGATGACACGGTCAAAGCGGACGATCTCGCTCTGAAAATAACCGAGAACCGCTACCGCGTGGGCGTCGCGGCCCGCGCGGACGTAGTGCAGGCGCAGACACAATTGCTGTCCGCTCAGGCGAGCAAGTCAACGTTGCCGCTCAGCGCGGCACGCTCGAGCACGCCATTGCCGTCTTGGTTGGCCAGCAGCCTGCGACCTTCGCGGTGGCGCCGACGAACATCAGACCGATGTTCCGACCGTACCGGCATAGCTCCCGTCGGACTTGCTCGAGCGCCGTCCGGACATCGCGGAAGCCGAACGCAAAGTGACCGCCGCTAATGCACAGATCGGGGTCGCGAAAGGAGCCTATTTCCCCTCGTTCTCTATCACCGGCGCGGCTTGATACGCTGCCGGCGGTCCGTTGAGCCAGCTCTTCCAGGCCCCGAATCAGACCTGGTCCGTGGGTCCCAACCTCAGCCAGATATTGTTTGCTGGCGGCTTGCACCGCGCGCAAGTCGCCGCGGCCAAGGCCAACTGGGAGATCTCGGTCGATGACTACCGGCAGGCTGTGCTGGAGGGTTTCCAACAGGTTGAGGATCAGCTCATCAGCTGCGAGTGCTGGAGCAGCAGTCGATTGTAGAAGACAAACTGGTCCGGCGGCGCGCGAGGCCGAGCGCCTGACGCTGAACGAGTACAAGGCCGGAACGGTTGACTATAGCAGTGTCATTACCACGCAGACCGCTCGACTCAGAGCGAGCAGTCGGCTCTGTTGGTATTTCTCGATCGCCTCACGGCCAGTGTGACGTTGATCGAAGCGCTCGGAGGAGGGTGGAGCACTTCACAGCTGCGGCCCGCGCCACCGGCGTCAACCTCAACATCGCCACCGGCCGCGCCGCTGCCGGCGACGCCGGTACGGGTGCCCCCACCCTTGGAGCACCCGCCAGCGCAACAGATGCCGCCAAAGAAGCCGGTCCCGGACAGCCAGCCCTAGGCGCAGTCAGCCTGGCCGTTGCAAGACGATGCCGTCGCATGTGGCACTCCCGATCCGCCGCACCTTGCGGTCGCGATGTGCCGCGTGGGGTCAACCGGCTATTGTTTCGTTGTCTTCGGCTCCGGCTTCAGGCTCATGTCGCGCTCTTTGCCGGCCTTGGAGTGAGCGCGACCGGTCCGCTCGGCTTCGTCCATCTCACGTTGCTCATCCGGTGAGTGCGGCGCCGCCTCGTGTGCCGCCTTATCGATGTCAGCCTTGTTGACGAAGTCTTTCACCTCCTTGCGATAGCGCTGCGCGGCGTCGTAGTCGCCTTCACCTTGAATGTTTGGCTTGTCGGTCTGTCCCATAACGACTCCTCAATTGAAGCGCAGCTTGCTCAAGCCCGTCGCAGGAAGGTGATGACGGCCAGGATCAGGAAAACGAAGAACAGTATTTTCGCGATGCCCGCCGCACCCGCCGCAATACCGCCGAAGCCGAGGACGGCCGCGATAATGGCGATGATGAAAAACACAACTGCGTAATAAAGCATTTCCGCTCTCCCTAAGCGCTCAAGATTGAGCCAGAAGGTCCGGTAGCAACTTTCGCACGCGGCGGGCCGCGGCGGTTATAGGTGCCGGCCGCCGATCACTGTCAGACAGTTCCGACCTGAGCAGGAGGCATGGCGCTTGCTGCGCACCCGCTCGGGGTAGCGCTTTAAGGGAGTGAGCACCAATGAGACGGATTCCCGTCCGCGAGGGCCGACCGTTTCCGCTCGGCGCCACTTGGGATGGTCTGGGCGTCAATTTCGCAGTGTTTTCAGCACACGCTACGCGTGTCGAGGTGTGCCTGTTCGACAACGATGGCAATACCGAGACCGAGCGCTTCGAGCTGCCGGAGTACACGGATGAGGTCTGGCATGGGTACCTGCCGGATGCCCGTCCTGGCACGGTCTATGGCTTTCGAGTGCATGGACCTTACGAACCGGATGCCGGCCACCGATTCAACCCGAACAAGTTGCTCATCGACCCCTATGCCAAGCAGCTGGTCGGCACCCTGAAATGGGACGACGCGCTCTTCGGTTACACCATCGGCTCGCCCGACAAGGACCTGTCGTTCGATGAGCGCGATAGCGCGCCGTTTGTGCCGAAATCACGCGTCATCGATCCGGCCTTTACATGGGGGAACGAGCGCCGGCCGCGGGTCCCCTGGGACCAGACCATTCTCTACGAAACCCACCTCAAAGGCTTCACACAGCTCAACAAGCGTGTACCCGAGGAGCTGCGCGGCAAGTTCAAGGGGCTGGGGGATGCCCGGGTGATCGAGTATCTGCACAACCTGGGGGTCACGACGATCGAGTTGCTCCCCATCCATGCGTTTTGCGACGATCGCTATCTCGTCGACAAGGGGATGGTGAACTACTGGGGCTATAACACCATCGCGTTCTTCGCGCCCGAGCCGCGCTACATGGCGAGCGGCTTTGCGAACGAAGTAAAGGAGATGATCAACCAGTTACACGCGGCCGGTCTGGAAGTGATTCTCGACGTCGTCTACAACCATACGGCTGAGGGTAACGAGGGCGGCCCAACGTTGTGTCACAAAGGGATTGACAACGCGAGCTACTATCGCCTGCTCCCCGACAAGCCGCGGTACTATATCAACGACACCGGCACGGGTAACACCGTCAACCTGAGCCATCCGCGCGTATTGCAGATGGTTACCGACTCGCTGCGTTACTGGGCAACGGAAATGCACGTGGACGGTTTCCGGTTCGACCTTGCCACCATACTGGCGCGCGAGCCGTACGGGTTCGATGAGGGCGGCGGTTTTCTGGATTCCTGCCGGCAGGACCCCATTCTCTCCAGCGTCAAGCTCATCGCGGAGCCCTGGGACGTGGGCCCCGGCGGCTATCAGGTCGCTCATTTCCCGCCCGGTTGGGCGGAATGGAACGACAAGTTCCGCGACGCGGTGCGCGCTTTCTGGAAAGGCGACGAGGGGGTGCTGCCTGAGTTCGCACGCCGCGTCGCCGGCTCCGGGGACATTTTCAATCAACGCGGCCGCAGGCCCTGGGCGAGTGTCAACTTCGTCACCGCGCACGACGGATTCAATCTCAATGACCTGGTTTCGTACAACGGTAAACACAACGAAGCCAATGGCGAGGACAATCGCGACGGCACTGACAACAACCACTCGTGGAATCATGGCGCCGAGGGAGCTACAGCCGATGAGGCGATCATGAAGTTGCGCGAGCGGCAGAAGCGCAATCTGCTCGCAACGCTGCTGCTCTCGCAGGGGACACCCATGGTGCTGTCCGGGGATGAGCTCGGTCGCACCCAGAAAGGCAACAACAACGTCTACGGTCAGGACAACGAGCTGAACTGGATTGACTGGAGCGCCATGACCAGCGATGGCCGCAGGCTGCTGGAATTCACGCGCAAGCTCATCGCCTTACGCCGCGCCTATCCGATGTTACGGTTGGGCCGCTTCCTGGTCGGGCAACACAATCCCGAGCTCGATGTAAAGGACCTCACCTGGCTGTCGCCGGCGGGGACGGGGCTCACCCAAGAACAATGGGCGGATGGCAGGGCCAAATGTTTTGGCATGCTCCTCGACGGTCGTGCGCAGCCGACCGGTATCAAGCAACGCGGCTCGGATGCGACCTTGCTGATCGTTTTCAACGCGCATCACGACATCGTGAAATTCACGCTACCGGAGGTGCCGGAAAGCAAGCGCTGGATTCGTCTCATCGACACCAACTTGCCAGGTGGATTCGACACCCCGAGCTTTGAGTTCGGCTCGGTGTACGAGGTGACGGGCCGCTCACTGCTGCTGTTCGTGCTCAACGTCGAGGATCGACGTGCGAAATCGACGCGCACCGGCTTTGGCGCGGTGCTCGACATCATCGATACGCCACTGAGTGAGGGCTTTTGAGCCCCCCTGGGGCCCTCACTTGAACAGCAGCACTGCCTTCTGCAACGTCACCCACACGCCCCAACCGAGTGGGATCCACACGACCAGCCATGCCGCCACAACGAGGCCGCCGGCACCGGACTCGGGTGCCGGCTGCGGCGCAGATGCGCTCGCCGCTTGCGACACGGCGGCCTTTGCTGCGGTGTGCTCGAGCTCCTCGGGCGTCATGGCGTACTTCGGATCGACCGGCTTGATCAGCCAATTGCAGACGAAACCGATCGCCAGCAATGCTGCCAGAATAAACATGGTCACACTGTAGACCTGCGCTCTGGCGATGCCGTGCTCCAACTGGTAGTCGCGGATGTAGTTCACCAGCACCGGCCCGAGCACTCCGGCGGCCGACCACGCAGTCAACAGTCGCCCGTGAATCGCACCGACCATGCGGGTACCGAACAGGTCGGCCAGATACGCGGGCACCGTCGCGAAGCCGCCGCCGTACATCGAGAGGATTACGCAGAAAAAAGCGACGAACAAGGCCAGGCTGCCCTCCGCGGCCGTCCACGGAATTGACGCATACAGCGCAATACCCAACAGGAAGAACACCGCGTACGTCGCCTTGCGACCGATGCGGTCGGACAGCGAGGCCCAGAAGATACGCCCGGCGATGTTGAATAAGGACAAGAGGCCCGTGAAGCCCGCGGCAATGGCGGCGATCTGGCCCTTCTGATCCGGTGTCAGCTGATCGAAGGTTGCGCCGACGCCGATGAGCTTGCCGCCGAACACCTCCTGCAGCAAAGGGGAGGCCATTGAGAGGATACCGATGCCGGCTGTGACGTTCAGGCACAGCACGGCCCATAGCAACCAGAACTGCTTGGTGCGGAACGCAACCTGCATCGTCACCTGTTTGTCGGTGACGAGCGCCTTCTGGGTGGCGCGCGCGGGGTCCCAGCCGCGCGGCCGCCAACCTTCAGCCGGCAACCGATAGCCCAGGGCGCCACCTAACATGAAGATGAAATAGACGACCGCCAGCGTCACGAAGGTCTCCCAGACACCGACCGAGGTGGGTGTCTGGTAGTACTTCATGAGCTTGTCCGCCAGCGGTGCGCCGATCATGGCGCCACCGCCGAAACCCATGATGGCCATGCCCGTAGCCATGCCGCGCCGGTCGGGAAACCATTTGATGAGGGTCGAAACCGGCGAGATGTAGCCCAGACCCAGGCCGACGCCGCCGATCACGCCGGAACCCAGCCACAACAACCACAATTGATGGATGCTGATCCCATAGGCTGAAATCGCAAGTCCGCCACACCAGCAGATGGCGGCCACGACGCCTGCCTTGCGCGGACCCGCCCGCTCGAGCCATCCGCCGTAGGCGAACGCGGCCGAGCCGAGGAACACGAAGAACAGGATGAAAGTCCACTGCAGCTCGGAAATCTTCCAGTCGCAGCTGTCGCTCACCATGCGAGCCAACAGACCCAAGTCGGCCGGGCAGGCCACCGAGTGGGTGACACCGATGGCCTTCGACAGCGGCAACCAGAACACCGAAAACCCGTAGGCCATGCCGATACACAGGTGGATGGCCAGCGCCGCCGGCGGAATCAGCCAGCGACTGAAGCCAGGACCCGCGATCGTTCGTTCCCGCGCTAGGAAGCCTGGCGCGGTGAGCACTCCAGTCGACATTCCAATGTCCTCCACTTATCGAAAGCCCGACTCAGTCTAGCGAAACGCGACCGCGGGCGACCAGCAGGGGAACCTTTGTCTTGACGTTGCGGTGCGATGTTGTTCCAGGTCGAGAACAGCACACAACATAACGTGGGGATGGGTGTCGCTGGATGTTGACAACACCTGGAGGGTTGAGCCGCTGCGCGCGCGGTTAAGCGGTTACGGGCGGGAGGAGAGAGCGTCGCGTGCACCCCCGCGCGGGGCTCAGGCTCGTGGCGCGCGCATAGCGCGCTCACGAGCGGCATAGGTCCCTTTGAGGCCCTCAGGGTGCCATCATGGTGCCCTCAGGAACAGGGCTTGTTGTGATCCGCCCGGTTGCCTTTGGCCTTGGCATCCGCCTCGCTCATGTACTCGCCTTGCTTGGTCTTGCCGTACCAGCGGTCCGACGGGCAGTGATACACCTTGGACGATGAATTGACCCATACCATGCCCGGGCCACCGCCGGGCGCAGGCGCTTGACTGGTCGACGGGGTGTGCGTTTGCGTCTGCGTTGAAGGGGGATGTGTGGAAGAGCTCGGGCCCGGCGTCGGCGTGGCCGCGCCACCCGAGGGCGCCGCTGTGCTCGATCCGCCTGATGAGCTCGCTCCGGTCGATGAGCTCGCTCCGGTCGAGCCGCTCGTGGTGGCGCCGCTGCTGCTCGAGCCGGCCGCGGCGGCTGCCGTCGCCTTCTTGTCGATTCCTCCATGTCCGCTGCACGAGCCACGTCCGCCATGCGGCGAAGTCGTGCCATCCTTACAGGTGACCGGGCTGGTGGCGTCGGCCGAGCTGACCGCGGGCAGCGCCAACAGTGCCGCGCCAGCCAACACCCCACATATCAACGAAGCATACTTGCGGATGACCATGTCGTTCTCCCGTTCTTGCTCTTACTGATGCAGAAAGCGTTGCGTCAGACCTTCGAGTGCACCCGCAACATCGCCTTGGTGGATCTGTCCGTTGGGAGTCAGGTGATCGACGATCTGCGGCAACACTGCCGACAAATGCTGAGCGACGTCCGCAGGTTGCATGCCGGTAGCCTGCGCGATGCGTTGCAGCAGCCCGGAGTTGCCCAGGACGTTCTGAATCTGGTCGGGCGAGACCGGCAGGTTCTGCCCGCTACCGACCCAGGACTGAAACAAGTGGCCCAAGCCACCGCCCTCGAACGCCTGCAGTAGGCTGGTGAGGCCACCCGAGGCGCCCCCTTGGCCGCGCAACATGGCCAGAACCTCCGAGACGACGGCCGAGCTTTGCGGTGTCGCCCCCGGCGCGCCGCCGGATGGATTGAGTGCGTTCACCACGCTATCGAGAATGCCCATGGATCTGTCTCCCGTTTGCGCGGCGGTGCCCCGATGCCATCGCCCGCGCGTTGCCTAGACTGCACTGCGCTTGAGGTTGTTTACTGTTTTGTGACGGGAAGTGTCTGATCCCGTCGGCGCATGATGCGCTTTTTGAATGAACGCAACCACCCGCGATGATGGCACAATTGTTGCACACCGCAGGCGTGCGTATTGCAGCCGACTGACGCGGCAGCTTGGCGGGCTTGACTCGTTACAACATTCGGATGATGCGGGGGCGCGATCACGCGGAGGATCGCCTGGAGTCATCCTGACCTCAGGCGATCCCCCAAACTGAGGCTCACCCGCGCTTTGCGTGTACGGGGCTCAAGGCGGCCAGCTGTTCGCTGTGAACTTGTGCGACCGCGCGCTCGATGGCTGCCGCGCGGCAAGCACGCGCTACGGCATTGCGTTCGAGGTCGAGGTCGCCGTCGAACGGGCACACCTGCCGTGCGGCGGTTGCAATGCGATTGTATAGTGTGTGCACCCCAACCGTGCTCGACAGATCGAGATCGCCATACGACACGACAATCGAAGGCGCATCGTCCACAGGGACTGCGGCACGCGCGACTCCCAGAGTTCCTGCCAACAGGCAGGCGGCCAACACGGCGACACGGCTCAGCGCGCTGCGGTTGGAGTTGACAGTGACTGCGGTCATGGAAGCTCTCCTGATGATGTGTTGAGTGTCAGAACATGACGTCTTGCGCTCGATGTGTATGAGACTCTTTTGCCGGCCGCCGCAGTAGCCGTGCGCCCTCGAGTTGATCCCCGGGCCCAACGGGCTCGTACCGGGAGCCAAGCGTCGGCCGCCGTCCGCCATCCCCAGGCGGCGCCACATGCGGCGGCGAGGCACCGCGCTCGTTCGCACAGCACGCACGGCTTCATCCCCGCCAGCGACGGTTTCGTCCCTAAATGGGATACAGGCGGGCTATGGGCGCCACATTGGGCTACGATATGCGCATAAACCCAAGCCCCCTTGCGGAGAGCCCAGGTGAACTCTTTACCAGATGCCATCGCTGCGCAGCCTGCTGCGCGGGGCGCACAACAAGCACGAGTTGTCTTGCGAGGCCTGCTCGCGACCCCCGGCGCGCGCCAGAACCTTCTGATCCTCTCTGTGTTCTGGATCTATGTGGCCTGTTCGAACGTCCTGTATGCGAACAGCATGCAAGCGAGCATCGCGCACCTGGCAGGCGGCGAGCAGGTCTTTGCGCCATGGAGCGCACGCCTGCTGCAACACCTGTTGCTCTATCCGATACTCTTGTGTTGTATCGGCATGTCCTTGCGTGTCGGTTGGAATCCGCTGTGGCGCAAGTTGCCGCTGCAACTTCTGATGGGGCTCGTGTTCGCGGTGTCGGCCGATCCGGCAATGACCATCGCGCAAAGCTGTTGCGGTACCCCGATGGAGAGGCAGCACGCCATGTCGATGGGCACCATGGGCATCTGGAGTATGGATGACGTGCCTACGTGGTTGGCGAGCGCCACCACCTTCCTGTTGACCTACGGCTTTGCGCTGGCGCTCATCATGAGCTTCGGCTTTTATCAGCGCCTGCGGGATGCGCAGCTGCGCTCCCAGGTTCTGGAACGTGCTTTGAGCTCGGCGAACCTGGCGGCGCTGCGGATGCAGTTGTCGCCCCACACCTTGTTCAACCTGTTGCACACCATTCGCGGCCACATTTCCTGGGACCCGGTCACCGCTCAATCCATGGTGGTCCAGTTGGGCGATCTGTTGCGCCGGCTGCTGACTGCCGGCGAGCGCGACTTCTCACGCCTGGATGAGGAGCTGCAGTTCGTGCGGTTGTATCTGGGCTTGCAGCAACGCCGGTTTGCCGATCGCCTGACTGTCAGTGTGGCGCAACCTGATGCCATGATTGCTGCCTGGGTGCCGAGCCTGATTCTGCAGCCGTTGGTGGAGAACGCCGTGGTGCACGGGTTGGCGGGGCACGAGGGGCCCGTCACGGTGCGTGTCGACGCGGTCGTCAGCGACGAGATGCTCTCTCTACGGGTTGTGAACTCTGTGGCGCCCGGAAAGCCACAAGGGCGTGCCGGCATAGGACTGAGGAATGTTCGTGAGCGCTTGGCCATTCAGTTCGGCGATCGGGCGAGTTTCAGCGCCATGCCGGGGTACGATAACGTGTGGATTGCGGAAGTCCGCCTGCCACTGTTGCGTGATGGACCCGCGGGAGTCGCACGCCAGCGAACGACGCCGCTGCAGGAGAGTCCGGATATGACGGCGCGCGTGAGCGGTAGCGGCGGGGCGAGTGCACCGATCTAACTGAGCAACTCGACATGATGGACGTGATCATCGTTGATGATGAGCCCGCGGCGCGACGCACCTTGCGCGAATGCTGCGAGCGTGAGCCCGACCTGCGGATCGTGGGCGAGTACGGGGACACGCGCTCGGCCCTCGAAGCCATCCGCACGGACCCGCCGCATTTGTTGTTTCTCGACATTCAGATCGACTCGCTCAGCGGGGTCGCGTTGGCGCGCTCACTCGATCCGGAAAACTTGCCGCTCATCGTGTTTGTGACGGCCTACCATCACTACGCTCTGGAGGCATTTGAAGTCAGTGCGGTCGACTATCTGCTCAAGCCGTTCGATGATGAGCGCTTTCGCAAGACGGTTGCCCGGGTGCGTCGCCGCCGCGACGCCGAAACCGGCACCGAGCGCTCGTCCGTCTTGAATTCGGTGTTGGCACAGATCGAGCGCAGCGCCCGGGCGTTGGCGGAAGTCCGGCCGCGTATCCTGGCGGAATCGGGCAGCCGGATGCACATGCTGGATGTGGAGCAGGTGGAGTTGGTGGAGTCCGATCGCAACTATGTGAAGCTCACCGTCGGCCGCGATACCTTCCACGCCCGCAGCACCTTGCAGCAAGCAGAGAAGTCGCTCCAGTCGCAGCCGCTGTTACGGATCAGCCGCTCCTACCTGGTGAATATGAACCACGTGCGCGAGGTCAGTCGTACACCCCGAGGAGACTTCATCTTGGTGCTGGCCGGCGGTACGACCGTCACCAGCAGCGAGGGCTACCGCGATCCGGTGAGGCAGTACCTTGAGCGCCTGAAGCTCAATCCCCTGGGCCGGGACCCTGGACCCGAGCTTGCGCCTAGCTAGCGATTCAACGTGCCGGCGTAATGCCAGTGCGGTCTAATATCTGGCGGCGCACCTTGCCGCCAGACTGACCGCGCCCCAACGTGCCATCACCAAAGCTTTCCGCCGGCCACCTGGCACGCTCCCCCGTGCTGGCCCTGAGTGTCCTGACGCTCATCAATCTGCTGAACTACCTCGACCGCTATGTCGTCGCCGGCATCGTCCCCGACCTGAAAGCCGCGCCGCTGGGGCTCTCGGACAGCCAGATCGGACTGCTGACGACCGCGTTCATGCTGGTCTACATGCTCGCCGCACCCATCTTCGGGGCACTCGGAGATCGCGGCTCGCGCACGCGGCCCATCGCGATCGGGGTCTTGTTATGGAGTATCGCGACCCTGGTTTCGGGGTTCGCCGACAGCTATGCGCATTTGCTGGGGGCACGCGCGCTGGTGGGTATCGGCGAGGCGGCCTATGTTGCCATTGCGCCCGCGCTGCTCTCAGATTGCTTTCCCGTGGCACAGCGTGGCCGCGTGCTCGCGGTTTTCAACATGGCGATTCCGGTAGGTGCCGCGCTCGGCTATATCGTCGGCGGCCTGATGAGTCATCACTACGGATGGCGGGAAGCATTTTTTGTCGCCGGCGCGCCCGGAATTGTGCTCGCGCTGTTCGTGCTGCGCCTCCCGGATCCGCCGCGCGGATCACAGGACCCACCGCAACCGTCCACAACTGGAGCCGTTGCCTCCGAGGCGACCGATAGTGCCGCCTCGGTCTACCTGAGCCTCCTGCGACGCTCCGTTTACATGCTGGTGGTGCTCGGCTACGCCGCCTACACATTCGCTCTCGGCGGGCTGGCCGTCTGGATGCCCAACTTTCTGGAGCGTGTGCACCACATCCCGGCGGTCAAGGCGACCACGAGCTTCGGCGCCATTGTGGTGGTCACGGGATTCGTCGGGACCTTCGTCGGGGGTTGGCTGGGCGACTACGGGCTCAAATACTCGCGCCAGGCTTATCTGTGGATGTCCGGCTGGGTAACCCTGCTCGCGGCGCCGTTTGCCTTCGTCGCCCTCACGGCGGATGCGCCGTCCGCCTACTATCCCGCCATTGTGGTGGCCGAGCTCTTGTTGTTCATGTCCACCGGACCGATCAATTCCGCCATCATCAATCTGGTATCCCCCACGCAGCGCGCCTCAGCCATCGCGCTCAGCATGTTCACCATCCATCTGCTCGGTGACGTTCCATCGCCGACGCTCATCGGCTGGCTCTCTGATCTGTCATCACTCGGCAGGGCCGTGCTGATCGTCCCTGTCGCCATAGTGATCAGCGGCATTATCTGGCTCGTGTCGGCGCGCGCCGCCGCCGGCGCGGCGGCCGCGGCACCGGCAGGTGCTTGACCTTCAACTCTCCGCTGTCGCCAACTCCACCGCCGGCATTTTCATGGCCGACTGCTGCAACTCGTCCAACATCCAGTTGCGAAAGGCAATAACCTCCGGCCGCGCGGCAACTTCCGCGCGATGCACCAGGAAGTAACTGTCCTCCGACTCCCACGCATGATCGAAGAGACGCGTTAGCGACTTAGCTCTGAAGCGGTCCGCGCTGAGCGGCGCGGGAATGAGCCCGATTCCGGCGGAGCGTTCGGTGGCGCGCACCAATGCCGACATGTTGTTGAACGCAATTCGCTTGCGCGGCCGCGGCATCTGCAAGCCGGCGGATTCCGCCCAACGCTCCCACCCGTCCTTGCGCGCCTCGAACACCAGCAACGTCTGTCCATCGAGCTGCTCGATGGAGGTAATGGGCGTGCGCGCGAGTAAGGCAGGGGAGCAGGCCGGCACGTAAGCTTGCGAGAACAGCCGATGCGCCTGCAGATCAGTCCAGGTTCCGGAGCCCAATACGATCGAGACGTCCGCATCCGCCGGATGAATGTCGGTTCCGGTGCCGTCGGTGTCGATCTCCAGATCGATCTGAGGTTGTGCGGCGTGCAATGCCGCCAGTCTCGGGAGCAGAAACTCGTTCGCGAAGAATGATGCGACCCGCAGCCGCAAGGTGCTACGTCCGGCGCGAGCGCGAAGGTCACGGGTCGCGGCGTCGAGCCGATCGAAGAGGTATTCGATCTCCTGCAGATACGTAGAGCCCGCGTCCGTGAGCGTGAGCGTCCGTGCACCTCGGTGGAACAGTGGGACGCCCAGCTCCTCCTCTAGCGCACGAATCTGGTGACTGACCGCCGAAGGGGTCAGAAATAGCTGACTGGCAGCGGTCTTGAAGCTGCCGGAGCGGGCCGCAAGCTGAAAGGCACGTAGGGTTTTGGTCGAAGGCAGGCGCATAACGCGCAAGATGATCGCACAAGTCCGTGAAGCATCGAGGAACAGTGCTCTATCATTTCAGATGTGCCCGCCGCGCCAGAACTTTCCGCGCACCTCGAGATCACCTCACCGGGGGACCGTCCTTTGCGCGCTCTGGGGCGGACCGAAGTCCTCACCTATCTGGAAAGCGCCCTGGCCGGCGGCAATGGACTTCTGGGCGCTCACTGCGTGCACGAGCTGTGGATGAAGGGGGAGTTTGCCACCCATATCGAGGCGGCTTTGGAAAGGCTATGGGAGCGCGCCGCGAAGACGATTCCCGAGTGGCTGCCGATGCGGTATGTCGACTGGCTGCCCACTGCATACGAGGTTGCCGGCCAATTCCGCGCCGGGGGTAAAGGTCGTTCGAACATTTACCTGGTCCTCCTGGACTACCAGGACCGCCGAGAGGGACCTCATGGCGTCTACGTGGGCATGAGCCACTATTCGCCTGCGCAGCGTTTCGACCAGCATAAGGCGGGTATCAGGGCAGCCGGCAGCGTCTTGAAGCGCGGCCTCGAAGTGCTCACCGGGCCGACCCTACATCTGCAGCATATCGCTCGTGCGCACGCGGCCCGTATCGAGAGCGAGCTGGCTGAGGCGCTACAGGATGCTGGCCTTCTGGTACAGGGCGGCCACTGAACTAAAGGACATTCAACGCTCGACGAAGGCGCGCTCGATGACGTAGTCCCCCGGCTCACCGATGTGAGGAGAGATGACGAAGCCGCGGGAGTCCAGCAACGCACACGTGTCGGCCAACATCGCCGGGCTGCCGCACACCATGACGCGGTCGTGTGCCGCATCCAGTTGGGGCAGGCCAAGATCGCGGCACAGCTTTCCGGTATCGAGCAATGTCGTCAGCCGACCGTGGTTTGCGTGAGGCTCGCGGGTAACGGTTGGGTAATAGTGCAGCTTGTCGCGCACTATGTCGCCGAGGAGCTCGTGCGCTTTCAGCTCTTCGATCCGGTGCTTGACCACAGCGGACTCGCGAGTCCAGCGTACGCCGTGGACGAGTACGACGTGCTCGAACCGTTCATACGCCTCCGGATCCTTGATGAGGCTCATGAAGGGGGCCGCGCCGGTACCCGTGCTCAAGAGGTACAGACGCTTACCGGGCTTGAGATCGTGCAGCAGCAGGGTTCCGGTAGGTTTGCGACTGATCAGCACTTCGTCGCCCGCGCGGATGTGCTGCAGCCGCGAGGTTAGAGGCCCCTCGGGCACCTTGATGCTGAGGAATTCGAGGTGCTCCTCGTGGTTCGCGCTGGCAATGCTGTAGGCACGCAGCAGCGGTCGGTTGTCGACGTGCAACCCGACCATGACGAACTGTCCGTTCTCGAAACGCAGGGACGAATCACGCGTGGTGGTGAAGGTGAATTGTGTATCCGTCCAGTGGTGTACCTTGAGTACCCGCTCCGCACCTATGGCCGCCAAGATTTATCACCTGTAAAAAACACTAAGCTATCCCGAATGTTACCGGGCCCGCCGTCGGAACGACGATTTTTCGGGCTATGGGCTCATAATTTCATGGCATATAGGGTGCAAGGGGTAAGAAGAGGGGGGAACATGACGTCACCAGGATCTTCGGGGCTGAAAGGGCGCACTCTGTTCATTACGGGTGCAAGCAGGGGTATTGGTCTGGCGATTGCACTGCGCGCGGCCCGCGATGGCGCGAATATCGTGATCGCCGCCAAGACACAGGAGCCGCATCCCAAGCTTCCTGGGACCATCTACACCGCCGCCAAGGAAATTGAAGCCGCCGGCGGGCACGCGCTGCCACTGTCTGTGGATATCCGCCACGACGCTCAGGTAGCCGATGCCATCGCACGAGCCGTGAAAACCTTCGGAGGCATCGACATCCTGGTCAACAACGCCAGCGCGATAAGCCTCACGAACACCCATGATACGGACATGAAGCGCTTTGATCTGATGCATCAGATCAACACGCGCGGCACCTACCTGTGCTCGAAGCTTTGTTTGCCGGCCCTCGCCCGGTCGCCGAATCCCCACATCCTGATGCTGGCACCGCCGCTGAACATCGAGCAGAAGTGGTTTGCTCCGCACCTCGCCTACTCACTGGCCAAGTACGGTATGAGCCTGTGTGTGCTGGGGCTCGCCGGAGAGCTGCGCCCACAAGGCGTTGCGGTGAATGCCCTATGGCCGCGTACCGTGATTGCTACCGCGGCGTTGCAGGTCGCGATGGATGGTCATGCGAGCACGGAGCGCCGGCGCGTTCGTAGGCCGGAAATCGTGGCGGATGCGGCGCATGCCATTCTGACAAAACCCAGCCGCGAATTTACGGGTAAGTTTTGCATCGACGACGAGATCCTGCGTGCTGTCGGGGAGACCGATTTCACTCAATATCGCGACCCGGGCGTGAGCGAGGAGGAGCTGTTACCGGATTTCTTCCTGTAGCGGATCTAATGCCCGTAGGGGTCCGTAGTGGATCGGGCGCGGCGCATCATCCTGCGTTGCACAATAGCATCGGCGGCGCGTCAGGGTTAGATTAGCGGGCGGAGAGTTCCGACTCCGGCGGACTCCCAGGTGACGATGACGCTACCGACGGCGCGGCGAGCTCGCACGGAGGGACCCATCGTCGAGTCAAGGAAACAAGCGCACTCGAGCTGCCCGACCAGAGCATACGCCCTTTGAGCAACCGGTTACCCGAATCGACTTCCGAGCTTGCAGTTTTGCTGCACGAGCTCAATCAGCCACTCACCGCGATCTTGAGCAACGCGCAGGCCGCGCAACGCTTTCTTTCGAACACACTGCTCGATCGGGCAGAGTTGCACGACATCCTTGAGGATATCGTGGCGGACAACAAGCGCGCCGCCGGCATTCTCAAACGACTGAGCGAGGCCATCAAGGACACGTGTGCCATCTCGAACGAGGACTGTTAGGAGAGTACGCCGCGATGAGATTGCAGCCTGAGACAGTGTTTATCGTAGACGACGATCCCGATGTTTGCCGCGCTGTCGGCCGTCTGGTGCGTGGCGCTGGTTACGAAGTCCGGGAATTCAACTCGGCGCGCGCATTTCTTGTGGCGCACGAGCCGGACCCGCCCGGATGCGTGCTCCTGGACCTGACCATGCCCGAGGTGGACGGACTCGAGTTGCAACAGTGTCTGACGAATTCCGGTTGCCATCGACCCATTGTGTTCCTCACGGCAAACGGCGACGTGCACAACACCGTGCGCGCCATGAAGGCCGGGGCGGTGAACTTTCTGACCAAGCCGGTCGATCGCGACGAGCTCATGGCGGCGCTGGCGGAGGCTCTGGCGATCGATGCCGCCGGCCGTGCCGATTGGGAGACTCGCAATACCATCGCCGGCCGCCTGGCTACACTCACGCCGCGCGAGCGGCAGGTGCTGGAAAAGGTCGTGGCGGGACGACTCAACAAACAGATCGCGGCGGAGCTGGGGACGGTGGAAAAGACCATCAAGGTGCACCGCGCCCGAGTGATGCAGAAGTTGCATGCGAGCTCGCTCATCCAACTCGTCGCAATCGCGCAAATCGTGGGCATCAAGGGCGAGCGCAGCACTGATGAGGCGCGCCGCACCTGCGTCTGACTTTGCGGCCAAAGCTGGACCAAGGGCCAATTGTTCCAACTCGAGGACGGCGCAAGATGGCGCCGGGTTTGACGCGGTAGTCGCGCCTTCAGGTGCGATCACCATCGATTTTCTTCACCGGCCTCGTTATCGCGGGCTCATCACCCGCGCACGAGTGCCCATCTAGGCTCAAGGATGGTATGGATGCTGCGGTGGCCTGTGGCAATGGCTACCGCGTCAACCTGGCCGGGCTCATACTAACTACGCGCACCCGGCCCGCTGCGCTACTGTAGGTGCGCCGGCCGACCCTGACTGCGAAAGCCACTAACTTGAGGCGGCCACTTTTCTCACGGCTCCGAGCAGACTTTCCTCATCGAACGGCTTGGACAGATGCTGACTGAATCCGGCCGCGAGGCTGCGTTCCACGTCCTCGCGATAAACACTCCCGCTCATGGCAATCGCGGGCAGACGAGCGCCGTTGCCGGCGCGAGTGAAGCGCGCGCGCAGGCGCGACAGCAGCTCGATGCCGTTGCCGTCCGGCAGGCTCAAGTCGCAGATGAGGAGATCGAACGTCCCGTCCGTGGCAAATTGAGTTGCCGCCGCGATGGTCGGAGCAGAGATGACGAAGTGCCCGTGAGCGGTCAACAACCGCCGGCAGGCCTTGGCGACGCCCTCGTGATCCTCCACGAGGAGAATACGCAGCGCGTTAGGGACGTTCGGGGTGTCGCTCTTCATATTCAGGTCGTGCAGCTGTGCTGTGCTGGAAGCGGCTTCCAGCTCCGAGGTAGCGGCGTCGAGCATTCGGGCGCTGGATAGTGCCGGAGCGTCGCCGTCGGCTGCCGGCGTTTCATCCGCGGCAGCGATAGTCTGCGCCGATCCGACCGCAAGCAGTGGCAGCAGGACGGTGAAAGTTGCTCCGCGTCCAGCGCCTTCGCTGCTGGCCGTGATCGAGCCGCCGTGCAGCTCGATGATGCGATGGGCGATGGCGAGCCCCAGCCCGAGACCCTGGCCGCGCGAACGGCGCTCGAGACTTGCGCCTTGCCAGTAGCGCTCGAAGAGGTGCGGCAACGCTTCCGGCGCAATCCCTTGACCTGTGTCGCACACCAGCAGCTCGACGTTCGGGTCACGACGGGCGTAGCTGAGTTGTATTCGCCCGCCTGGCGGCGTGAATCGGATCGCGTTGGAGAGCAGGTTCCAGACGACCTGTTGCAAGCGCTCGGAGTCGCCGCTGATGATGCCCGCATCGGTTTCGAGCGAAGTCCCCACTGTCAGGTTCTTCGCCGATGCCGCGGGTCGGAAGGAGTCGACGACCGTGCTGATCATCTGGGCGAGGGATACGACCGGTCGCGGGTCGATCCGCAGGCGGCCGGTGATGATGCGGGAGATGTCGAGGAGATCATCGACCAGTCGGCGTTGCACCCGCGCGTTGCGTTCTATCAGCTCCAGCGCATGGACCCCCTCGTCGGGGTCGAGTTTGTCGCCTTTCAGCAGCGCGGTCCAGGCAAGCACGGCCATCAGGGGTGTGCGCAGCTCATGCGACAGCATGGTGAAGAATACATCCCGCGCGCGATTGGCCTGCTCCGCGGCCTCGCGTGCACTTCGTTCGGCCGCATGAATGCGGGCATGCGCCAGTCGGGACTCCACTCGGGCCATCAGTTCACGGGCGGTGAAGGGCTTGATGACGTAGTCATCGGCGCCCGCTCGCAATCCTTCCGCTGAGGCCTCCTCGCCGGCGCGCGCGGAGAGCAACATGACGGGCACCTTCGCGATAGTTTGGTTGCCACGGATTGCGCGCAGCAAATCGAAGCCGTCCATCATGGGCATCATCACGTCGGCAATGACCAGGTCGGGCGCGTCCTGCTGGATGCATTGCAACGCAGTCGCCCCGTCTGAGGCCGTCTCCACTTGCCACCGCTCGCCGAGAAGTCTCGTGAGATAACCCCTCATATCGGCGTTGTCGTCAACGACAAGGACGCGCGCCTTGACGCAATTGTCTGAGCTCGGAGCTGCGCTCGCGGACATCTGCCGTTGAGGACTGCTCTCAGGAACCGCATCCTGCGCTCCGTCCGGCAACCATCCCAAGGCTTCCTCGACAAAGGGGAGGGCACCGGTCCGCGCGCGTTCCAGGGATTTCCTGAAACCGAGCCGCTCCCGCGGCAGATGCGCGGATCCGCGCGGAATGCGGATGGTGATGGTCGTGCCGACACCGACTTCACTGCGAGCCTCGATGCCGCCGCCGTGTAGTTTCACCAACTCGTGCACCAGGGAAAGCCCGATCCCCGAGCCTTCGTGCGTACGTGCCTGGGAGGCGCGGCCGCGGAAGAAACGTACGAACAGCTGAGGCAGATCTTCCGGGGCAACACCGCAGCCCGTGTCGCTGACCTCGAGTTGAATGCGGTCACCGCTGACTTGCTGCGTGACCCGCACCTCGCCTGCCACCGTGAACTTGAAAGCGTTGGAGACGAGATTGAGAACGATCTTCTCCCACATGTCCCGGTCGACGAATACTTCCTCCGGCAGTTGGGGGCAGTCGAGTGTCAACGCCACCCCGCCACGCTCCAAGGCGGACCGAAAGACGCTTGCCAGGTCGGTCGTGAGGCTGGCGAGATCGGTCGCCTCGTAGCTCGCCTCGATCCGTCCGGCCTCGATGCGCGAGAACTCCAGCAGCGAGTTGACGAGCTTCAGCAGCCGGCCGCCACCACGCCGGGCGATTTCCAGCAGATTCCGGTCGGCCGCATCCAATGTCGTCCGGGCGAGCACATCGTCGAGCGGCGCGAGCAACAAAGTCAGCGGGGTACGTAACTCGTGGCTGATGTTGCTGAAGAACACCGTCTTGGCACGGTCGAGCTCGGCCAGCGCCTGCGCTCGCTCGCGCACGTGTTGTTTTGCGCGGGCATTGCTGATCGCCGTCTCCAGATGATTGGCCACCAGATCGTGGAAGGCACGCGACTCCTCCAGCGGCCGCATCGGATTGACGCCGGCAATCAACACCGCGGCCAGGTGCTCCGCCCCGGGACTCGCCACTGGCAGTGCCAATGCCTGGCTGCGGCGTGAATTCAGGCGTACGCACGAATCCTTGAACGATAGGCCCGACGTCCTCGATGAGTTGGGTCGAGCGGGTCAGTGCCGCACGCGTGCGACCGAGCACGAGCCCTCGCTCGGTGAGGTCGACCATCGGCAGGCACGGCGGCGCGGTATGGAGATGAGTCCGGCGGTTCCGGCCAGATGAGCCCGTTTGCCGTCGTTATCCAGCAGATAGAGCAGCACGAACGGCAGATCGCGGGGATGGCCCTTCGAGTGTGGTGACCGCCGACTGGCAGGCTCCTTCCGGTGTCTCGGCGAACGAGCTGCGCGCGGCCAGCGCACGCAAGCAATTCATCTGGCGCTCGGCGATGATGCGCCGGGTGGTCTCGATGGCCGTGCAGAAGATTCCGTTAGGCTGATTCTGATCGTCGCGCAGAGCCGCGAACGAGAACGTGATGTACGTTTCCTCGAGGTAGCCGCTGCGTTGCGAGCGGCATCAGCAGGTCCGCCTCACCCGTTGGCTCACCGGTGGTGAGCGTGTGGGCGAACCGTGGCTGCAGAATCTGGTCCCAGATCTCCTTCCAGGCAACCGGTACTGGCATACCGAGCGCGGACGGATGACGTGATGGGCCGGCAAGCGGAATGAAGGCGTCGTTGTAAAAGTAGATCAGCGTGTCCCTGCCGATGGCGAGCGCGGTGGGGAAGCTGGAATCGAGAATGATCTGGACGGCGTTGCGCCAGCTCTCGGGCCAGAACTCCACCGGCCCGAGGGCTGTCGCGGACCAGTCGAATTCGCGAAAGCGCCGCGCCATCTCGCCGCGTGCGGGCGCGGGCAGCTCCGACTCGCGCTGACTCGAAACCGAGTCATGCGATTGGAACTCGGCGTCCTTGATGCGCGCCGAAACGAACTTCCGCGTGGAGCTCATGCCTTGCGTCACTCCCCTATGACCCGGGTCAGAATAATCCCACCGCCGTGCCGGTGAAACATCTGCCGACATATCCCGTGCCGGTACGCCCTCTAAGAGCATGGTGCAGTGCGCGACACTGACCAGTGTCCGCGCATTGCGACATATGTAGCCTGACGCTGGCGGGCCGTGTCGCGCGGCGTGGGAGGCGAGAGCACCGGCGGCCCTCTCGAGGGGAGATTAACGGACGGCGGTCTTGCAGCCTTATGCGAAGGCCTGAAGGGCTTTAGGCCGCGGCCACTTCGGAGAGTGATCCCTCGCCGTATAGGAGGGTCGCCAGTCGGTCAGGGCTCAGGACCATCACCAGTGAGGCGTTGGGGTCGGCGGGCTCGATCGCCAGCGTCGCGAGCTGGCCGCTCGAGCCGTCGATCGGCAACAACCGATCTGTGGGAACCTCGGACACGTCGCCCAACAACTCGAGCAGCAGTCCGAAAGGCTTCGGGCGTCCCGGCACACGGATGACCACCACGATCCTGGGGCTTTCCAAGGAGGTCTGCCCGAGAACTTTCGACAGATCCGCCACCGCGATCGGCTCGCCGCCAAACATGAGGTATCCGGCACACCAATGCTCGACGGTGGGCAATGTCTGCAGCGCGCGGGCATCGACCGCCTCGACGACATTGGCGGTCGGTAGCGCATACCAGCTGTCGCCTGCCGCGAATGTCGCGAACTCGCGCACGTCGTGCTTGCCCGCTGGCGTTGCGTGTCGCCGCGCGCTGTGGCAGCTCGCAGCGCCCGCCGGCGCGGCTCGAGACTTTGCCGATGGGAATCATCACCACGCCGTAGCCCCCAAGGCCCGGGAATTCGCGATAACCTGTATCCAGCCTGGTTCCAATGGCGTAGTAGCTGTCGCCGACCGCGCACGACCCGGGAGCATTCCGTTTGCCGGTTTCGCGGATCCACTGCAGCTCGAGCGATTCGGCGTCCACTGGCGCCGTGCTGGCGATGACGCGCAGATCGCGGTCCAGAAACATCGCTACCGAGCCGGCAAGCGCCTTGCCGTGCTCGTCGCGGGGCAGGGAGTCTTGCAACATCGCGGCAAGCTGTGGGCCGGTATCGAACATCACCGCGACACACCCGACAACGCGGCCTTGCGGGCCCCGCACCGGGCCACCAAAAATCAAGGTCGGGACGACTTTCGTAGAGTGCGCTCGGCTCCATGCCCGAAACGCTATAGCCTTGAGCGTTAGTGACCGTCAAAGCATGGGCCGCCCAGGGCGCATCGATACTCGTACCGATCAAGTGCTCGTGATCCGAGCGGGAGGTCGCGACGATCCGCCGCTCGGCATCCAACAGGACGATGCAGTGATAGGCGGTGTAGAGGCTGTTGATCTGACGGAGCACGCGGGTCGCGGCCTCGTTATCGAAGCCGGCGGTGCCGGCTAGACGACCGATGAGCGTGGCATCCAACGCCCACCAGCGGCAGTCATTGGCGCGCTCATACAGGCTACGCGCCAGCAACTCGCTCGGCCAGTGAGGCCATGAACTGGCTGTCCTGCAGGACGGAGGACACGATCGTCTCGTGCAACTCCTCGATGGAGTGCTCGAACACCTCCTTCGTCTTGCGCCCCATGTTGCTGATCTCGCGCAACAGGGCCTTGGCGAAGGTGCCGTTGCCGCCGTCGGCGAATGACAGGCGCACGCTGCCGTTCCACACCGAGCGATTCAGGTCGCGCTGCACCGAGTCGGCCTTGCGCGGAATCTCACGCAGGGCGGTCGAAAATGTGGCGGCACTGGCGCGCAGATCGGTGAGAACTTCCGACGTGCAGCCCAGATCTGCGGCTCGCTCATCCGTTTCGAACGCGCGTTCGAGCGGGACCATTACGTGGCCACGCCACTGCGGCCCGGCATAACCCTGATAGGGCTGCGCGTCCCGGGTGACTGCCAGGAATTCGCGGCCCGCGAAGCGAACGATGTCGCCTGTTCGCCGTTCGCCGGGCGCTACGCGCGCGCCCGACAGGCAGCTGGTAGGGGTCGCTGCTCGCAAGCACCTCGTTGTTGACATCCAACACCGACACGACGGTCCAATCGGTGCGGAGCGCAACTTGGCGAAGAGGCTTTCCCACTCGTCCTCGAGACGGAAACACAGGCACAGGACACCGAGTGTCCGGCGCTCCGAGGCGATACGCTGCGAATAGATGAGGGCACGGCGCGCGCCCGGGACGAGGTCGCTTTGCCGGCAGCTTTCCACGTGACTGCGCTCGTTCGCCACCGTATTCGCCACCAGCGAGTCATGTGTCATTGCGGGCGCGCTGCCATTCTCGAGTTGGGCGAGGACCTCACCCGTGGCCGAGATCAATATGACATTGTGATAGACGGAGTATTTCGCAACATACTCCGCAAAGTGGCGCTGCAGGGAGCGTAGAGATGTCGCGGCGGATTCCGCCTCGGCATTTCTTCCGCCAAGCGGCGAATACGTCGCGTCCGCCGCCAGAAAACCGATATCCGCCGTCCGCTCGAACAGATTCCGCACCAGGACGTCGATGACGACCTGCGCGCGCGCACGGGCGGCGAGGAGCGCCTTCTTCTGAGTCTGTGTCTCGAGGTGGGTCACCAGATCCGCCCGCAAGCGACTCGAACGCCTGCCGCGTGCCGCTGAGGTTGGTGCCGTCCTCGCTCAGGTGCGACAGCAGCGCAAGGCTGTCCCAGGCTCCCTGGAGTGTAGCCAGCCGCTCGCGATAGCCGGCGACGGCGGGCATGTGTTGAGTCAGACGAGACACGAGGTACGATCTTTCCGTTAAGCCTGCTCCGTTTGACATTTGATAACGTCTGCATCGCGGAAAACTTGAATTAACACGCAGTTCGGCAATATGTCGGCTCAAAAGCCGCCCGGGGCGCCGCGCGCTTGGGTAACTAGCGACCACTCAGCGGTTCTGACGCTCGAACCCCCACACGAAGTGTGAGCCATTGCTCGAATGCCACGCCGGCATCGGTCATGTCAGGGCGTTCGAGCCTGTCACGAGGCACGGGGCCCTCGGCGGGTGCGCGGCGCCTGCTCGATCCGCGTTCCTACCCGGTCGGGTGGGGCCGCGCTTTGTGGGATACATAGTAGGAGGGCTATCTAGTGGACGGGCCGGCGCGTTAAACTTCGCACAGCGGGGAACATAACTCCCGCGCGGGGTACTATGTCACGAGTCTTTGGGGGCTGGCTAATCGGGCTTTTGGCGTTCAGTGCGCCATTGGCGGCCAAGGACGCGACACCGTTGCTCCTGCCGAAAGGCGCCCGTGTGGGCGTCGTCAATCTGTTGTATCCGGAAGTTACTCACTACCACAGCGCCAAAGTCCTCAAGGACAGTTTCTTGAAGACCGACATGGTCGATTGGTCTGCGGATGCGATGCTGGCGGATGCGCTCAAGGATCGCGCCGCGCAGATGGGTCTCACCTTGGTGCCGCTCGCCCCGGGCGCCGAGCTCGAGCATGCCCGCGAGGATTGTTTCCTGAACAACGGGTTCGGCAAGAGCCTGCCCAAAGAGTGCGTCCTGCCGTTAGGGCACCTGCTCAACAACCAACAACTGCAAGCCCTCATCGTGCTCGCGCCGGGCCTGAACAATGCCACCCATGGCGGGTCCGCGCGCCGCAAGGACCTGCCCGACTACCTGCGTGGCTGGGGCTTTGTCAGCGGCGAGGCGACACAGGACGGCAAGCCGGCGCTGTTCAGCATGACGGAGCTGCTGCTCATCGCGCCCACCCCGGCGGGGCCTGAGCTGAAGGGACATGAATGGGGCGGCAACTATGCGCTCGAATGGACGAGCTTCGTCCCGCCCCCGGATCTGAAGGCGCTGCCGTCAACGTATTATGCGCAGCTACAACCGCTGTTCGAGGGCATCCTGTCACGCGAGACCGCGCGACTGTTGGATCAGGTGCAGGTGGCGCCCTGAAGGGCGCGATTGCCCGCAAACGAGGCATCTGAGCGTATCCGCTGCACCGTTGTTGCCCGATTGCCTGTCCATCAGCGCCTAAGTGGTTGATTTCCGATATCAACAACACTGGCATGTCCCTTGCAAATTCGGCAGTGTGCTCCTTGAGCCGCGCATGTTGACCTTGCGGCTTCATGTGCCACGAGGAGCATCGTTCGCAGCCGACGATTGACCCCCTCATCTCGTCGGGGCGGCGTTATAGCGTGCGAGGTGCTCAGGCGCCTCGCACGCTTTTTACTTCAACCTGCCGTCACCCGCAGCTGCAGATCGATTTCCGCGATCTCGTAGCCTTTGCGAAAATCGCGAATGTGCTTGGCCATCCAGTTGCGCGCCCCTTCGGTGTCGCGCAGCTCGAGTGCCTCGAGAATGCGTTTTTGCGCCGTCGCAATACGGGCTCGCGCCTGCGGCACCTTGTCGATCATCACGCGCAGCGAGGGCTCCAGGAGCTGCAGGAGGGGCTCTTGGGCGAGGCCGAGCACCTGATTATGCGTCGCGCGCCCAACACTACGGAAAAACTCGGCGGTGTGATGAACCGCAAGCCCGGTATCGACGCTGCTCGCCACATATCGTTCCGAAGCGTTCATCACGGACGTCAGATCGTCCGCGGTGCGCGCCCGGGCGGCTTCCTCCGCGATCGGCGGCTCGAGAATCGTCAGCGCCGACCACACTTCCATGAAGGTAACGTCGTGCATGACGAGCGCCCGGCTCACACCCTCGGCGATGGCGTCGTGCTGCGGACGGCTTACGGACATCAGCTTCGAGCCGGGCCGGCGGCTCACCAGCCCACCACTCTCGAGCTCTCGCAGAGCCTCGCGAATCGTCGAGCGATTCACGCCAAATTGTCGCGCCAGCTCGGTCTCGGGCGGTAGACGCTCACCCTCACGCAGGCTACGGCTCACGATCCGCTCGCCGATCGCCACCGCCACCTTGCGATAGGCGGGCTCGATCAAAATCTGCTCGAAGCGAACAGCCTCCGGCGCGGTGCGCTCGGCCGCCCCCGCTGGGGATTCCCTCGCTAACCGCTCGGTCACAACCCGATCAGCTGCGCCGCGCGGTGTGCGTGTCACGCTGCCGCCTCGAATAATTCGCGCCCGATCAACATCCGCCGGATCTCCTGAGTGCCCGCACCGATCTCATACAGCTTCGCGTCGCGCAGCAACCGCCCCGCCGGGAAGTCGTTGATATATCCATTGCCGCCGAGCGCCTGAATCGACTCGAGCGCCACCTGCGTGGCCCGGTCTGCCGCGAACAAAATGCAGCTGGCGGCGTCGCGACGCTTCACCGTCCCGGCATCACAGGCGCGCGCCACGCAGTACACATAGGCGCGGCTTGCGTTCAGGGCTCCATACATGTCCGCGATCTTGCCTTGCATCAGCTCAAAAGTCCCGATCGGCTGCCCGAACTGCTTACGCTCATGAATATACGGCAACACCAGATCCAGCGCCGCTGCCATCAGTCCCAAGGGACCGCCGGCGAGCACCACGCGCTCGTAGTCGAGACCGCTCATCAATACCCGTGCGCCGCCGTTTTCGGCGCCCAATAAGTTGGCCGCCGGCACCGCGCAGTCATCGAACACCAACTCGCAGGTGCCTGAGCCGCGCATGCCGAATTTGTCGAGCTTCTGTGCGGTCGAAAAGCCCGCGTAACCACGTTCGACAATGAATGCGGTAATGCCGCGAGCGCCCGCGGCAGGCTCGGTTTTCGTATAAACCACGAAAACGTCGGCATCCGGACCGTTGGTGATCCACATCTTGCGGCCATTGAGAACGTAGTGGTCGCCGCGCTTTTCCGCCCGCAACTGCATCGATACGACATCGGAGCCGGCGCCAGGCTCGGACATGGCGAGCGCCCCGACGTGCTCGCCGCTCACCAGCTTCGGGAGATAGCGGTCACGCTGTGCGTCCGTGGCATTGAGTCGCAGTTGGTTCACGCACAGGTTCGAATGTGCGCCGTATGACAAGCCGATGGACCCTGAGGCGCGCGAGATCTCCTCCATGACGAGGACGTGCGCGAGATATCCGAGGTTCGCGCCTCCCCAGCGGTCGGGCACCGTGACCCCGAGGAGCCCTTGCTCCCCCAGGGCAGGCCACAGGTCGCGCGGGAATTCATTGGTACGGTCGATCTCAGCCGCCCGGGGCGCGATCATCTCACGCGCGAAACGACGCACCTGGCTGCGGATCTCTTCGAGATCGGGACCCAAGCCAAAATCAAAATCGGTGCACTCAGTGGCGTCCATGAGCTTGCCTCGCCTACAGTAGGATCGTATGATTGTCCGACAAACCGGCAACCGTGACAAGAGCGATGCCCCGACTGTCCACCCGGATCGACGCTACTTCCGAGGAATTTCGCGACAACTCGCGCCTCATGCAGTCTCTGGCCGAGGAGCTGCGGCGGGAAGCGGCGCGAGTCGCCCAAGGAGGATCCAAGGCCGCCGTAGAGAAACACCGCGCTGCCGGAAAGCTCACTGCTCGAGAGCGGATCCGGGTGCTGCTGGATACGGGGAGCCCGTTTCTGGAGCTGTCGCAGTTAGCTGCGCACGGCATGTACAGCGCGGACATTGCCTCGGCGGGAATCATCACCGGGGTAGGGCGTGTGAGCGGTCGTGAGTGTGTAGTGGTTGCGAACGACCCCACCGTGAAAGGTGGGACTTACTATCCCATCACGGTGAAGAAGCATCTGCGTGCGCAAGAGATCGCCCGGGAGAACCGCTTACCGTGTGTCTACCTTGTTGAAAGCGGTGGCGCGTTCCTGCCTGCGCAGGATGAAGTTTTTCCCGACCGTGATCACTTCGGCCGCATCTTCTACAACCAGGCGACCCTCTCGGCTGAAGGTATCGCGCAGATAGCTGTTGTTCACGGCTCATGTACCGCCGGCGGCGCCTATGTTCCTGCGATGTCGGATGAGAATGTCATCGTCCGCAATCAGGGGCGTGTGTTCTTGGGCGGCCCACCGCTTGTGAAGGCGGCCACGGGTGAGGACATCGACGCCGAATCTCTCGGCGGCGCGGATGTGCACTGTAGGGAGTCTGGCGTCTGCGACCACTACGCCGAGAACGACACCCACGCACTGTCAATCGCGCGAGGAATTGTCAGTCGTTTGAAGGCCGCGCCGAATACGAGTCCGCCGCGAGCAACGCTGGAACCGCGCTACGATCCGACCGAACTCTACGGCGTAGTCCCCGCGAACCTGCGCAAGCCGTACGATGTTCGTGAGGTCATTGCCCGCCTGGTCGATGGTTCGGAGCTCGACGAGTTCAAGGAGCTTTACGGCACCACGCTCGTGTGCGGCTTTGCGCACATTGGCGGTTATCCTGTCGGTATCCTTGCCAACAATGGCATTCTGTTTTCCGAGAGCGCGCTAAAGGGAGCACACTTCGTCGAGTTTTGCTGCCGGGAGCAAATCCCGCTGCTGTTTCTGCAAAACATCACGGGCTTCATGGTAGGCAAGCGCGCGGAAGCCGGTGGTATCGCCAAGGATGGAGCCAAGCTTGTGACCGCCGTCGCTTGCGCGAACGTGCCGAAGTTGACTGTCATCATTGGGGGAAGCTACGGAGCTGGGAATTACGCGATGTGCGGCAGAGCGTACTCTCCGCGTTTCCTGTTCCAGTGGCCCAACTCGAGGATTTCGGTGATGGGAGGCGAGCAGGCTGCCAGCGTGCTGGCCACCGTGAAGCGCGATCAGATGAAGGGCACCGCGTGGAGCGCCGAGGAAGAAGAGGCGTTCAAAAAGCCGATCCGAGATCAGTATGAGCGCCAAGGGCATCCGTACTATGCTTCGGCCCGGCTCTGGGATGATGGCGTAATCGATCCAGTCGACACGCGCCGTGTTGTCTCGCTGTGTCTTGCTGCGGTCCGAAACGCGCCGGAGCGGGAGACCCGCTTCGGACTATTCCGGATGTAGGAGCTGAGCACCCAAGTGATTAAGAGCCTCCTGGTCGCCAATCGCGGCGAGATTGCCTGCCGCATTTTCCGCACGGCGCGCCGGCTTGGTGTGCGCACCATTGCGGTCTTTTCCGACGCCGATGCCAACGCGCAGCACGTGCGCGAAGCCGACGAAGCGGTCCACATCGGAGCCGCGGCCGCACGTGAAAGCTATCTCAACACCGAGCGTCTTCTGGAGGCCGCGCGTGCGGCGGGCGCTGCGGCTATTCATCCGGGCTACGGCTTTCTCTCCGAGAACTCGCATTTTGCGCAGGCGTGCGCGGATGCGGGTCTGGTGTTCGTGGGACCGCCGGCCGCGGCGATTGCCGCCATGGGCTCGAAAATCGTGGCGAAGGCAAGAATGCGCGCCGCGGGTGTTCCTGTGTTGCCCGGCTATGAAGGCTCCCAACAGGATCTCGAGCACCTGGAGCGCGCGGCTCTCGAGTTGGGTTTGCCGCTGATCATCAAGCCCGCGGCCGGCGGCGGCGGCAAAGGAATGCGGATCGTCCATGAAAAGGCCGAGATAGGCGCCGCGCTGGCTGGAGCACGACGGCTCGCCGAGAGTGCATTTGGCGACAGCGCGCTGTTGCTCGAACGATATCTGCCCGCGCCTCGCCATATCGAGGTGCAGGTATTCGCGGATACTCACGGTCATTTCGTGCACCTGGGCGATCGCGACTGCTCGATTCAGCGCCGCCATCAGAAGTTGATCGAGGAGGCGCCCGCTCCAGCCCTTCCCGCCGAGATTCACGATCGGCTACGCGCGGCGGCGCTGCTGGTGGCGCGCGAGATCGGTTATGTCAGCGCGGGCACCGTCGAATTTCTGTACGACGGGCGCGAGTTCTATTTCATGGAAATGAACACGCGTCTGCAGGTGGAGCACACCGTTACCGAAGCTGTGACCGGCCTCGATCTGGTGGAGTGGCAACTGCGCGTTGCGAGCGGCGAGCCGTTGCCCCTCACCCAAGCACAGATCAGCCTGCGTGGACACGCTATCGAAGCGCGGGTCTGCGCGGAGGACCCGGATCGCGACTTTCTCCCCAGTGCAGGCGACCTGCGCCTGCTGCAGTGGCCCTCCGGTGAGTCGATTCGGGTGGACGCTGGCTTCACTACGGGGGATGTCGTTCCGGCAACCTACGACTCCCTCCTGGGGAAAGTCATTGCGTGGGCTCCCGATCGCGCGCAGGCCGCGCTGCGGCTTGCAGCCGCACTCGGGCAGATCCGTTGTGTCGGGGTACAAACGAATGACAAGTGGCTGAGCCGCGTCTTACGGGATGCGCGCTTTCTTGAAGTCCGCCACAGTATTGCCTTTCTCCAGCAGGTTGGCCCGCAGTTCGCTGGACCGAAGGACCTGGATGCCTCGTTGATCGCGCTCGCGGCTTTGGTAGTACACGCCTCATCGACGAGCACCGGTTCCGCGGGCCATCGCGCCAGCCCATGGGCCAATCCATGGGCCAATCCATGGGACATCGTCGACGGCTTTACCCCCAACCTGGTCGCCCGGGTTGAGTACAAACTCTCGTGGCGCGGACACGATCACACCGTTGAGATCACATTCACTCGCGGTAGCCCGACCACAGTTGTCGTAGATGCTCAAACACCCCTGTCCGTGGCGGACTTGTCGGTTTCCGCAAACGACACCGTTGCCGTGACCGTTGCAGGGGTGCGCGACAACGCCCGCTACCTTCGCGAGGACTCCCGAATCCACCTTTGGACTCGAGGTGAGCACTTTGAGGTCTCACTCGAGGATCCTCGCCTGAAGGAGTTTTCGGCGACGGCCACGCAGGGTGGTCTCACTACACCGCTGCCCGGCGTCGTTGCCGCGGTGGCGGTCAAAGTAGGGCAGTCGGTAGCGGCCGGCGATGTGCTCATGGTGATTGAAGCGATGAAAATGGAGCACAGCATCCGCGCCCCGAGCGATGGCGTGGTGAAGGTGGTGCATTTCGCGCGCGGCGACCGGGTCCCGGAGGGCAGTCAGCTTCTTGAGCTTGCCGCCGTTTCGACAGCGTGACAGTATGCCTGCGCTGCGGTAGCGTTGAGCGCCGGCTTGGCCTTTGGTCCAATCCAGCAAAACACAAAAAATAAAATATTTTTTGCTTCGCAGTGAGATATCTCCCCGAGTCACTGCAGTAACGAAAGTGGCAGTTACTGTCTCCCGCGTGAACGTTGTCGAGCGGATGGTGTCGAGGGAGTACGTGCAGACCACTTGTCCGTGAGATAGGGACCTAGCGCTTCTCGGTACCGGTAACAACGAAAGGATTTTGTGTTCCGGCACCCAAGGCGGGGGTCAGTAGCTGCCTGCTTTTTGTTTTTAGTCTTGCGTCCGTCGTTGCACTATGGAAAGGGGACGTGGACGGTGTCGCTTGCTTGCGGCGACATTGTAGAGGAGGATCACGCGGCAACGTCGCAACGCGTAGCTGCTCAATGATTGAGCAACCGGAAATCCGGTATCAGGGGAAAAGGATGTCACGCCGATCCAGACTTCATGTACCTGGCGGTGTTTACTACGTGGTTCAACGTAGTAACGCTCGCCAACCAATCTTCACCGACGCCGCCGATTACGCTACTTTCGAGCGGCTCCTGGCTACGATGCTTGCACGGTGCCGCGCACGCGTGCACGCATTCTGCTGGGAGGTCGACGCGATCCACTTGGCTTTGCAGGTCACGGATATGCCAGTGGGGCGGCTCATGCAGCGGCTCAGTAGTCAGTATGCACGCCGTGTGCATCGCCGCCAGGGTAACGGCGGGCATCTGTTCCAACAGCGATACCACTCCCTGTTGATCGATCCGGATGCGTACCTCTTGAAGTTGGTTCGTTACCTGCATTTGATTCCGGTGCGCTCGGGGATTCTGGCGGACCCCAACGAATACACGCTGAGCAGCCAGCGTGCCTATAGCGGCATGGCGCATGTTCCGTGGCTCACGACGGGGGTCGCGCTGCGCATGCTGTCGCAACGGCCGGATCAGGCGCGTTCCTCCTACGGGCGATTTATGTCCGAGGCGCCCGCGCCAGATGAGGGTGTTCACTTCGAACGCGGCAGCGATGAGGATCCGCGGGTGCTGGGAGATCGCCAGTTCGTGGCCGATATTCCGCGCCATATGCAGGTCCATCGCAGCAGCTATTCGCTCGACCAGGTGATCGATACGGTGTCCTGCACACTCGCAGTCGAGCGCAGCGAGGTGTTGTCGCGCTCGCGGCAGCGGCGCCTCTCTCTGGCGCGCGCGTTGATCACGTGGTACGCGACAGAACGGGGTGTAGCCACCCTTGCTGAGGTTGCGCGCCGCCTGGAACGTGATCCGTCCACACTGTTCGTGGGAGTTGAGCGCTATCGGACGCTCCGTCCGGAGCTATTCAATCTCGCGGCCCTGCCCGATACCGGTCCTCTGGTGCGGCCACCGCAGGCGCCGGGAGCAACAGCGACAGTGTCGGTGCCCATGGCCAACGCGGAGGAAAGAGTCCGCACACCCGGGGCACCGCCCGCCACCACCGCGGCAGGAGGGCAGGTGCTGAGCAGTGCTTACACTCCGCGGCGTTGACAGGCGCGCCGCGTCCAGCCATGCTTGACCAGGAAAGATGACTGGAAACCCATGACCCAACCCGCACAGCTCATTGGACGAATTACCAGGCCGACTATCGCGAAGGCGACGGTCGCTGTGGGGATTCGTGTCGAGAATGAGTTGGTGAGGGGTTGGATGTCATGGGTAGTGTCGAGTCACTTTCGCTGCTGCGGCTGCGAGTCGTAGCAGAGGCTGACGCGGGCGTGCTGATGCGCGTCCTGGAGCGTTTTCAAAATCTGGGTGTCCTGCCCAGGCGCGTCATCGCTGAGTTCACCACCACCGATGCTCTGAACATCCAGCTGGACGTCGCGGGCCTCGAAGAGTCGCGCCTGTCACTGATCGCTGCGAAGCTGGGTGAGCTGCCCTGCGTGACGCAGGCTTACTGGCACTACACTTGAGGCTTGCCGCGCCGGCGCGGCTTCGTTGGTGGGTTTCGCTCGGGGTCGAGGTGCGGCGCAGCGCTACTTGTGAGCTGCGCCGCGCTCCGCGCGCGTTTTCGCAATCAGCGCATCGGCGTTACTCAGCACCTGCTCGAACGTGTTGCCCATGACGACATACCTGCCGTCAATCGCCAGACTGGGTACACCGTCGATCTTGTAGGTATCGACCAACTGCTCGGCCTGAGTGAGCTTGGTGTTCACGCCGAATGAGTCGAAAGCTGTGGTGAACTTCACCGCATCGACACCGTGCGCCGCGACCCATGTGCTGATCGCCTTCTCGTCGAACAGTGGCTTATGTTCTTCGTGGATCGCGTGGAAAACCTGCCCGTCCAGGCGCGACAGGTCGTCCGTCGCGGCCAGCGCGTAGTAGGTCTTCGCGAGATTCGTCCACGCGGTTCTTCCCATTCCCGTGGCGACCTTTTCCACGACCACGTCCTTGGGTAGCTTCGCCGCCCAGGCAGTGAGCATGGGGTAGAACTCGTTGCAATGGGGGCAGCCGTACGAAAAGAACTCGATCACGACGATCTTGGCGGGAACATCGGTGTGCTGCACCGGCTCCAGGCTGCGGTAGTCGGTGCCTTCCACCAGAGGTGCCGCCCGTAGCGGCATGCAGGCAATGGCGAGAGCTAAGGCAAAGAGGGTGGCTCGAATGGACATGATAGGCAATTGTCGTTTCGTTCAGGCTCGGGTTGAACGGGCACCGCGACCGAATGATACGGCACGTCGGACTCGCAGACCGGCATTGTCCGTAAACGCCGACAGGTCGGCACAAGAACGGTCTGCGCAGACGGGTCAGGGAACGGTCGGCCCAGACGGGCCGAAGAACGGTCGACCCGGACGGGCCGCCCGTTAACCAAGCGTCGGGCGCGTGCGCGCGGGAGCGGTGGAAACGTACGGCGAATTGCTGTCGAAGAACCGCCAGGGCCGCTTGGCCCAATCGCCCGCGTAGTCGACACCGATGCGGGGGGTGCGTGTGATTCGAGGTCGTTTGCTTTTTCCGGGCGGGCGCTCCAACCACAGCACTTCGCCGAGCAGGTCGACGCCGTTCAAACGCCGGTCGATGTTCATCGCCCGACAGAGCAATCCGGGTCCCCATGTTTTGTCAGTAATACCCGAGACGGGCTCGAGCGCGCGCAGTAGCACCGCATGCGGCACGCCGGCGGCCGCGGTGACGACATTGAGGCAGTTCCAAAAGCCATAGATGAAATACACGTAAGCATGGCCCGGCTCGCCAAACATAACTTCGGTGCGTGCGGTGCGGCCGCGAGAGGAGTGGGCCGCCAGGTCCTCGGGCCCCATGTAAGCCTCGGTCTCGACAATGCGACCGACGCGCAGCGTGCCACTATCGTCATGCACGAGGTGCATGCCGATCAGGTCACGTGCTATGGCGAGCGTGCCTGGTGCGTAAAAGTCTCGGGAAAGTTTGCGGGCTCGATTCACGAGCCCGCATCGTACTTCAGTGTTGGGCTATTTCGGAACTGCCGTATCGGCGGAGGCGATTCGCACGTCGTTCTTGACGCTCTTCACACCATCGATTGCGCGGATGTCTTCCTCAGCGAGTTTCGCCTCGGTTGAGGTTTTTGCGACGCCCGTCAGTGTCACATGTCCTTGATACACCTGCAGGCTGAAGTCGCTCGCTTTGACGTTGCTGTCCTTGATCAATGCCGTATTGGCGCGCGCGCTCAAGGTCGTGTCATCGACATACTGCCCCGCCGTTTCTTCATGGTGCATGACGCGGCATCCGACGGTAGAGAGTACGGCAACCGTTGCGACAGCCGAGAATTTCACGAGGAAGCGCATGGCTCCTGCCTCCTTTGGTTGTGGACTTGAGAGATGCACAGCAAGGGAAGTGCCTGTATTTTGCGAACGACGGGAGCGCGTAATTGTCTACAATAGTGGGTCGGCCCAGGCCCAGAAGGGTATGAAATCAAGTCATATCAATGACATACAAGGATTTTGGTAGAAACTACATGATACGCGCACCGCTCCGTGCACTGCTTTTTTGCGGGCTTTTCGCCACCGCCGCCAGCCAGGCTACGGTGTATGAGCTCCCGACCGACGGCTCGTCCGTCGTCGGAGCCGACTCCCACATCAAGACGGAGTACAAGGACACGCTGCTGGATATTGCGCGGCGCAACAGCCTGGGCTACTACGAGATCATCCGTGCCAATCCCGGAGTCGACATGTGGCTGCCGGGCGATGGCACCCAAATCATGTTGCCGGGTCGGCGCATCCTGCCTGCCGGCCCGCACGAAGGTGTTGTGGTCAATCTGCCGGAGCACCGGCTCTACTACTACCCGAAGCCGAAGAAGGGCGAGAAGTCCGTGGTGATCACCTATCCGGTGAGCATCGGCAAGATGGACTGGAAGACGCCACTTGGCGAGACCCGCGTCACCCAGAAAACGAAGCATCCTTTCTGGTATCCGCCCGAGAGTGTGCGCAAGGAGCACGCCGCGAACGGTGACCCGCTGCCTGCGGGGCCCGTCAAGCCCGGCCCGGCGAATCCGCTCGGTGACTTCGCGATGCGTCTGGCGGCCGGCAATGGCACTTATCTCATCCACGGAACCAACAATCCGATGGCGGTCGGTATGGCCATTACCCACGGTTGTATCCGCATGTATCCGGAGGACGTTGCTGCGCTGTTTCCGCTGATCCCCGTCGGAACCAAGGTCTGGCTGATCAACGAGCCGGTGAAAGTGGCATTCGCCGATGGCGAGCTGCTGGTCGAGGCGCATCCGCCGGTTGACGATGAGGGCCAGAATACCGCTGAGACCAACATGGAGGTACTGTCTCAGAAGCTCGACCAGGCTTTGGGTAATACGACCGCCGCCATCCATTGGGACTTCGCCAAACAGGCCCTGCAGGCGGCCAATGGCATTCCCACCGTCGTTGGGCTGCAGGCGGACATGGACCCGGCCCAGGCTGCGGCTGAGATTTCAAATCCGCACCCGAGTGATGCACCTGCAGCGCCCGCAGCGGAGGCTGGTCAGGGGGCCGCCCCAGGGCAGAACTCATCGGCCGATGCTCACGCGGGCCAACAACCTGCGGCGTCATCGACGCAGCCGGCAGTGTCAAACCCGGGTCAGGCAACTACGACCCCTGCGGAAACAGTGCCGCCAACGGCGGCAGCCGCCGACGCCTCGCCGCGCCGATAGCTGCTTAGCGAAATCCCTTCCGTAGTGAGCGCAGGCTCTGAAATACCTTCCATAGGGCCGTGGCCCGCGACAAGATCGACACTGCTCCGGTAGCGAACGTCACCCAAGACAACATTCGCTTGGGCTTGAGCAAACTTACGATTCCCGCCAGCGCGGCCAGCCACGCCAGTGGATGATTCAGCGCCATCGCTGGCGCACGCTCCGAGAGATTTGCCAGCTGAGCTGAGGGCCGTAGCTGCTCGAGCCTGTAGGTGAGCTCCGCCCGCTGCTCCTCGCATTTGGCGAGCAGGGCGCGCCGCTTTTCTTCCAGCTCCTGTACTCGGCTCACGGTGTACCCCTCGCACTGCGCTGATCGTGGTCGAGCTGTTGCACCGAGCCCTCCAGCAGGTTCGGACGGCCGCGAAACGTTCGGGCACCGATTGCGCCGAATATCACGGCCAGAACGACAAACAAACCGGTGCCGCCCAGCAAACCCAACATCCGGTGGCTGTCCCACAAGGCCACCACGATGCTGACGAGTCCAAACACCAATGCCAACAGCGCGCAGGCCAGGGCGGCCAGCGCCCAAAGCAGCATCCGGACGAACTTGATGAGATAGAGCTCGACTTCCACCGTGGCCAGATCGAGCCGCGTTTTCAGAGCGTCGAGCCCGGCCGCCAGCAGGCCGCGAAGCGCACCGACGTGCGACTCGCCGCCCATGGCCTCCGGATCCATTGCTGGTACGCGCTCGTCCACTACTTGCTACGTCCCATCAGTATTCCAAGCAGCAGCGCCACACCGCCCGCGATCGCCAGCGCCTGCCATGGGTTGTCACGCACATAGCCGTCAACCTGTTTGGCCCGTCCCTTCACGACGCCGTCGAGGTCCTCGAGCCTGTCGCGCAGCGCCTGCAACGACTCCTCCGCACGCTCACGGGCCTCGGTGGCTTTCTCACCCGCCTGCCCGGCGGTGGCCTTCAGCAGAGCCTCGGCGTCACTCACCAGCGAGTGGATGTCGTCAGCCAGTTTCCCTGCATCGAAAAATTGATTCATAGCGGCGTTCCTGAGTGGTTTTAGTTCAAGGTTGATGGATTTACGCATACACCTGAGCGCCTTTGCTAGAGGGCTCTGAAGGTGCGTGGCAAGCCCCGTGCCCGCAAGGCCCCCGGCGGCGCCAGGCGTGCCCGACTGGGCGTCACCGCCGAGGTCATTGTTCTCCCATCGCAGCCACTGCCCCGCGCACCATGACCAATTCCTCGTCCACCGGCACGACCTGTACCCGCACCCGGCTGCCGGTAGAGTGAATCGCTGCTTCCGCCCCCCGGGCCGCGCGATTGGCCGCACTATCTAACTCGATCCCCGCCCATTCCATACCCGCAAGCGCACGCTCGCGCACCTCCGGCACGTGCTCTCCCACTCCACCCCCGAACACGATGCCGTCGCATCCGCCCAGAACCGCGCAATACGCTCCGATGTACTTGCGCAGCCGATAGCAATAGATGTCCACTGCAAACTGTGATTGCGGCGCCGAATCGGCGAGCAGCTCCCCGGGGTTGTCATGTTTGCCTGACACACCCAGAAGGCCCGATTCTCGATTCAACACCCCGATGATCTGCTCAGGCGTCAAGGACAGCCGTTTCTGCAAGTAGGGGAGGATGGAGGGATCGATATCGCCGCAGCGCGTTTCCATCACCAGCCCCTCGAGCGGCGAAAATCCCATGGAGTTGTCGAGTGGCCGGCCTTTCTCGATCGCGGTGATCGAGCACCCGCCGCCCAGTTGCACCGTGATGAGCCGGCCGCCCTCGGGCAGCGCCGGATATAACTCGCGCCAGCGACGCCACATGGACTCGTGCGCGAGGCCATGGAAACCATAGCGTCGTACGCCATGGTCGATACCGATGCGCGCGGGCAAAGCGTACTCGGCTGCGTGGCGTGGAAGCGCTGCAAAAAATGCGGTATCGAACACCGCGACCTGTACGACACCCTTTCCGCAGAGCGCCCGCGCTGTGTCGATCCATTCGAGCGCTTTCGGATTGTGTAACGGCGCGAGCTGCGATAAATGCCTGAGCTCCGTGATGACGCCCCCGTCGATACGTACCGGTTGAGTGAATCGTTCGCCACCGTGAACGACCCGGTGGACCACTGCATCAGGCGGCGAGCGAAGCTTACCCAAAAAGGTGCTCAATACGGCGCGCGCCTCGATGTCACCACCGCTCTGGTGGTCGCTTTCGAGGCATGCCGGAGCGTTACCGGCTGCGGTGTCGTAGGCGGCCAGCTTGACCGAAGTGCTGCCGCTGTTGAGGGTCACGATGATCATTAGGTTGTCGCAATGAATCCGTACAAGACGCTATAGAACGACGCCAGCCAAAATGGTCTGCTCCAGGAATGGCTCCGCGCCGGAATAGTTCCTGCTACGTCGAGGAGCCCCAGCACAGCACCCCAATAGCCTACCCCTGAGGAAGTCGCGATGTCCGCCGAGCTGAAAGCGAGCCAAGGTGCCCTCACCGAAGTGGAGCTGCAGCGCGTGCACGCTTGGTGGCGTGCGGCAAACTACCTCGGAGTCGGGTCAGATCTATCTCCTGGACAATCCGCTGCTCACCGAACCTCTGACGCTGGAGCACATCAAGCCTCGGTTGCTGGGGCATTGGGGTACGACGCCGGGATTGAATTTCATCTATGCGCATCTGAACCGGGTGATCCTGGCGCGCGACCTGAACATGATTCCCATCATCGGTCCCGGGCACGGCGGACCCGCCCTGGTGGCCAACACCTGGCTGGAGGGTAGCTATAGCGAGCTCTATCCTGCGGTGCCGCGCAATGCCGCAGGCATGCAGCGCCTGTTCAAGCAGTTTTCCTTCCCCGGTGGTATTCCCAGCCACTGCGCGCCGGATGTGCCCGGGTCGATCAACGAAGGCGGCGAGCTCGGTTACTCGCTATCGCACGCCTTTGGCGCGGCCTTCGACAACCCCGATCTCCTCGTCGCCTGTGTGATTGGCGATGGCGAGGCGGAATCCGGGCCCCTGGCCACGGCATGGCACTCGAACAAGTTCCTCAATCCGGTGAGCGATGGGACAGTGTTACCCATTCTCCATCTGAACGGTTACAAGATCGCGAACCCCACCATCCTTGCGCGCATCCCGCGCGCCGAGCTGGAGAGTTTGCTCATCGGTTATGGCTGGCAGCCGTATTTCGTGGTGGGCGATGATCCGCAGCGCATGCACCAGGAGATGGCGGCGACGCTCGATCGGGCGCTCGATGAGATCGCTACCATCAGGGAACGCGCCCGCGGCGCCGACCGGATCTTCCGGCCGCGCTGGCCCATGATCGTGTTGCAGACTCCTAAAGGTTGGACCGGTCCGCGGATGGTCGACGGCGTGCAGGTGGAGGGCACCTGGCGTGCCCACCAGGTGCCGCTGGCCGGGTTGGCCACGAACCCCGCGCACGTGCGCATGCTGGAGGAGTGGCTGCGCAGCTATCGTCCTGCCGAGCTGTTCGATGCCCAGGGCACGCCGCAACCGCAGATTCTGGAGCTGGCGCCCAAGGGTGCGCGCCGCATGGGCTTCAATCCGCATGCCAACGGTGGGTTGTTGTTGGCGCAGCTGACACTGCCACCCATCGCCGCTTACGCCGTCGAAGTTCCGAAGGCGGGCGTGAAGACAGCCGAGTCGACCCGCGTTCTGGGCAAGTGGCTGCGCGAGGTCTTCAAGAATAGCGCGGTGGCGCGCAATTTCCGGCTGTTCGGCCCCGATGAGACCAGCTCGAACCGCCTCGATGCCGTGTTCGAGGTGACCGAGCGCACCTGGCTCGGCCAGATCATCCCCGGCGATAACCACCTCAACCCCGACGGACGCGTCATGGAGGTGCTCTCCGAGCACCAGTGCGAGGGGTGGCTGGAGGGCTATCTGCTCACCGGCCGGCACGGCTTGTTCGCGTGTTACGAAGCCTTCATCCACATTATCGATTCCATGTTCAATCAACATGCGAAATGGCTGGAGGCCGCGCGGCGCATCCCTTGGCGACGCGATATCGCCTCGCTCAACATTCTGTTGAGCTCGCACGTCTGGCGCCAGGACCACAACGGCTTCTCGCACCAGGACCCTGGCTTTATCGACGTTGTCGTCAACAAGAAGTCGAGCGTCGTGCGCGTCTATCTGCCGCCCGATGCCAACACGCTGCTGTGTGTCGCGGACGATTGTCTGCGCAGTCGCAACGTGGTGAACGTGATCATCGCGGGTAAGCAGCCAGAGCTGCAGTGGCTCGACCTGGATGCCGCAATCAAACATTGTGCCGCCGGAATCGGGATCTTCGAGTTCGCGAGCAACGATACCGATGGCAATCTCGACATCGTCATGGCGTGCGCTGGAGATGTTCCTACCATGGAGACGCTGGCTGCCGTGAGCATCCTGCGCAAGCATCTCCCGGAGCTCAAGATCCGAGTGGTGAACGTCGTCGACCTCATGACGCTGCAGCCTGAGGAGGAGCATCCTCACGGCCTCAAGACTCGCGAGTTCGACACCCTGTTTACGACCGACAAGCCTATCCTGTTCGCCTTTCACGGCTATCCGTGGCTTATTCACCGGCTCACTTACCGGCGCCACAACCACGACAATTTGCACGTCCGCGGCTTCAAGGAAGAGGGCACAACCACCACACCGTTCGACATGGTTGTCCGTAACGACCTGGACCGATTCCACCTGGTCATGGACGTGATCGATCGTGTACCCAAGCTCGGCTACCACGCGGCCCACCTGCGGCAGCTGATGCGGGACAATCTTACTGAGCACGCCCGCTATATCGTCCAGCGGGGCGAGGACATGCCGGAAGTCCAGAACTGGATATGGCACGATAGTCCGCAAGAGAGCCCAAATTTTGAGACTGAACGCGCCCCGAGTGCGTAAGGACCTTCGCATGAACGCAAATGCTGACAACCCCCTGCTGAAATTGCGCAAGCTCGGCCAGAGCGTCTGGCAGGACGACATTGGCCGCACCATGCTCGATGACGGCGCGCTCGCACGGCTCATCCAGGAGGACGGCGTCGCGGGGGTGACCTCCAACCCGGCGATCTTCGCGGCCTCTATTAATAAGGAGCCGCAGTATCAGCGTGAAATCGCGGAACTGCTGCCCAAGGAAGCCTCCAATATCGCGCTCTATGAGACGCTGACCATCGAGGATCTGCGTCGCGCTGCCGACTTGTTCGCCAAGCTTTACGACAGTAGCAACGGCGCCGACGGCTTCGTCAGCATGGAAGTTTCGCCGCACCTGGCTTATGACACTGCCGGCACCAATGCCGAAGCGAAGCGCCTGTGGGGCCGGCTCGAGCGTCCGAACGCCATGATCAAGATCCCGGGCACCGAAGCGGGTCTTCCTGCAATTCGCGACACCATTGCCGCCGGCATCAACGTCAACGTAACTCTACTGTTCTCTCCGGAGCGCTATCGCGCCGTGGCGAATGCCTACTTTGATGGCCTCGAGGCACGCCTGGCCGCGGGTAAGGCGATCGACAACATCGCCTCCGTGGCGAGCTTCTTCTTGAGCCGCATCGATACACTCGTCGACAAGCAACTCGATGACCTGGCGGCCAAGGGTGCCCAGGGTAACCCCGAGGCTCGCAAGCTTCGCGGTACTGCCGCGATTGCGAGCGCTTGCGGTGCCTATGCAATCTATGAGGAGCTCGTCGCCTCGCCCCGTTGGAAAGCACTCGCCAGTCGCGGTGCCCGTACGCAACGGTTGTTATGGGCATCGACCTCCACCAAAGAGTCCCCAATGCTCACATTAGCGACGGGACCGACCGCCTCCCGGGCCGACTGCGGACAACTTGACACTACCCGATCAACCGCCGTCAAAAAATTGGTTAGCGGTTTCTGTGGCGCGCGTGCGAAAAGTCTTGTGCGGTCGGCTATGTGACAAATCCATCGCAAGCGAGGCGCCCGCCTGCTTTGTGATAATTAGTCGCGAAAATCCGCACCACAGAACCTCGCGCATTGCGCGATCATCCACACTCCCCAATCGTCTGCGCCAAGGCAGTGAGTTGCTGGCGCGCGTAGCCATCAAACCAGTACCGAATAAACGCGCGCGTCTCCGAATCGCTCCCTGTCGGGTACGCTTTCGACGCCGGTATCGATGTGAATATTCGACGCGCTCGACTAAGCACGGCCGTCGCACAATCCCTAACCTGTTGATCGTCGATTGTTCGTGTCCATACTCGCGCCATCAGCACGGCGAGAGGATCGAGATCAACACCAAATGCGCGATGCCCATTGGCACGGGCTACCGCGAGTACCGTACCGGAGCCCGCCATTGGGTCCAGGACCCGCAACAAAGCATTCGCCTCTCCCAACGCCTCAAGAGCGATACCGGGCGCCATGCGGGCAGGAAACGGATGAATTGGGCCACGCCCCAAAGTCTCCGCAATCGTTTTTTTATGAGATTTCAACACGGCCTTTTGTCACTATGCGGGGATCAACCACTGCGCGAACCATTTGAGCGCACCCGACACACCCCGAAATCCTAATCGAAAACAGCCTGCGTCGCATACCAGATTGCCGGGGCCGCAAGACCCAGCTCCACTACTCACTTGCGCCCACGATTCTGTACGAACTGCACGCCACCACGGTTCTTATAGAATACCCGCCCCTTCCCCTTTTCGTTGTACATGATCTTGATATGGTGCTGCGCGCCCGGAAACTTATTTTCCTCCAACTGCGGCGTGCCTAAGAACCCTTTGGAACGTGAAATTGCCTCCCTATCGGCCGACTCTTTGTAACCCTTGATCGAGCCCGCCGTGTGAATAGCTAGAGTACCCTCGCTCTGCTTAAGTGCTGACTCTAGATATTTAATCGGATAGCCCGGCATTGCGACCCCAACCTCCCGCTCCAACGCCCTTAGAGTGTCAATTTCAGTCGGCCCGGACTGCACAATCGTGTTCAACTTCGTCAGATCGGCGATATCGAAAATGTGGATGACATCTCTCCTTTATCGAGGTCAACCGTCCGGTCAATACTCGACGACGCCGCAATGGAGATACGAGGGTCTCCGATCCAGACAGGCGACACTTTATTGTTCTCTATCGCCTGCAATGCAAGCCGATGAAACACAAAACACCGATGCCAGTCTGGTATAAAGCTTGGGAATGGTCAGCTCAAAGTGGGACAAATATTCCCCACGCGCGCCGAACATGCGAGCCCTCTGGATATACGTATCCTGTTGCAGCTTGCTCTTCACATCCCTTGTGAAAAACATGGATAGCAGGTTTGGAAACGTCACCCCCCGCGATACAATATTTCCTC